>NZ_BBJN01000071.1 GCF_000739555.1 Halolamina rubra
CGACGGCACGCTCAGTCCGAGCGGCGGGCTCGGCCTGCTGGGCGCGCTGGTCGGCTTCATCCTCCTCATGGGGGCGCTCGGCCTCTACTTCGCCAGTCAGGACTGAGCCAGCTCCCGCTCGCGCCAGTCGACCCGTTCCGAGGGGTCGGTCTCCCGCAGTCGCTCTCGGTACAGCACCAGCGGATGGTCCGCGCGCTCGCGGTGGCCGTTCTGGTTCGTACAGATCCCGTACGCCGACAGCGTCTCGCACGACGGCGGCGGGTACTGCGCGCCGCGGTTCTCGCCCAACCGCTCGACCGCGTAGCGGGCCTGCCGTTCGTCGACGGTCGTGTCGGCACAGAACGCCGCCGCCTCGTCGGCGTCGAGGCCGATCGCCGCGAGGAAGGAGAGCAGCGCGAACGACTCGGTGTCGTCGAGCTCCTCCTCCCGCGCCCGCTGTCGGAGCTCGTCGATGCAGTCCGGGAACAGCGCGGGGAGCACGGCGTCGATCTCCCGCACCGCCACGCGCTCGCCCAGGAGGTCGCGGAGCGCCGACAGCGGCTCGTCGAGCGCGTCCTCCAGCGCGCCCCGCCGGTCGTCGCCGAGGTCGAACGGGAGCCCCTCCGAGACGCGCCGGCGGACCGCCTCGACGAGCAGCCCCTCGCCGTCGGCGCCGTACAGCTCGCCGCGCTGGATGCGGACCTCGCCGTCGGCGAGCTCGCGGTTGACGAGCCGCCACTCCTCGCCCCAGTCGCCCGTGAGCAGCAGGTACTGCTCGACGCCGACGCGGTACCAGTCGCGGTCGGTCGCGCCCGACGCCCGGTTTCGGGCCGCGCCGGCGAGCCGTTCCTCGCGGACGGCGTCCGCGAGGTCGAACTCCTCGAGGATCCGCGGCAGCGACACCGAGGCGTCGGTGGTGCTGCGGAGCCCGTCGTCGTCGCCGGTCACGTCCTCGGCGAAGCGGGCGGCGGCCGTCGCCGCCTCGGCGGTCGCGTACTTCGCGACGGCTTTCTCCTCCGACAGGAGCGAGACGAGCACCCGCGCGACGGGGTAGGAGAGCAGTTCGGCCTCGTCGCTCCACCGCCCCGGCTCGGCGGGCGCGGTGGTGCCCTCGGTCAGCGCGCGCTCGACGCGCTCGCGGCCGCGTTCGACGGCCGGGTCGCCCGACTCGGCCAGTTCGGGGACCGAGGCGCCCAGCTCCCCGACGGCCTCGCGGGCCGCGTCGAAGAACGGGTAGCGGGCGTGAATCGGCTGCATACCCCGCCGTTTCGGAGCACCGTGAATAAGCGCGACGGTTTTCGACCCCTGGCCGGACTACAAGTTCTTTGTGCGACTACTGCTCGTCGTCCAGCGACAGCGCCGCCAGCAACGCCTCCAACTGCACCTGCTCGTTCGCCCCCTCCGCGATCCGGTAGTCGGCCTCGCCCAGGCGTTCGAGCAGGCGGACGACCGCGCGGTCGTCGAGGTCGAACTCCCACGCCGAGCGGTGGAGCTGGTCGACGATGTCGCCGCCGGCCATCCCCACGTCGGTCAGCAGCATGTCCAGCGTCGCGCGGGCTTTGGGGAAGTCGCCGGCGACGGCCGCGGCGACCATCTCCTCGACCTCCTCGGGGCGGGCGGTCGCGGTGACGGTGTAGACGGCCTCCTCGTCGACCACGTCGCCGGTCGTCGCCGCCGCCTGGAGGTTGTTGATCGCGCGGCGCATGTCGCCGTTGGCGGCGTAGACGAGCGCGTCGAGCCCCTCGTCGGTGATCTCGATCTCCTCGGCGGTGGCGATCTCCCGGACCTGGGCGGCGACGGCGTCGTCCGAGAGCGGCGAGTAGCGGAACACCGCACAGCGGGACTGGATCGGGTCGATGATCTTCGAGGAGTAGTTACAGGAGAGGATGAACCGCGTGTTGTCCGAGAACTGCTCCATCGTCCGGCGGAGTGCGGACTGGGCGTCGCTCGTCAGCGAGTCGGCCTCGTCGAGGAAAATGATGCGGTAGTCCTCGCCGCCAAAGGCCGAGCGCGCGAAATTCTTGATGCGGTCCCGCACCACGTCGATCCCGCGCTCGTCGGAGGCGTTGAGTTCGAGGAAGTTGCCGCGCCAGTCGTCGCCGTAGATCTCCCGGGCGATCGCGGTCGC
>NZ_BBJN01000070.1 GCF_000739555.1 Halolamina rubra
CCACAGCCTCCCCAGCCGACTCCTTCCGTCGTTTCACTCAGTCAGTCGTCCCTCGCGCTCGCGTCGCGCACGGAGGCGCGAGCGCTTCGCGCCAAACCCGGGTGCGGTGCGGTTGCGGTGGACGACTCGCGCTCGCCAATCGCGGCGCCCGGGGGAGGGGTGAGGACTGGAGGCTGTGCCGGGCTTAGGCCCCGGCGCCCTGCGGTCCCAGTGGTCGAGCACCGGGATGCTGTCGCCGTCGCGGTGGCTGTCACCGTCGTCGACCCCTCCAACACCAATCAACACGAAACACGGGCGAAGAAGCAAAGAGTCGCCCCGCCCAACCCCGAGTGTGAAGGAGTACGAGCGGAAGCAGCTGCTGGAACGGGTCGGGCGCGAGGCCGCCACCATCGGCGCCGACATCCCGCGGGAGATCGAGGTCCAGGGGGAGACGCTCGAACTCCAGCAGTTCGTTTTCGAGATCAAGCGCCGAGAGACGGTGCCGGCGGACCAGCGCGAGCGCGTCGACGAGGCCAAACGCAACCTGCGCCGGGAGCGCAACGAGCGACTCGAACGGCTCGAGGAGGGCCAGATCAGCTACGAGGCGGGCGAGGCGCTCGCGAACAGCATCATCGGGATCGACCGCGCGCTCGACGCGCTCGAACAGCTCGACGCCGCCGACGTGGAGAGCGAGGCCGCCCGACAGGCGGCCGCCGACCAGAAGCGCTGGATGAACTTCCTCCAGCAGGCGCTGGGCCACGACGACGACGGCAGCCCGCGACGCGGGTCGCTCTGACCGCCGCCGCCGACAGCGACGACCGATCGACGCCACCACACCATGCCCACGAACGACGAACTCGCGACCCTGCTCGAAGAGATGGCCGACCTGCTGGACGCCAAGGACGTGGAGTACAAACCCACCGCCTACCGGCGCGCGGCCGAGAACGTCAGGGAGTACCCCGAACCGGTCGAGGAGCTGGCCGGCGACGGCGCCGACGCCGTCGCGGAGATCGACCGCGTCGGCGACGCCATCGCCGCGAAGCTGGTCGAGTACGTCGACACCGGCGAGATCGAGGAGCTCGAGGCGCTCCGCGCGGAGCTGCCCGTCGACATGGCCGCGCTCACCAGCGTCGAGGGGGTCGGCCCGAAAACCGTCGGCACGCTGTACGAGGCGCTCGGGATAACCGACCTCGACGAGCTCGAAGCCGCGGCCCGGGACGGGGAGATACAGGAAGTCAAGGGGTTCGGCCCGAAGACCGAGGAGAACATCCTCGGCGGCATCGACTTCGCCCGACAGGCCCACCAGCGCACGCTGCTGGGGAAGGGGCGCCCGCTGGGCGAGGCCGCCCGGGAGTTCCTCGCGGGCATCGACGCCGTCGAGGCGGCCGAACTCGCCGGCTCGAACCGGCGCTGGAAGGAGACGATCGGCGACGTGGACGTGCTCGCGGCCAGCACCGACGGCGAGGCGGTCGTCGACGCGTTCCTCGAGTGGGAGGACTCCGCGGAGACCATCGAGTCCGGGCCCACCAAGGCCGGCCTCCGGACCGGCGACGGCGTCCGCGTCGACCTCCGCGTGGTCGACCCCTCGGAGTTCGGCGCCGCGCTGCAGTACTTCACCGGGAGCCGCGACCACAACATCCACCTCCGGAACGTCGCGATCGACCGCGACCTGAAGCTGAACGAGTACGGCTGCTTCGACGTCTCCGGCGTCGACGACCCGGACGCGGGCCAGCGCGTCGGCGACCGCGTCGCCGGCGAGACGGAGGCGGGGATGTACGAGGCGCTGGACCTGCCGCTGATCCCGCCGGAGCTGCGTGAGAACACTGGCGAGATCGAGGCCGCCCGCGAGGGCGAGCTCCCGGACCTGATCGAGGAGGACGAGATCCGTGGCGACCTCCACGCCCACACCGACTGGTCCGACGGCGACGCCACCGTCGAGGAGATGGCCCTCGGCGCCGCGGAGTTCGGCCACGACTACCTCGCGATCACCGACCACGCCGAGGGGCCGGGCGTGTTCGGGAACACGGGGCTCGACCCCGAGGCGATCCGGGAGCAGGCCGCCGCCGTCGACGACGCCCGCGACGCCCTCGACGAGGCGGGGCACGACCTCGAACTGCTCCACGGGATCGAGACCAACGTCGACGCCGACGGCGGGCTCTCGACCCCGGACGAGCTGCTCGCGGAGCTGGACGTCGTGATCGCCTCCCCCCACGCGGCGCTGGACCAGGACCGCGAGCGGGCGACCGAGCGCCTCGTCGCCGCGATCGAGCACCCCCAGACCGACGTTCTGGGTCACCCGACGGGGCGGATGATCAACCAGCGCCCCGGGCTATCCCCCGACTTCGACCGGCTCGCCGAAGCCGCCGTCGAGAGCGGGACGGCGCTGGAGATCAACGCCAACCCGAACCGGCTGGACCTCCGGGACTCGGCGGTCCGGGTGGCCGTCGAGGCCGGCGCCGTCGTCGCGGTCGGCACCGACGCCCACCGGCCGGGCGCGTTCGCCGAGAGCCGGTACGGCGTCCACACCGCACGCCGGGGCTGGGCCGAGACCGACGATGTGCTCACCGCCCGCGACGTCGACGGCGTTCGGGCGTTCCTCGACTGATCGTGGCCGACCCCGAGCGACGGTTCTTCCTCGACGTGATGCTCGGGAAGCTCGCGACGTACCTGCGGATGTGCGGGTACGACACCGCGTACGCGCTGGACCGCGGGGTCGAAGCAGACGCGCGGATCCGGCGGCTCGCGGCGGCGGAGAACCGGACGCTGCTCACCCGTGACGAGCAGCTGGCCGCCAGCGTCGACGACGCGATCCTGCTCACCGAGCGCGGCG
>NZ_BBJN01000069.1 GCF_000739555.1 Halolamina rubra
GAGGCGACCGTCTTCCTCCGGTTCGAATCCCACCGCGCCCGCTGTCTGCGAACGAACGTGAGCAGCAGCGGCGCCCGTGGGATTTCGAACTACGCGAGACGAGCGTCAGCGAGTCTCGCAATCGAGTTCGAACCCCACCGCACCACTCCGGCGGCGCCGCGGGGGCGTCGATGCCCGCCACCCACACCTACTTCCCCACTCTTTGCCAACGGCCCGCATGGTCGACACCACCAGCCCCGTCGCGTGGGCCGCCAAGCCGTACCCCGAGATCGTCGAGATCGCCGAGCAGGACGGCTCCGTCCTGATCGTCCCCGTCGGCGCGCTCGAACAGCACGGCCACCACCTGCCGACCGGTACCGACACGCTCCTCGTCGAGGCCGTCGCCACCGCCGGCGCCGAGCGCGTTTCCGAGACAGTTCCGATCCTCACCACGCCGCCGCTGTGGCTGGGCCACTCGCCGCACCACCTCCCCTTCGGCGGCACCGTCAGCGCCGAGTTCGACACGCTGAGCGACGCGCTCTCACAGATCGCCGACAGCGCGCTGGGCAACGCGTTCGACACGCTGCTGTTCCTCAACGGCCACGGCGGGAACCGGCCGCTGATCGCCGCGGCGACCCAGCGCGTCGGCGCCGAACAGCCCGAGACGGAGGTGCTGGGGCTGACGTACTTCGAGCTCGGCGAGTACTTCCTCGACGACGTGCGCGAGAGCGACCGCGGCGGGATGGCCCACGGCGGCGAGCTCGAAACGTCGATGATGCTCCACCTCCACCCGGAACTCGTCGACGAGACGCGCATGGAGGCGACCGAGTGGGAGACCGAGTACGAGCAGGCGCCCGCCGACTTGCTGGGGTCCGGACCGTTGAACGTCACCCTCGACGTGGCCGAGTGGTCCGACTCCGGGGCGATGGGCGACGTGAGCGCCGTCAGCGCGGCGAAAGGGGAGGCGATGTTCGAGGGGTTCGTCGACGAACTCGAGGCGCTGCTCCGGACGGTTCACGAGTGAAAACGTGTGCCCCGAGCGGGCACTGCACCAGATCGAACACAGCGGGACCGCGAGGACCCGCCGGCCTGCCTCTGACTACCCGACGGACCAGTCGGGTGTTTGAGAGGAGGTTCTGCGGCCACAAATAAATACCGGGCGCGGGGAGTCGCCGTACGAAAACGGTCGGGAAGTTGTCCCGCAGGTCGGAGAGACGGAAGCGGTCTGACCCTCAGTTGGAAGGCGGTTCGGTGGTGGGAGCGGCGAGGTGGAAGTGGCTAAGCGCCTAACTTCACCTCGCGGGTCGCGCGATGCGCTCCCCGCTCGGTATCGAGGCGGTTTGCCTCGCCGGAGGCGAGTGTTCCCGCCTCGCTTACATCGGCGTCGTCGAGCGAAGCTCGACTGCTACGTAAGATCGGTCTGAGACCGATCTTACATAGCGCCGCCCATGCCACCCATACCGCCCATGCCGCCCATGCCGCCGCCGCCCGGCGGCATCTCGTCCCCGCCGTCGTCGTCGCCAACCTGGCCGCCGGCGAGGTCGCCCGCAGCGATCACGTCGTCGATGCGGAGGATCATCGTCGCCGCCTCGGTGGCGGACTCGACGGCCTGGGTCTTCACGCGGAGCGGCTCGACGACGCCGTCCTCCTGCATGTCGGCGATGTCGCCGGTGTAGGCGTCGAGGCCGGAGGTGAACGCACCGCCGTCGTGGCTGGCGCGCAGGTCGACCAGCGAGTCGATCGGGTCGAGGCCGGCGTTCTCGGCGAGCGTGCGCGGGATGACCTCAAGCGCGTCGGCGAACGCCTCGACGGCCAGCTGCTCGCGGCCGC
>NZ_BBJN01000068.1 GCF_000739555.1 Halolamina rubra
GAACACGAGCAGGAAGCCGACGCCGATCCCGTACAGCCGGATCAGCGGCCCCGGAACCCCGAGCAGGCCGGCGGTCGCCGCCGGCGAGAAGAGGTAGCCGGTGAACCCCGCGCCGACCATCGGGAGCCCGATCGCGAGCCGGGCGAGCCACGGCAGCAGGTCGTCGTAGCTCCGGAGCGTGGTCCGGAGCACGGCGAGGTCGGCCCGGAACGGCCGGAGCCGGAGCCAGCCGGCGCCCGCCGCGACGGCGCCGACGCCCCCGCCCCCGAGCAGCGCGAGCGCGAGCGGGTCCGACGCGATCGCGGCGAGCAGTTCGGCGGCCCGTTCCCCGCCGTCGCTGGGGGTGACGTACCGGACGTGTGCCAGCGCCCGACCCGGGACCGCAGCGAGCAGTACGGCCAGCGTGAGCGCCGCGGGAGCGGTGTGACGCCTCATACCCCTCAACTCTTTCCGGAACGGGAAAGGTCGTTCCCCCGTAGCACTTTATCGCCGGCACCCACAGCACCAGCCATGCCGAGCAGACGGTGTCCGGACTGCGGCGTCACGATGGAGGAGGCGACGACGCGAACCAGCGACGGGTTCGAACTGCATCTGGTGACCGACGAGCCGAAGGATGGGCTCCTGGGGAGTCTCGGGGCGAAGGAGAAACTGAACCCGATAACGTACGTCTGTCCCGAGTGCGGGCTCGTACGGCGGTACGTGGACGAGTAGTGGATCGCGCGGTGGTTCGCGGGCCGTAATCGGTTACACACGATCACGGCGTTGGCTTCGTGGTCGCGGAACGGAGTCCGCGACAGGTCACGAGCCGCGATCGGTTACACACGATTACGGCGTTGGCTTCGTGGCCGCGGAACGGAGTCCGCGACAGGTCACGAGCCGCGATCGGTTACACGTCGAACACGACGTACGCCTCCCACCCCCCGTCGACGCGCTCGAGGCGCATCTCCGAGTACGTCACCGCCTTCACCTCGCGGGCGACGACCGCCGAGAGCGGGACGCCGCGGTAGCTGGCGTCGACGACCCACTCGCCGTCGCCCGCGACCCGGGCCTCGTTGTCGACGGGGAGCACCGCCCGCACGTCGCGTTCGTAGATCAGCTCGTCGAGGTAGTCGTACAGCGCCGCCTCGGGGTTCTCGGCGACGACGCGGAGGTCGGCACGCTCGCCGCCGTCCGGGTCGTCGGCCGCCGGCCAGTCGTCACACATCGCCGCCGCGAGCCCGTCGGCGACGGCCGCGAACGTCGCGCCGAGGTCGTCGCCGGACGCCTCGACGGCCACGTCGGCGGTGTGCTCCCGCAGCGTGAACGCGGCCATCAGGCTCCCTCGTCGGCGTCCTCCCGGGGCTGCTCGTCGCTCGGTTCCGGCTCCGCGTCGTCGGGGGGCGCAGCCTCCTCGTCGGTCGCGTCGTCGTCAGCCGACTCCCGGCCGGCCGCGGCGGCCGGCGTCTCGTCGGTCGACTCCCGCGCCTCGGAGGCGCGGTCGGCCGCCGTCGCCGGGGGGCGATCGGTCTCGTCGGCCTCGTTGGCGTATCGGCCCGCCTCCTCGGCGGGGGTGACGTTCGCCCGCGCGGCGTCGGTGACGTGGGTCCCGTCCGGCGTCGGGTCGGCGTCGGTCTCGTCCTCGGGGCGCTCACGGCGGGCGATGTCGTCCGGCGTCGTCGCCCGTCGGGGGTGGACCGACTCGTCGTACGTCCCGGCGCGGTCGGTGTCGACCGGCGCCGAGCGGCGGACGGTCGGCGAGTCACGCTCGGGGGCGAACTGCTGGTCGGCGTACTCCGCGCCGGCGAGATCGCGCATCGCCGACGCTGACAGGCCGCCGTCGCCGTTCCGGCTGCCGGCGGCGTTCTGGCTGCCGCCGGCGACGGCGACGCCGCTGGTGACGATGGCGCGGATCCCCTCCTCGACGGTCATGTCCACGTCCATCACACGGTCGGCGGGCATGTGGACCAGGTGCCCGCCCATCACGGGGTTGGGCGCCAGCGGGAGGAACAGCGTCAACATCTCGGAGTGGCCCGCCGGCTCGGCGAGCGCGTCCGGTGTCTCGGTGGTGACGAACCCCAGCGTGTACGCGCCCTCGTGGGGGAACTCGACGAGCTTCACCTCGCGGAAGCTCTGGGTGTCCGACTCGAGCATCACGTTGCTCATCTGCCGGAACGACTCGTACACGCCGCCGACGGCCGGGATCTGGGAGATGAAGTAGTCGAAGTAGTTCACCGCCCGCTCCCCCCACTCGGTGGTGTTGGTGAACACGCCGACGACCATGATGACCGCCAGCAGGATCACCGGCGTGGCGAGCTGGATGACGACGAGCCCGACCGGGATGTCGCCGTACACCGGGATGTTCACCAGGTTCCCGGCGTCGATGATCCCCCGGGCGAGGATCGTGAGGTAGTTGTAGACGTACTGGAACGCGATCGCCAGCACGATCACCGTCACCAGCACCGGCACGACGACCGCCAGCCCCGTCACGAACGACTCCCGGAGCGTCTCCCGCGTCGACTTCCGGACGCGCTGGTCCATCCGCAGGTCCGACTCGTCCATTCGTGCCCACCAACGCGGTGACCCCCGCTAAAGCCTTCGGCCAATCGCCTGTCACGACGCCCATCACGCTTTCCCTCGCGCGGAACGATAGCTGCGCTATGGCCCCGATAGACGGACTGGTCGTCGGCATCGTCAGCCTGCTCGTGGGCGCGCTCGCGATCCACATCGGCGCGAAGCTGGTGTTGCGGAAGGACCCCTCGTTCACGAACGCCGTGATCGCCGCCGGCGTGGGGGCGCTGGTGTACGCGCTGTTCGGGTTCCTCGGCGGGATCCCGGTGGTCGGGCCGGCGCTGCTGCTGGTGCTCTGGATCGGCGTCGTGAACTGGCGCTACCCCGGCGGCTGGCTCCGCGCCGGGGCGATCGGCTTCGCGGCGTGGCTGGCGGCGATCGTGCTGCTGTGGATCCTCTCGATCGCGAACGTCGTCGACGTTGGCGCGCTCGGGGTTCCGGGCGTCTGAGGGATTGAGGGTCGGGATCAGGCGATCGCGTCGACGAGGATCACCAGCCCCATCACGAGGGTGAGGGCGCCGACGACGCGGCCGGCCAGCTCGGCGTTCTCGTCCATCTCGATCTCCGAGGGGCGTTGAGTCGTTCCCGAGGCCTTCAGGTACCGGTTGAGCCAGTCAACGGCCGGATGGTTGATCGCGAGCAACACCCCGCCGACGACGAGGGCGACGCCGAAGGCGAGTTCGCCCAGTACGACCATGGCCGGGGATGACGGCGGTAGCGCAAAGTTCTGTTCCTCGTCCGAGAATAGGCCGACGCCGACATCGTCGGCGTCCGGTCGCGGGTCGTGGTCGGCTACTGGACGATCGCGGCATTGGCTCGGTGCCCGCGTCACGGATGCCGCGGCAGGTCGCGAGCCGTGATGGACTTACTGCACGATCGCGGCATCACGCTCCGCGACGCCGACCGTCGTCGGCG
>NZ_BBJN01000067.1 GCF_000739555.1 Halolamina rubra
GACCCACCGGGTTCTCACCGACGCCGAGGACGCGACGGACGTGCCGCCGCTGGAGCAGCAGCTCGGGGAGCTGACCGACCGCGTCGACGAGCTCGATGCCGACACCGACGAGCGGATCGAGGACGTGCGGGACCGCGTCGTCCAGGTGATGCAGGTCGCCCGGTCCCGCGCCGATGCCGAGCACGACCACCCCGAGATCGAGGACCGCATCGACGAGGTCGAACGCGCCGAGGCCGACGAGATCGCCGACCTCCGGCGCGCGCTCGCGGCGCTCGACCGGAAAGTCGACGGCGGCTTCGACAACTACGAGGCGGTGCTGGACTCGCTGGCCGACCGCGCCGACGATGCCGAGCGGAAGCTCGACACGCTCGCGAGCGCGGTGGTCGACCTGCGGAAGCGCGTCACCGAGCTCGAGGCCGCCGACGCCCGCCGGGAAGCCGTCGAGGAGCTACAGGCCGACGCCAACCGCCGGAACGTCGGCACCGCCGACTGCGAGCACTGTAGTAAGCGCGTCCACATCGGCCTGCTGTCGGACCCGCGCTGCCCCCACTGCGGCGAGTCGTTCGTCGGCGTCGAGCCCGGCAGCCGGTTCCTCGGCTCCGCGACGCTGGTGACCGGCGACCAGCCGGCGCTGACCGGCGAGTCGTTCGACCCCGCGCCCGCCGAGGAGGTGTTCGCCGACGATGGCTGAGGACCGCGACGCGAACGGCGACGACGGCGTCGGGGAGCACGGCGGCCAGGAAGCCGACGACGAGGAGGTCCCGCTCTCGGCGCTCCGCGACCGGATCGAGGCCGAGCGCGAGGCGGCCGACGACCCCGGCCCGGACCCGTTCGCGTCGGTCGAGGAGGGCGAACCGGTCAGCGAGGCCGAGGCCGCGGAGCTGTTCGAGGAGGTCGACGTGGGCGACGTCGACGGCGAGGAAGTCTGGGACGCCGTCGTCGAGGGCGACGCCGACGTGACGGACCTGCTCGGCGAGGACGCCGGGGTCGAAGCCGGCGTCGAACCGGCGGTCGAGCCGACCGAGACGCCCGACGAGCACGTCGTCGACAAGCGGGAGTACTGCCAGCGCTGTGAGTTCTTCGCCGAGCCGCCGGCCGCGACCTGCACCAACGAGGGCACCGAGATCGTCGAACTCGTCGACGACGACCAGTTCCGGGTGCGCGGCTGCCCGAAGGTCGCCGACGACGACGAGTCGCTGTCGGGGTTCGCGGTCGAGGAGTGAACAGGCTTTCCCGCGCGGCCGCCCGAGTTCTGGTATGCAGTTCTGTGACGACTGCGGCTCGATGATGGTCGCGGAGGGCGACCGGATGGTCTGCACCGAGTGCGAGGCCAGCCAGCCCCGCGACGAGGCGGCCGAGGCGGCGTTTGTCTCGACGGAGGAGCAGACCGACGGCGACCTGATCGAGGCCGACGACGACGCCGAGTACGAGGGGAAACCCACCGCGTCGGACGTGACCTGCGAGGCCTGCGGCCACGGCGAGGCGTGGTACGAGATCCGCCAGACCGCCTCCGCGGACGAGCCGCCGACGCGCTTCCTGCGCTGCAAGGAGTGCGACAACACCTGGCGGGAGTACAACTAGGCGGCGGCACGCTTTTCTCCCGCGCCGTCGACGCCCGCCGCATGGCCCTCCCCGATCGCTTCGAACCGTGGCACGCCCTCCTCGTCGCCGCGTTCCTCGTCGGCGCCGCCGGCTCGCTGCTCGGCAGTGGCGCCGCGGGGATCGCAGCAGTCGACGTCCTCACGGCCGTCCTCACCGGCCTGCTCTGGGCGTTCGCGGTGTACGTGTTCGTCGGCACGTTCCGGAACTACGTGGTGAGCTACGCCGAAACCGACGGCTCGCTGTGGGATCCGCGCTTCCTCGCCCCGTTCGTCGTCGGTGGGATCGCGACCGCCGCGGTGCTGTTGTGGCGACTGTTCGATCCCGAGATCACCGGGCCGGCGATCACGGACGCTCTCACCGTCGGGTTCTGGGCGTTCGTGATCGCGATGGCCGTCGTGCTGACCGCGAGCTACGTCGTCGCGGGCTACCGCGAGGCGACGCGGTAGCTCACTCCCCGAGCGCGTCGAGCAGGAACGCGCCGACGGCGTCGCCGGCCTCCGCGATCCGCCCGACGAACAGGTGGCCCGCCGACAGTCCGGTCGTCGGCCAGCCCAGCGCCTCGGCGCGTTCGACGACCGGCTCCCAGTCGGCGATGTCGTCGCGCTCGGCGTACACCACCGTCGCGGGGGCGTCGACGCGTTCCATCGCGGGCAGCGCGTCGAGGTCGTCGTTCAGCCGCGCCGGCGGCGCGAGCGCGGCGACGGCGTCGATATCGGGCGTCGCGGCCGCGGCGCCGTCGACGGCGGTCCCGCCCGCGGCGAGCAGCGTGAGACAGCCGCCGAAGCTGAACCCCGTGAGCCCGACCGCGTCGTAGCGCTCGCTCGCCCACTCGATCGCGGCGTACGTGTCGCCGAGTTCGCCGTACCCCTCGTCCCACTCGCCGTAGTCGAAGCGCAGGCAGTCGACGCCGCGCTCGGTCAGGCGGTCGCTGATCGCGACGAGTCGGTTGTCGCCGCGGTGGCCGCGGTGCTGGGGGTGGGGCGGGCAGGCGACGACGCAGGCGTCGGTCGAGTTGCCTTCGTCGGCGCCCGGCGCTCCGTCGCCGGCCGCAGCCGTGTCGAGGCTCCCCCGCACGTCCCGGGCGCAAGGGACGACGACCGGTTCGCTGTCGCTCATGCTTACTGGTCGGGAGCCTCCCCAAAGCGCCTTCCGCTCCGGGTTACTCGTGGCTCGCGGGAGGTTTTAAGGCGCTGACGGCCCCATACCCGGCTATGGGAATCCTCTCGCGTGCCTCCTACATCGTGCGGTCGAAGCTGAACTCGGTGCTCAACCGCGCCGAGGACCCCAACGAGACCCTGGACTACTCCTACGAGCAGATGCGCGATCAGCTCCAGGAGGTCAAGCAGGGTATCGCGGACCTCACGACCCAGAAGAAGCGCCTGGAGATCCAGAAGCGCCGGCTGGAGGAGAACGTCGAGAAGCACAACGAGCAGGCCCGCGAGGCGGTCCGGCAGGACCGCGACGACCTCGCCCGCGAGGCGCTGGAGAAGAAGAAGTCGAAGATGAACGAGATCGAGGACCTGGAAGCCCAGATCGCCGACCTCCAGCAGTCCCAGGACCGCCTCGTCGAGAAGAAGGACGAGCTCCAGAGCCAGATCGAGGAGTTCCGCACGCGCAAGGAGACGCTGAAGGCGCGCCACGACGCCGCCGAGGCCGAGACCCGCGTCTCCGAGGCGATGACCGGCGCCGGCGACGAGATGGCCGACGTGACCCGGGCGATCGAGCGCTCCGAGGAGCGCACCGAGGAGATGGAGGCCCGCGCGGAGGCGATGGACGAGCTCGAGGAGACGGGCGCGTTCGAGAACGCCCTCTCCGACGAGGACCGCATCGACCGGGAGCTCGAACAGGGGCGGACCGACGACGAGGTCGAGTCCGAACTCGCGACCCTGAAGAGCGAACTCGACGAGGGCGTCGAGGCCAACGGCGCCGACGAGGCGGAGGAGTCGACGACCGCCGACGCCGAGACCGACGCCGACATCGAGAGCGAACTGGAGGAGCTTCGGGACGAGGAGTGAACCCCCGTTTCCGCGTGGCGGACCCGACCGCCCCCGGAGGTGAGCCGCCGTGAGCGACGGCGACGCCGACGACTCGCGGGGGCAGACCAGCGACACGATCCGCGAGCGGGCGGGCGTGAGCACGACGAAGCTCTGGCTGCTGATGAGTGCCGACCGGCGGCTGGTCGCGCTCGGCATCGTCGCCTTCCTCTTCTTCGGCGTCGTCGTCGGCGGCGTCGCCCACCCGAAGCCCGCCCACGTGCTCATCACCGCGAGCGACTCGGTCGACACGCTCGCGCAGGCGCTCGTCGGCTCGACGGTCACCGGCGTCACGCTCGTGCTCACCCTCTCACAGCTCGTGCTCTCACAGGAGCAGGGCGCCGTCGGCGACCAGCGCGAGCGGATGGAGGAGGCGACCGCGTTCCGCTCGGACGTGAGCGAGCTGATCGACGAGCCGGTGAGCCCGACCGAGCCCTCGGCGTTCCTCCGGGCGCTCGTCCGGTCGACCGAGCGCCGCGCGGACGAGCTCGAGGCGGCGTTGACCGAGCTCGACCCGGAGCTCGCCGACCGAATCCGGGAGTTCGTCGACGGGATTCGGGAGAACAGCGAGACCGTCCGCGAGGGGCTCGACGACGCGCGGTTCGGCGAGTTCGACGTGATCCGCTCGGCGCTCGACTTCAACTACTCCTGGAAGCTGTACACCGCCCGGCGGCTCCGGGCCGAACACGAGGACGCGCTGAGCGAGGCGGCGATCGAGCGGTTCGAGGCGCTCTCGGCGGTGCTCGAGCTGTTCGGCCCCGCCCGCGAGCACTTCAAGACGCTGTACTTCCAGTGGGAGCTGATCGACCTCTCGCGGTCGATCCTCTGGGTGTCGCTCCCCTCGCTGCTGGCGTCGACGTGGGCGCTGCTGTTCTTCGACATCGACGCCCCCGCGACGTACGTGGCGGGGCTCCCCGTCTCGCTGCTGCAGATCGCGGCCGTGGTCGCGGTCGCGCTGCTCCCGTTCGCGGTGCTGCTCTCGTACATCCTCCGCATCGTCACCGTCACCAAGCGCACGCTGTCGATCGGCCCGTTCATCCTCCGGGAGACCGACCGGGACGCGGAGTTCGAGGAGTGAGGGCGGGCCGACCGCGTCGGCGACCGACTACTCCGTTCGCACGCCGGTGCCGGGCAGCCCCAGTTCCGCCAGCCGCATCTCGCCGTCCGTGAGGTCGACGCCGTCGTAGGGGTCCGACTCGAGCAGTAGCGAGCCGTCGAGGTCGGCGTAGTCGAGCAGCGGCCCCAGGTGGACGCCGGCGGCGATGCTGGCGTTGCTCTCGATCATGCAGCCGAGCATCACCTCCAGCCCCTCGGCGCGGGCCGCGTGGACCATCCGTTTCGCCTCGAGCAGGCCGCCACACTTCATCAGCTTCAGGTTCGCGATGTCGCACCTGTCGGCGATCTCGGGGATGTCCGCGAGCGTAACGCAGGACTCGTCGGCGGCGATGGGGAGCTCGCTGCGCTCGTAGGCGAACTTCAGCCCCTCGGGGTCCTCGGCGGGCACGGGCTGTTCGATGAACTCCACGCCGTGCTCGGCGAGCCAGCGGGAGTTATCGACGGTCTCCCGTGGCGTCCACGCCTCGTTGGCGTCGACGCGCAGCGTCGCCTCGGGCGCCTCCTCCCGGATCGCGCCGATGATCTCCCGATCGCGGTCGGTGCCGAGCTTCACCTTCAGCGTCGAGTAGCCCGCGTCGACGGCGTCGGCGGTCTTCTCGCGGATCTTCTCGGTCGTGTCGAGCCCGATCGTGAACGAGCTCGTCGGCGTCTCGTCGGGGTCGAGCCCCCACATCCGGTACAGCGGGAGGCCCGTGCGCTTGGCGGCGAGATCGTGCAGCGCGATCGAGACCGCACACCGCGCCGCGGGGTTGCGCGCGACGGTGTGGCGCATCCGCTCCTCGATCGTCGTCAGCGCGTGGGGGTCGCCGACCTCCTCGACCACGTCGAGCAGGTCGGGGAGCACCGCCTCGACCGTGTCGGCGGTCTCGCCGTAGTGCGCCGAGGGTGCGGCGCCGCCGATCCCCGTCATCCCGCCCTCGTCGGTGATCTTCACGATCACGTTGTCGGCGGTCTCCTGGGTGCCTCGCGAGATCGTGAACGCGTTCGCCAGCGGCAGCGAGACGCGCTCGAACTCGGTGTCGAGGCTCATCGCTCCCCCACGATCTCGTCGACGATCTCCGCGGCGTCGAACCGGACCGGATCGGTCGCGACGCCGCCGAGTTCGTCGGCGAAGGCGTCGACGGCCTCACGGGCTGCGTCGTCGCCGTCGACGTCCTTGGTGTTGAGCGCGCCCGCCACGACCTCCGTCTCGTGGACCGGCGCCGCGAGCGACTCGTACAGGTCGACGTACTCGGGGATCGGCGGGAGCTCGGTGTCCTCGTAGCCGTGGACGACCTCGCGGCCGGCCTCGTGGCAGAGCACCAGCTTGTCCGCCATCGAGCCGTGGAGGATGCCGCAGGTGACCGCGGAGTAGGCGGGGTGGACGATGCTCCCCTGGCCCTCGACGAACAGCACGTCGTGCTCGTCGCCCTTCTCGAGCAGCATCTCCTCCACCGAGCCGGCCGTGAAGTCAGAGATCACGCGGTCCACGGGGTTGCCCCAGCCGGCGATCATGATCCCGGTCTGCCCGGTGGGGATGAAGCCGGCGTCGATCCCCGCTTCCTCGGCGGCGTCGACGAGCTCGCAGGTCGCGGTCATCTTCCCGACCGAGCAGTCGGTGCCGACCGTGAGCACGACCTCGGCGTCGATCTCGTCGGACTTCCCCTCCGCGACGCCGATCCCCGGATGGGGCTCGCGCACGTCGTGGAGCTCGGCGCCGTGTTCGGCCGCGAGGCGGGCGAACTCCTCGTCCTCGTTCAGGAAGTAGTGGAGGCCGGCGACCACGTCGACGCCGGCCTCGAGGGCGGCGGTCACGTCCGGGCGCCAGGACTCGTCGAAGCCGCCGCCGATCGGGGCGATGCCGATCAGGAGCGCGTCCACCTCGTCGTCGATCGCCGAGAAGGAGTCGACGATGGGGGCGTCCGGCACGGTGTCGGTGTGGTCGTGGACCCGGCTGCCGGCGGTGTCGCGGTCGATCACGGCGACGGTCTCGTCGTCGCTGTAGCGCATCACGCCGAGCGCGGTTTTCGCGCGGTCGGGGAACTTCTCGTGGGCGAGGATCGCGAGTCGTCGCTGGTCGGGCATGGTGTGGGGATAGAGGAGGGAGGGTATAAATCGGTGGCCCGCGGTAACTCACAGTCCTCGAACGTTGACACGCCAGAAGTCCGAGAACGCGTGTTCGAGCGCCGGCTCGGGCTCGCCGGTGGCGTCGACGCGGGCGGTGGCGTCCGCGAGATCGCGCAGTTCGCCGAGCACGCTCTTCTCGCCGACGATCACCACGCGGTCGGCGTCGGCCGCGTGCTCCTCGACGGTCTCGGCGGCCTCCTCCAGGTGCTCGGCGATCTGGTTGTCCCGGCGGCGCTCGAAGCGGTCCTGCGAGAACCCGCCCTTGGAGTGCTCGTTCATCACGTGGCTCTCGAACCCCGCGAACTCGACGCGCTCGCCGTCCTCGTACACGCCGAGGGCGAACGTGTCCGAGCGCACGAGCGCGAAGCAGAGCCGGCCGGTCGGCCGGACCCACGACGGCTCGACGCGGAACCCGTCGTCCCACTCGACGAACGGCTCGGGCTCGATCGGGAGCGACAGCGCGGCGGCGACGAGGCCGGCGTCGTCGGCGCAGACCAGACACGGCGCGGCGTCGGCGACCAGCGAGGAGCGGTCGCCGAGGCTCTCCCGGACCGGCTCCGGAACCTCCCCGTCGTCGGCGACGAACGCGGTCAGCGCGCCCTCCCGGCCGGCGTCGACGCTGCGGAGGCGGTCGGCGACGGCCTCGATCCGGCCGCCGCGGGCGGTCTCCTCGTGGCGGTAGTTCAGCTCCGTCTCGGCGTCGCCCTCGGCGCGGTCGAGTCGGTCCTCGAGCTCGGTGACGCGGTCCTCGAGCCGGTTGACCTCGCGTTCGGCCTCCTGACGGGCGCTGACGGCGTCGGCGCGGCTCTCCTTCGCTGATTCGGCCTGTGCCTGGAGGCTCTCACGCTCCGCTTCCAGTTCCGCGATTCGCTCCTTCAGGCGGCGCCGGCCCAGCAGGCGGTCGAGCATACCGAACCCGCGGGCGGGGAGGGGTTTGTAGCTTCGGGGCTCGTCGTGAGGTCGGTTCAGTCGTCGAGATGGAGATGCTGCAACGTCTCGCGGATGTGGTACCGTACTTCCCGGCTCTCGGCCGCATCGAGCGCTTCCAACAGCTGTTCTTCGACCCCCTCGTCGCGTTGACCCGTCGCCATAGCCGGCAGTTGGGGTATAGGGGTAAAGTAACGCGGTGCCTACGGGCGTGTTAGGCGGTGCCTGAACCCCGCGCCGTCGTGGCTACGCGGCGTCCGGGGGCTGCCAGCCGCCGTACTTGAGCAGTTGGCCGGCGCGCTCGGGGCGGGCCAGCAGCACCTCCCGGCGCGCCGGCAGGTCGTCGTCGGCCAGCGACTCGGGCACCGTCAGCGTGCCCGTCGGGACGCCTTCCGCACCCTGTACCGGGAAGTGCGTGCCGTCGAGCTTCATCACGAGCGGGGAGTCGAGCCGCTCGATCCCCTCGCTGTCGCCGTAGAGCTGCCGGTTGACCGCCTCGTGGTCCTCGACGTTCAGGGCGGCCTCGTCCGCCCCTGGCTGGACGTACAACACCCCCAGGTAGTAGCCGCTGGAGAACTGCTCGAACATGCTGTGCGTGTCAACCTCTGCCACGGACGGGGATAAGCCTTGCCGGCAACGCTTATGTGGACTGCAAACACCGCACTCGCGTCGCTAGCGCGGGTGGAAACCGCAGAAGGGGCCGCAGGTGGCCGGTATACGGTCGCGGCGTCGGGCGCCACGGCCGCGACAGGTCGCGAGCCGCGACTGGCTTACTCGTCGACGTCGACGGACTCGAGCTTCGCCTCGACCTGGGGCTGGTCGTTGCGGTCGGTCGGGACCGAGCCGAGCTCCTCGACCACGTCCATCCCGTCGATCACGCGGCCGAAGACGGCGTGCTTGCCGTCGAGGTGGGGCTGGGCGTCCAGCGTGATGAAGAACTGCGAGCCGTTGGTGTTCGGGCCGGAGTTGGCCATCGAGAGGACCCCCGCGCCGTCGTGGGTCAGCTCGTCGTGGAACTCGTCGTCGAACTGGTAGCCCGGGCCGCCGCGGCCGGTCTCGGTCGGGTCGCCACCCTGGATCATGAAGCCGGAGATGATGCGGTGGAACGCGACGTCGTCGTACAGCGGGTCGACGCGCTTCTCGCCGTCGTCCTCCCAGGCCTCGCCCTCGGGGCCGACCTCGGCGTCGTCGTAGTCCTCGGCGTGGGTCGAGAGGCTGATGAAGTTCTGCACCGTCGTCGGCGCACGCTGCTCGAACAGTTCGACGACGATGTCGCCGTGGGTGGTGTGGATCGTCGCGACCGGGTTCTCGGGGTTCTCCATCTCGTCCTCGTAGCTCATAGGGACGAATCGGGCGGGGCGACGGTTAACGTTGCTGACTCCGGCCCCGCGGCGCCGTCGGCGCCGATAGCCGCCTTTACCTTCCCCGACCGCGTGGCTCCGGGAACCATGAACGTCGCCGCCGTCATCGCGGCTCTCGCGGTCGGCATCGTCACCGGCGCGCTGTTCACGTTCCTCCGGCTGCCGATCCCGGCGCCGCCGGCGCTCCCGGGCGTCGTCGCCATCGTGGGGATCTACGTCGGCTACTACGTGATGGCCCACCTCGGCTGGGGGTTCGACCTGCTCGAGGCGCTGGGGGTCTGAGCGTCGCCGGCCCGCATAGCCACGCTCTTAATCCTCCACCCCCTCCCACGGAGGGGATGCTGCTCACCGGAACCGTCGTCGTCGACGCCGAAACGATCGTCGAGGACGGCGCCGTCGTCGTCGCCGACGACACGATCGAGGCCGTCGGGGCCGCCGCCGACCTCCGTGATCGGTTCCCGGCCCACGAGCGCCGGGAGTTCGACATCGTCGCCCCCGGGCTCGTCGGCGCCCACGTCCACTCCGTCCAGTCGCTGGGCCGGGGCGTCGCCGACGACGCGGAACTGCTCGACTGGCTGTTCGACTACGTCCTCCCGATGGAGGCCGCCCTCGACGCCGAGGGGATGCGCCTCGCGGCCGACCTCGGCTACCTGGAGTGTCTGGCCTCCGGCACGACGACCGTGATCGACCACCTCTCGGTCCACCACGCCGCCGAGGCGTTCGAGGCCGCCCGCGAGCGCGGGATCCGCGCCCGGATGGGGAAGGTGCTGATGGACAAGGACTCCCCCGAGGGGCTGGAGGAGCCCACCGAGACGGCGCTCCGGGACAGCGAGGCGCTGATCCGGCAGTACCACGGGGTCGAGGACGGCCGGATCCAGTACGCCGTCACGCCGCGCTTCGCCGTCTCCTGTACGGAGGACTGCCTCCGCGGCGCCCGCGAGCTCGCGGACCGCTACGACGGCGTCAGGATCCACACCCACGCCAGCGAGAACGCCGACGAGATCGCGACCGTCGAGGCCGAAACCGGGATGCGCAACGTCCACTGGCTCGACGAGGTCGGCCTCACCGGCGAGGACGTGGTGCTCGCCCACTGCGTCCACACCGACGAGAGCGAGCGCGAGCTGCTCGCGGACACGGACACCCACGTCACCCACTGCCCGTCTTCGAACATGAAGCTCGCCTCCGGCGTCGCGCCCGTCGAGGAGTACCGGCGCCGCGGGATCACCGTCGCGCTGGGCAACGACGGCCCGCCCTGCAACAACACGCTGGACGCGTTCACCGAGATGCGACAGGCCAGCCTGCTGGGGAAAGTCAGCGAGACCGACCCGACCGCGGTCG
>NZ_BBJN01000066.1 GCF_000739555.1 Halolamina rubra
GACATGGCGTCGACGGCTGGGCACGCGCCGTGACTGAGTTGGAAGGAACAGGTTTAACGACGCCCACGCCGGATTTTCGCCCGATGGGACTCGAGGAGGAGATAGAGGAGCTCCGCGAGGAGATCGCCGAGACGCCCTACAACAAGTCCACGGAGTCACACATCGGGCGGCTGAAGGCGAAACTCGCGGAGAAGAAGGAGAAGCTGGAGAACCAGTCCTCCTCCGGCGGCGGCCACGGCTACGCCGTCGAGAAAACCGGCGACGCCACCGTCGCCCTCGTCGGCTTCCCCAGCGTCGGCAAGTCGACGCTGATCAACGCGCTCACCAACGCCGAATCGGAGACCGGCGAGTACGAGTTCACCACGCTCGACGTGAACCCCGGGATGCTGAAACACCGCGGCGCGAACATCCAGATCCTCGACGTCCCGGGGCTGATCGAGGGCGCCGCCAGCGGCCGCGGCGGGGGTCAGGAGGTCCTCTCGGTCGTTCGGACCGCAGATTTGGTGGTGTTCATGCTTTCGGTGTTCGAGATCGACCAGTACGAACGTCTCCGATACGAGCTCTACCAGAACAAGATACGGCTCGACACCGAGCCCGCCAGCGTCTCGATCACCAAATCCCACACCGGCGGCCTGCAGGTGACGACCAGTGACTCCGTCTCCATGGACAAGGAGACGATCAAGGACGTGCTCCGGGAGCACGGCTACGTCAACGCCGAGGTGACCGTCCGCGGCGACCCCTCGATCGACGAACTGATCGACGCGATCATGGACAACCGAGTCTACCTCCCGTCGATCGTCACGGTCAACAAGGCCGACTTGATCGACGCCGACTACCTCCCCACCGTCGAGGAGAACCTCCGAGAGCACGACATCGACCCCGACGAAGCCATCTTCATCTCCGCCCAGGAGGAGAAGGGCCTCGACGGGCTCAAAGAGGAGATCTGGGAGGAGCTGGGCCTCATCCGCGTGTACATGGACAAGCCCGGCCGCGGCGTCGACTACGAGGAGCCCCTCGTCCTCCCGCCGGGCTCGACCGTCGAGGACGCCTGTCTCGACATCGGCGGCGAGGAGTTCCTGAACCGGTTCCGCTTCGCACGCGTGCGCGGTGAGTCAGCGAAGCATGACGACCAGCAGGTCGGCCTCGAGCACGAACTCGCCGACGAGGACGAACTCCGCATCATCGTCCGCAAGTAGCCGCGTCGACGGCGCGCCGTGACACCTGCCGCCAGTGGTTCCAAAGCAGTTATGGCGAGAGCGAATAAGTGACACACACTCGCGATGGACCCGCTCCTTCTGGCACACGTCGCTCTCTTCGGCGTCTCCGGTGTGGCCTGTCTCCTGAGCCTCCCGCGGGCGTTCCGGATCAAACACCCGGGCACCCGAGAGGGGCTGGTCGCGCTCCTGCTCGCAGTCACCCTGTGGTCGTTGGGCTACGTCGGCTACCTCGTCGCGCCGACCGACAGCCTCCGCCTCACCTCCTACACTGTCGGGTTCATCTTCGCCTTCGTCGCCGTCGCGGCGTGGACCTACTTCTGTGCCGCCTACACCGGCCGCCGCCCGCGTCAGGCGCCGTACCGCTGGGCCATGGTCGGCGTGTTCCTCCTGTTCGTCGGCCTCAAACTGACCAACCCGGTGCACAACCTCTACTACACGACCGCCTGGACCACGGAACCCTTCCCCCACCTCGCGATCCAGCACGGGATCCTCTACTGGGTAACCTTGGGGCTCTCCTACGCGGTCATCGCCGTCGGCTTCTTCATGCTGCTCGAGCGGTTCTACCACACCGGCACCGACAGCCGGCCGCTGATCGGTCTCGCTCTGGTGACCGGTGTGCCCGCGGTGGCGACGATCTTCGGCGAACAGATCGCCTGGCTGCTCCCGCTGATGTACGAGCCGCCGGGCGTCGCCGTCTTCGCCGTCGGCACGCTGTTCGTCTACGTCCGCCGGTTCGAGGCCGTCCAGCTCACCGGCGGCAGCGACGCCCCCGCGGTGTTCCTCGACCGCGACGAGCGCGTCCGTGACTTCAACCACGCCGCGGCGACGCTGTTCCCGGCGCTCCGGGACTCGATCGGCCGGCCAATCGACGCCGTCGACGCCGAGTTCGCGGCCCGACTCGACGATCCGGGCGTGTTCGCCACCGGCCCCGAGGACGACCGGCGCTACTACCAGCTCTCGGTCTCCCCGTTCACCACTGGCGGCGTCACGACCGGGAAGCTGGTGACGATCACCGACGTGACCGACCAGGAGGCGTACCGTCGCCGACTCGAGGAGAAGACCGAGCAGCTCGAGGCGCTGAACCGCGTCGTGCGCCACGACATCCGCAACGACATGGCCGTGATCCGCGGCTGGGCGGAGACGCTGCCGCCCCACGTCGACGAGGAGGGCCAGGAGGCGCTCGACCGCGTGCTCCGGAAAGCCGACCACGTGATCTCACTCACCGAGACCACCCGCGAGTTCGTCGAGTCGCTGTCGGGCGAACGGGCCCCGGACCCCGGCCCGACCGACCTGCGGCGCCACCTCGAGACCGAACTTAACGCCGTCCGCGAGTCGTTCCCCGACGCCGAGTTCCGCCTCGAGGGCGAGCTCCCGACCACGTCGGTGCTGGGCGACGAGATGCTCTCCTCGGTGTTCCGCAACCTGCTCGAGAACGCCGTCCGGCACAACGACGCCGAGACGCCCGAGATCACCGTCGAGGCGAGCGAACACGGCGACACCGTCGAGGTCCGCGTCGCCGACAACGGGCCGGGCGTCCCCGACGACCAGAAGGAACGGATCTTCGGCAAGGGGGAGAAGGGGCTGGACAGCCCCGGTTCCGGCATCGGGCTCTACCTCGTCAACACGCTCACCGAGCAGTTCGGCGGCACGGTCCGCGTCGAGGACAACGAGCCGCGGGGTGCCGTCTTTGTCGTTGAACTCGTGGCCGCCGACGCCCCCGAGCAGCCGGCCAGCCCGTAGCGCCGCGACGACGGGACCGGGCATAGATTCAACATCACGCACGGCGAACTGGGGGGTATGCACCTGCGAGCCGCACGAGAGACCGACATCCCCGGTATCAGGGACGTGGCGAACCGCTCGCTCGCCGCCTCCTACGACGACGTGCTCGACGACGAGAGCCGTCAGATGGCGGTCGAGAAGTGGTACGGCACGGCGGAGTCCGCACCCGGGACGATCGCCGAGGAGCTCGCCGACGACCAGACGATCGTGATCGTCGCCGAGGACGACGGCGAGATCGTCGGCTTCGTGCAGGCGTTCGTCGCCGGCGACTCCCCCCGCGTCGGCCAGATCGAGTGGCTCCACGTCCGCCCGGACCGGCGGAGTGAGGGAACCGCTGACCAGCTGCTCGACCGGATCGAGTCGGCGCTCCACGACGCCGGCGCCGAGCGGATCGAGGCCCGCGTGATCGAGGCGAACGAGGCGGGCGTGGCGTTCTACGAACAGTACGGGTACGATCCCGCGCACACGCGTCACGTGCGCCTCGCGGGCGACCGCGTGGTCGAGGTGACGCTCGTCGGCGAACGCGGGCCGACTACCGCCGACGACCAGTCCGAACGCGTCGAGACCGACGACGGCGAGACGCTCGTGATCGCCTACGACGAGAGCGAGCGCGGCTCCGAGGGGCCGTTCCACCCGACCTACCTCGACGAGGAGCGGACGGAACACTACGGCTGGTACTGTAGCGTCTGTGGCAGCGTAGACGTGAGCGTCGGCACGATGGACGAGTTCGTCTGTGACGACTGCGGGAACAAACGGCAGGCGATGCGCTGGGACGCCGTCTACGGCGGGTAGTACCGACCCCCTGATCCGGCGGCGCCGGCCGCAGGCGCAAACGGTATCCCCCTCTCCCTCTCAGTTCCCGGTAGTGATCGACGCCGACGACCTGGCGCGCAACTGGATGGATCTCGGCGAGGGCTGGCAGGCAGTGCTGCTGGGGCTCCTGCTCGTCGCCGCGGTCCGACTCGGGCTCACGATCCCGTGGTGAGCGTGTCCCGAACCCTTCTTCCCGGGCTCGCGCTCCTCCTCGGCCTCGGCCTCGCCGCCCGCCTCCTGGGTGCCGTGTTCCCGCTCAACCACCTCGTCGCCGCGATCCTGCTCGGCGTCGTCGTCGGCAACATCGTGGGCATCCCCGACCTCACTCGAGCGGGCGTCGGCACCCACAAGCTCTGGCTCAAAACCGGCATCGTCCTCACGGGCGCGAGCGTCGCGCTCGACCGCGTGATCGCGGCCGGCCCGCGCGTGCTGCTGCTCGTCGGCGGCGTCGTGGCGACGACGATCCTCCTCGTCGAGGGACTGGCCAGACTCGCGTTCCGGATCGACGGCGAGACGGGGTCGCTGCTCGCCGCGGGCTCGGGCGTCTGTGGCGTCTCGGCGGTCGTCGCGGTCGCCGAGAGCATCGACGCCGACGAGGCGGCGGTCGCCTACGCCGCGACGACGATCCTGCTGTTCGACGCGCTCACGCTGGTCGCCTACCCCGCCGTGGGCACGGCACTCGGGCTCCCCGACCGGACGTTCGGGATCTGGGCCGGGCTGACGATGTTCAGCACCGGCCCCGTGACGGCTGCGGGGTTCGCGATCTCGGAGACCGCCGGCGAGTGGGCCGTGCTCGTGAAGCTGACCCGGAACGCCGCCATCGGCATCGTCGCCGTGGCGTACGCGGTGCTCTACGCCCGCGACCGCGGCCCGAGCCCGGGGAGCGATCGCGGCACGCTGGCCCGCCTCTGGGTCCCGTTCCCGAAGTTCGTCGTCGGCTTCGTCGCCGTCGTCGCGATCGCGAACCTCAGCCTGCTCGGCGCGGACGACGTCGACTCGCTCGCCAACGCCGCCGACTGGCTGTTCCTGCTGGCCTTTGTGGGGCTGGGGCTGGAGATCAACCTCTCGGAGCTCCGCGCGACCGGCTACCGGCCCGTGCTGGTGGTGTTGGTCGCACTGCTCGCCGTGTCCACGGCCGCGCTTACCGTGGTGCGCGCGACGTTCTGACCGCCGGGGACGCGGCGACGCCCCGCGGCGGGTGACTCAGTCCTCCTCCCAGCGATAGAGCTCCTCGCGGTCGGCGTCGCAGGCGGGGCACGTCTCGGGGAGTTCCTCGGCCAGTCGGCCCATCTCGCCGCAGTCCGAACACCGCCACATCACGGACTCCCGCTTCGCGGGCGCCTGCGGGTCGCCGATGGGGAGTTCGGTCTCGTTCTTGTTCCGCAGCTCGTTCTCTGGGTTGTCACTGGACGCCATACGTGCCCCTACGCACTGTGGTACGGTAAATCAAACCATGATTTTTCGGAGAGTTCACGCACGCTCGGGTACGAGGGGAGAGCCCATCCGGCGTCCTGCCGCCGGAAGCTATTCTTGCGGGTCGATCCAACGCCCGGTCGATGGCCGCAAGTGGGGACGAGCCGACCGTTCGCGACCAGTTCCGACAGTTCTTCGCGCTTGAAGGCGACGTGCTCACCCTGTCGCTGGCGATGTTCGCGTTCAGCCTCGGCTTCCAGATGACCAGCCGCTACCTCCCCGAGTACATGGCCGCCCTCGGCGCGTCGGGGTTCGTGATCGGGCTGTACGGCACGGTCGGCAACGTGATCTCGGCGGTGTACCCCTACCCCGGCGGCGCCGTCTCGGACCGGCTGGGCTCGCGCTACGCGCTCACGCTGTTCGGCCTGCTCTCGACGCTCGGGTTCGGGGTCTGGTTCGTGGCGCCCAGCGTCGGCGCCGTCGAACTCGCGGGTATCACGATCCAGCCCTGGCTCTGGATCTTCGTCGGCCTGCTGCTCGCGCAGGCCTGGAAATCCTTCGGCCTCGGCGCCACCTTCGCCGTCGTGAAGCAGGCGACCGAGCCGTCGAAGCTCGCCGCCGGGTTCGCGAGCACGGAAACGTTCCGCCGGACCGCCTTCTTCGCCGGCCCGGTGCTCGCGGCGGCGCTAATCGGGCTCCACCCCGAGTTCACGGTGAGCTTTCGGTACGTGCTCGCGGTCGCGGTCGCCTTCGGCGCCGTCGGCACGGTCGTCCAGCACGTCCTCTACGACGCGAGCGAGGACAGCTTCGGCGACTCCTTCGCCGGCCTCGAGCAGGTCCGGGCGGACCTCAGGGAGATGCCGAGCGAGCTCCGGCCGCTGCTCGTCGGCGACACGCTGGTCCGCTTCGCCAACGGGATGTTGTACGTGTTCTTCGTGCTGGTGGTCACGCAGTTCTACGAGGTGGGGTTCGACGCCACCGTCGCGCTCGCGGGCGCCAGCTACGCGATCGACCTCTCGCCCGCCGCGTTCTTCGGCTACCTCCTGGGCGTCGAGATGCTGGTCGCGCTGGCGACGATGATGCCCGCCGCGAAGCTGGCCGAGCGCGTCGGGCTCAAACCCATCGTCGGCCTCGGCTTCCTCGTCTACGGGACCTTCCCCATCGTGCTGATCTACGGCCCGGACGTGCTCGCACCGGCGATGTCGCTCCAGTGGGCGATGGTGCTGCTGTTCGCGTTCTCGGGGCTGCGCTTCGCGGGGCTCCCCTCCCACAAGGCGCTGATCGTCGGCCCCGCCGAACAGGACGCCGGCGGGCGCGTGACCGGGACGTACTACCTGCTCAGGAACACGGTCGTGATCCCGAGCGCCGCAATCGGCGGCTATCTCTGGGAGTTCGTGAGCCCGGAGCTCGCGTTCACCATCGCGGCCGTCGTCGGCGTCGCCGGCACGGGCTACTTCCTCGCGTTCGGGGAGGAGTTCGCTGCCTACCGGTAGGCACCGAGCGAGTTCCCCCTCGATGCGCGTTCGAACCCCAACTGCCGATTGAGCGTGTCGGCTTCACGCCCGCTCGATCGTGAGTCGGTCTGAACAGACGAACTCGAACGGTGACCGACCCGCTTCCATACTCAGATTCACCCCCGATATTGGCTGTCGCGTCGGTTTCCGGGGGCGTCGGCAGTTTCATAATCGGATTCGGGCCCCGCAAGGGGCGTGTCCGTGGAATACTGCAGATGCATTCAGGGTCAATCCGCTCGGCGCGTGGCCGATCGATCCCTGGTCGTCGACGAATCGGCTCATACCCGTCGAATTCGGCCGAATCAGGCTCGCCGTCGACGTATTCCGAATCGGGCTAATCGCCAGAGGGAACCCGATTATGAAGATTTTGCGCGCCGATTTCGGGAATATCGACGACCGTTTCGACGCCCTCGATTGCGCATACAGCGCTCTAGAACTAGGTTTTCGAGCGTTTCAGCGAATTGCCGACGGCCAGTCTACCTCCGATTTTGGCCACAATACAGGGACTACTTGCGGGGATTTCGGCCGATTATGATGGCGCCACAGACCCGAAACGGCGGGGTCAGATTTTCATAATCGGTTTCCGTCTTGCGATTCCCGGTTCGAAAATCCGATTCAGTGTTTCGTCTTCAGCTGGTTGTCAGTACCTGGCCACCGACGGTAAATGGGGCCACGGATCTCGGAACACGATTTCGGAACCCTGGTCGGAATCGTGTCGAGACTTCGTCGGGGCAGCGAAAAATATCGTGGCAGTACACCGGTATTTTGAACCTCGCCGGCGATTCTGTATCGCCCTATTGGATTTATTCCCCGACCTGTTCCTGGATCGACGCCACTACGTCGGGGTTGCGGAGCGTCGACGTGTCGCCGAGTTCCTCCCCGTTGGCGATGTCCTCGAGCAGGCGGCGCATGATCTTGCCCGAGCGCGTCTTCGGGAGTTCGGGCGTGAAGATCACCTGCTCGGGGCGGGCGATCGGGCCGATCGCGTCCTCGACGCCGGCGATGATGGCGTCGCGGAGCGTCTCGTCGCCGTCGTAGCCGTCCTCGGTGATGACGTAGGCGTAGACGGCCTCGCCTTTGACCTCGTGGTCGCCGCCGACGACCGCGGCCTCGGCGACCCCCTCGACGCCGACGATCGCGCTCTCGATCTCCATCGTCCCCAGCCGGTGCCCGGAGACGTTGAGCACGTCGTCGACGCGACCGAGAACCGTGATGTAGCCGTCCTCGTCGATCTTCGCCCCGTCCTCCGGGAAGTACACCCAGTCCTCGGGATCGTCGCTGTCGATGTCGGAGTACTCGCGCCAGTACTCGTCGACGAAGCGCTCGTCGTTCTGGTACAGCGTGCGGAGCATCCCCGGCCAGGGCTTCTGGATCGTCAGGTAGCCCGCCCGACCGGCGTCGACTGGTTCGCCGGACGTGTCGACGATCTCGGCGTCGACACCCGGGAGTGCCGGGCCCGCGGAGCCGGGCTTCATCTCCTTCACGCCGGGGAGGGTCGTGACCATCATTCCGCCCGTTTCCGTCTGCCACCAGGTGTCGACGACCGGGCAGGACTCGTCGCCGATGTGCTTGTAGTACCACTTCCAGGCCCGCGGGTTGATCGGCTCGCCGACCGTGCCGAGCAAGCGCAGGCTGGAGAGGTCGTGTGCGTCGGGGTACTCCGTCCCC
>NZ_BBJN01000065.1 GCF_000739555.1 Halolamina rubra
CGGAGGAGTACGAGGCGACGCAGCTCTACACCGCGCCGACGGCGATCCGGGCGTTCATGAAGTGGGGGACGGAGTACCCCGACGCGCACGATCTGTCGAGCCTCCGGCTCCTCGGGACCGTGGGCGAACCGATCAACCCGCGGGCCTGGAAGTGGTACTACAAGCACATCGGCGACGAGAGTTGCCCGGTCGTCGACACCTGGTGGCAGACCGAGACGGGCGGGATGATGGTCACGACGCTGCCGGGAGTCAAGGACATGAAGCCCGGCTCCGCGGGGCCGGCGCTGCCGGGCGTCGACGCCGAGATCCTCGACACGACCGGCGAGGAGGTGGAGGCCGGCCGCGCCGGGTATCTGACGATCCAGAAGCCCTGGCCGGGGATGCTGCGCACGCTGTACCAGAACGACGAGCGGTTCGTCGACGAGTACTGGCGCGAGTACTCCGACACGGACTCCGACGACTGGCGCGACTGGACGTACTTCCCGGAGGACGGGGCGAAGATCGACGAGGACGGCTACATCACGGTGCTCGGCCGCGTCGACGACGTGCTCAACGTCTCCGGGCACAGGCTCGGCACGATGGAGATCGAGTCCGCCATCGTCGGCGTCGAAGGCGTCGCCGAGGCCGCGGTCGTCGGCGGCGATCACGAGATGAAGGGCGAGGCCGTCTACGCCTACGTCATCACCGAGGACGGCTACGACGAGGACGAGGCGCTCCGGGAGGCGATCGTCGCCGGCGTCGAGGACGCGATCGGTCCGATCGCCCGGCCCGAGCAGGTGATCTTCACGCCCGAACTCCCGAAGACGCGCTCGGGCAAGATCATGCGTCGCCTGCTCGAGGACATCGCTAACGGCGAGGAACTCGGCGACACGTCGACGCTCCGTAACCCCGAGATCGTCGAGGAGATCCGGGTCAGCGTGCAGCAGTAACCCCGAGGTAGCGTTTTTCGAACACCAACTGACCACGACCGACCAACACACGACCTATGACACACAATAACTCACACGAACCGGACGATAGCGAGGACGACCTCGCCGCCGACGGCGGATCGTCGCCGGCATCCGCCAGAACCGACGGCGGCCGACAATCGCCGCCGTCCGACGGGACCGACGGCGGCGTCGCCGAACGCGAGGCGGAGGTGGACTACCTCGAGACCGAGATCAACATCCTGAGCCCCAACACGCCGTTCATGCGGGACCACCTGAAGCAGGTCTGGGCCGGCTTCATCGCGTGGACGATCCTCACCTGGGGGCCGGTGACGGCGACGTATCTCGCGCCGGAGCTGATGACCCAGGAGATCCCGCTGCTCCAGTTCCCGGCGCACTACTTCACGGTCGCGTTCCTCGCGCCGACGAGTTCGCTGGTGCTGGCGTTCGTCTACTCGCGGCGGCGGGACAAGCTCGACGAGAAGTACGGCATCGACCACTCCGACACCGTCGACGCCGGCTCCGGCGGCTCCGAACCCGACGAGAGCGTCGCCGCCGACGGGGGTGAGGACGTATGACCGGGCTCGCGACCGCGGCGCTCCAGTCGAGCGAGCTGCTGCCCGAGGCGCTGGACATCTCGTTCAAGCCGATCCCGGCGGTGCTGGTGATCGCGATGCTGGCGCTGTTCCTCGTCGTCGGCTACCTGTTCAAGGTCGCCGACACCGAGGGGATGTGGGTCGCCGGCCGCTCGATCGGCAACGTCGAGAACGGGATGGCGATCGGCGCGAACTGGATGTCCGCCGCATCGTTCCTCGGGCTCGCCGGGCTCGTCGCCCTCGCGGGGTTCTACGGGCTCGCGTTCATCATCGGCTGGACGGCGGGCTACTTCGTGCTGCTCATCTTCCTCGCCGCGCAGATGCGGCGGTTCGGGAAGTACACCGCGCCCGACTTCGTCGGCGACCGCTTCAACTCCGACACCGCCCGCGCGCTGGGCGCGCTGACGACCATCCTGATCGGCTTCGTCTACTCCGTCGGACAGGCTCGCGGGATGGGGCTCGTCGGCCTCTACGTGTTCGGCACCGACTACGTGACGATGGTGGTGATCATGATGGCGATCACCGTCGCGTACCTCAGCCTCTCGGGGATGATGGGCGCGACGAAGAACATGGCCGTCCAGTACGTCATCCTCATCGTCGCGTTCCTCGCGGCGGTGTACGTCGTCGGCTTCACCGGCGGCTACTCCACCGTTCTGCCCCAGATCGAGTACGGGGCGCTGATCAACGACCTCAACAGCGAGTTCTCCGAACCGTTCGCCAACTCCTCGTTCTTCCTCTGGGTCGCGACCGCGTTCTCGCTGGTGTTCGGGACCTGCGGGCTGCCGCACGTGCTCGTGCGGTTCTACACCGTCGAGAACGAGAAGACCGCCCGCCACTCCACCGTCTGGGGGCTGTTCTTCATCATGCTGCTGTACTGGGGCGCGCCCGCGCTGGCCGCCTTCGGCGTCGACCTGTACGACGCCTCGCAGTACGGCCCGACGTACGCCGCCGAGGGCGGGATGTCCGGCGGCGAGGGCGACCTGATCGTCGTGCTGGCCGCCCAGCTGTCGAACCTCCCGACGTGGTTCGTCGGCCTCGTCGCCGCCGGCGGGATCGCCGCCGCCATCGCGACGACCGCGGGGCTGTTCATCACCGCCTCCTCGGCGGTCTCCCACGACATCTACACCAACATCATCAACCCCGACGCGACCCAGCGCGAGCAGGTGCTGGTCGGCCGGGGCACCATCGTCGCCCTCGGGGCGATCGTCACGCTCACCGCGCTCGACCCGCCCGCGCTGGTCGGCGAGCTGGTCGCGCTGGCGTTCTCGCTGGCGGCGATCGTGCTGTTCCCGATGTTCTTCCTCGGGCTCTGGTGGGAGAACACCAACCGCGAGGGCGCGCTCGCGGGGATGAGCGTCGGCCTGCTGATCTGGGTCGGCGCGGTCGTGAACGACCTGATCCTGCCGTTCAGTGACCTGTACAGGGAGGTGTTCCCGGCCATCGGCGCCGCCCTCGTGGGGACGCCGCTGGTGTTCGCGATCACCATCGCCGTCTCCCGGCTCACCGAGGAGCCGCCGGAGGACACCAAGCGCATGGTCCGGCAGTGTCACAGCCCGGAGCCGATGTCCCGCCAGGAGAGCGCCGAAGACGTCGCGACCGACGGGGGCGAGACCCCCGCGGACGACTGATCCATGTACGACAACATCCTCGTTCCGACCGACGGAAGCGACACCGCCGAGGCCGCCGTCGACCGCGCGGTCGACCTCGCCGCGAAGTACGACGCCACCGTCCACGCGCTGTACGTCATCGACGTGGACGCCGTGAACTACTCGCTGGGCACCGAGCAGGTCGACCGCATCCGGCAGGGCCACCTCGACGACATGCCGGAGGTGAAACAGGCCGCCGACGAGGCGACGGGCTACGTCGCCGACGCCGCCACGGCCGCGGGCGTGCCCGCCGAGGAGCACGTCCGGGCCGGCCAGCCGGCGCGCGCGATCCGCAGCGCCATCGACGAGCTCGACGCCGACCTCGTGGTGATGGGGAGCCACGGGCGCTCGGGGATCTCCCGCGCGCTGCTGGGCAGCGTCGCCGAACAGGTGCTCCGGAAGACGAAGGTGCCGGTGTTCGTCGTCGACGCGCGGGGGGAGTCCGAGGACGGCTAACTCCGTCTCCCCCTCGCCGCTCCGGCGCCGAAACCCACGTATCGCTCGGCCACCTACAGCCGGTATGAGCTACCCCGTCACCTACTACTGCCCGCGCTGTGGCGCGGTCCACGAACTCCAGCGCGAGGGCTACCTCGCGGACAAAACCGTCACCCCCTACCCCCTCGAGGGGTGGCGCTACGTCGACCCCGACGAGCCGTTCGAGGACGCGGCGGGCGTCGACGGTGTCCGGATCGTCTGCGGCGACGAGGAGCTGCTGCTCTCGGGCGACGACCTGCCCGAAGGCGCCGACGCGCCGGACGCGGGCTGTGGCGAGCCGTTCTACCTCTCGTTCGTCCGGTTCGAGGACGGCGTCGAGGTCGAGCCGGAGCCCGAGGGCGACCGCGTCACCATCGGCGTCGGCGTCGGGGGCCCGCGCGGCCCCGACAGCCCGGGCGGTCCCGCGGGTCCCCACGGCGACTGAGCCGCCCCGCGGCTCACTCCTCTCCCAGCCGTTCGGACACCGTCGGGTGACTGAGCACGTTCGCCGCCGTGAGCGCGAACGCCACCACGCCGCCGGCGACGACGAGCTGCGTGTACGGGTCCGGCGGCGTGAACAGCAGCGCCAGCGGGTACGCGACCGTGACGATCGCGAGCGCGAGGACGACGAACCGGTCGCGTCGGCTGTCGAGCATACGTCGGCTACCGCCCGGCCGGGGGTAAAGCGCCGCGGTCGAACCGCGTGACGTGCTGACAAACCCCACTTGGTCAGGAAAGTTCGGCCGGGATTGCCGGTTGATAGTTAAACAACGCCGTTTTCACCGTCGGGCGGCTACGTTCGGAGACACACCGGCGCGGCCGATCGACCACCGGCGGCGTCGAACGCTCTCACATGCTCTCACCCGACACCGTTCTCGACGACTCGCGCGTCGCCGTCGTCGGCGACACCGACTGGACAGCCGCGGTCGCCGAGGCGCTCCGAGGCCGGACTGCCGGCGCCGTCGACGCCGTCGACACGGCGGCCGCCGCACTGGAGCTCGTTCGCGACGGGGCCGTCGACGCCGTCCTCACCGCTCAGGACCTCGGCGACGCGACCGGGGTCGTGCTCGTCCGCGAGATCCGCGAGGCGACGGCGACGCTCCCGGTCGTGCTCGGGACCGCCGCGGGCTCCGAGTCGCTCGCCAGCGAGGCGATCGAGGCGGGGGTGACCGACTACGTCGTCGTCGACGACCGCGAGGCGGCGGTCGCGGAGACGCTCCGGCGGACCGACGAGGCGGTCCGGGCCGCCCAGCGGAAGCGGACCCAGCGCGACCGTGCCCGGCAGTTCGACGCCACGTTCGACGACGCCCGGACCGCGACGTGGGTGCTCGACCCCGACGGGACGCTCACGCGGGTGAACGAGGTCGCCCGGGGGATGGTCGACGCGGACACCGACGCGCTGGTCGGGCGGCCGTTCTGGGAGCTGCCGTGGTGGCCGGACGACGACACCGCCGCGGCCGACGTCCGACGGCTGATCGAGACCGCCACCGGCGGCGAGTTCTGCCAGGCGGTCGTCACCCGCGAGGGCGTCGCGGGCGACCGCGTGCTCGAGCTCTCGGTCCGCCCCGTGACGGACGGGCGCGGGCGGCTCGTCTCGATCGTCGTCGACGGGGTGGACATCGGCGACCGCGTCGAGCTCGAACGCGAGCTCCGGCAGTCCGAGGAGCTCCACCGCGTCACGCTCAACAACATGACCGACACCGTCCTCATGACCGACGAGGACGGCGAGTACACGTACGTCTGCCCCAACGTCCACTTCATCTTCGGCTACACCGCCGACGAGATCCGCGAGCTTGGCACGATCGACGAACTGCTCGGCGACGACCTGTTCGACCGCGAGGAGCTCGCCGAGTCGGGGGTGCTGAAGAACATCGAGGTCACCGCGACCGACAAGGCCGGCCGGGAGCACACGCTTCTCGTCAACGTCCGCGAGGTGTCGATCCAGGACGGCTCGCTGCTGTACAGCTGTCGCGACATCACCAAGCGCAAGCAGCGCGAGCAGGCGCTGGCGGCGCTCCAGGAGACCGCCCGGGAGTTCCTCTACGCCGAGACCCACCAGGAGATCGCCCAGCACGTCGTCGACGACACGGCCTCGGTGCTCGATCTCGACGCCGGCGCCGTCTACCTGTTCGACGCGGACGACAACCACCTCCAGCCCGCAGCCCAGTCGCCGGGGATGCGTGAGGCCCACGGGCCCCTGCCGACCGTCCACGCCGACGGCCGCGACCTGACGAGCCACAGCTTCGTCGAGAACGAGGCGCTCTTTTTCGACGACGTGCACGCCGACGACCGGCTGCAGAACCCCGCGACGGACATCCGGAGCGCGGCGTACATCCCGCTGGGCAACCACGGCGTGTTCGTCGCCGGCTCGACCGAAGTGGGCGTGTTCGACGACGTGACCCGGGAGCTGGCGGACCTGCTGGCCGCGACCGCCGAGGCCGCGCTCGACCGCGTCAGCCGGGAGTCCCAGCTCCGCGAGCAGGACCGCGAGCTCCAGCGGCGCAACGAGCAGCTCACCACGCTCAACCGCATCAACGAGACGATCCGCGAGATCGACGGCGCGCTCGTCCGCTCGGAGACCCGGACGGAGATCGACCACACCGTCTGCGAGCGGCTCACCGCCGAGGACCGCTTCCGGTTCGCGTGGATCGGCACCGTCGACGCCGCGACCGACACCGTCACCCCGGAGACGTGGGCCGGCGCCGAGCAGGGGTACATCGACAGCCAGTCGTTCCCGGTCGCCGCCGACGGCGTCGAGCCGGCGGGGCGGGCCGCCGCGACGGGCGAGCCGACGCTCGTCTCGAACGTCGCCGCCGACCTCCGGGCGGCGCCGTGGCGGAAGGACGCCATCTCCCGGGACTTCCTCTCGGTACTGAGCATCCCGCTCGTGTACAACGACCTCTCCTACGGCGTGCTGACGGTGTACGCCGAGACGCCCGACGCGTTCGACGAGCCGGTGCGGCCGGTGCTGGGCGAGCTCGGGGAGACGATCGCCTCGGCGATCAGCGCCAGCGAGCGCAAGCGCGCGCTGCTCACCACGTCGATGACCCGCGTCGACTACGCGGTGGCCGACCGCTCGTTCGTGCTCACGCAGCTGGCCGGCGCCGCCGACTGCAGCCTCAGCTACGAGGGCGGTGTCCAGCAGACCGCCAGCGGCAACTACGTGTTCGTCACCGTCGAGGACGCGCCCGTCGACGACGTCGTCGACGCCGCGGCGGGGCGTCGTGGTGGTCGACGACGTCCAGCGGATCCGCGGCGGGGAGGCCGGCGGCGTGGTCCGGCTCCAGCTCTCGAAACCGTTTCTCGCGACCGAACTCGCCGACCACGGCGCGATCCTTCGGACCGCGTCGGCGACGGAGTCGGGCGCGACGCTCACAATCGACGTGCCCGGCAGCGTCGACACCAGACACGTCACTGGGTTCCTTCGGGAGCGCTTCGGCGAGGTGGAGCTCACCGCCAAACAGACCAGGGAGCAGGCCTCCGAACACGGGTTCTACGCCTCGGTGCTCGAGCGGCTCACCGACCGCCAGCTGGAGGTGCTGGAGACGGCGTACTACAGCGGCTTCTTCGAGACGCCCCGCGGCGTCACCGGCGAGGAGGTGGCCGACTCGCTGGGGATCTCGCCGCAGGCGTTCTACCAGCACGTCCGGACCGTCCAGCGCAAGCTGTTCGCCGCGCTGGTCGACGACCACGCGCCGGTCGCGACCGCACACGCCGATTGAGACCGGTAGCGGCGCGCTCCGGCGGTTTCTGCGCGATCGTGTGAGCGCCAACCACTGTTGACTGTTCAACCCACCCCGCTCGGAGCGGTTCGGTAGTCAACGAGGGAATACTCCCCCGTGACTCGGGTAGGGGGAGGCGAGTACCCGCGGTGGGGCTCGAAACCATGAGAGACGTCGACCAGAACCCGAACGAGGAGACGCCGTACGAGTGTTTCCAGTGCGGCAACGTGATCGTCGCCGAGGACAATCCCGGCCAGTGTCCGGACTGCGCCGGTTCGATGCGGAACCGACGCACGCCGATCGAGTAACTATGGCATCTACATCCACTACAGAGACCGAGCAGTCCACCGAGGAGCCGGCCGAGCAGGAGTCCGCGCTGCAGACCGCGCGCCGCCAGCTCCGACACGCCGCCGACCACCTCGACATCGACCCCAACATCGTCGAGCGGCTCGAACACCCCAAGAGCGTCCACGAGGTGACGGTCCCGATCGAGCGCGACGACGGGAGCGTCGACGTGTTCACGGGGTACCGCGCCCAGCACGACAGCGTCCGCGGCCCGCACAAGGGCGGGCTACGCTTCCACCCCGAGGTCACGCGCGACGAGTGTGTCGGCCTCGGCATGTGGATGACCTGGAAGTGTGCGGTGATGGACCTCCCCTTCGGCGGCGCGAAGGGCGGGATCTCCGTCAACCCGAAGGAGCTGAGCGACCGCGAGAAGGAGCAGCTGACCCGGCGGTTCACCGAGGAGCTGCGCGACGTGATCGGGCCGACGGTCGACATCCCCGCGCCCGACATGGGCACCGACCCGCAGACGATGGCGTGGCTGATGGACGCCTACTCGATGCAGGAGGGGGAGACGATCCCCGGCGTCGTCACCGGGAAGCCGCCGGTCGTCGGCGGCAGCAAGGGCCGGGACAGCGCACCCGGCCGCAGCGTCGCCATCATCGCCCGCGAGGCGATCGACTACTACGAGAAGGATATCCGGGAGACCTCGGTCGCGATCCAGGGGTACGGCAGCGTCGGCGCCAACGCCGCGCGCCTGCTGGACGAGTGGGGCGCCAACGTCGTCGCGCTCAGCGACGTGAACGGCGGCATCTACGACACGAACGGGCTCGACACCCACTCGATCCCGACCCACCACGAGGAGCCGGAGGCGGTGATGACCCACGACGCCCCCGAGACCGTCTCCAACGACGAGCTGCTCGAACTCGACGTGGACGTGCTGATCCCCGCGGCAGTCGGCAACGTGCTGACCGCCGACAACGCCGACGCCGTCCAGGCCGACCTCATCGTGGAGGGCGCGAACGGCCCCACCACGTCGGCGGCAAGCGAGATCTTCGCCGAGCGCGACATCCCGGTGATCCCGGACATCCTCGCCAACGCCGGCGGCGTCACCGTGAGCTACTTCGAGTGGCTCCAGGACATCAACCGCCGCGCGTGGTCGCTCGAACGGGTGAATGACGAACTCGAGACCGAGATGCTCGCGGCGTGGCACGACGTGCGCGAGGAGCTCGAGGAGCGCGACGTGACCTGGCGCGACGCCGCCTACATCGTCGCGCTCTCCCGCGTCGCCGAGGCCCACGACGCCCGCGGGCTGTGGCCCTGATCGCGGCGACGGCGCCGCCTATCGCTCCCCGCTGACGCTCCCGAACCTCACCCCTTGATGTTGCAGACGGGGAACGTCCGCGCCACCTTGTCGCCGATACCGAGTTCGTCGCTGACCCGGACGACCTCGTCGACGTCCTTGTACACGCCGGGGGCCTCCTCGGCGATCGTCGCGCCGGAGTTCGCCTTCACGTAGATGTGCTCCTGTTCGGCGAGGTCGTCCTGCACGTCGCCGCCCCAGAACTCCTGTTTGGCCTGCGTGCGAGACATCAGCCGCCCCGCGCCGTGGGCGGTCGAGCCGAACGTCTCCTCCAGCGAGCGGTCGCCGCCTTTCAGCACGTAGCTCCCGGCGCCCATCGAGCCCGGGATGATCACGGGCTGGCCCACGTCGCGGTAGGCCGCCGGCACCTCCTCGCGCCCGGCGGGGAACGCCCGCGTCGCGCCCTTCCGGTGGACGAACAGCTCCCGGTCCTCGCCGTCGACGTCGTGGCTCTCCCGTTTGGCGATGTTGTGGGCCACGTCGTACAGCAGCTCCACGTCGTCGCCGTCGACGGCGTCGAACACGTCGGCGAGCGTCTCCCGGGTACGGTGGGTGATCAGCTGGCGGTTCACCCACGCGAAGTTCACTGCCGCGCACATCGCGCCGTAGTACTCCTCGGCCAGCTGGGAGCCGGCGGGCGCGGCCGCGAGATCCTTGTCCGGCAGCCGGTCGAGCAGGTCGCCGTGCTCCTGCTCGATCTTCCGGACGTAGTTCGAGCAGATCTGGTGGCCCAGCCCGCGGCTCCCGCAGTGGATCAGGACGACGATCTCGCCCTCGCGGAGCCCGTAGGCGTCGGCCACGTCGTCGTCGAACGTGTCGGTGACGCGCTGGACCTCGAGGAAGTGGTTGCCCGAGCCGAGACTCCCCATCTGGTTCATCCCGCGGTCCTTCGCCTTCTTCGAGACGTACTCGGGCTTCGCGTCGGGGCGGCGCCCCTCGTCCTCGCAGTGTTTCAGGTCGGCGTCGGTCGCGTACCCCTGCTCGACGGCCCACTCGACGCCGCGTTCGAGCGCGCCCTCGACGGCGTCGCGGCTCCCCTCGACGACGCCGCCGCCGCCGAGCCCGGAGGGGACGGCGTCGAACAGCGCGTCGACGAGCTCCTCCTCGCGGCCGCGCACGTCGTCGTACGTGAGCGGCGTGCGGAGCATCCGGACGCCGCAGTTGATGTCGAACCCCACCGCGCCCGGCGAGATACAGCCGTCCTCGGCGTCGATGGCGCCGACGCCGCCGACGGGGAACCCGTACCCCTGGTGGGCGTCGGGCATGGCGAGCGCGTACTTCGTCATCCCGGGGAGGTGGGCGGCGTTTTTGAGCTGCTGGAGGCTGTCGTCCTCGCCGATCTCCTCGAGCAGCGCCTCGCTCGCGAGCACCCGGGCGGGCACCTCCATCCCGCCCTCACGGGCGATCTCCCAGACGTGCTCCCGGACGCGTTCGAGCGTCACGTCGTCGAACTCCCTCGTGGTCATACCCGTACGTGGGGCCCGGAACGGAAAGACCGTTCCGTGTCAGTCGGCCGTCGGCGTCGGCTCGACGCCGCGGTCCTCGGCGGCGGCCCCGCTGCCGAACCGGTCGGCGAGCAGGCGGTCGATCGAGTAGGCGCCGCCGCCGGTGATCACCAGCACCGACACCAGCCCGAACAGCGAGACGTGGGCCATCACGGGGTCGTCCGGCAGCCCGAACAGCGTCGTGGTGAACATCAGGATCGCCACGCCGCAGCCGGCGCGGGTGAACAGCCCCAGCGCGAGCGCGACCCCGAGCGCCATCTCGGTGAGCCCGGCGCCGACGACCCACAGCTCCGGCGAGACGGGGACGACCGCGGTCAGGTCGTACTTCGCGACGACGGCCAGCGCCTGGCCGGGCATGAACAGCTTCTGGACGACCCCGAGGTAGACGAACGACGCCCCCAGCCCGACGCGGACGATCACCGGGACGAGCGCCGTCCGGGCCGCGAGCCGCTCGCCGATCGGCGCGAGCGTCTCCCGAACCGGGTCGAACCGCTGGTAGACGGTCCCCTCGGCGGTCGAGAGCCGCGAGAACACGTGGTCGGCGCTGGGGCGGCCACCTCCGAGCAGCAGGATCGCGAGAAAGCCCGGGAGGTACTCCAGTGCCAGTAACAGCGCGGGGCTGAGCGCCAGCCCGACGAGGTAGCCGACGAGCCCCGCCAGCGCCGCGATCCGGGTCGCGAAGCCGAACACGAGCAGGAAGCCGACGCCGATCCCGTACAGCCGGATCAGCGGCCCCGGAACCCCGAGCAGGCCGGCGGTCGCCGCCGGCGAGAAGAGGTAGCCGGTGAACCCCGCGCCGACCATCGGGAGCCCGATCGCGAGCCGGGCGAGCCACGGCAGCAGGTCGTCGTAGCTCCGGAGCGTGGTCCGGAGCACGGCGAGGTCGGCCCGGAACGGCCGGAGCCGGAGCCAGCCGGCGCCCGCCGCGACGGCGCCGACGCCCCGCCCCGAGCAGCGCGAGCGCGA
>NZ_BBJN01000064.1 GCF_000739555.1 Halolamina rubra
GCGACCGTCTTCCTCCGGGTTCAAATTCCAGCGAGTCCACTTCTTCACTCACTTCGTTCGTTCAGTCGCTGGACTCGCTTTAGTCTCACTCGCTCGCTGCGCTCGCTCGCGAGACTCCCAGCGAGTCCATCTGAGCGACAGAGTTCTACGAAAGGCGAGAATCAGTAAATCGGGGTGGTACCCCGACAGGTGTAGCGGTTCCAGGCAATTCTGAGGACCACCCCGAGAAGCGAACGCGCGACTCAGTCGAACGTCACGTCGATGGTGAACCGGATCAGCTGGACCCGGAACCCGTCGCTCTCCTCGAGTTCACAGGTGAGTCGGGTGCCGTCGTCGCCGTCCGGGCGTTCGCAGGTCATCCCCTCGCTTTCGAAGTACGTCTCCCATGCCCCGGCGGCCGGGGTCGTGAGGTTGACTGCCAGTCGGTCGATCCCGGACTGGTCGATCTCCACGTCGTGGAGCTCCCGTTCCGAGCGCACGAGCACGGTGCGCGAGCCGGCGATCGTCCGCTCCTGGACCGTCAGCTCCACGACCGGGATGATCACGCTGTCCTCAGAGATCAGGAAGTTGGGGTCGCCGAGCAGCGTCGAGCCGCCCGACTGGACGCGCGTCACCGCCCCGCCGACGTAACGGATCCGCGTGCCGTCGGCCTCGTACACGACAGTCCCGAGGCTGTCGTTCCCCGTCGAGAACTCCCGCGAGCCGTCGGCCGCGAACCCCGAGACGTTCACCGTCACGGGCTCGCCGGGACCGATGCTCGCCTCGGCCAGCCGGATCTCCGTCCCGCGGCTCGGGGCGCCGCGGGCGGTGATGTCCTCGACGTTGTTCGCGAGCACGTCGAAGGCCCGCTCGGCGTTGTTGACGCGCTCGGCGTCGCGGGCGTCCTGCAGGCCGGCGTAGCCGACGGTGAGAACGGTGCCGACCGTGAGCATCACGAGCGAGAACACCAGCACGAACCCGACGGTCTCGCTCACCCCGCGGCGGTCACGGAACACGCCTTACCCTCGAACAGCGACGCCATAAGCGTTCGGCACGCTACTCCTCCTCCAGCAGCCCGAGGTCCTCGACGACGAGATCCTGGAACGCCGCGGCGAGCTCGGGGTCGACCCGCGCGAGCTCCTCGCCGTCGTGGACCGACTCGTTGTGCTGGTCGATCCGCTCTGCGAGGTCGTCGAGCGGCACGCGAGTGGTGGTCTCACACTCGGGGCAGTGGATGGGGACCTCGGGGCCGTCGTCGTCGCTCATACTCGACCGTCGCCAGCCGCGACCATAAGCCTCCGGATGGTCCGGGGGCTACTCGTCGTCGCTGGCCGCCGGCTCGTCGGACCCGGCCGACGGCTCCGCGCCGTCGACGCCGTAGCGCTCACGGGCGGCCGCGGGCGTCAGCTTCCCGAGGCGGAGATCGCGCTCGATCGCCGACCGCGCGCGCTCCGCCGGGTCGCCGTAGCCGCCCGCCCCGGGGGTGCGGATGCTGACGACGCTCCCCGCCGGGAGGTCCCGGACCGACTTCTGGGGGAGCTTCTCGCCGGCGTCGGCGCCGTCGACCGCTGCCTCGTAGGCGTCGGTGTCGTCGTACAGGAATGCGGCGCCGCGTTCGCCCTCGTCGCCGCCTTCGAGCCCGTACGGGGCGTGCTGCTGGCGGTCCGCGAGCAGGCTGAACCGCGCTTCGTGCCCCCGAACCTCGATGTCCCGCCGGAGGCCGAGGCCGCCGCGGAACTCGCCGGCGCCGCCGGAGTCGGGCCGCAGCGCGTAGCGCAGGATCCGTAGCGGGTACGCCGTCTCCAGCACCTCCGCGGGCGTGTTCATCGTGTTGCTCATGTGGACGTGGACGCCGTCCATCCCGTCCTTCCCGGCGCGGCCGCCGAAGCCGCCGCCCTGGGTCTCGTAGAACGCGTACGGCTCGCCGTCGCCGTTCGCCCCGGTGTCAGCGTCGCCGTCCGCCCCTCGCGGGTCCGTGCCGCCGAAGGTGACGTTGTTCATCGTCCCCTGGCAGGCCGCGAGCACGCGCTCGGGCGCTTCGGTCGCGAACGCGCCGAGCACCACGTCGGTGACGCGCTGGCTGGTCTCGAGGTTGCCGCCGACGACCGCCGCCGGTGGCTCGGGGTTGACGAGGCTGCGCTCGGGCGCGTCGATGGAGATGGGTCGGTAGCAGCCGTGGTTCGGCGGGATCTCCGGGTCCGTCACGCAGCGGACCGCGTAGTACGTCGCCGAGGAGGTGACCGCCAGCACGGCGTTGATCGGCCCCTCGGTCTGGGCGGCGGTGCCGGCGAAGTCGACGCCGACCTCGTCGCCGTCGACAGTGACCTCGACCGCGACGGGGAGGTCCTCGTTGCCGCGGCCGTCGTCGTCGAGCAGGTCCTCGAAGGCGTACGTGCCGTCGGGGAACTCGTCGATCTCGCTGCGCATCCGGCGCTCGGAGTAGTCCTTCACGGCCTCGAAGGCGGCCTCGAGCGTGTCGGCGCCGTACTCGTCGACCATCCCGTGGACGCGCTCGCGGGCGGTCTCGTTGGCGGCCTCCTGGGCGCGCACGTCGCCGCGGCGCTCGTCGGGCGTGCGCACGTTCGCGAGGATCATCCCGAACACGTCGTCGTCGATCTCGCCGCCCTCGATCAGTTTCACCGGCGGGATCCGGAGCCCCTCCTGGTAGATCTCCGTCGAGTCGGCCGCCACCGAGCCCGCGGTCGAGCCGCCGATGTCGGCGTGGTGGGCGCGGTTGGCGGCGTAGGCGATCAGCCGCGGGTCGTCGTCGTCGACGGTCTCCGGGGCGAACACCGGCGAGACCAGCGTGAGGTCCGGCAGGTGGGCGCCGCCGCGGAACGGGTCGTTGAGCAGGATCGCGTCGCCGGGGTGCAGGTCGCCCTCGAAGGCGTCGACGGCCGCGGCGACCGAGAACGGCATCGCGCCGAGGTGGACCGGCATGTTCTCGGCCTGGCTCACCATCTCGCCGTCGGCGTCGAACAGCGCACACGAGCAGTCCCGTCGCTCCTTGATGTTCGGCGAGTAGCCCGTGCGGACGAGGTTCGCGTTCATCTCCTCGGCGACCGCGACGCAGCCGTTCCGTACGACCTCGAGGGTAACCGGGTCGACCTCGGTGCCGCCGGGGGCCGCCCCACCCGCGGGATCGTCGCTCACTGTGCCACCCCCGTGTCGACGACCAGCGTGCCGTCGGGATCGACCTCGGCGGACTGCCCGGGTCGGAGGACGACCGTGCTCTCCGGCCCCTCGACGACCGCGGGCCCGTCGAACGCGCCGCCGGCGGGCAGGCGGTCGCGGTCGTAGATCGGCGCGTCGTGGGCGGCGCCGTCGAAGCGGACCTCGCGGCGCTCGGCGACGGCGTCGTCGACGGTGCCGTCGGCGCCGACGCTGGCCGTCTCCGGCGAGTCGACGACGCCGCGGGCGTGCAGGCGCAGCGTCACCAGTTCGACCGGCTCCCCGGGGTCGGCGTGGCCGTACCGGGACTCGTGGCGCTCGTGGAAGCGGCGCTCGATCGTCTCGAGCGTCGCGGCGTCGACCTCGCCCTCGGGGAGCGGGACGGACACGTCGAACGACTGGCCCGCGTAGCGCAGGTCGGCGACGCGCTCGAACTCGCGGCGGTCGGACGGAACGTTCTCCGCAGCGAGTTCGCTGTCGCCCTCGGCGCGGAGTTCCGCGAACGCGGTCGCGACGGTTTCGGGGTCGACCTCGCTCCAGGCCCGGACCATCGACTGGCTGTAGTCGTACCCCACGTCGCTGATCAGCAGCCCCAGCGCCGAGAGCGCCCCCGCGGTCCGGGGGACGAGCACGGTCGGCACGTCGAGTTCGGCCGCGAGCGTCGGCGCGTGGAGCGGGCCCGCGCCGCCGAAGGCGACGAGCGCGAACTCCCGGGGGTCGTGGCCCCGCTCGACGGAGACCACCCGCAGCGCCCGGGCCATGTTCGCGTTCGCCACGTCGAGGACGCCCTGGGCGGTCTCCGCTGGCCCCATCCCGAGCTTCTCGCCCAGTTCCTCGAACGCGGCGCGCACGTCGGCGACGCCCACGTCGCGGTCCTCGGGCAGGAACCCCTCGGGGTCGATCCGGCCGAGGAGGAGGTGGGCGTCGGTCGTCGTCGGGCGCTCGCCGCCGCGACCGTAGCAGATCGGCCCCGGGTCGGCGCCCGCCGAGCGCGGCCCCACGCGCAGCGCGCCGCCGGCGTCGACCCAGGCGACGGAGCCGCCGCCGGAGCCGACGGTGTGCACGTCGATCATCGGCACGCCGACGGTGTAGTCACCGACGGCCACGTCCGTCGAGACGACCGGCTCGCCGTCCTGCACGAGCGACACGTCACAGGAGGTGCCGCCCATGTCCATCGTGATGAGGTCAGAGTAGCCCGCGCGGCCGGCGACGTGGGTCGCGCCCTGCACGCCCGCCGCGGGCCCCGAGAGCAGCGTGTTCACCGGGCGCTCGCGGGCGGCGTCGGCGTCGATCAGCCCGCCGTTGGACTGCATGATCTTCACCCCGGCGTCGACGCCGCGGCCGCGGACCTCCCGCTCCAGATCGCCGACGTAGTCGGACATCACGGGTTTGAGCGCGGCGTTGAGGCTCGTGGTGACGCTGCGCTCGTACTCCCGAATCTCCGGGAGGACGGTGCTCGACCGGGAGACCGACACGTCGGGCAGCTCCTCGCGCAGGATCTCGGCCACGCGGCGCTCGTGTGTCGGGTTCTCGAAGGCGAAGAGGAGACAGACCGCAACCGCCGAGACACCGGTGTCGTCGATTGCGGCGGCGACCTCCCGCACGGCGTCCTCGTCGAGCTCGCGCAGGACGGTCCCGCGCTCGTCGAGCCGTTCGGGGACGGTGAAGCGGCGGTCCCGCGGCACCACGGGCTCGGCCTTCTCGGCGTCGAAGTCGTAGATGTCCGGGCGGTCCTGGCGGCCGATCTCCAGCGCGTCGCGGAACCCCTCGGTGGTGACCAGGGCGGTGTCGGCCCACGTGCCCTCGAGGACGGCGTTGGTGGCGACGGTGGTGCCGTGGCTGAAGAACTCGACCGCCCCGGGCTCGTACCCCGCCGCGGACTCGCTCTCGCCGAGCCCGTTCAGCACGCCGCGGGCGGGCTCGTCGGGTGTCGACGGCGTCTTGGTGACGGTGATCTCGCCGTCGCGGACGGCGACCACGTCGGTGAACGTGCCGCCGATGTCGACGCCGACGCGAGTGGACTCGTCGGTCACGCGGCGGTTCCTCCGTCGATGTGGATTCGTGAGGTGGAGCGCATTACTCGGGGGGAGTGGGGCGCAGTACGTGGATGTTTCCCTTACTGCCGAGCGTAGGACGTGGGTGGCATGTCGGTGGATAGTGAGAACGACGGCGACGTTCCGGCGGACGGTGCGGACCGCGACAGCATCTCGATCGTTGGCAATTTGTGGCCGCACCGCGGTGGCGCGCGACGTGAGCGCGTCGGCGCGAACGAGCGTGCGAGGGATGAGCGACCGGACGGGAGCGAATCGGCTGGGGAGGTTGTGGCCGCGGGCCGGAAGCGGTGCGGTACAAGTGGCCAAGCATCGAGATGCTGTTGCAGTCGCTGTC
>NZ_BBJN01000063.1 GCF_000739555.1 Halolamina rubra
GGCCGGGGCGGGCTCCGAACCCGCGATCTCCGCATGACCCAGGTCCGAGGCTCGGCGGGCCCCGTGGGCGCTGCGGATCTTCCAAGGCGTACCGCACCGAATCTCGATACCCTATGAGTGCGGCGCTATGTCCAGCTAAGCCACCCGGCCGCACTACGGCGTAATCGTATCTCGGACTTAAACCCTCCCATCTGTCTCGACGCCGCGAGCCACGCGGATTTATGCCCTCCGGGGTGAACGCCTACCCATGAGCCTGCCGGAGACCGTTACCGCACACCTCGAGGGCGAGGAGCCGGTCGCGGAGGTCGATCTGGGCGGCGAGGATCGGCTGCTGGTTACGCCCACGCGAACGCTGGTTTACCGCGCGGAGGGGCTGCTCTCCGACGAGACCGTCGAGGAGTTCCCCCACGACGCCGAACGCATCACCCTCTCGACGAGCCGCCGGAAGGCGAAGCTCACGCTCGACTACGGCCTCGACGGCGAGGAGACGCTCTCGGTGCCGAAAGGGAAGTTCGACGAGGTGCTCCACCCGCTGCTGGCCGGCGTGCTCGACGCCAACGGGATCACCGACGCCGGCGAGACGGTGAAGCGAACGTTCCGCTTCTCCGAGCTCACGCTCATCGTCACCAGCAACCGCGTCGTCAAACACATCGGCCAGGCGGTCTGGGACGAGGAGTTCGAGGAGTACCCCTTCGAACACGTCACCGACCTCGACTTCGAGCCCGGCAACGTCGCCACCAGCGTCGTGCTCACCCACGACGGCCGCCAGGAGCGGTTCAAGGCACCCAACGACGACGCCCGCGCGGTCGAGGCCGCCATCACCGACGCGCTGCTCTCCTACCACGACGTCCAGAGCGTCGAGGAGCTCCGCGCGAAGTACGCCGACGAGAACGAGCCCGAGGCCGAGGCGGAGGCGAACTCGCCGTTCGGCGACGGCCCCGACCTGTTCGACGAGGGGGAGACCCCGGTCGCCGACGCCGAGCCGGAGGGGGGCGCGGCGGCGGAGGCCGAGTCCGAACCCGAGTCGGAGTCGGAGCCGGAGCCGGACGCGGTCGACGAGTCGGACGACGACACCGACCGAATCATCGAGCAGGTCGAGGCGGCGACGGCCGACACGGAGCCGACCGACCCCGGCGCCGATGGGGCCGACGACGCCGACGACGCCCCCGCCGACCCGGACGTGGGCGACCTCGCGGCCGAGATCGACGAGCTCCGGGGCGTGATCGAGCAGCAACAGGCCGAGCTCGAGCGGCAGAACGACCTGATCGAGCAGCTGATCGAGGAGCTCCGGCAGGGCCGGTAATCAGGGCGCCTCGCCGCGCCGATAGGCGTCGATCGCCGGTTCGTACCCCTCGTACACCGAGGGGTGCTCCAGTTCGTACCCCAACGCCAGCAGTCGGTCGTTCCGGCAGCGTTTCTGACTCGCAACCCGCGACCCTGCTGACGCGGGGAGTTCAGCCAGTCGCTCCTCGACGGTCAGCTTCTCGGGCTCGGGCGCGTCGCAGCGCTCGGCCAGCCAGTCCGCGAACGCCCACCGATCGACCGGGCTGCCGTCGGTCGCCAGCACCGTCTCCCCCCTGGCGACGTCCTCGGTCAGGAACCACGCCAGCGCGCCGGCGGCGTCGTCGCGGTGAGTCGAGTTGCGCCAGCCGGCGGTCACCGAGTCGAGGTAGGCGTCGATCCGGTAGCGCCCCGGGCCGTAGAGCCCCGCGAACCGGGCGACGGTCGCGTCGAACGCGCTCCGGTGGGCGATCGCCTCGGCCTCCGCGATCACCGCAGCCTTCGGGCGGTCGGGGTCGACCGGCGTCGACTCGTCGACCCAGTCGCCGTCGTGGTCGCCGTACACGCCGGTCGTCGACGTGAACAGCAGCCGATCCGGCGGCGACTCGCGGCCCTCGAACTCGGCGATCACCGACCGGAGCGCGTCGACGTACAGCGACCGCGCCTCGGCGACGCTCCCGCGGCCGGCCGAGGCCGCGAACACGAGCGCGTCGGCGTCGGGGAGCGCCGAGAGGTCCGCGGGGTCGGTCAGGTCGGCCCGACGCGGCTCGACCCCCGCCTCCGCGACGGTCTCGGCGCTCGACTCGGAGCGGACGACGCCGGTCACGTCGTGGCCAGCGTCGACCAGCCGACGGCCGAGTTCGCGACCCACGTAGCCACAGCCGAGGACGAGAACGCGCATCAGCGTCGGGCGTCGACGTACGCCTGGATCGCGGCGAACTGTTCGAGCGTGGTCGGGAGACGCCCCTCGACCGCCTGCTGGATCTCCTTCCCGTCGAGCTCGGTGTCGATCTCGCGGGCGATCGTGTCGACGTCGACGACCGCGGTCGTCATCCCCATCAGCACGTGATCACGGCTCTCCCACGCGATCGCGTCGGCGTCGGGGGCGCCCTCGGCCAGCGCGAGCAGTTCGGCGGCCTCCTCCAGCGTGAGCTCCGGTTGGTCGCCCGCCTCGATCGACTCGACGGTCCACCGGTCGAGCCCGGTGGCGTCCACGACGGTGTCGACGCCCAGGTCGTCGACCACCGACGCGAGTTCCTCGTAGTAGGCCGCGAGGAGGCTCTCGGGGGAGCCTCGTCGCCGGCCGCGGCTGCGTCGTAGAGCATACCCGACCTCGGCGCCGCGGGGGAAAACCGTTGTTACTCCGGTTCGTCGGCGGTACAGCGATCGTCGTCGGCGCCCGGACACGGCCAGCCCGGCGATCGCTCGTCCCGGTTCCCGTCCACGTCGCCGACGCCCGGCATCCCGGGCGGCACGACGGCGACGACCGTCGTCGACGCCTCGAACGACACGCGCTCGCTCCGCCCGAGCCGTTCCCGCTCGCCGTCGCCGTCGACGTCCAGCCGAACCGCCGAGCCGTCACGGACGTACCGGATCGTGCTTCCGGCCCCGTCCG
>NZ_BBJN01000062.1 GCF_000739555.1 Halolamina rubra
TCCTGCTCACCGAGCGCGGCGTCGAGGACCAGCTCCGGGAGCTGCGGGCGGCGGGCGTCGAGGACCAGCTCCGGGAGCTGCGGGCGGCGGGCGTCGAGCTCTCGCTCCCCCCGCAACCGCGTCGGTGTAGCAGCTGTAACGGCGAACTCGTCGACGCCGGCGCCGACGAGGCGCCCCCGCACGTGCCCGACGACGCCGAACCGTACCGCTGTCGGGACTGTGGGAAGTGGTTCTGGAGAGGATCACACTGGGAAGACGTCCGGGAGACGCTGGCGACGCTCTGAGCTACTGCCGGGGGCTGTAGTCGTCGCAGGCGTCCATGTCGTCCATGAGGTCCTCGTGGAACCCGCAGTACGGCTGCATGCCGCGTTCGGTCTGGACGTACTCGAAGTGCCGACAGGAGCCGCAGTAGCTGTCCCGGTCCGGGCCGCTCTCGGCGCGGTCGGGCGTGGCGCCGGTCGGCGTCCAGTCGTCGTCACGTCGCGGGGAGTTCGACCCCACCTCGCGAACCTCGCCGGCGGAACCGCCGCCCGCGGCGCCGTCGGACGACCCCGCGGCCGAGTCGCGGTTCTCGCGCCGGGGCGGCTTGGAGCCGACGGAGTCGACGTCGGCGTTCGTGCTCTCGGTCGTCGACGACCCCGGCGAGGGAGTGCTGGGGCCGGCGTCGGCGATCTCGGACTCGTCGACGAACGCCCCGCTGCCGCCCAGATCGTCGATCGTGTCCGTCGACGCCCCGCCGTCGCTGGCCACGCTGCTGTTCCCGCCGCCGGCGCCGGGTCGGTCCGGCGACTCGACGTCGGGCGTGTCGCCGAGGACGCCCATGCTGCTCGAGAACTTCGGGAGCTCCGAGGTCGGCACCTCGATCACCTTCGTCTCGCCCTGGGTCGTCACTTCGACCTGGGCGGTGCCGCCGGGGCTGTTCCGGGACTCGAAGTTGACGATCCCGGTGAACAGACACCAGAGGGTGGTGATGATCCCGGCCGAGTACAGCAGCGCGACCGGCAGCGTCAGGAGCATTCGGCCGTCGAGGCAGTTCGTGCCGACCCACTGACAGGGGTAGGCGTGCGCGAACAGCGCGACCCCGAGGATCGACAGCGCGGCGCCGATTACGGCCGCGGCCCTGGTGCGCCGGCCGGAGGGGAGGACGGAGAAGACCCCCAGGATCGCCGCCGGAACGCCGAGGCCGGCGAGCACCCCCGCCCACTCCCAGGAGGCCGTCAGCGAGTCGAACGGCGTGATCGCCCCCACCACCACGCCGGCGATCGCGAGCAGGCCCCCGACCGCGAACAGGCCCAGCCCCGCGTACAGTCGCCGGAGGCTGGTCTGGAACTCCGCGTCGGGCTTGTACACCTCCGAGAGACTGGTCATGATCGACGCAAGAGGCCCCACGGACAAAAAGCCGTACGTCATACACATATCGGGAAGAATACATTTCTACCCGGGCGGCCGTCGACGCCATCGAAAGCGTTACCGTCCGGACGGGCGATGTGCCGGGTATGAGCGAAGAGGAGACCGAGGAGGAGGCGGCAGAGCCGGCGGTCGAACTCGGCGAGGGGACCGGCGTCGAGGGGGCGCCGCTGGCCCGCGTCGCGGCCCGACTCACCTGGCCACAGGAGCGCAGCCGCATCGTCGAGAAGGAGGGCGACGCCACCATCCGGACGCCGGAGGGCCCGCGGAATCTCGAGGACGTGCTGGCGGAGACCGAGACCACCTACTTCGACACCCGACAGACGTTCGTCGAGGCCGTCGAGTCGGTCGTGGGGCGCGGCCCAGTTCAGACCGAGTAGCGCGGCTCAGAACTCCAGCAGACTCGACTGGAGCCCGGCCGCCATCGTCGATTTCCTTCGCAGTCGCGCCTCCGAGACCGGTAGGTGGGTGCCGATCTTGCCGATCGCCCCCGACAGCGTCTCCGCGGTGCCGTGTTCGCCCTCGAACGCGTGGCGGACGGCCTCCCGAACCTGCCAGACGCCGACGGGGCCCCAGTAGTCGTCGGAGACGTGGCGGAGCACGAGCGCCTTCCCCTGCCGGCCGATATCCGAGAGGTGTTCGAGCACGCCGAGGCGGGCCGCGTAGTACGCCCCCGCCGTCTCGTCGACGTAGCTCGTCCGCCCCTCGAACGTCTCGTGGGCGCTGGCGAGATACGTGCCGGCTTCCGGATCCGGGTTCCAGATGCTGCCGGGCGCCTTCATCTCGACGAGTTCGTACTCCCAGTTGCCGGGCGCGAGGACCACCCAGAAGCTGTTGCCGAGGTACTCGTTGTGGTGGACTTCCACGCTGTCGACGCTCCGGTTGTCGCGGATCGTCCCGCGGAGGTACTGGCCGACGGTGTCGTCGACGGCGGTGATCGACCAGCGCGTCGGGACGAGCTTCCGGTTCTCCGCCTGCCCCAGCGCCCCCGCCGAGAGGATGGTGTTGATCTCGTACACGTCGAACCCGCGGCGGTAGAGGTAGTTGATCGCCCCCTGGGCCTGCCAGTCGTCGTCCTCCAGGGTCTTCTCGACCGGGCGGGGGACGTGGGGGTTCTCCGTGAGGTCGGCGGACTGCGCCGTCGCTCGCGGGCCGACGGGCGTCGCCACGTCGTCGCGGGACACGTCGTACTCCACGTCGGGCCGGCCGTCGAGGCCGACCTCGACGCCGACGGGGCGGTCGGCGATCGCGATCTCGCGCTGGACGCCGGTGAACCCGTCCCAGGCGTCGTGCACGTCGACGCCGACGCCCGTGCGGTTGGAGTTCAGCAGGCTGGTCCGGCGTTCGAACACGTCCGCGATCCCCACGCCCTCGTCGTACCACTCGCCGCTGGTCTCGAAGCGCCCGGCGTCGTCCTCGTGGCCCACCGGCGAGAGGATCCCCGTCGACACCTGCGGGTAGTTCGAGCGGCCGACGAAGATCGACGGCGAGACGCTGCCGACCAGGGAGTCGTCGGTGACGTGCTCCTCGAACCGGTTCTCGAAGGACTCCAGGTGGTCGAGTATCTCGTAGTTCTTCTCCTCGGCGAGGCGCCGCCGCTCGGCGGCCTCGTCCGCCTCGTACTCGAGATACTCGTCGAGTCGCATCGCCCGGAACTCGGCGCTACGTCGGCTTGAAAGTTCTGTGCGCGGCACCCCTCTATGCCGCACACAGGTGGCTAACGGCGTCACGACGGCTCCCTCGGTCGGTGTGTCGCGCTCCCGCCTCGGCCGGACGGGGGGCAGTGCTCAGCGCATGGGGTGGCTGGTCCCGTTCTCGTACTTGAGTGTCGGGGTCGCGCTGGAAACGACTCGGTTCTCGCGGCCTGGAACGAACCGCCTTTACTCGGCGCCCCGGTAGCGCCCCTATGCCGACGGTCACTGTCGACCCCGAGGACGCCCGCGACCGGCTCCGTGAGGCCGGCGTCGAGCTGCTCGCGGGCAACACCGACCACGAGCGCTGGCGGGCCGAACACGGCGACGCCGTCGCCGTCGCCTACGACGACAAGGTCGTCGTCCAGGGGAGTTCACCGACGGACCTCACGCTCCTGCTGAAGGAGGGCGGCGGTCGCGCCCACGTCTACTTCGACGGCGCCAGCCGGGGGAACCCCGGGCCGGCGGCCGTCGGCTGGGCGATCGTCAGCAGCGACGGGGTCGTCGCCGAGGGGAGCGAACGCATCGGGCGCCGAACGAACAACCAGGCCGAGTACGAGGCGCTGTTGCGGGCGCTGCGGGCCGCACGCGATCTGGGGCTCGACGAGATCGACGTCCGCGGCGACTCACAGCTCGTCGTCAAACAGCTCCGCGGGGAGTGGAACACCAACGACCCCGAACTCAAGGAGCTGCGCGTGACCGCCCGGGAGCTGCTCCGGGCGTTCGACCGCTGGGACGTCGAGCACGTTCCGCGGGAGATAAACGAACGCGCCGACGACCTGGCGAACGAGGCACTCGATGACCGATAGCGACCACGAGGCGGCCGACCGAACCGAGGCGCTCGACGCCGACGACACCGAGGAAGAGCGCGTTCCGGACATCCCCGCCGACGCCGTGGACGAGGCCGAGCGACTGACGCGGCTGGCCCGCGCGGCCGAACGCCGCGACGACGACGCGGCGGTCGAGGAGGCCGCCGCCTACCGCGAGCGACGGGCGGCGCTCGTCGCGGATCACGAGTACGAGAGCCGGATCCGCGACGAGGACGACACGCTCGTGCTCTACCCCGAGGAGTGGATGGCGGACGGCGTCGTCCAGCTCGACCGCGTCGAGAACACCGACCGCGGGGTCGAGGTCACGCTGTCCGGGCCGGGCGATCCCGAGCGCTGGCAGGAGATCGCCGACCACAACGACGAGCTCGTCGCCGCCGTCGCCGCCGACGCGCCCGAGCACGAGGCCAACGCGGAATCGGTGGCGGCGTTCGCCAGCAACCACTACGCGAAGCCGATCGAGAAGCTGACCGCCGAGGAGGTACGGGAGTTCCTCGACGAGTACTACCCGCGAAACGCCTGGCCGAGCGAGGCGCAGGCGTCGCTGATCGAGGCGTCCGTCAGAAAACTGTTCGCGGCGGCCGATACCGAGCCGCCGGCGCCGGTCGAAAAGCGGTAAAAGGCGGCCTAGACCTCGTCGTCGACGATGTCGCTGACCTCGTCGGCGCGGCTCTCGTCGGTGACGTACCGGGAGAGCGTCCACTCGAGGCTGTCCAGCACTGCGTCGCGACCCTTCTCGGTGAGGGCGTACTGGTTCGTCCGCTTGTCGAGTTCGCTCTTCTCGACCAGCCCCATCTCGACGAGGTCGTCGAGGTTGGGGTAGAGTCGACCGTGGTTCACTTCCGTTCCGTAGAACTCCTCGAGCTCGCGCTTGATCGCGAGCCCGTACATCGCCTCCTCGGAGAGGATGACGAGTATGTTCTGTTGGAACGCGGTGAGATCTCGTGCGATACCGGGCTGCTCGTCGTTGACTGCTTCTGCCTCTGACATTGTTGATCTGTGGCACTGCCCGCTACCCCCCCACCGTGTACGCGACAGGCCCCCCTTCCCGGGGCGTTGTCGGCGCCGACGCACAGTACGGGGTATTCGTACAGTGCTCGCAACATGTTCTACTCGTCCAACCGTAAAAGCGTTTTCGCCCGGACAGGAACGTCCCGAAAAGCATTTGCCCGGCTTGCCGGAACCTCTGGAGGCATGACGAACCTCTGGGAAGATCTGGAGACCGGGCCGGACGCGCCCGAGAAGATCTACGCGGTTGTCGAGTGCCTCAAAGGCGAGCGCAACAAGTACGAGTACGACAAGGACGTGCCGGGCGTCGTCCTCGACCGCGTGCTCCACTCGAACGTCCACTACCCCTACGACTACGGGTTCATCCCGCAGACCTACTACGACGACGAGGACCCCTTCGACGTGATGGTGATGGTCGAGGACGCGACGTTCCCGGGCTGTGTGATCGAGGCCCGCCCCGTCGCGCTGATGAAGATGGACGACGACGGCGAGCAGGACGACAAGGTCATCGCCGTCCCCAGCGAAGACCCGCGGTTCGACCACATCGACGATCTTGACGACATCCCCCAGCAGACGCTCGACGAGATCGACGAGTTCTTCGAGACGTACAAGAACCTCGAGGCGGGCAAGGAGGTCACGACGCTGGGCTGGGAGGACAAGGACGCGGCGCTCGACGCGATCGAGCACGCCCAAGAGCTGTACGAGGAGACGTTCTAACCAGTCACGGCTCGCGACCCGCCCCGGCCTCCGTGCCGGGGCGGCGGAGCCTGTCGCCGTGACTGTGTGAAAACCAATTGGCTCGCGAGCGGCGGCGACCTCCGTGTCGCCGCCGACGAGCCTGTTGCCGTGACTGTGTGAAAACCAATCGACTCACGAGCGGCGGCGACCTCCGTGTCGCCGTCGACGAGCCTGTTGCCGTGACTGTGTGAGAACCAA
>NZ_BBJN01000061.1 GCF_000739555.1 Halolamina rubra
TTGCTGCGGGCCCCGGAGGGCCCTGGCGAAAGCTCGACCGAGAGCCTGCGAGCTCCCTTCGGTCTGCGGGCGACCCCAAGTCGCACCTGCCACCGAACCGCAACCCCGAAACCCCGCGCCGCCAACGCCGAGGCATGGAGACGACGCGCCACTTCACCGCCACCGTCTACGTCGTCAACGACGGCGCCGCCGCCCTCCACTACCACCCGAAACTGGAGCTCCACGTCCCCCCTGGCGGCCACGTCGACCGCGACGAACTCCCCCACGAGGCCGGCCTCCGGGAGACCCGCGAGGAGATCGGCCTCGAACCGACGCTGCTCGATGACACCGATCCAGTCGGCGCGCCGGCCGGGAAGACGCTCCCGCGACCGCGCGAACAGCTGCTGTACGACATCGACGCCGACGGCGACGGCGTCTACCACCAGCACGTCGACCACGTCTACTTCGCGACCGTCCCGAGCCGGGAGATCGACCCCGAACCCGGGGAGGCCGGCGTCGAGGCGTGGGACTGGTACGACCGCGAGGAGCTGCAGGAGAGCCACATCGACGCCGATACGCAAGCGCTGGCCGAACGAGCCATCGACGCCGCCGAGGACGCGTAGCTACACCTCGCCCGCGACCAGCGCCGCGACGTACTGCCCGACGTGGTCGTCCATCCGGCGCTTGTAGCCCGCCTGGCGGGCTAGCCGGTCCAGTTCCCGCGCGGCGTAGGTGCCGTACTGGACAGCCTTCTTCTCGGCCGTCCGCACGGGCTCCGGTACCACGTCTTCTGCCGCACGCCGGAGCGCGATCTTCCGCTCGTCGTCGGTGGCGAGCAGGTCGGCCGGCAGCCGGAGCGCGGCGTCGACGACGCGGTCGTGCAGCAGCGGCGCGACCGGTTCGACGCCCGCGGCTCGGAGCGTCAACACGTCCCGCGGGAGCTGGTTGGGGAGCGTCCGGATCACCTCCCGGGTGGCGCCGCGAACGGTGTCGGCGTCGACTCGGTGGTCGTCGGCCGGGGCGATCACCTTCCGGTAGCCGCCGAACAGCTCGTCGGCGCCCTGCCCGACCGCGAGCCGGTCGAACCCGTCGGCGGCCGCCTGCTCGGCGACGAAGTACAGCGGCAGCGCGATCTGAACGTCCATCGCGTTGGTCCGCCCGGTCGCGCGGGCGATCTCCGGCACCGCGCGCACGATGTCGTCGTGGTCGAACGACACCACCCGGAGCTCGCGATCCATCGCCGCGGCGGCCTCGCGGGCCGCGGCCTCGTCGTGGGACTCCGCGCCCGCGAAGCCGGCGACGTAGCAGGGCGCCTCGGGGACGCCCGCGGCGACGACGGCGGAGTCGACGCCGCCGGAGAACGCGACCGCCAGCCCGTCGGCGTCGGGCTCCCGGACGCTCGTGAGCACGGCGTCCCGGACGGCGTCGACGGCGGCGTCGTGATCCTGTTCTACCGGGGGCGAGGGGAGCGACCACGCCTCGCGGCGGTCTCCCTCCTGCTCGCGAACCGCCCCCGCGTCGAGGAGTTCGGGATCGGAGAGCTCGGTGGGGTCGAAGCTCCAGTCCTCGCCCGCGGCGTCGAGATATAGCGGTTCGCGGCCGAGCACGTCCCGGACGAGCCGCCCGTCGACGGCGCCGGCGAACCCGGCCGTGCCGGGCAGTGGGTCGCCGGACTCGATCGCGCCCCGCACCGTCGCCGCGTCGGCGCCGCGGAGGGTGGGCCCGTCGGGGGGCATCAGAACAGTTCGCGCACGCCGCGCTGGACGCGGCGTTTCACGCCGCCGGCGGCCTGCCGGAACGAGATACGCCAGGGCGTCTTCTGGCCGACGACGCTCGTCCGGCCCGCCTCGATCGCGTCGAGCACGGCGTCGACGCTCCGCTCTTCGACGCCGATCTCGGTGACGGCCTGGCCGACCATCTCGGAGATGTGGGCGTCGCTGCCGGCAGTTTTGGGCACGTCGTGGGCAGTCGCGAACCGCTCGGCCTGCCGGTTGGAGCGCCCAGTAAGGAGCCGGGAGTTGTACACCTCGATCGCGTCGGCGCTGGCGAGCTGCTCGTCGCTGATGTGGGCGGCGACGCCGTGTCTGGAGCTCTGGAACGGATGGGGGACGATCGCGATGCCGCCCTGCTCGTGGATGCGGTCGAGCGTCTCGTCGTAGTCGAGCCCGGGCGGGATCTGCTCCTCGATCCCCAGCGCGAGCACGTGGCCGGCCGCGGAGGTCACCTCCATCGCGACGATCCCGACGAGGCCGTACTCCTCGGCGAGTTCGGCCGCCTCGATGCTCGCGTCGATCGCGTCGTGGTCGGTGACGGCGATGACGTCCAGGCCGACGGCGGCGGCCTGTTCGACCAGGAGGTCGACCGGGTCCCGACCGTCGTGGGAGCGCTCGGAGTGACAGTGCAGCTCGGCCGAAAGCACGAGGCGGGGTTGGCGGTCGGCGGTAAAAAGGAAACCGATACGGGGGGCGGGGGCGCCGGAGCGAGTTTTAGGATAGCCAAATTTATTTCGCAATTCCGAAACGCTAATCGTTCGTCGGACACGAGACGACGTATGGCGGTCATCGGGAACCTCGTGCTCGTGTTCGTCGCCGGCCTGCTCACCGCGCTCGCGACGGGGCTGGGTGCGATTCCGTTCTTCTTCGTCGAGGAGTTCAGCGACCGCTGGAACGTCGCGCTGTGGGGCACCGCGTCGGGGATCATGGTGTCGGCGTCGCTGTTTGGCCTGTTCAACGAGGGGCTGACGTACACCACCGGCGTGCCGACGATGCTGCTCGGCGGAATCCTCGCGGGTGTCGTGCTGGTCGAACTCTCCGACAGGCTGCTCGACGGCGTCGACATCGGCGGCGACGAACCCGTCGACGACGGGACGAGACGGGCCGAGACAGACGGCGCTGGCGTCGACGAGTCCCGCCTCGAGGCGGAAGCGTTCGCGGAGGGCGACCCGAAGAAGCTCCTGTTGATCCTCGGGATCCTCACCGTCCACAGCTTCCCGGAGGGTGTCGCCGTCGGCGTCTCCTTCGCCGAGCTGGGCCTTGGCGGCGGCGTGCCGGTGTTCGGCTTCGCGGTGCCCGTGCTCGCGGTGTTCATGACCGTCGCCATCTCGATCCACAACGTCCCGGAGGGACGGCGATCGCGATCCCGATGCGGGCGATGGGGCTCTCCAAGTGGCGGATGGTCGGCGCGGCGGTGTTCTCCAGCCTCCCCCAGCCCGTCGGCGCCGTGATCGCGTTCGCGTTCGTCCGGTGGGCGCAGTCGTTCCTCCCCTTCGGCTACGGGTTCGCGGCGGGCGCGATGGTGTACCTCGTGCTCACGGAGTTCATCCCGGAGGCGCTGGAGACCGGCGCCGAGCTCCCCGACGGCGGGCGGCGCGCGCTCCTCACTGGCTTCGTCGCCGGCGCGGCGGTGATGCTGCCGCTGCTGCTCGTCTGAGTGGGTAGTCACGAACGTGCACAACGAAACCCCTTTGCACCCCGACGCTGACCACACAGGTGAATGCCTCTCGCGGATGCGGACCACGACCTCGTCGTCGACGAACTCGGCCGCGAGCCCACCCGGGCCGAAACGCACCTGTTCGAGAACCTCTGGAGCGAGCACTGCGCCTACCGCTCCTCGCGCATGCTGCTCTCGACGTTCGCCAGCGGGAGCGAGCACGTCGAGATCGGGCCCGGCGACGACGCCGCTGTCGTCCGGGTCCCCGGCACCGACACGCTGCTGACGTTCGGCATCGAGAGCCACAACCACCCGAGCTACGTCGACCCGTACGACGGCGCCGCCACCGGGATCGGCGGGATCGTCCGCGACACGCTCTCGATGGGCGCCTACCCCATCGCGCTCGCGGACTCGCTGTACTTCGGGCCGTTCGACCGCGAGCACTCGCGCTACCTGCTCGACGGCGTCGTCGAGGGGATCTCGGACTACGGCAACGCCATCGGCGTCCCGACGGTCGCCGGCAGCGTCGCGTTCGAAGATGGCCACATCGGCAACCCGCTCGTGAACGTCGCCTGCGTCGGGAAGACCACCCCCGAGCGACTCGTGACGGCGGAGGCCCAGGAGGCCGGTAACCGGCTGGTTCTCCTGGGCAACGCCACGGGCCGGGACGGGCTCGGCGGCGCCTCCTTCGCCAGCGAGGACCTGGACGAGGACGCCGAGACCGAGGACCGACCCGCGGTGCAGGTCGGCGACCCCTACTCGGAGAAGCTGCTGATCGAGTGCAGCGAGGCGCTGATGGACGAGGACCTGATCGAGTCCGCCCGCGACCTCGGCGCCGCCGGCCTCGGCGGCGCGTCCTCCGAACTGGTCGCGAAGGGCGGCTTCGGCGCCGAGATCGACCTCGACGCGGTCCACACCCGGGAGCCGGGGATGAACGCCACCGAGATCCTGCTCGCGGAGTCCCAGGAGCGCATGTGCTACGAGGTGAAGCCCGAGAACGTCGAGCGCGTCGCCGAGATCGCCGAGCGCTTCGACCTGGGCTGCTCCGACATCGGCGAGATCACGGAGGGGAACTACGTCTGCGAGTTCGAGGGCGAGACCGTCGTCGACGCCGACGCCGACTACCTCGCCGAGGGCGCGCCGCTGAACGACCTCGACCGCGAGCCGGGCCCGGCGCCGGAGCGCGACCTCCCCGAGTTCGACCTCGAAGCGGCGTTCGCGGCGGTCGTCGCCGACCCCACCGCGGCGAGCAAGGAGTGGGTGTACCGCCAGTACGACCACGAGGTCGGCCTGCGGACCGCGGTCGAACCCGGCGACGACGCCGCCCTCCTCGCGCTCCACGAGACGGGCGACGAGGACGAGGAGCACGCCATCGCGCTCTCCTCGGGCGCGAACCCGCACTGGACCGACTGCGACCCGGAGGCCGGCGCCCGCGCCGTCGCGGTCGAGAACGCGACCAACCTCGCCGCGAAGGGGGCGACGCCGCTGGCGGCGGTCGACTGCCTCAACGGCGGCAACCCGGAGAACCCCGAGACGTACGACGGGTTCGCGAGCGCCGTCGAGGGGCTGGCCGACGCCTGCGAGGCCCTCTCGGTGCCGGTCGTCGGCGGCAACGTCTCGCTGTACAACGACTCCGAGACGGGGCCCGTCGCGCCGACGCCGACGCTCGCCGTTCTCGCTACCAAGTCGGGCTACGACGCCCCGCCGGCGACGGTCTCCAGCGAGGGCGACCTCGTGCTCGTCGAGCCCGCGGAGTGGGCCGCGGGCTCGGGGATCGGCGCGACGACCCGCACGCGCTCGGCGGCTCGCTCCTGCTCTCGCAGTTCGGCGGCTCGGACCGCTTCCCCGCGCTGCCCGCGGCGCCGGGCGCGCTCGTGGACGCGGTCGGCCGCGTCGCAGACCTCGACTCGACGCTCGCGACCCACGACGTCAGCGACGGCGGGCTCGCGGTGACGCTCGCGGAGATGGTCACCGAGTCCGCCGGCGTCGACGCGGCACTCGCGGACGCCGCGGCGTTGTTCAGCGAGGCGCCGGGCCGCGTCGTGGTCGAGACGACCGACGCCGACGCGCTCCGCGAGGCGGTCGGCGACGACGCCGCGGTGACGGCGCTGGGCACCGCGACGGCAACGGGCGAACTGTCGCTCACGGTCGGCGGGGAGTCACTCGCCGTCGACGCCGAGGAGATCGCCGCCCTGCGCGACGTGCTGGCCCGCGAACTCGACTGATCGACGGCCGTCCCGCACAACTTATTTCCCTTGTTGGCTGACAGTACGACCGTGCGCCGCGCTGCCCTCCTCACCGCCCTCCTGGTCGTCCTCGCCGGCTGTGGCGGGGTGGCCGACGTGGCGGTCACCGAACCGCCCGACGACCCGACACCGGCGCCCACGGACACCCCCACGACCGACGTGCAGGTCATCGGCGGCGACCTGCCGTTCGACGCGACGACCGTGTTCGAGCGCGTGCTGAACCTCACCGGCGAGCGCGTCGACGGACCGGTGGTGTACGTCGAGTCGCCCGCGGCGATGGAGCGGTCGATCCTCGACAGCCGCCGGTCCGGGTTCCGCGCGGCGCTGGGGGTCGAACCGCCGCCGCGGAACAGCTCCGAGCGCCTCCGGCTGGCGGCGTACGCGCCGGCGGACGGCAACGCGGTCCACGTCAACGAGGCGATCCTGGCGAACGGGACGCGCGCGGAGGTGACCGTCGCCCACGAGTTCGTCCACACCGTGCAGTTCCGCAACGGGTGGCAGGAGTCGGTGTGGAACGTCGATCCGACGTTCGACGCCGGCGGCATCAGCTACGACCGACGGCTCACCTACTACCTCGTGATCGAGGGCGCGGCGACGTACGTCGAGACGCGCTACGTCCGGCAGTTCGTGCCCGGGATGGCCGACGGCGACGCCCTCGCCGCGGCGTACGCGAACGCCTCGGCGTACGAACGCCTCAACCTCGCGCGCTACCACCTCGGTGCGGAGTACGTCGACGAACGGGTCGACTCGCCGGCTGACCTCCAGACCGTCCACCGCAACCCGCCCGAGTCCGCCGAACAGGTGCTCCACAACTCGACGGACCCGGTCGAGAGCCTGACCGTCACGACCACCGAGACGGGCGACTGGACCGAGCGCGGCCGGGACAGGCAGGGCGAGCTGTTCCTCCGTATCGCGCTCCGGACCGAACTGAACCGCTCGACGGCCGTCGACGCCGCTCACGGCTGGGGAGAGGACCGCCGCATCACCTTCGAGCGCGGGAACCGGACGGCGACGGCGTGGACGCTGCACTGGGACGACGCCGAGAACGCCACGGAGTTCGAGGCGGCGTTCGACCGCTACCTCGAGGCGAAGGCGACGCGGAACGGGAGCGTCTGGGAGCAGACCGACGGGCCGGCGACGTACCGCGTCGTCGAAGCCAACGACGAGACGACGGTCGTCCTCCTCGGCGACGAGACGTTCGTCCGCGCTGCGACGGTGAACGCGACGGGTGAGAACGCCGTCGACGTCGGGGTCGCGGAGTGAGACGGCAGGTGGAAGCAGTTCGGTCGCTCAGAACCCGAACCCGGCGTGATCGCCCGGCGCCGGCACGGCGATGGGGCTGCGCGGGAGCTCCGGCGGCAGCGACGACTCGTTGTAGCTGCTGGGCGCGAGATCGTTGGGGCCGTCGGGGTAGAAAAGCGCCGCGAGCTCCTGGGCCTGCCCGCGGCCGACCGCGAGCTCGAACTGGCCGCCGCCGTAGCAGTTCACGCCGGCGTCGAGCGCCCACTCGATCGTCCGGAGCAGCGACTCGAGGGTGCCGAAACGGGAGGGTTTGACGTTGAGCCACGACGGCTCCCACGGCAGCGCCGCCACGTCGTCGAGGCCGTGGATCGGGCTGTCCCACGAGACCCGGCCCTCCGCGCCGTCGAACACCGGCCGCGTGTCGTCGGTGAGTTGCGGGTCCTCGACGACCGCGTCGGGGAACCCGTTGACGATCCGGCGGTAGAACGCGGGGTCGGCGTCGTTGTCGACCTCGGTCCCCTCGTAGTGGCCCTTCAGGTCGACGATCCGGACGGCGTCGCGGGCCCGTAGCTCGTCGATCAGCTCGTCGCCCCAGTCCGGCGTCGGGTCGAGCTTGAAGCCGATGCCGGGGTTCCGCGAGCGCACCTCGTCGACGCGGTCGACGCTCGGCGGGTCGCCCAGCCGCGTGCTAGCGACGAAGCGAACCGGCTGGTGGCGTCGGTCGAGCAGAGCGGGGAGGGTGGTGTCGTTCTGCCGGAGCGCGAGATCCAGCGCCGCGGACTCGACGCCCCACCGCCGGTAGTCGAACGAGTCCGCTCGCTCGGGACCCTCGCGGGGGAACAGGTCGGCGTCGTCCAGCGCCGCCGAGAACTCGTCGAACGTGAACGAGCCGGTCGGCAGCGGGAACGCGCCGTCGTCGATCGCGGCCGCGAGCCGCTCGTGGTCCTCCGTGTCGTACGTCACGTCCTCCCCGCGACCCGTCGTCCCCTCGCCGCGGAGTTGGAAGACGGTCGTGACGCGGGTGAACTCCGAGGAGGTGTCCTGCTCGAACTGCTGGTAGTCGACGGCGTCGACCGTCAGCGGGAGGTCGGCGATCGGCCGGTACGCTGCCGGGGGTGCGCGGTCGGTCATCGCCGGAAGAAGTGGCCGCCGGGGGTTAACTCCGGCGGCGGGTCGATCGCGGTCGTCGACGGGCGGTTCAGGCGAGCGTGAGCGCGACGCCGAACGTCAGCACGAGGCCGACGACCAGCACCGCGAAGCCGATGCCGACCTGGCCCGTGGAGAACTCCTGCATCGGTGCGGTCACGCGGCCCTCGTCGTCGCCGTGATCGTGGTCGTGATCGTCCATGCCCCGACTTCCGACTGGCGGCTACTTTGGCCTATCGGAACCGCGGCGCTCGGCGCCGAACGCGGCCGCCGGTGGGTGGGCGACCGAGGAATCACGGGCGCTACCGGTCCAGGTAGCCCGACTCCCAGACCAGCAGCATGCCGCCGACGGCGGCGAACATCCACGCGCCGAAGGAGAGCACGAACATGAACCAGCCGACGTTCGTCCGGCCGGTCGCCAGCAGCAACACGGTCCCGACGGTCATCCCGAACACCGTCAGCGCGACGGCGACCGCGGCGGCGGTCCCGCGCCTGCTGAGGCCGAACACCATTACCGGAGCGTACGGCCGGAGGGGCATAAGCCACCCGACACCGGGCCGGTCCCGGCGACGACGGCGCCCCGACGGCGATCAGATCGAGGGCGCGACGGAGTTCAGCGCGCGTTCGAACTCCTCGCTGGTGAGCAGGACCTCGTCGGCGTGCTCGTTGGCTTCGGCGCCGTCGTAGCGGTCCGCGACGTCCTCGACCGCGAGCAGCGTCGCCTCGCGGACGACCGCGGCCACGTCCGCGCCCGTGTAGCCCGCCATCGCGTCGGCGACGGCGTCGAGATCCACGTCGTCGGCGAGCGGTTTCCCCGCGACGTGCACGTCGAGGATCTCCCGGCGGGCGTCCTCGCCCGGCGCCGGGACGTGGACGTGTGACTCGAACCGGCCCGGTCGGAGCAGCGCCGGATCGAGCGCCTCCTTCCGGTTGGTCGCCGCGAGCACGACGAGGTTGGGGTTCTCCGCGGCGCGGTCGAGTTCGGTCAGCAGCTGCGAGACCACGCGCTGGCCCACCTCTGAGTCGCTCCCGCCGTCGCGGGCGGTGGCGACGGCGTCGATCTCGTCGAAGAACACGATCGCCGGCGCGGCCTGCCTGGCCCGTTCGAACAGCTCCCGGACCGCCTTCTCGCTCTCGCCGACGTAGCGATCCAGCAGCTCCGGCCCGGCGACCTGCAGGAAGTTGACGCCGCTCTCGCCCGCGATCGCCCGCGCGAGCAGCGTCTTCCCGGTGCCCGGGGGGCCGTGGAGCAGGATCCCGGTCGGCGGCGACGCCTCGACGGCGTCGAACAGCGGCCCGTACGTCAGCGGCCAGGTGACTGCGCGTTCGAGCGTTTCCTTCGCTTCCTCGAGGCCGCCCACGTCGTCGAACGACGCCGCCGGCGACTCGGCGACGTACTCCCGCATCGCGCTGGGTTCGACCGCCGCCAGCGCCGACTCGAACTCCGCGCGCCCGACCGTGAGCTCGGCGGCCGCGATCGCGGTCTCCGGCTCCGTGTCGGCGGCCTCGGTCCCCTCCCGCCGCGCCCGCCGGAGCGCGGACATCGCCGCCTCCTTCGCGACCGAGGCGAGGTCGGCGCCGGTGAAGCCGTGGGTCCGCTCGGCGAGGCGGTCGACTCGCACGTCGTCGGCCAGCGGCATGTTCCGGGTGTGGACCTCGAGGATCTCCCGCCGGCCCGTCTCGCCCGGCACGCCGATCTCGATCTCGCGGTCGAAGCGGCCGCCCCGCCGGAGCGCGGGGTCGATCTCGTCGACGCGGTTGGTGGCGCCGATGACGACCACCTCGCCGCGGGCGTTGAGGCCGTCCATCAGCGAGAGCAGTTGGCCGACGACGCGGCTCTCCACGTCGCCGCCGTCCTCGCGTTTGGGGGCGACGGAGTCGATCTCGTCGAAGAAGATGATCGCCGGCGAGTCGGCCTGTGCGGCCTCGAACACCTCCCGGACGCGCTCCTCGCTCTCGCCTTTGTACTTGCTCATGATCTCCGGGCCGGAGATGCTGATGAACGTCGCGTCGACCTCGTTCGCGACGGCTTTCGCGATCAGGGTCTTCCCCGTACCGGGCGGGCCGTGGAGCAACACCCCCTTCGGCGGATCGATCCCCAGTCTGGCGAACAGTTCGGGGTTCGACAGGGGTAGTTCGACCGTCTCGCGCACGAGGTCGAGCTCCTCGTCGAGGCCGCCGATGTCCTCGTAGCTGATGCCCATCGACCCGTCGCCGGCACCCTCGACGGCCACCGCGCCGCCCTCCACGTCGGCGCTCGTGTCGTCGGGGTCCGTCGGTTCCGCGTCGGCCGTGGCCGCCTCCTCGTCCGACGCTTCCGGTTGGCCGATCTGGCCGAGGTGGCTCGAACCGGCGGACTCGCGCTCGATCACCAGTCGGATCTCGGTGTCCTCGGTGACTCGGACCCGCCCGTCCGGGTCGGTGTCCTCGACGGTGAAGCCGATGCCCGAGAGCCGTTCGAGGTGGAGCTGGTCGCCCGGCGCGACGGGGCGGTTGCGCACGTCCTCGGCGACGAGGCGCTCGATCGAGTCGCGCTCCACGTCCACGTCGCCCAGCGACGCCGGGGCGCGGAGGGTGATCCCCCGGGCTTCCGGGAGGTCGGCTACCGCGACGCGGACGGTGTCGCCGACTTTCACCCCGGCGTTGGCGCGGCTGTCGGCGTCGATGCGGATCACGCCGTCGGGCACGTCGCCGCGGGCGGGCCAGAGCTTCGCGACGGTCTCGCGGTCGCCCTCGATGAGGACGGTGTCGCCCGAGAGCAGGCCGAGCTGCTGTCTGGCGGCTTCCGGCAGCCGGGCGATACCCCGTCCCGCGTCGCGCTTCTCGGCGGCGCGGACGGTCAGGTGGAGGGAGGTGGTCATGCTCGCGGCTGGGGGCGGGTGCCCCAAAGCGTTGCCGGAGATGACGCTATCGACGTCGACTGGACACAGGTTCGTACTCCGTCCTCGGGAGTGGGTCGGTAACCAGAACCTGTTCACCGCGATTTCCGGCGACCGAGTGGTCCGGAGGACCCGGAAGGTCGCCGGTTCACTCGCCGACGGCGAGGCCAAGAGCCGACCAGAGCGGGACGGCTTCGCCGTCCCGCAGACCGTCGGGAGGCTCGCAGGCTTTTGGTCGAGCTTTTGCCAGCGACCGAAGGGAGCGCAGCAAAACGTCGGTTACCAGAAGCTCTTGGTCCGTGCGTACTGGCGCTCCTGCTCGAGGATGTCCCGGTAGAAGTCGGCCTCGTCCTCGCGGAACTTCGCGATGATCCGCGCGGCGGTCTGGGGGCCGACCCCGCGAGCGGCCAGCGCCCGGACCGCCTTCATCCCGTGTTCCTGCACGAGGTTCGCGGACTTGAACGCCTTCCGCGTCATGCGGTCCTGCTCGTCGTCCTTCTCCTCGGCGCGGGTGGCTTTCACCACCTCGTCGGCCCATGGGTTGAGCGCCGCGATTCGGGTCGACCCGCAGTTAGGGCACTCGATCGGCTCGCGGATCTTCCCGACCTCCTGGCGTCGGTGCCAGTCCTTGCAGTGGACGCAGAACAGCAGCACGCGGTCGCCCTCCAGCCGATCGCGGACGGTCTGGATCACGCTGGCGTCGGCGTCGTCGGGGACGAGGAACTCCCCGCCAGCCGAGCGGCCGCCGGCGCCGATCGGCGTGCGCTCGCGGTGGGTCGTGAGTTCCACGTCGCCGTCCTCGGACTGGATCGCGTCGAGCAGCTCCTTCGTCGCCTCGACGGCGAGGTCCTCGTGGAACACCTGCCGGATCGCCTCCTCGTAGACGGGGGTGTCCTCCAGCGCCGCGAGCAGGCGGTCGGCGCCGAAGCGGTCCTGGCCCTGGTAGCGCTTGAGCGCGCCGAACTTGGCGGCGACGTGGCTGAGCGTGAACTTCAGCGCGTCCGAGTTCTTCAGGGCGAGTTCGAGGATCGCCTCGACGTGGCTCGGGTCGGTCTCCCGAAGCACCTCGTCGAACGCCGCGACGCCGACGCCGCCCGGCACCTCGAACTCGACGCGGTAGGGGTCGACCTCCATCCCGACGGAGGAGCCGGTTCGCTGGCCGACGAGCGCCGAGCAGAGCTTCCCGAGGGTCTCGTTCACCTGGTGGCCGTACGGGCTGTTGAGCACGACCGTCCGGCCCTGAGACTCGAGCACCAGCCGCTCCGCGGTCGGGACGGGCGCGCTGGCTTCGACCTGCCGTTCGACCGGTTCGAGCGCGGTTTCGGCGGTCCCCGAATCGACGGGGTAGCGGTTCGTGAAGTCGGCGCCGACCGCCGAGACGCTCGCCCCGGTTTCGAACTGCCGGGCGGCGATCTCCCGCCCCTCGCCGACCTCGTTCGCGACGGCCGCGGGGACGGGGATCTCCGAGCCGACCCACGTCGGCACCTCGCCCCCGGGGTCCTGTACGGGCGAGACCTCGACGCGCTCCTCCTCGTCGTCGACGCGGTCGACGCGCCACATCTCGCCGCGCTGGACGAACACCGACCCCGGCTCGGCGAAGTTGACGACGAACCGCTCGTCGAGCGTCCCGATCCCGCGCCGGGAGGAGACGTCGTACACCTCGTACTTCTCCTCGTCCGGGATCATCGAGAGGTTGGCGTAGTAGTACTGCCACGTCCCGCCGGAGCTCTCGATGCGGTCGTGGTCCTCCTCCAGCCAGAGCAGGCGGTTCGAGTCGAGTTCGCGGACGACTTCGCGGAACGTCGCCTCGGGCAAGTTCCGGAACGGGTAGGCGCGTCTGATCCGCTCGTACGCCTCGCGGGCGTCGATCTCGCCGTGGTCCATCAGCAGGCCGACGATCTGGTTCGCGAGCACGTCGAGGCTCCCCTCGTGGATCCCCGCGGGCTCGACCTCCCCGGCGACGGCGCGGCGCGCGATCGCCATCGCCTCGGCGGCGTCGTCCGCGTCGGAGACGACGACCGTGCCGTTCGACACCTGATCCCGGCGGTGGCCCGCCCGCCCGACGCGCTGGAGCAGGCGGGCGACCTCGCGCGGCGAGCCGTACTGCACGACGTGATCGACGCGACCCACGTCGATCCCCAGCTCCATCGACGACGTGCAGACGAGCCCGTCGATCTCGCCGGCCTTGAACGCCTCCTCCACCTCGATCCGGGCGTCCTTCGAGAGCGAGCCGTGGTGGATCCCGATCGGCGCGTCGAGGCTCTTGAACCGCGAGCCCAGCGCCTCCGCGGTCTGCCGGGTGTTGACGAACACGAGCGTCGACTCGTTCTCGTCGACCACGTCCCGGATGAACCGGACGTGGCTGGCGATCTCCGGCTCGGTCGCGAGCTCGCCAGCGAGCTTCCGGTCCGACTCGGTGATCTCGGGGCGGACCACGTCGAGGTCGATCTTCGAGCCGGCGTCGACCTCGACGATCCGGTAGTCGCGCTGGGTGCGGTGCTCGCCCTGTACGGCGCCGGTGAGGAACTTCGCGACCTCGTCGGGGTCGCCGACGGTCGCCGAGAGCCCGATCCGCTGGAACGGCCCGGAGAGCTCCCGGACGCGCTCCATCGCGATCGTCAGCTGCGCGCCGCGCTTGGAGGCGGCGAGCTCGTGGACCTCGTCGACGATCAGGTGTTCCACGTCCGACAGCGCTTTCCGGAGCTTCTCACCGGTCAACATCGCCTGCACCGTCTCGGGCGTGGTGATCAGCACGTCCGGCGGGTCGTCGGCCTGCTTGCTCCGCTGGTAGTCGGTGGTGTCGCCGTGGCGCACGTCGACCTCGAGATCCAGCGTCTCGCCCCACCACTCCAGCCGATCGAGCATGTCGCGGTTCAGCGCGCGGAGGGGGGTGATGTACAGCGCCGAGATGCCGTGGCGCTCCTCGGCGGCCGCGATCCGGTCGAGCACCGGGAGCATCGCGGTCTCGGTCTTGCCAGTCCCGGTGGGCGCGATCACCAGCGCGTTCTCCCCCGCGGCGAGCGGCGGGATCGCCCGGCGCTGTGGCTCGGTCGGCGTCGAGAACCCGCGTTCCGAGAGCGCCTCCCGAACCGCCGGTCCGAGGTGGGTAAACGCGTCGGCGCCGGCGTTCTCCATTCGGTCGAACGCAGGTGGTCGTCGGGGTTAAGCACCACGACTCCGGGGGTGGCGCTGCCCCGAAAGGTACACGTAAGGCCGCTCGCACCGCGACGGTCGAACATGGAGATCGACACCGACCGCCTCAGGGCGGACATCGAGGCCAACGCCGAACACGGGGAGATCGAGGTCGAGGAGGGACGCGGCCGGACGGTCCTCACTGGGACCGACGCCAACCGCGCCGCGCGCGAGACGCTCGTCGAGCGCATGGAGGACGCGGGGGTCGACGTGACCATCGACGCCGTCGGGAACATCGCGGGGACGTGGACCCCCGACTCGGCGGACCCCGACGCCGCGCCCGTCGCAGCGGGGAGCCACGTCGACTCGGTCCCGGAGGGCGGGATCTTCGACGGCCCGCTCGGCGTGTACGCGGCGCTGGAGGCCGTCCGCGCGATGCAGGACGCCGGCGTCGAGCCGGCGCGGCCGCTGGTCGTCGTCTCCTTCACCGAGGAGGAGGGCCAGCGCTTCGCCGACGGGCTGCTCGGCTCCTCCGTCGCGGTCGGCGAGCGAACCGTCGAGGAGGCGCTCGCGATCGAGGACGACGACGGGATCAGCCTCGGCGACGCGCTGGACGACATCGGCTTCCGCGGCGAGGGCCGACTCGACGCGGGCGAGTGGGCGGCCTGGTACGAACTCCACGTCGAGCAGGACACCCGGCTCGAACGGGAGAACGTCCCCGTCGGCGTCGTCACGACGATCACCGGCATCACCCACTGCGAGGCCGAGATCGTCGGCGAGGCGAACCACGCCGGCGCGACGCCGATGGACGAGCGCACCGACGCCCTCGCCGCGGCCTCGGAGGTGGTGCTGGACGTGGAGGCCGCCGCCAACGACGTGGTCGCCGAGGAGAGCGAGACCGCAGTCGGCACTGTCGGCTCGCTCTCGGTGTCGCCGAACGCGACCAACGTCGTGCCCGGGCGGGTCGAGATGGGTGTCGACATCCGGGACGTGGAGTACCTGTCGATGCAGACCATCGTCGAGGCCACGCGGTCGAGCCTCGCGATCGTCGAGGCCGACCGCGGGGTAGAGACCGCCTTCTCCCGGCCGTTCGACCTCGAGCCGACGCCGATGAGCGAGTCGCTCCGCGCGGCAGCCCACCGTGCCGGGGAGACGGCCGGGATCGAGACGATGGATCTGGACTCCGGCGCGGCCCACGACACGATGCACGTCGCCGACGTGACCGAGGCGGCGCTGCTGTTCGCGCCCTCACAGGACGGCATCAGCCACAACCCCCGGGAGTGGACTGACTGGAAGGACTGCGCGAGCGCGACGCGCGTGTTGGCCGGGGCGATGGCCGAGTCGGCGGGCGTCGACGTCGACGAGTCGTAGCGTCGGCGCTATCGACCTCGGCGAAAAGCGAGCAGGCGGCCGACGCGCTCGCGAGACAGGTGGCCGCACGTCCGTGAGCTGTCTCGCGGCAGTTCTCAGGTCACGCAGGGGCTGGCCCCGTCATCGCCCTTCAAAAACGGGCTCCGGTGGACTCATCCCGCCGGCAGCCACAGGGGTGAGCATGAAGAAACACGTCTCACAGTCGACCGTCGGCGGGCGCTGTCGCGCGCCGCCGTCGAAGAGCTACACGCACCGGGCGATCCTCGCGGCGGGGTACGCCGACGAGGCGACCGTCGAGGACCCGCTTGTCAGCGCCGACACCCGGGCGACGATGCGTGCGGTCTCGGCCTTCGGCGGGAAGGTGGACCGCTCCCACCTGGACGTGGGGACGCTGCGCGTCGACGGGTTCGACGGCCGACCCGACGTGCCGGACGACGTGATCGACTGCGAGAACTCGGGGACGACGACGCGACTGGTCACCGCCGCCGGCGCGCTCGCCGACGGGTTGACGGTGCTGACTGGCGACGACTCGCTGCGCTCGCGCCCCCACGGGCCGCTGCTCGACGCCGTCCGGGCGCTGGGCGGGCGTGCCGAGTCCACCCGCGGCAACGGGCAGGCCCCGCTGGTCGTCGGCGACTCCCTCTCGGGGGGGACCGTCTCGATGCCGGGCGACGTGTCCTCGCAGTTCGTGACCGCGCTCCTGATGGCCGGTGCGGTCACGGATGCGGGGATCGAGATCGACCTCGAGACCGAGCTCAAGTCCGCGCCGTACGTCGATATCACCGTCGAGGTGCTGGACGCGTTCGGCGTCGACGTCGAGCGGACCGACTCGGGGTTCCGCGTCGCGGGCGGCCAGTCGTACTCGCCCGCGGGCGGGAGCTACGCGGTGCCCGGCGACTTCTCCTCGGTCTCCTACCTCGCGGCGGCGGGCGCCGTCGCGGCCGAGGCGGGGAGCGAGGGCGTCGTCGTCGACGGCGCCCAGCCCAGCGCGCAGGGCGACACCGCCATCGTCGACGTGCTCGACCGCATGGGCGCCGAGATCGACTGGGACCGCGACGCCGGCGAACTCCGCGCCGCCGGCGGCGAGCTCTCCGGGATCGAGGTCGATGTGGGCGACACGCCCGACCTACTCCCGACGATCGCGGCGGTCGGCGCCGTCGCCGACGGCGACACCCGGATCGTCAACTGCGAGCACGTCCGGCTGAAGGAGACCGACCGCGTGAGCGCGATGGCCGAGGAGCTCGGGAAGCTCGGCGCCGAGGTGACCGAGGCGCAGGACCGGCTCACGATCCACGGCGGCGACTCCTCGCTCGTCGGCGCCGAGGTCGACGGCCGCGGCGACCACCGGATCGCGATGGCGCTCGCCGTCGCCGGGCTCGTCGCCGACGGGACGACGACGATCAGCGGCGCCGAGCACGTCGACGTGTCGTTCCCCGACTTCTGGACCGTCCTCGACGAGCTCGGCGCGAACGTCACCGACGTTTAAGCGGACTTGCGCTCGCTCGTGCTGCCCGGGGTCGAGCGTGTCGGTAGCTCTTTCTCCGTCGCTGTGCGACTCCGCCCGTGAACGAACTCGGCCCCGACCTCCGGACGGCGTACGAGGAGGACGGCTACGTGTTCCCGGCGTACCGGGACCGCTGCTTCGCCGACGCCCCTGAGAGCGCGCTCTCGCTGCTCGCCGACTCGTTCCCGCGGAACATCCCCGACGGGGCGTTCGAGGGGCTGCTCGACGGCGGGATCGAAAACGTCGTCCTCCTGGTCGTCGACGGCTTCGGCCTCGACCAGTGGGCTCGCCTGCGCAGGGAGCTCCCGCTGCTCGACGCGTTCGAGAGCGACGGCACCGTCACCCCGCTCACCTCCACCTACCCCTCCGAGACCGCGGCCGCGATCACGACGCTGCACACTGGGCTACTCCCGGCCGAACACGGGCTGCTGGGCTGGCACCAGTACCTCGACTCGATCGGCGAGTCGATCCAGACGCTCCCCTACCTCCTCGAGGACGGCACGCCGGTCCAGGACGAGTACCCGCTCGCGAACCCCCGCGAGCTGTTCGACGGCGAGGCGATCTACGGCGACGCCGAGGCCGCCGGGATCGACACCCACGTCACCCAGCCCGAGCACATCGCCGGCTCGATCTCCTCGGAACTCACGACGGCCGGCGCCGAGACCCACGACTACTGGAACGTCGCCGACATGGCCGTGACGCTCCGAAACGTGGTCGCCGACGCCGACGAGCCGACACACGTGACGGCGTACGTCCCGAACGTCGACACGATCTCGCACGTGACCGGAACCGAGACGGATCGCTACGACGCAAAGGTCAGGATGGTCACGGAGGCGATCCGAACCGGCTTCCTCGACGGGCTCGACGCCGAGACCGCCGAGGAGACCGCACTGCTCGTGACCGCGGACCACGGCCATACGAACGTCGACCAGTCGGTCGCGGTCGACCTCTCGGCGCCGGCGGTGCAGGACTGCCTCGCGCGGGGCGCCGACGGCGAGCCGATCCCGCCGCAGGGCGGCCCGCGGAACGTGCAGTTCCACGTGCGCGATGGCCGCGTCGAAGAGCTCCGTGAGTACCTGGATCGCGCCGCCGGCGACGACGTGCTCACCTTCACTGAAGCGGCGTACCGCGAGCGCGGGCTGTTCGGGAGCAACCACGCAAAGCCGGGGGAGACGTTCGACCGCCGGGCGCCCGACCTGCTGGCGGTCCACCGCGACCACGTCATGTGGCACGAGGCCGACGACAAGATCGGCGTCCACGGCGGGATGACGCCCGCGGAGATGCTCGTCCCGTTCGGCGCCGCACGCGCCAGCGACCTGCGGAGCTGATCCGGCCCCATCACCGCTACGACGGCGTCGACGCGGCGGCGACCGGCCGCTTCTGCAACGACTATAAGCCCGGCTCTCCACGTCAGCGTATGAACGGCAATCGCTTCGGTCGCCTGTTCCAGGTGACCACCTACGGCGAGAGTCACGGCCCGGGGATGGGCTGTACCGTCAGCGGCGTCCCCGCCGGCGTCGAACTCGACGAGGCGGACATCCAGCGCGATCTCGATCGGCGCAAGCCCGGCCAGTCGATGATCACCACCAGCCGCGGCGAGCCGGACGAGGTCTCGATCCAGTCGGGGCTGCAGGACGGCTACACGACCGGCACGCCGATCGGGATGACGATCCAGAACAAGGACGCCCGCTCGGGGAAGTACGAGCCGTTCGTCACTGCGCCCCGACCGAGCCACGGCGACTTCACCTACTCCGCGAAGTTCGGCACGCGCAACTGGGGCGGCGGCGGCCGCTCCAGCGCCCGCGAGACGGTAAACTGGGTCGCCGCGGGCGCCGTGGCCAAGCAGGTGCTCGACCAGAGCGACCACGACGTGCAGGTGAAAGCTCACGTCAACCAGATCGGCGACGTCGAGGCGCCCGAGGTGAGCTTCGAACAGCTGCTCGAACACAGCGAGGAGAACGAGGTGCGCTGTGCGGACCCCGAGACCGCCGCGGAGATGCGCGAGCTGATCGACGAGTACCAGGAGGCCGGCGACTCCATCGGCGGGAGCGTCGAGTTCGAGGCCCGGGGCGTCCCCCGCGGCCTCGGCGCGCCGCGGTTCGACAGCTTCCCGGCCCGACTCGGGCAGGCGCTGCTCGCCGTCCCGGCGACGACGGGGTTCGAGTACGGCCTCGGCAAGGAAGCACGGGAGGTAACCGGGAAGGAGCGCAACGAGGACTGGGAGTTCCCCGATGGTGAGGACGACCCGGACCCGACGCCGGTGGGCAACGACCACGGCGGGCTCCAGGGGGGGATCACGACGGGCCAGCCGATCTACGGCGAACTCACGCTCCACGCGCCCACGTCGATTCCGAAAACTCAGCGGACGGCGGACTGGGAGAGCGGCGAGGAGAAGGAGATCCAGGTGGTCGGGCGCCACGACCCGGTGCTGCCGCCGCGGGCCGTCCCGGTCGTCGAGGCGATGCTGTACCTGACGATTCTGGACTTCATGCTGCTCGGCGGGCGTATCAACCCGGATCGACTCGACGACAACCCGGGGGAGTACGACACGCCGTACCACCCGAGCAGTCCCCGGAACGACTAGCCACAGAGCTCCTGGGTGACGAAGACGGTGCCGTTCTCGTCGACGAAGACGCCGATCCCCTGGGAGTCGTAGTGGGGTGAGAGGGCGTTCTCGCGGTGGCCCGGGGAGTTGAGCAGGGATGTGACTGCGTCTGTGGCTATCTGGTCAGAGTCGTATAGCTTGGACTGGGGGTAGGGGTAGGATTCCTCCGCAGTGAAGACTTGTTTCTGTAAGTTTTGTCCTGTATATCCGCAATCTGAACCGTATCGCCCTCGGAGATCAGTATGTTCCGTCCCATTCGGACCTGTGTGCGCAAAGTAGTCGCGTTGTGCCATATCCCAGGACTTGTAGCGGGCGACAGCGTCGAGGCTTTCATTCCTAGTGAGTGGTTCGAGGCCATTCTCTTCCCGGTGTTCGTTCATTTTCTGGTGGATGAGATTCTCGATCTCTTCCACGTCGACGTTGTATCTTTCAGACGACGGTGTCTTTGGCTCCTGCGGCGTCGGTTTTGTCTTCGTTACAACTTCCTCGGTTTCGTCTGGATTGGCAGGAACTGAGGTATCCCCGACACAGCCGGCTGAGAGCACTAGCAGACAAACTGCGATTGTTGCTACTCTCATTCAGGCACCTCCCGAACAGATTTCCGGTTCCTTCTCTTCGGGTTCAGATCCGCACTCCTTGACTACTTTGGTGAGGTTACGTACATCTCCAGATGGCTTGCTGAACGACTGTGTCTCCTGCCACGTGTATTGGGTGTTCCTCCAACGGTAGATGTCCGTCTCTTCGAACACTGGTCGCTCCCACTCAACGAATTCGGTTCCGACGCGGACTTCTTTGACGTATTCGTGAACCGCTTCAGTCGAGTAAGTTGGTGCACGGTAGCGGTAGTCGTACTTAGTCTGTTCAACAGTACGCTCCCACTCATATACTGGCTCGTACTCCGGGACTCGATATTCGTAGCGGTAGTCGTACTCGGGATGGTAATTCGTTTCTTCCTCGATGCAGTGACGTGTTCGGTAGAGTTCGATGTACTCGACGCAGTTTGTCGTCGCATCGTAACCGCTGATGTATCGGTCAGCCCCGAGATACTCCCAGTCCGCGTCAGCGTGGAACCGATAATCGACCCAACGCCTGTCGTAGGTTGTCTGAGTTAGGCCTACCTGCTCACTCTGGCTCCATCCATTCCCGCTCGGCCGGTTTGTAGATCGGACAGTTTCGGTTTGTTCGACAGTGGTCGGTACAGCTTCTACGTACTCCCAGTCCGAACCGAGGACCCCACGCTGAGGCACAGTCATGTGCTTCCACCCCGTGAATACCTGTTTCTGACCGACGTTTCGCTCTGCGAGAGTCCAGTCACCACCGGGATGACTGGTACTTTCGGTCGTCCGCTGTTCGGTGTGGTACTCCATCTTCGTCCCGACCCGCGTCCATTCCTGTCCAGGACTCGTTATCGCTCTGCCAGCGATAGCGCGTGTCTTCTTCGTTTCGACGCCAATCTGCTCCCGGTCAATGCGAGCGATACCGTCTCTTACCCAATCCTCGCCGGGGCTTTCAGCGGCTTCAGTTCTGAGCACTTCCGTTTTGTTCTGTTCGTATTTCCATACGGTATAGGTCCTCCTAGAGATATTGAGAGGGGTCGTTGCACTGTCGGACGTCCAGCTAGGACTAACCGAGAGAGCGTACCGTCCTGCTGAGGAGTAAGTGTGTTTGAACCGGTATGATCGCGTTTCCTCAAGCGTGTGAATTTCAGAGTTCTCGTCGCCATAGGTAATAAATATCTTCTCA
>NZ_BBJN01000060.1 GCF_000739555.1 Halolamina rubra
GGCGAGCATCGCGGTCCTGTCGCTGCGGGCTCAGCGATCGACCACCCGTTCTGTGACGGCTCCCACCGCCGGACCGCGGACGAGGCGACGGCGTCTACTGCTACGTCGACGGGCACGCGCCGCGACGATCGCGAGCGTCACTTCGCCGACGGCGAGACGATCGAGGTACGGCCCCGCCGAGGACGAGCCAACCGACTGACAGCTCGCCCCGAGCGCTTTAGGGCGATGCCGTCGACAGGGCTGCGTATGTACCGCACCGGCCACCTCGGGGTGTCGCTGCTGGTGTTCGCCCCGATCGGCTACCTGTTCGTCGCCGCCGGCGAACCGCTCGCGGCGCTGGTGACCGGCGGCGCGATGCTCTGGCTGGCGATGCTGCCCGACGTGGACAACCGGATCCCGGGGATCCCCCACCGCGGGCCGACCCACTCGCTGCTGTTCGCCGTGCTCGTCGGCGTCGCCTTCGCCGGCGCGGGCGGGCTGCTCGCCGACGGCGTCGGCGTCGTCGACCGCATGCGACTGACGACGTTTGGCTTCTTCGTCGGCTTCGTCGCCGTCGGCGCCCACCTGCTGGGCGACGTGCTCACGCCCGCCGGCGTCAACCTGTTCTGGCCGTGGGGGCGGGAGTTCAGCCTCTACCTCACTCGCGCGGACAGCACGATCGCGAACTACGGGCTGCTCCTGCTGGGCGCGACCGCGGTCGGCGGCGCGGGCGTGCTGGCGGCTCAGGGGCTCCCCTGAGCCAGCGTCAGCACTGCGCTCCGCGCCCACCGCTCGTACCCCAGCGACGCCGCCAGCGCGACCGACGCGGCCGCGGACTCACGGGTCCGGTAGCGCACGATCGCGTCGGCGTCGATCCCGAACGCCGTCGCCGTCGCCTTCGAGACGACCGCACGGCCGTCCCCCCGCCCGCGGTGCGCCGGGTCGACGACGACGCCCACGTCCGGGAACGGGAGGTGGGTCAGCGTCGCGACCCCGACGAGGTCGTCGTCCCGGAACAGCCCCGCGGTCTGACCGGGGCGGAACACCGGCGACGCGCGCGCCCAGTCGTCCTCTGGGACGCGCTCCCGCAGGCGCTCGAAGGCGGGTTCGTCGGCGCCGACGAGCAGTCGCGCCCCGGACTCGACGGGGGAGAAGGTGGGCTCGTCGACGTAGCCGAGCCAGTACGGGCCGTAGACGCCGTCGACGCTCGCGTCGCGGTCGGCCAGCGCGCGGTCGACGGCGTCGCCCCCGGGGAGGGAGCCGTCGGCGAACGCATCGCGGTGGCTCTCGACCGCCGCCCGGAGCCGCGCCGGCGCGGCGACGACGAGCGCGTCGCCCCGGCCGAGCAGGCGGACGGTGTCGTCGGCCGAGCCAGCGACGACCGTGACGCCGGGCTCCCGGAACGCCGCGGGCGAACAGCCCAGCCGCTCGGCCCAGTGGCGGGCGATCCGGTCCTCGGTGTCGGGCGGGAGCGCCATCACCCCCCCGTTGGAGCCGGGACGGGATAAGGAGCGGCCGTCTTGAAGTGGCCCCGCGCCCAACCACCGCCGATGGCCGACCCCGAACTCGACGACGACGCGATGACCCGCTTCGAGGTGCCCGACTTCGAGGAGCTCCCAGCGGACCTGCAGGAGCGCATCGGCGAGGAGACCGAGGAGGCCGGCTTCACGCCAAACGTGTTCTCGGCGTTCGCCTACAAGCCGAGCCACTTCCGCGCCTTCTTCGACTACCACGACGCGCTCGTCGACGACACCACGCTCGACCGCGAGGAGGTGGAGATGCTCGTCGTCGCCGTCTCCGGGCGGAACCACTGCTACTACTGCAACGTCGCCCACGGCGCGCTGCTGCGGATCTACTCCGGGAACCCCGAGCTCGCCGACCAGCTGGTCGCGAACTACCGACAGGCCGACGTGAGCGAGAAGCGCATGACGATGCTCGACGTGGCGGTGACACTCACCGAGCACCCCGACCGCGTGACCGAGGCCGACCTCGAGCGGCTCGCGGAGGTGGGGTACAGCCCGGAGGAGATGTGGGACATCGCTGCCGTCACCGCCTTCTTCAACCTCAGCAACCGGATGGCGATGTTCGCGGACATGCGCCCCAACGCCGAGTTCCACACGATGGGGCGCTGAGCGGGCACCGGCGCGCCGGGAGGCCGCCGACGCCCGGCCGTTTCGGGAACGCCTAAACAACTACGGGGGGAAAGGCCGGTAATGACCGAGACCGATGACGCCTGGTTCGCCGGCGTCGACCCCGGCGACGCCGCGGCCGCGGCGGCGGCGATCCGCGAGGCTGCGGCCGACGAGCCCCGGGACTGGCCCGCGCTGGCGGTCGAATCCGGCTTCGCCGCCGAGGAAGCGGAGTACTACGACCGGCTGCACGCGGCGACCGTCGACGCCGCCCGCGAGGCCGCCCGTGCGGCCGGACGCGCCGACGACCAGCAGTTGATCCACGCGCTGCGGGCGATGGACGACGCCGAGCGCACCGCCAACGAGCTCGCCGAGCGACTGGAGGAGTGGGCCGGCGCGCTGCTCGACGTGGACGCCGACGCCACCGGGCTCGACTTCGCGGCCGTCGTCGCCGCCCACGAGCCCGCGGACGCGACCGAGGAGCGGGCCGTCTCGCTGGCACAGCGCGCGGTCGACCTGCGCGACGAGCGCGACGACCTGCGGGCGTTCGTCGAGCGCCGCGCACCCGAGGTCGCCCCCAACCTCGCGGAGATGGCCGGGCCGGTGCTGGCCGCGCGCCTGATCTCGCTGGCGGGCGGGCTGGAGTCGCTGGCGAAGAAGCCCGCCGGCACCGTGCAGGTGCTCGGCGCCGAGGACGCGCTGTTCGCCCACCTCCGCGGGCACGCGCCGTCGCCGAAACACGGCGTGATCTTCACCCACGAGTTCGTCCGGGGCACGCGCCCCGACGACCGCGGCTCGGCGGCGCGGGCGCTGGCCGGCAAGCTCGCCATCGCCGCCCGGATCGACCACTACGCCGGCGAGCGCCGGGCGAGCGTCCACGAGGACCTGCGCGAGCGGATGGAGACGATCCGCGCGCGTGCGGAGAGCGAGAGCGACGAGACCACCGACGGCGACGACGGCGGAGAAGTGGCGGGCGGCGACGGCGCCGCCGACGCGGAGGTGGACGATGAGTGAGCTCCCCGCGGGCGTCGAGCGCCGCACCGTCGCGGGCGAAGCGCGCCTGACGACCGCCGGCGAGCCAGTGTACGGCGAGCCGACCGTCGACGACCGGCGGGTCTGGGACGCCGGGCGCTCGAAGCTGGGCGCGATGCTCGAACTCGGGATGGACACCCGGCTGGCCGGCGGCGAGAAACTCCTCTACCTCGGCGCCGCCTCCGGGACGACCGTGAGCCACGTCGCCGACTTCGCCGGGCCGACGTACGCGGTGGAGTTCGCGCCGCGGCCCGTCCGCGATCTGGTCGACGTGGCCGAGTCCCGGCCGAACCTGTTCCCGCTGCTCGCCGACGCGCGGCGCCCGCGGGAGTACGCGGGCGTCGTCGAGTCCGGGCTGGACTGCATCGTCCAGGACGTGGCGACTCGGGGCCAGGCGGAGGTCGCGAACCGCAACGCGCAGTTCCTCGCCGACGACGGCCTGCTGCTCGCGGCGATCAAGGCCCGCAGCGAGGACGTGGTCGCCGAGCCCCAGGCCGTGTTCGAGGACGTGCGGGCGACGCTCTCGGGCAGCTACGAGATCCTCGAAACCGAGCGACTGGAGCCGTACCACGACGACCACCTCGGGGTCGTCGCCCGGAAGCGGTGAACGCTGCCGGCGGCTGACACGCCGAGCGTACCGGAGCCGGCACCCTATTTACGTGGGGGCCCTCAGAGTCGAGCAAATGGAGGAACTGGGTTCCCGGGCGAGCTTCGACCGGATGGGCACCCTCGGGGTCGAGGAGGAGTTCTACGTCGTCGACGAGGACGGGCTGCCCGTCTCGGGGACGACGGAGCTGGTGTACGGCGACGACGAGCCGCCGGCGCCGCTCGGGGGGCGGCTGGACCACGAGCTGTTCCAGTTCATCATCGAGACGCAGACGCCGCTGATCGAGGACGTGGGCGACGCCGAGGAGCAGCTGCTCGCGGTGCGGGAGGCGCTGGTCGACTACGCAGCGGAGCACGGCTACCGGATCGCCGCCGCCGGGCTCCACCCCGAGGCGCGCTGGCGCGAACTCGACCACGCCGAGAAGCCGCGGTACCGCTCGCAGCTCGAGCGGATCCAGTACCCCCAGCACCGCAACACGACCGCGGGGCTGCACGTCCACGTCGGCGTCGACGACCCGGACAAGGCGGTCTGGATCGCCAACGAGCTCCGCTGGGACCTGCCGCCGATGCTCGCGCTGTCGGCGAACTCCCCGTTCTGGAACGGGTTCGACACCGGGCTCGCCTCGGCGCGGTCGAAGGTGTTCGAGAACCTCCCCAACACGGGGATGCCCACGCGGTTCGCGGACTACGAGGCCTACGAACGCTTCGAACGCCGGATGGTCGAACAAGGGTCGATCGACGACCGCGGCGAGCTCTGGTACGACGTGCGACCCCACACCGGCCACGGCACCGTCGAGATCCGCACCCCGGACGCCCAGCGCGACCCCGCGGTCGTGAAGGCGTTCGTCGAGGGGATCCACGCGCTCGTGACCGACCTCGCCGAGCGCTACGAGGACGGCGAGCGCGGGCCGCTCGGGGACGGGATCCGCCGGGAGCTGCTGGACGAGAACAAGTGGCGCGCGATGCGTCACGGCCACGACGCGACGTTCCTGGACCGCGACGGCGAGTCGACGATCGGGCTGGCGGAGGCGGTCGAGCGCACCTGCGACCGGATCGGCGACGAGGCGCTCGCGACCCTGCTCGATCGGGAGAGCGGGAGCCAGCGCCAGCGCCGGATTCACGAGAACGGCGGAAGCGAGGCGCTGCGGGAGGCGCTGCTGCTGTAGCTCAGTACCGGATCGGGTACTCCCGGATCGTCTCGGGCACGTCGTCGCCCCAGAACTTCTGCATCTCCTCGTCGTCCATGCCGCGCTCGGTCTCCAGCGCGGACTCGTACGCCTCGCGGAGGTCGGCGATGGGCTGGCCGGGGGTGTCGACCCGGAGGTTGTGGTAGAGCTTCGCGGGCTCGCCGTACACCAGCACGGCCGCGCTGAGGTTGTCGCCGCGCTTGTCGCCGCCGGCGGACTCGCTGGCCTCGAGCGCGGTGAGCAGGCGGTCGGTGAACCGCCCGGTGGCGCGCTCGAAGCCGGCGGCGACGGCGTCGATCACGTCCGGGCTCGCGAGCAGGTCGCCGGCGACGGTGTACCCCTCGCCCGTGAAGTGGTCGGCGTGGTCGACGCACTTCTCGCCGGTGTGGGCGTACGTCTCCCCGCCGGCGTCGATGCCGTGGAGCTGGAGGCCGACCGAGCCGTCCCGCCCGGCGATCAGCGCCTCGGCCGCGGTCGGGAGCGAGAACCCCCGCCCGAGCAGGTAGCGGATCGACTCGCCGTAGTCGGCGCCGGCGTCCCACGACTGGGTGACGACGGCGCCGTCGGCGCTCACCCAGGGGCAGACCGCGCCGACCGCGGGGAACGCCGACGCGACGGCGACGCCGTACTGCGAGGACTCGGGGTCGCGGGCCGCGATCGAGATGGTCACGGCCACACCCCGACCGTGGTACTGTCGAACACACGCCATCTGGGGCTGTTGCGGGCTTCAACGTTCCGGCCCCGACCGAACGCTTTTGGCCGATCGGGGCGCCACCGTCGACCGTGTACCTCTCCCACCCGGTTCGGCGGATGCGCGACGACCCCGGCGAGTCGACGGTCGGACTGGTCGTCGAGCTCGACGACGACGCGGACCCCGAGCCGCTACGGGAGACCATCGCGGCGGCGGACGGCGAGGTCGTCGACGACCTGGACTTCGGCTGCTGGCTGGTCAGGCTGCCGGAGGCCGGCGTCGACGACCTCTGCTCGCTCGAGGGGGTGGTTCGCGTCGAGACCGACGCGACGCTCGAACGGGGCGTCGACGAGACGGTCGACGCCGGCGCCGGCGAGGAGGGGCCCGACGACTCGACGCGGGAGGTCTGAGCGGTGCGTGGTCAGTCCGCGGCCTTGATCTCCACGCGGTAGCCGAACGGGTCGCGTACGTACACCGCCGGCGCGGTTCCCGTGGCCCCCTTCAGGTCGCGAGCCGCGCGTTCGATCTCGATCCCCGCATCCGTCAGCTCCCGCTCGATCGCGTCGATCGACTCCTCGACGACGATCGCCACGTGGTCGAAGTTCGTCTCTCGGGGCGGCTCGAAGCTCTCGCTCGGGCTGACGTGGAGCAGGCTGGTCGCCGAGAGGCGGATCGAGAAGATCGGCCGGTCGCCCGCGCGGTACGCGTCGAGATCCTCGAGTTCGAAGCCGAGGGCGTCGCGGTAGAACGCGACGGCGTCGTCGACGCGGTCCGCCGGGATCGTGAGGTTCGCGTGATCGAGGTGGCTGGGGTTCACGGTCGGAGCGTCGTCGCTGACGGGGATAAATCATCGGCGGCTCCCAGCCGAGGGTGGACGCCGGTAGTTCCAAACCGCTCGGGCCGCGACGGTAGCCCCGATGGGTGACCCACTCGCCGAGAGGACGACACGGGCGTTCCCGGACCGGTCGGTCGCGTCCGTGGACACCCGGGAGACGCGCCGGGGGAACGCGACCGGGTTGGTCCGGTTCGAGGAGCACGACCCGGTGTACCTCAAGACGACGACGGACGGGCCGACCCGGCTCGTCCGGGAGATCGCCGCCACGCGGTACGCCGGGGCGAACGCGCCGATCCGCGTGCCGGGGGTCGTGGCTGCCGATCCCGACGTGCCGTACCTCGCGACCGAACCCCTCCCCGGGACGCCGCTGAACGAGCCGTGGACCGACGACGGCGACCGGGAACGCCTGCTCCGGCGGGCCGGCGCCGCGCTCGCGCGGACCCACGAGGCCCGGTTCGACCGCACCGGCACCGTCGAGGGCGGCGACGCGGCGTCGCTCGAACTGGCGGGCGACGACTGGGTCGACACGCTCCGCCGAACCGCCGCGTGGCGCGCCGAGGACTGGTTCCCCGATCGGTTCGCGGACATCCCGGACCGGCTGATCGAGACGGTCACGGAGCTGGCACCGACGATCGACGAGCGGCCGGCGCTGCTGCACGGCGACTGCAGCCGCATCAACGTCCACGTCGATCCGACGGGGCTGCTGGACTGGGAGCGCGCGCTCGTCGGCGATCCGGCGTTCGACCTCGTCGACGCCGAGGGGCACCTGATCGACCAGATCGACGTCGACGAGGGGGATCGGGATCGACTCCGTGCGGCGCTGTACGACGGCTACACCGCGACGGCGGGCTCGCTCCCGACGGGGCTGGCGGCGCGGCGGCCGCTGTACCGAGCGTTCGCCCACCTCCTGGTCCCGCAGACGTTCGAGAGCTGGGCGCCGACGGTCGAGACGCCGAACGACGAACTCGCGGCGGACGTGCGCGAGGAGTTCGAGTCGCGCGTGGCAGCCGCCCGGGAGGCGATGACGTAGTGCTCACTCCCCACCGGTGCAGATAACTCCCTCCGGACGGACGGTGGCGGTATGACTGACCCGCTCGACGAGGCCGGCAGCGTCGGGGGTGCCCGGGGCGGTGACGACTCTGAAGCGGGGCCGAGCGGGACGCCCTCGCGGCGAATCGATCTCTCGGGCACCGTCGTCGAGTACGCGGTCCGCCACAGCGACGAGGCCACGCGGGCCCGCATCGACGTCGACGTCCACGGCGTGACGGTCGTCCTTCCCGCGGGGGCGCGCCTGCGCGCCGAGGAGTTCCTCCGGGAGAAGGCGTCGTGGGTGGTCGAGAAACACCGCGAGTTCGAGCGCTACCGCGAGCGCGTGCCGGACCGGACGTTCGAGCCCGGCGAGTCGTTCCCGGTGCTGGGTACGGAGCGCGAACTGGTGGTCGAGCCGGCGCGGCGCAACGAACTCACCGAGGAGACGATCAGACTCCGGCGGAGCGCCGTCGAGCAGTCGTCGGTGAAGCGGGCGCTGGAGAACTTCTACCGGTCGCTCGCGCGGGCGGAGTTCACGGAGCGGGCGGACAGCTACGCGCCGCGGATGGGCGTCGAGTACGGGGGGATCGAGATCCGGAACCAGAAGACGAAGTGGGGGAGCTGTTCCAGCAGCGGGACGCTCGGGCTGAACTGGCGGCTGATGCAGGCGCCGCCGGCGATCGTCGACTACATCGTCGTCCACGAGCTCGCCCACCTGCGGGAGATGAACCACGGGGAGGCGTTCTGGGCGATCGTCGAGGAGTTCGACCCCGAGTGGGAGCAGCACCGCGCGTGGTTACGGGAGCACAGCGCCGAGTTGGTTTTTTCGGAAGAAGATCTGTAGGCGTCGACGCCGACTCGCGGTTCATACGCTCACCGCTCGAACAGTTAGCGTCGACAGAAATGCGCTGGCTGGGATTTGAACCACGGTCACTCCCGCTCGCTCGCGGTGCTCGCTCACCTTCCGTTCCCTGCTTCAAATCCAGCGGACCGATTTCTGTTGGGACGACTCGCGACTCGCGATGCTCGTCGCTCGAACAGTAGTCCCAACAGAAATGCGCTGGCTGGGATTTGAACCCAGGTTGTGACCATGGCAAGGTCACGTGATACCACTACACTACCAGCGCGTTCCTTCGCACTCCAACCAAGTGCGGTTTTCTTCTTAAGACTTCCGAAACGCGTCCAATCGACTGCCGGCGCCGGGGTGGCGTCGATGTCGCTATCCGACATCCACGTCACACACTGACGAACGAAAGAAAGCCACCAACGGGCGTCTGGCGGCGTGTGACGCCGTCACAGCCCCCGTGCTGAGTCGCTACCCTTTTACGCTGGCGTTCAGAACTGACTGTACAGTCCAGTGGCGAGGCACATGACGGGCGACACGACACTCGTCGTTCCGTCGTCGTTGGTCCGGGAGGCCGAGGACAAGCGCGAGGCGACCCGAAAGCTCGGGTACGTGGCTCGCGCGGCGGTCATCTACCGGGCCGAGCGAATCCTCGTCTTCCCCGATCGGGAAGCCGAGGGCCGCTGGGGCGGGGCGTTCGTCCGCACGGTGCTGGCCTACGCGGCCACGCCACCGTACCTCCGTCGGGAGGTCTGGGACGAACGCGACGAACTGCGCTACGCAGGCGTCCTCCCCCCCATGCGTGTCTCCCCACGGACCGGCTCCGAGGGTGAAACCCCGGAGTCGAGAGAAGGAATCGTGACCGAGGTCGGACCTGACGACCGCGTCCGGGTCAATTGCGGACTGCAACACCCGATCTCCCTGCTCGTCCCGCCGTCGATGGCGGTCGAGGAGGGGGAGCGCGTCACAGTCAGGGTCTCTTCGCGAGAACCCGTCCGCGCACGGCTGGTCGACGAGGACCCACCCGGGTTTACCGTCGACGCCTGCGGGGACATCCAGGAAGCCCTGGCCCGCGACGACGCGGGCCTCTGCATCGGCACGTCGCGCCACGGGGACGAACTCACCCGTTCGCGGCTGACCGAACTCGCCCCGCGCTACCGGGACGGCGCCACCGTCGTCTTCGGCTCGCCGGGCCGCGGGCTTCCGGAGATCTTGGGGGTATCCCCCGACGATCTCCCCGTCGAACCCGACTCGCCCGGGTTCGACCTCTGGCTGAATACGGTTCCGAATCAGGGCAGCGAGGTGGTTCGCACCGAGGAAGCGGTGTTCGCCACGCTCGCCCCGCTCGCGCTCAGGGACTGAGCGCGGAGGAAAACGAACATGCCACAACCAAGCAGACCACGAAAAGGCTCGCTGGGCTTCGGCCCGCGAACGCGTGCGGCGTCGGAAGTGCCGCGTATCCGCTCGTGGCCGGACGACGAGGGCTCCCCTGCACTGCAGGGGTTCGCTGGCTACAAGGCCGGCATGACCCACGTCGTGATGGTCAACGACGAGGAGGACTCGCCGCGGAACGGGATGGAGGAGTCCGTCCCCGTTACCGTCGTCGAGACCCCCCCGATGCACGCGATCGCCGTGCGAGCCTACGAGGACACGGCGTACGGATCGAAGCCGGCAACCGAGGTTTGGGCGTCCGAGTTCCACGACGAGCTCGACCGCGCGCTGGACCTGCCGGCCGAAAACGACTTCGAGGGCGACGCCGACGAGCTGCGGACGCTCGTCGAGGAGGGTGCGGTCGACGACCTCCGGGTCATCACCCACACCACCCCC
>NZ_BBJN01000059.1 GCF_000739555.1 Halolamina rubra
CCCAGCCGACTCCTTCCGTCGTTTCACTCAGTCAGTCATCCCTCGCGCGCTCGTTCGCGCCGACGCGCTCACGTCGCGCGCCACCGCCTCGTGGTGCTGTTCGCAGTCGTGGACTTACGAGCCACAAAAACCGAAACTCGTCGCCCGAACTCGCCTACTCCGTGATGACGTTGGACTCGAGGTCGCGCGGGTAGTACGTCAGCCACTCGACGCCGTCCTCGGTGATTGCGATCGTGTCGGAGTGGCGGTACCCCTCGTCTTCGGTGTAGATGCCGGGCTCGATCGTGTACACCTGTCCGGGCTGCATCTCGGCGTCGGCGTCGTCGACGTGGTCGTAGTCGTCCCAGCCGCGGTCGATGTACGGCGGCTCGTGGCCGCCGAGGCCGATGTTGTGGCCGACGTGGTGCTGGGCGAGGTCGGTGATCCCCTGCTCCTCGAAGAACTCCCAGACCTGCTCGTCGACGTACGACAGCGGGACGCCCGGCCCGAGCGCGTCGATGGCGATCGTCTGGGCCTCGAGCATCAGCTCGAAGTAGTGCTCCTGCTCGTCGCTGACCTCGCCGACGAACATCGTCCGCTCGAGCTCGGAGCCGTAGCCGTCGACGTTCGCCGAGGCGCCCGTCACGAGCACGTCCCCCCGCTCCAGTCGCTCGTTCGGCGTGTGGCCGTGCGGGAGCGCGGTCTCGTGGGCGGAGATGTAGCCCGCGCGGGCCGGGCCGGAGGCGCGGACGTTCTCGACGAACTGGTCGCCCAGCGTGTCGAGCATCGCCCGCGAGGCCTCCATCGACGCCCGCTGGGAGACGGTCGCCGGGTGGGCGCCGGGCTCGGTGTACTCCGCGAGGTAGCGGTGGGCGAGGTTCCCCCACTTGGCGGACTCCCGGATCAGGTCGATCTCGGCGTCGGTCTTCTCCCAGCGCATCCGCGACACCCACGACTGGGTCTCCACGTCGACGAACTCCGAGAGGGCGGGCCCCTCGTACCCCATCACGCCCGGCGCGCCGTCGGCGTCGGCGGCGACGGTCTCGGCGCCGAGCCCCTCGAGCATCTCGGCGACGACCTCGATCGGGCGGCCCTGCGGGTAGTCGAAGTAGTGGTGGACGGCGTCGATGCGGTCGACCTCCTGGACGCGCTCGACCTCCAGGCGCGGCACGACGATCTCGATGCGGTCGTCGGTGACCGCGAGACAGACCGGGCGCTCGGTCTGGACGTGCTCGAAGCCGGAGACGTAGTGGATGCTCGTCGCGGAGAACCAGACGGCGGCGTCGGCGTCGGTGTTGGCGAGCTTCCCCCGGATCTCGCGGAGTCGGGTGCGGTACTCGGCGTCGGGCAGTTCGGTCGGCATGCGTGCCGAATCCACCCCAGCGAGCAAAAGCCTCCGGGTGTGCCCCGCGCTCTGCCGGGTCGTCGGCGCCGACGCGACCGCGCCGGCCGGGCGAGGGGACACCGCTCTCACCCCGACGATCACCCGATATCGACGAAACGCTTCCAGATCCATCGATAAACGGTTTCGACGCCGCTAACGGCTTCGTAAAACGTCAGTTACCGGGGCGGTAGGACCGTAAAACGGGGCGAAGCGACCTGTACGAAACTGACGTTATACGTGGTCCCCCGTCCATGGGTGGAGTAGAGACACCATGTCCACCTCCGAACCCTCCACGCTGTCGCGGGTCCGCGGCAGCGAGCTCCCCCGCTCGGCGGTCGCGTTCGCGGCGTCGATGCTCGGTCCCGTCCGCGCCGCGGCGTTCTGGGCCGCGGTCGGCCTCCCGCTGACGTACCTCCCGATGGTCGCCACCGGCGCGGTCTGGAACCAGCCAGCCCTGTTCAGTGCGCTGCTGGCGCTGAACGCCGTCGCGTTCCTCGTCGGCCACGACCACGACCCCGGGATGGCCTGATCGCCGAGCCGGGATCGATCGCGCGACGCCCGCGGACTCCCCCGCGTCCGCGGCGAGAAAGAAGGCGGCCGCGTCGCTACTCCAACTCCCCGTCGAGTCCCCACTCCGCGGCCCGCTGTTCGGCCTCCGCCCGGGCCTCTTCCTGGATCGCGGCGATGCGCTCCTCGTCCGCCAGGAACGACTCCAGCGCGCTGGCGTCGCCGTCGTGGGCGTCGTCGGGCGCCCGTTCCCGGGCCCGCTCGGCCAACGAGGGGTCGTCGGCCAACTCCTCGGCGGGCGCGCCCGGCGGCACCGAGAACTCGGCGGCGTCGTGAACCTCCGCGAGCGCGTCCGCGGGGAGTTCGTACAGTTCGACCGAGCAGGGGCCGGGCCCCGCGAGGGCGGCGAGGGCGTCGACGCCGCGGCTGTCGCCCTCGACCGGGCCGTCGCCACGCTCGCGGTCGTGGTCCTCGCCCGGTTCCTCTCCGCCTCCGGCCCCGCGTTCGCAGTAGGCGGCGCGGGGGACGCCCGCGGCGAACGTGACCACGCCCGGCTCGCCGTCGGCGAGCAGGGAGTCGGGCTCGATCCGGGCATAGCCCGTCAGCTCTCGGGAGAAGGCGGCTTCGAGCGCGCTCGCGACGCCGACCCGGGAGCGGACCAGTCGGCCCCGCGGGATCTCGAGGCCGGCGGCGTCGGGCCCGGTCATGGGGGCTCGGGGATCACCGCCGAGCGGAATCGATCGGCGACCGCGCCCTCGTCGCCGTCCTGCAGGTCGAGTCGGTCGGCCGCCCGGCGGTACGCCGCCGCCGCCGCGGAGTCGGGCGCGTGGGCGAGCAGGGGTTCGCCAGCCCGCCGGGCCGCCCGCGCGGCGTCGCTCTCGGGGACCGTCGCCAGCGTCGGGCCGCCGAAGTACTGCTCGGCCTGGTCGGCGACGCGGTCGATCGCCTCGTCGTCCTGCACGCGGTTGAACAGCACGCCCGCGGTCTCGGTGCCGTAGGAGCGGGCGTACTCCTGCACTTTCAGCCCGTCCGAGAGCGACGGGATGGTGGGCTGGAGGACGACAACCGTCCGATCAGCGAGCACCAGCGGGAGCACCGCCGACTGCGACCCCAGCGCGGCCGCGGAGTCGAGCAGGAGCACGTCGGTGTCCGCGGCCAGTTCGGCGACGACCGCCCGCAGGCGCGTCGGGTCGGCCTCCCGGAACGCCGCCAGCGAGGTGCCACAGGGGACGAGCGAGAGCCCGAACCGGTCGTAGACGGCGTCCTCGACGGCGGCGTCCGATTCCGCGAGCAGCAGGTCCTGCAGCGTCGTGTCGGCGTCCGCGAGCCCGGTGTGGAAACAGAGGTTCGCCATCCCGGTGTCGGCGTCGACGACCGTCACGTCGTGGTCGTCGGCGAGCGCCATCCCCAGGGCGAGCGTGCTGGTGGTCTTCCCCACCCCGCCCTTGCCGCTCGCGACCGCCAGCGCTTCGACCATACGCTCGTTCTCCCCGTTCTCGGGTTAAAAATTTCGCCCCGAGCCCCGGTTAGTTCCACCACGCGGCCAGCACGCGCCGCCAGTTCCCGTACGCGATCGCTTCCCGTTCGGCCCGGTCGAACCCGCGCGCTTCCAGCCCCGCGAGCACGTCCCGGAGCCCGCGAACGTCGCCGACGGCGTCGGGGATCGAGGCGCCGTCGAAGTCGGACCCGAGGCCGACGTGCTCGACGCCCATCCGGTCGGCGTAGTACTCGACGTGGTCCAGCAGCGTCGACAGCGAGGCGTCTTTCCCGCGTTCCCCGTCCGGACGGAGGTGGGCCGTGCCGAACGTGCAGCCGACGATCCCACCGCTGTCGGCGACCGCGTCGAGCTGGTCGTCGGTCAGGTTCCGCGACGACGGCGAGATCGCGTGGGCGCCGGCGTGGGAGACCACGAGCGGCGCGTCGACGGCTCCGGCCACGTCCCGGAACCCGGCGGCGTTCAGGTGCGCCAGATCGACGACGATCCCCAGCTCCTCGCAGGCCTCGACCAGGTCGAACCCCGCCTCGGTCAGCCCCGGGCCGATGTCGGGCGTGGCGCCGTGTTCGAACGGCACGCCGTGGGCGAAGGCGTTCGGGCGCGACCAGACGAGCCCGAGCGACCGGAGGCCGTTTTCGTATAGCGAATCGAGGTTTACGAGGTCCGGACTCACTGCTGCGGCGCCCTCGATGTGCGGAATCGCGCCGACCGCCTCGCCGTCGAGACAGGCCTCGAGCGCGGCGATATCGCCGACGACGCGGAACCGGTCGGTCGCGTCGGCCCAGTCGTGGAGAGTCGCGAACTGCTCGTCGACGACGCGGCGGGCGCGGTCGTGCTCGACCGCGGGCGGGAGCGTCTCGTAGTCGAGTTCGCCCTCGTTGGGGACGAACATCGCGAACACTCCGGCGGCGAGTCCGGCGTCCTCGGCGCGGGCGAGGTCGAGGTGGCCGTCGCCGCCCTCGCGGAGGAACTCGCCGCCCGCGCGGTCGCTGGTGGCGGCCAACAGCGTGTCGTTGTGGCCGTCGATGATCGGGAGCACGGGTTCACCCTCCGGCCCTGTCGACTCCAAAGTTCCGGCGCGAAGCGCCACCCTTCAAGCCGGTCGCCGCCCGGGATCCGGTATGAGCGAGACCGACGGCCTCTGTGTGGAGTCCTGCGAGCGCTGCCCCGCGCTGGTGGAGTCCCGGAGCCGGATCGTCAACGGCGTGGGCCCGGACGACGCCGACCTGCTGTTCCTGGGCGAGGCGCCCGGGCAGCAGGAGGACGAGGGCGGCGAGCCGTTCGTCGGGCGATCGGGCGACGTGCTCGACGAGGCGCTGCGGGACGCCGGGCTCTCACGGGCCGACGTGCGCATCACCAACTGCGTGCGCTGTCGGCCGCCGGAGAACCGGGACCCACACGTCGAGGAGCTGGAGAACTGCCGGGGGTATCTCGAGGCGGAGATCGCCGCCGTCGACCCGGATCTGGTGGTCACGCTGGGGAAAGTGCCGAGCGAGCACCTGCTCGACCGCTCCGTGGCGGTGACGAAGGAGGCCGGCGAGCTGCAGGACGTCCGCGTGGGCGAGCGCTCCCAGCGCGTGCTGATCTCGGTCCACCCCGCGGCGACGCTGTACGACGCCTCCCAGCGGGAGACGTTCTCGGCGGCCATCGCCCACGCCGCCGAACTCTCCGGGCTCGCGGACGCCGACGGCGGCCAGTCCCGGCTGGGCGACTACTGACGCCGCGGGTGATCGTCCCCGCTGGCGACTACCGACCCGCGGGTGACCGTTCCCGGCGGCGACTAGCGAGTTTTCTCCAGGAGCGCGCGCCACATCACCCCGTCGCCGTCGTCGTGGGGGCCCGCGACGGTGTCGACGACCGCCCACGGCGTCTCCGCGGCGGCGTCCCGGAGGCGTCGACGCCGAACAGCCGGAACAGTAGCGTGCGCCCCGTCTCGCCCTCGTACTCGCAGTGGTAGACGCGGTAGGCCAGCCCCGGTTCGGGGTCGTCCCGGACCGCGAACACGCCGGCCGCGACCGCCCGCTCGGGGTCGTAGCCGTCGATCAGCACCGTCGCTTCCGCCGTGGTCACGTACGCGAGATCGGCGAGGAACTGCCGGACGGCTCGCTGGCTGGTGGCGAGCTGGAGCTGGGAGCCGATGGCGAGTGCGGCGCCGAAGCGATCACGGTCGAACTGCTCGCGGAGCCCGAACATGTCGCCGACGCGGGCGTCCTCGACGCCGCGGTCGCGCATCGTCTCCACCAGGTGGTCGCTCCGGTCGATCGCGACGGTCTCGACGCGGTCCTGGAAGAACAGCGCGTCCCGCCCCGCGCCGGCGCCCATGTCCAGCAGCGGGCCGTCGACCCGCGGCTCGAACCAGTCTTCGGGCGTTCGCTCGCCGAAGTAGTACTCCTCGATAGCGTGCACTCGGGTTTCGGCGCCGTCGCGGTCGATCAGGGGCTCGGTCCGCTCGCCCCGGTGGTGGTCGCGGATCGCCCGCCCGTAGGGGTCGGCCATGGTCGGCGTTGGGACGGCGGTACTGAGAGCCTTGTGCGAATATGTGACACTATCGCACGCCGGGACGGAAAGTCACTTGAGCGCCGGAACCGCAGGCTCGCGTATGGACACGCACGTCGTCGTCGTCGACTACGGCCTCGGCAACCTCCGCAGCGTCACGGGGGGGCTCGAGCGGGCGGGGGCATCGGTGACGATCACGGACGATCCCGACCGGTTCGACGACGCCGACGGCGTCGTGCTCCCGGGCGTCGGGGCGTTCCGCGAGGGGATGGAGAACGCCGACCCCTACCGCGACGCGCTCGAAGACGTGGCGGCCTCGGACACCCCGCTGTTCGGGATCTGTCTCGGGATGCAGATGCTGCTCGCCGAGAGCGAGGAGGCCGAACACGCCGGCCAGGGCGCCGTCGAGGGGCTGGGGTTCGTCCCGGGCACGAACGTGCGCTTCCGCGGCGACCAGAAGGTGCCCCACATGGGGTGGAACGAACTGAACGTCGTCCGCGACCACCCGCTCGTGACCGGCGTCGACGGCGGCCGCGGCGGCTCCGTCGACGGCGAACACGCCTACTTCGTCCACTCCTACTACGCCGACCCCGAGGACGACCACGCGATCGTCGCCGAAACGGAGTACGGCGTCACGTTCCCCGCGGTCGTCGCCAACGACGACGGCACCGTGTTCGGCACGCAGTTCCACCCCGAGAAGAGCGGCGAGACCGGGCTGACGATCCTGAAGAACTTCGTCGACCTCTGCTGAGTCGGTCGGGCCGATTTGGTCGACCTTGCTGTTTTGGGCGCTTTAGGCAGCTCTCTGTAGCGATTACGCATCTCTGGAGTCGTTCCTCGGAGCCGTACCCGCCCAGGTAATAAATCATATAGCGCGATATAGAAATTTTCCAAGTCCCGTCAGCGTGGCCGTATCGCGAGCGCCGTCGCTCGTCGATCGTGAGAACGGGTTGTCGCCTCTCAGCGACTGAGAACCGTTAGTTCCGGACGACGTTCGTCGCGCGCGGACCCTTGTCTGCCTGTTCGATCTCGAACTCTACTTCTTCACCCTCCTCCAGGTCGGGGCCGCCGACGTCTTCCATGTGGAAGAACACGTCGTCGTCCGCGTCCTCAGTCTCGATGAAACCGTAGCCGCCCGTGTCGTTGAAGAAATCAACCGTACCGTTTGCCATTGCAAACAAACGTACACCGCTTCGGGGGATAACCCTTCCGAGAGTCGTGGTACCACGGCGTTCCCGACCGGTCGCCCGCCCCAGAACCGTTTTGCCGGTGCTGGCCGCAGGGGGCGTATGGACGCAGGGTTCGACGCCACCCTCAGGGCCGACGGCGTGGCGTTCGGCGCGCGCGACGCCGAACTGCTTCGGGCCGTCGACGACGCCGGCTCGCTGAACGCGGCGGCGTCGACGCTGGGGCGCTCCTACTCCCGGGCGCACGACCGCCTCACCGATCTGGAGGACGCCTTCGGCGCGCTGGTCGAACGCCAGCGCGGCGGCAGCGGCGGCGGCGGCAGCGCGCTCACCGACCGCGCCCGCGAGCTGCTGGCGGCGTTCGACCGCCTGCGCGCGGGCTACACCGCGATCGCGGAGACAACGGAGACGGTTTTCGACGGCGACGTGCGCGACCGCGAGGGGGAGCTGGGGATCGTCGCGACGGCCGCCGGCGAGGTCCGGGCGCTCGTGCCGCCCGACGCCGACGCCGTCGAGGTCGTCCTGCGGGCCGACGCGGTGACGCTGCACGACCCCACGGACGCGCCCGAGGGCGGCGAAACCAGCGCGCGCAACCGGTTCTCCGGGACGGTCGTCGAGGTGGAGCGCGGCGAGTCGGTCTGTCGGGTGTCGGTGGACGTGGGCGCCGACGCGCCGCTGTCCGCGCTGGTGACCGAGGAGAGCCGCGAGCGACTGGGGCTCGAACCCGGCCGCGAGGTGGTGGCGTCGTTCAAAGCGACGGCGACCCGCACGACTCCGCGCTGATCGGCAAGCGCGGTCGGTTCTGCCACGGTAGCCAACCCGCCACAAAGTTCTCCTGTGGCTGGCCAGTACGGCCTCGCGCAATGCTCGACGCCGAGTTCGAGGTGTGTACCGAGTGTGGCAACCTCCACATGGAGGGCTCCCCCGCGCCGGCACGCGTCGACGAGTGTGCCGTCTGTGACGGGCGAACCGAGGCGGTCGAACTCGACGACCTCGTCGGCCTGTAGCGGTTCCCTCCCGCCGACGCGCTTTTCCCGGCCCCTCGCAAAGGCCGGGGCATGCACGTGGTCACGCTGGGGCCGGCGGGGACGTACTCCCACCGCGCGGCGCAGTCGATCGCCGACGAGGGGGCGGTCAGCTTCCGCGAGTCGGTGACGGAGATCGTCGCGGCCGTCGCCGACGGCGAGTTCGAGCGCGGCGTCGTCCCCGTCGAGAACAGCATCGAGGGCTCGGTCGACGAGAGCCTCGACGCGCTGGCCGACCGGGAGGTGAGCGTCGTCCAGGAGGTCGTCTCGCCGATCCGGCACGCCCTGCTCGCCCAGGGCCCCGAGTTCGACACCGTCGCCTCCCACCCGCAGGCGCTGGCGCAGTGCCGGGAGTACCTGACGGAGAACTACCCCGACGTGGCCCAGGAGGCGGTGGCGTCGACGGCCCGCGGGGTCGAGCGCGCCCGCAAGGACCCGAGCGTGGCGGCGATCGGCCACCCCGCGAACGCCGGCTCGCCGGAGCCGGGAGCCGACGGCGACGACGACAACCACCCACTCCAGCGGATCGCCGAGAACATCCAGGACCGGGACTCCAACGCCACTCGGTTCCTCGTCGTCGCCCCCGAGAGCGAGCGCTCCCAGGCCGGCGGGAAGACCAGCCTCGTCGTCTACCCCGGCGCGAACTACCCCGGCCTGCTGCTCGAACTGCTGGAGGCGTTCGCGGACCGGGACATCAACCTCTCCCGGATCGAGTCCCGCCCGAGCGGCCGCCGCCTCGGCGACTACTGCTTCCACTTCGACATCGAGGCCGGGCTGTACGAGGCCCGCACCCAGGAGGCGCTGGCCGAGGTGGAGGCGATCTGTGCCGACGGCTGGGTCCGCCGCCTCGGCTCCTACGACACCAGCCACGTCGTCGAGTAGCGGGTTGGCGACCGCCGACCTGGCTGGCGGCAATCCTTAACAGCGCTCACCCCGTTTTCGTACGTATGCCCGACCGACGCGACCCGTTCGAGGAGATCGAGGAACTGTTCGAGCAGCTCAACTCCGGCTTCGCCGAGATGAGCGCGGAGTTCGACGCCGGCGGTGCCGGCGACATCCACGTCGACGTGGCCGACGCCGGCGACGAGATCGTCGTCACCGCGGACGTGCCGGGGTTCGACTCCGAGGAGATCGACGTGTCGGTCAGCGACCGACAGCTCCGCATCGCCGCCGAGCACAGCACGGAGACCGAGACGGAGGACGAGGAGACCCAGTACTACCGCCGCGAGCGCAGCCGGCGGTCGATCAGCCGGACGCTGTCGCTCCCCACCGACGTGGACGAACACGCCGCCGCCGCGAGCTACGAGAACGGCGTGCTCACGGTCGAACTCCCCAAGGCCGACGGCGACGACGGGATCGACATCGAGGTCAACTGACCCCCGTCGGCGGTTCTCCCGCCCTACTCGCGCAGCCAGCGCTGGACACCGAGATCGACCAGCACCGAGAACGCGAAGAACAGCGGCGGCACGAGCAGGTTGACGGCCCACTGGACCGAGGATCCGGTGGCGTAGTCCCAGACGACCAGCACGACGAACACCGCGAGCGCGGTCAGCAGCCGTCGACGCAGCGTCTTGCCGGCGATCTCCATACGCCACGGTCGGCGCTGTGGGGGAAGAAGCTCCCGGTCTCACCCCCGCCCCGCCGGCTGACCCACCGGTAGCGTTTTGACAGTTTTCGCCCAACCCGCGGCCGTGTCACCCGGCGTTTCCCAGCGCGTCGTCGCCGCGCTGTTCGGCGCGACCGCCGTCTGGCGGGCGCTCTCCGGCGTCGCGGCGGTGGTGCGCTGGCTCTGGCTCGGGGAGGTCGTCGGCAACGGCTCGATGGCGCTGCTGCTGACCTCGGTCGTCGTCGGCCCCGTCGTCGGCGCCGGGGCGGGCGACGCCGCGCTCCGCCGGGGGTTCTGGTCCCGGAGCCGCGCCGCCCACCGCCGGCGGGCCGCCGGGGTCGTGGCGCTGCTGGTGCTGCCGTTCCTCGTGACCGCAGCCGCCGGCTGGCTGCTCGGCGACGGGCCGGCGTCGCTGCCCCTGTACGGGGGCGTGACGCTCGCGGTGACGACGCTCGTGCTGCTGGTCGTGTTCGGCTCAGGCCGCGACCAGTGAGAGCACGGCGACGCCGGCGCCGACGGCGAGCACCGGGACGGCGGCGCCGAGGGTGAGATAGCCCGCGAGCGCGCCGAGCGTGACCGGAACCATCGCGAGGAGACAGAGGAGACCGAGCCCGAACGCCAGCAGGGGGGCGTCGTCGCGAACCGTCGAGGGAGTGCCGCCGGCGTTGGCCATTCGTGTCCGTGAGAGGGTGGGTTCGGTGCAAAAGGGCTTCGGTCAGGAAACGGCCGTGTGAACCGTCAGCACGCCACTCGACGGGCGATCCGCGGCGACTCGCTCGCTGCCGGCCGCGCCAGTCAGAACTGATGGGTATTTTTACCGCCGGACCGGCACTCTCGGGTATGGACTACGACCCGCAGGCGATAGAGGAGCGCTGGCGGCAGCGCTGGCGGGAGGAGGGCCGGTACGAGGCCGATCCTGCCGAGGGGGCGGACGGCGACGACGCGACGTTCGTCACGGTGCCGTACCCCTACCCCAGCGGCGGGATGCATATCGGCCACGCCCGCACGTACACGGTGCCGGACGCCTACGCCCGGTATCGACGCCAGCAGGGCGACAACGTGCTGTTCCCGATGGCGTGGCACGTCACCGGCACGCCGATCATCGGCGCCGTCGAGCGCCTGAAGAAGGGGGAGGCGGAGCAGCTCTCGGTGCTGCAGGACACGTACAACGTCCCCGAGGAGGACCTGAGCGACCTGGAGACGCCGATGGGCTTTGCTGAGTACTTCATCGAGGAGCACTACAAGAAGGGGATGAAGTCCCTGGGGCTCTCGGTCGACTGGCGCCGGGAGTTCACCACCAACGACGAGCGCTACTCGAAGTTCATCGAGTGGCAGTACCGGACGCTGAAGGAGAAGGGGCTGGTCGAGAAGGGGCTCCACCCGGTGAACTACTGCACCGACGAGGAGCAGCCAGTCACCACCCACGACCTGCTGGAGGGTGAGGACGCGGAGTTCCAGGAGTACACGCTGGTCCGGTTCCGCGGCGACAGTCCCGATAACGGCGACGCGGACCGAGCAGGCGCGTCGGACGACGGCGATGCCGTCTTCCCGATGGCGACGCTCCGCCCGGAGACGGTTCGGGGCGTCACGAACGCCTACGTCGACCCCGAGGCGACGTACGTCCGCGCGAGCGTCGACGGCGAGACGTGGGTTATCTCCGCGGACGCCGCCGAGAAGTTCGACCTGCAGGACCGCGAGGTCGAGATCGAGGCCGAGTTCGCCGGCGAGGCGATCGTCGGCACGACGGTCGCGAACCCGATCACCGGCGACGACGTGCTGATCCTGCCCGCCGGCTTCGTCGACGCCGACAACGCGACCGGCGTCGTGATGTCCGTCCCGGCGCACTCGCCGGACGACTACGTCGCGCTGCAGGAGCTGCAAGCGCGCGCCGACGACCTGACTGCGTACGGGATCGACCCCGACGCCGTCCGGGCGATCGAGCCGATCCCGATCCTCTCGATCGAGGGGTACGGCGAGATCCCGGCCAAGTCCGCGGTGGAAGAGCACGGCATCGCGTCGAGCGACGACCCCGCGCTGGAGGAGGCCACCAACGACCTGTACAACGCGGAGTTCCACTCCGGCGTGCTGAACGACGAGTACGGCGAGTTCGCCGGCGAGGTCGTCGAGGACGTGCGCGACGCGTTCCGCGAGCACCACGCCGGCGACGCGTTCGACACGATGCAGGAGTTCTCCGAGGAGGTCGTCTGTCGCTGCGGCGGCGACGTGGAGGTCGCCTACCAGGAGACGTGGTTCCTGCGCTACAACGACGAGGAGTGGCGCGAGAAGACCCTGCGCGCCATCGAGAACCTCGACGCGATCCCGGAGAACACCCGCGGCGAGTACGAACACACCGTCGGCTGGCTGAACGAGTGGCCCTGCATCCGGAACTACGGGCTGGGCACGCGCCTGCCGTGGGACCAGGAGTTCGTGATCGAGCCGCTGTCGGACTCGACGCTGTACATGTCCTACTACACGGTCGCCCCCCACATCCAGGACGTGCCCGTCGAGGATCTGGATCACGAGTTCTTCGACGCGATGTTCTACGGCGCCGACGCCGTCGACGACGCCGACCCGAAAGCCCTCGAACTGGGCGAGGAGTGGGACTACTGGTACCCGGTCGACTACCGGTTCTCGGGCAACGACCTGATCACGAACCACCTGACGTTCTACCTCTACCACCACGCCGAGTTCTTCCCCGAGCCGAAGTGGCCCCAGGGGATCGTCGTGATGGGGATGGGGCTGCTGGAGGGCCAGAAGATGTCCTCCTCGAAGGGCCACGTCGTCCTCCCGGGCGAGGCGATCGAGCGGTTCGGCGCCGACACGGTTCGGTTCTTCCTGCTGAACGCCTCCGAGCCGTGGCAGGACTACGACTGGCGCGAGGACGCCGTCGAGAGCACGCACGACCAGCTCCGGCGGTTCTACAACCGCGCGCAGGAGCTGATCGAGGGCCCCGCGGGCGACCGCGACGCGGTGACCGACGTGGACCGCTGGCTGCTGTCGAAGCTCCAGGCCACCATCGAGACGGCGACCGACGCGATGGAGCGCTCCGAGACCCGGACGGCGACGCAGGCGGCGTTCTACGGCTTCGACGAGCAGCTGAAGTGGTACCGTCGCCGTGCGGATCTGGACCGCCCGGGCGCGCGCTGGACGCTGCGACACGTTCTCGAGACGCGGCTGCGCCTGCTGGCGCCGTTCACGCCGTTCATGGCGAACGAACTACACGAGAAACTGACGGGCACGCCCGCCGAGGACGCGCCGTGGCCCGAGGTCGACGACGACCTGCGCGCCCCGGACCTGGAACTGGCGGAGGAGCGCGTGCAGGCGCTCGTCGACGACATCAACGAGGTCGCCGACGTGACCGACACCGACCCCGAGACGATCCGCATCTACGCCGCCGCCGACTGGAAGCGGCAGGTGTTCGACGCCGTCCGCGAGGTCGGCGCCGACGTGGGCGCGGTGATGAGCGAGGTGATGAGCGACCCCGACCTGCGCGAGCGCGGCAACGAGGTCAACGAGGTCGCACAGGACGCCGTCGAGTTCGCCCGTGACTACGACGACGAGGAGCTGGCGGATCTGTTGGCGATGGACGAGCAGGCGGCCTACGAGAACGCGGCGGCGTTCCTCGAACGCGAGTTCGGCGCCGACGTCGAGGTGTACGCCGAGGACGACGCCGACGTGGTCGATCCCGCGGATCGGGCCGGGAACGCGATCCCGTTCCGGCCGGCGATCTATCTGGAGTAGGAACGTCGGTCACCTTCGTCTCCGTGCGACGGCGAGCGTCGGGCCGTTCGCGACGGTTACGGGGAGTTCACGGACGGATCTCCTGTTCGAGGAGCGTGAACTGGCCGTCCTGCACGTCGACGAACACGAACTCCCCCAACTCCGTGGCGCCACTCGGGGGTTCGTTGACGCCGAGCACGACCTCGTTGTCCGAGCTGAACGAGGCGTACAGCGTATCGTCCGTGGACAGCGACTGGCCGAGGGTCGCGCTCCCGAACTGGGTCGACGAGAGGTTGACCCTGCTCCCGCTCGGAATCGAGCCGTTGACGAGGTCGAGTTCGACCGCGTCCGACCCGTCCGTGACGCCGACGTCGAACTGGACGCCGTTCTCTCGGGCACTCGAGGTCCACGACGGCGCCGACAGGTTCGTCGTCCCGACGCTCTCGGTCGTGATCGTCGCCTGCTGCTGCAGGGTCTGGTCGCCCCTGTCGACCGTGATCTCGAACGTCAGATCGTGCAGGTAGCCGGACTCGGTCACGGTGACGCTCGCAGTGAACGAGGACACTGCTTCCCCGGGGAACGCCCGTAGCAGCTGCTGCTCGCTCTCGATACCCGTCGTCTCGTACACCACGCCCTCGCCGGACGGGTGCTCGACGACTTCGATCGCCTCACTCCACTGCCCCCCCGCGAGGAGCCGGTCGGTCTGCGAAAGGTACAGCAGCTCCTGTGGGCCGGGTGCCCGATTGTCGATCCGATACCGCTGTTCGAACCCGGTGTCCATCTCGACGTAGCCGACGTCCTCGTCGGCCGGCGACCAGAGCCGTTCCGTCAAGCCATCCGAGCTCTCGACGCGGAGAACCCCGGCAGCACCGTAGCTGTTCTCAAGCTCCGTCGAGGTGGTGAAATCGCCCCTGTCGGCGGTCATCTCGATGCCGACCGTCGCGGACCCGCCGTCGATGATCGCCGTCCGGTGCGCGCTGAAGAGCTCTGTCGGATCGATACCGTCCCGCGTAGCGCCGTCGGGGTAGGGGAAGTTCTCCACTGTCGCCGGCTCCGGCGTCGGCTCCTCGGTCGCGGTGGCCGTCTCTGTCGGCGTCTCCGTTTCGGTATCGCTGGGCGTTCCGGTCGGGCTCGCCGTCTCCGTCCCTCCTCCTCCCGAACAGCCGGCGAGCAGGGCGCTTGCTGCGACAGCCGATCCCAAGAACAGTCGTCTCGAAACGTCGTCTTCCTCTGGCATGCTGTTTCGTGAAACCTCTCCGGATATTTATAAAATGTGAAAAGAGAAAAACGCCACACTGGAGTGCGACGAACGGTCGGAAATCACCTAACCGACAGGTCTGACGCGGCGTCTCCGTCGAAACGCGACGACCGTCTCAGGCCAGGCCGAGCAGGTCGAACCCCGTCCCGTTGTCGCGCTGGTTGGCGTGCTCGTACACCACGTGCGCGGCGGCGACGTCCTGGATCGCCAGCCCCGTCGAGTCGAACACCGTCACGCCGTCGTCGTCGGTCCGGCCGGGCTTGTCGCCGACGACGATCTGCCCGATCTCGCCGTACAGGTCGTCGTCGCCCAGCACGCCCTCGCTCCAGGGGACGTTGATCTCGCCGGAGTGGGTACACTGCGCGTAGTCGTCGATCACCAGCTTCGACGCCTGCAGCACGTCGTCGCTGATCTCGTGTTTCCCCTCGGCGTCGGCGCCCATCGCGTTGATGTGGGTGTGGTCGCCCACGTCCTCGGGGCCGAGGATCGGGTCGCGAACCGGCGTCACCGTCGAGAGCACGTCGCAGTGGCCGGCGTCGCTGGGGGTGCCCGAGCGGACGGTGAAGCGGTCCTCGAACGCCTCGACGAACTCGTTCACGCGGGCCTCGTCGAGGTCCGAGACGACGACCTCCTCGATGTCGCGGATCTCCGCGATCGCCTCCAGCTGAGTGTACGCCTGCACGCCGGCGCCGACGATCCCCATCGAACTGGCGTCCTCGACGGCGAGGTGGTCGGTGGCGACGGCGGCGGCGGCGCCGGTGCGCTGCATCGTGAGCTCGGTGCCGTCCATGATCGACAGCGGGAACGCGTTCTCGGGCTCGGAGTAGATCATCGTCCCCATCACCGTCGGCAGGTCGAACTGCTCCTCGTTGTCGGTGTGGACGTTGACCCACTTGATGCCCGCGGCGTCCCACTCGCCCGTGTCGAGGTAGGCGGGCATCGACCGGAAGTCGCCGTTGTACTGCGGCAGGTCGATGTAGGACTTCGCGGGCATCTTCGCGTTCCCGTTCTCGTAGGCGGCGAAAGCCTCCTCGATGGCCGGGATCAGCTCCGCCATCGACGTGTTGTGGTGGACGTCCTCGCTGTTGAGAAGCAGCGTCTCCATAGCCCCGAGTACCGAGGGCGGCCCCTTAATTCTGTCACAATCCGCCGCAGTCGCCGGTGATCGCCGCCGAACGCCGGCTCAGCCCTCGAAGCCGCCCGCGGCCAGCGCGTCGTCGACGCTCGCGTCGTCGTGGATCACCGCCGACACCGCGCTGGCGATGGCCTCGGGCCGTTCGTGCTGGAAGATCGACCGCCCCATCGACACCCCGCTGGCGCCGGCGTCCATCGCCCCGCGGACCATCTCGACGGTCTCGCGGTTCGTCCCCTTGCTCCCGCCGGCGATCAGCACCGGCAGCTCCGTCGACTCGACGACGCGCTCGAAGGTGTCGGCGTCGCCGGAGTAGCCCGTCTTCACCAGGTCCGCGCCGAGTTCCTCGCCGAGGCGGACCGCGTGGCCCAGCGACTCGGGGTCGGTGCTGTCGACGCCCTCGCCGCGGGCGTACGTCATCGCCAGCACGGGCATGCCGAACTCGCGGGCCTGCTTCGTCAGCTCGGCCAGCTGTTCGATCTGTTTGGGCTCGTACTGGCTCCCCACGTTGAGGTGGAGCGAGACGGCGTCGGCGCCGGCCTGGACGGCCTCCTTCACCGTCCCCGTCACGCGCTTGTCGTCCTCGTCGGGGCCGATCGTAGTCGAGGCGTTGAGGTGGACCACGTAGCCCGCGCCGTTCTTGTTCGGGTGGACGCGGGGGGCGATCCCCTTCTGGGTGAGGACGGCGTCGGCGCCGCCGCGGGTGACGGCGTCGACGGTCGATTCGATGTCGGCCAGCCCCTGGACGGCGCCCATCGTGATGCCGTGGTCCATCGGCACCATCAGGACGTTCCCGTCGGTGGAGAGGCGGTCGAGTCGGGCGGCTCTGCCGGCGTCGGTCGGTGTGAGTCGTGTCATGGCTGGTGTGAGTGTGACGGCGCGCTGGCGCCGTCTCGGCTGGTGTGCTACTCTGTGGCAACCGGGGGCTTGAGGGTTGCGTTCCCGGCCGCCCTATTCGCCTTGCGCTTCCGGCGATTCACGGGCGCCGCGGACCGCGCCCCGCTTCAGTTCGCGGGCCTTCTCCCGGAGGTCGGCGGCCACGTCGGCGGTCGGGCGGTCGTTCTCGACGCCGTCGGCGACGATGTCGACGAGCGCGGAGCCGACGATGATGCCGTCGGCGCCCGCCGAGACGACGCGGGCGGCGTGGTCGCCCGAGGAGATGCCGAAGCCGACGGCCTTGGGAACGTCCCAGTCCGCGATCCGGGCGAGGCTCTCGGCGGTCTGGTCGGAGACGTCGGCCTGCGCGCCCGTGACGCCCAGACGGGCCTGGACGTACACGTAGCCCGAGACCTGCTCGCGGATGGTCGCGAGTCGGTCGTCGGTCGTCGTCGGCGCGACGATGAACACGAGGTCGAGGTCGAACTCGTCGCAGGCCGCCCGCAGCTCGTCGGCCTCCTCCGCCGGCAGGTCCGGGATGACGAACCCGTCGATGCCGACCTCGGCGGCGCGCTTCACGAACGGCCGCGGGCCGGGCGCCTCGTAGTCACCCTCGCCCGCCTTGGTGCCGGACTCGGCGCCGTAGCGGAAGAGGAGGTTGTAGTAGGTCATGCAGACCAGCGGCACGTCCACGTCGAGGTCGTCGACGAACTCGAAGTACGCCTCGGGGGTGATCCCGCCCGAGAGCGAGCGGACGACCGCCTGCTGGATCGTCGGCCCCTCCGCGATGGGTTCGGAGAACGGCAGCCCCAGTTCGATACAGTCGGCGCCGCCCTTGACGAGCGCCTCGACGTAGGCTTTCGAGGACGGGAGGTCCGGGTCGCCGACCGCGAGGTAGGGGATGAACGCGGGGTCGTCGCCCGCGAACGCCTCGGGGAGCCGGCTCATAGCCCCCCCGCGAACTCGCTCATGTCCGGCGCGTTCGGAATGTCGCGCTTGTCGGTCTCCTCGATGACGGTCTCCAGGTCCTTGTCGCCGCGGCCGGAGAGGTTGACGACGATGCGGTCGCCGAGGTCGTCGGCGGCCTCGTCGTCGCCGTCAGCAGCCGGCCCCAACACCTGCTCCAGGAACGCCAGCGCGTGGGCGCTCTCGAGTGCGGGGATGATCCCCTCCTCCTGCGAGAGTCGGTGGAACGCCTCGAGCGCGGCGTCGTCGCCGACGTTGACGGCGTCGACGCGGTCCTCGTCGACGAGGTGTGCGAGCTCCGGCCCCACGCCGGCGTAGTCGAGGCCGGCGGAGACGGAGTGGGACTCGACGATCTGGCCCCACTCGTCCTGCAGCACCTTCGTCCGCGCGCCGTGGAGCACGCCCTGCCCGCCCGTCGAGAGCGAGGCGGAGTTGGGGGCGACCCCCTCCTCCTCGTCGACGGCGAGCGAGGAGCCGCCGGCCTCGACTGCGAGGAGGTTCACGTCCTCGTCGTCGACGAACCGGGCGAACGCGCCCATCGTGTTCGACCCGCCGCCGGCGCAGGCGACGACGGAGTCTGGGAGCGTGCCGAACTTCTCGCGGGACTGCTTCCGCGCCTCCTCGCTGATGACGGACTGGAACTCCCGGACCATCTCCGGGAACGGCGCGGGGCCGACGACGCTGCCGACGACGTAGTGGGTGTCGTCGACGTTGGTCGCCCAGTCGCGCATCGTCTCGCTGATCGCCTCCTTCAGGGTGCCTCGGCCCGCCGTTACCGGGTTCAGCTCGGCGCCGTTGATGCGCATCCGGAACACGTTGGGGCGCTGGCGCCCGATGTCGGTCTCGCCCATGTAGATCTCGCAGGGCATGTCGAGGTGGGCCGCCGCCATCGCCGTCGCGGTGCCGTGCTGGCCGGCGCCGGTCTCGGCGACGATGCGCTCCTTCCCCATGTACTTCGCCAACAGCACCTGCCCGAGCGCGTTGTTGAGCTTGTGGGCGCCGCCGTGGAGCAGGTCCTCGCGCTTGAGGTAGATCTCCCGGCCGTAGCGGTCCGAGAGGTGCTCGGCGTGCTGCAGCGGCGTCGGCCGGCCGCCGAAGTCGCGCAGGCGCTCCCGGAACTCGTCCATAAACCCGTCCTCGTTCTCCAGCACGTAGCGCTCGTAGGCGTCCCGCAGCTCCTCGATGGCGGGCATCAGCGCCTCCGGTACGTACTGGCCACCGTACTCCCCGAACTTCCCGTCCGCAGTTGAATCAGAGCTCATGCGTTGACGAACCGTGTCGTGTTCTCACGTGGGTCACCGTCCATGATAGCCGTGCCGATGAGCAGGCCGTCCGCGCCCGCCTCGCGCATCCGCCGCGCGTCCGCCGGCGTCGAGATGCCGGACTCCGCGAGCAGGGTCGCCTCCTCCGGCACCGCGGGCGCGACCGCCTCGAACGTGCCCAGATCGACCTCCAGCTCCGCCAGGTCGCGGTTGTTGACGCCGATGATCTCGGCGCCGGCGGCGACGGCGCGCTCGACCTCGGCCTCGCTGTGGACCTCGACCAGCACCTGCATCCCGCGCTCCCGGGCGGCGTCGACCATCGGCGCGAGGTCGTCACCGAGGAAGCGGGCGATCAGCAGCACCACGTCCGCCGCGACCGCGTCAAGCTGGGCCTCCGTCAGGAGGAAATCCTTGCGCAGGACGGGCACGTCGACGGCCTCGCGGACCCGCCGGTAGTTCTCGACCGACCCGCCGAAGTGGTCGGGCTCGGTCAGCACCGAGAGCGCGGCGGCGCCCCCGGCGACCATCGCCTCGGCCAGTTCGACCGGGTCGCGGTCGCTCTCGCCCGCCGTGGTCGGGCTGGTGGGTTTCACCTCGGCGACGACGGGGGTCCGCCCCTCGCCCTCGGCGGCCGCGAACGCTTCCGGGAGCGACCGGGCGTCGTCGACGGCGACCCGGGACTCGCCGCCCTCGCGCTCCCTCGCCGCCTCGAGGATGGAGCGAACCGCGGGGGCCATCTCCTCGCTGCTGTTCATACTTGTACACTAATGTACGGAACTGTTCAAAAGGCTTGCGAACCCGGCCCCCTCGGCAGGCGCCGCCGCGGGGTTCAAGGCAGCGAGCGTCCTCCTCTCGGCCGATGGAAGACGCCGGCATCTACGCGCGGGAGTTGGACACGCTCGGCCGCCCCGTCCAGATCGCGGTCGCCAGCAGCCAGGTGATCGACGTGTCGTTCCCCGAGGCGATCCCGGACGACGCGGAACCGAACCACCCGATCCTCGACCGCCTGTTCGACTACCTCGACGGCGCCGAAGACGACTTCGCGGACGTGGAGATCGCGATCACGGTCCCGACGGACCAGCGCGCCGTCCTCGACGCCGTCTGCCAGATCCCCTACGGCGAGACGGGGAACACGGTGCAGGTCGCCCACATGGCGAACCTGAACCCGGACGACGAGGACGACGCCGGGACGGTCAGACGCGCGCTCCGCGCCAACCCCGTCCCGATCTTCGTCCCGGACCACCGCGTCGACGACGCGCCCGGCGCGACGCCGAGCGACGTGGCGGCGACGCTCCGGCGCATCGAGCGGTAGCGAGGGTTCGAGTAGGAGAGCGCGACCAGCCACCCCGAAAGCGGCGGCGCCGATCAGTACAGCCGGAGCAGGAAGTAGGCGACGGCGATGAGGAACAGCGCCTGCCCGGCGGTCGCGACCGCCCCGATCCCGAAGTTCACGCCGCCGCCGTACGCCGCCGCCGCGCCGAGAAAGAGCGCGCTGTTCCCGACGGCGTTCACCCGTGGGCCGGTGTGAACCGCCAGCGAGCGGTAGCTCGCGACGACGGTGACCGCGAGCATCGCCAGCGCGAGCAGCTCCTCGACCGTCCCGGTTCCGTACCGGACGCGATACCCCCCGAACACGACGAGCGCGACGCCGACGAAGCCGGAGAGCACGCTGCCGGCTCGTACGAGTCGATCCCCCATCTGGCCCGAACGGAGACGGCGTAATCACTTAACGGCGGCGGGTTCCCCGGCGCCGGCCGTCGACTACTCGCCGGTCGGGTAGTCGGCCGCGAGCACGTCCTCGACCGACTCCTCCTCGCTCTCGGGGCTCACGCTCCCCGTCTGGTACCCCGCCAGGTCGAGCGTGACGTGGTCGAACCCGATCTCGGTGAGCCGCTCCCGGGCGGCGGCGGCGAACTCGGGGTCGAGCGCGACGTGGAGCTCGTCGGCGCCGACCTCGATGCGGGCGAGCCCGTCGTGGTCCCGCACTCGGAACTGGGAGAACCCCCACTCCCGGAGCAGCGCCTCCGCGCGCTCGATCCGGGTGAGCTTCTCCTCGGTCACCTCGAGCCCGGTCGGGATCCGCGAGGAGAGACACGCCATCGAGGGCTTCTCCGCGACCGAGAGCCCGTACCGCTCGGCGGCCTCGCGGACCTCCTGCTTCGTGATCCCGTGGGCCAGAAGCGGCGAGGCAACGTCGAGCTCGTCGACGGCCTGCAGCCCGGGCCGGTGGCCGCCGTCGGTGTCGTCGGCGTTGGTGCCGTCACAGACGGTGCCGATCCCCAGCTCTTCGGCGGCCTCGTACATCCGGCCGAGCCGCATCGTCCGGCAGTGGTAACACCGGTCGCCGTCGTTCTCGACGAACTCGGGGTCCTCGAGCTCGGAGAACTCGACGATCTCGTGACGGATGCCGATCTCGTCGGCGACCCGTTTCGCGTCGTCCAGCTCCGCCGCCGGCAGCGTCTCGCTTTTCGCGGTGCAGGCGACGGCGTCGTCGCCCAGCGCGTCGTGGGCCAGCGCGGCGACGACGCTCGAGTCGACGCCGCCGGAGAAGGCGACGAGCACGCCGTCGCGACCGGCGAGATCGTCGCGAGCGGCGGTCAGTTTCGCGTCGAGGGACATGGCGGGAGTACCGACCCGCCGGTCAAAAGGGCGTCGTCGCGCGCCCCCGCCGAACCACACGCTTTTGAGCGATGGCGCGGAACCCCGGGCCGAATGGAGTTCACGGCCATCCCGGGGGTGGGTGAGAAGACGGCCGCCTCGCTGGCCGAACTCGACGACGCCGGCGAGGCGCTCCGGCGCGGCGACGTGGCCGCGATCGCCCGCTCGCCGGACATCACCGAGGGGCGGGCGGCGGCGATCGCCCGCGGCGCCATCCGCCGGGAGCACGGCGACGACGGCGGCTTCCTCGCTACCGACCGGGCGCGGGAGATCTACGACGACGCGCTCGGCCTGCTGCAGGAGCGCGCGGTCACCACCTACGGCGAGAAGCGACTGGAGACGTTCTTCCCCAGCACCGAGCAGTCCCGGATCGAGGAGGTCCGCGCGTTCGCGACGGCGGCGACCGAGCGCGACCCCGACCCGGAGATCCTCGACGCGCTGGCGGGCGTCGAACCGCTCGAACCGGCCGAGTGGATCCGCGTCCGGGAGCGCTGTGTCGCGACCACCGACGCCGAGCGCTACGCCGAGGCGAAGGACGCGCTCCCCGAACTCCCCGTCGAGGTGATCGAGGAGCGCCGCGAGCTCGGGGAGCTCGGGCGGTCGTACTCCACCGTCTACGTGCTCGACGCCGAGTTCGCGGGGATCGACGTGGAGGGCGACGTGCGAGTGGTGCCGGACGCGCTGGAGCAGCCCGAGGAGTTCGTTCCCGAACGGACGCTCACCTTCTTCGCCGACAACCGCGAGCGGCTGCTGGCCGCCGCCGCGGTCCACGAGGCCGCCGGCACCGACCCCGACTGCGACATCGACGCGCTGCGGGCGGCGCTCGACCGCGTCGACGAGGACGGCGGCGTCGTCGGCGACGAGGAGCTGGAACGGCTCTCCGTCGCCGTCGACGACCTCGACGCGGCCGTGAGCACCGCGGAGTCGATCGGCAACGACCACCTCCGGGAGGCGATCGGCGAGCGGGACGTGACGATCGAGGGCACCGACTTCCTCTCGCTGGTCGAGCAGGGCGCCCGCGTCGACTCGCTGCTCTCCCGCGAGCTCGCCGACGACTACGACCAGGCGGTCGAGTCGGCCCGCGAGCACGTCGTCGACAGCCTCGACCTCGACGCGGGCGAGGCGGAGTTCGTCGACCGCGTGTTCGGCGGCGAGCCCTCGTTCCCGCTCGAACACAACGAGGAGGCGGTCTCCCGGCTCCGGACCGAGCTCACGGCCGACCGGGACAGGCGCGCGAACCAGCTGGAGACCGAGCTCGCGGCGGAGCTCCGGGAGCGCCGCGAGCCCGCCGAGGCGATGGTCGACGCGGCGCTGGAGCTCGACGTGGAGCTGGCGGTGTCGCGGTTCGCCCGCGACTTCGACTGCACGATGCCGACGATCGCGGGCGAGGGGTTCGAGATCCAGGGCGGCCGCTCGCCGCTGCTGGACGTGGCGTTCGACGCGGTCGACCCCGTCGACTACGGCGTCTCGGGCGTGACACTGCTCTCCGGGGTGAACTCCGGCGGGAAGACGTCGACGCTCGACCTCGTGGGGCTGATCGTCGTCCTCGCGCACATGGGCCTGCCCGTGCCCGCCGAGGACGCACGGATCGGCCGGGTGTCGGAGCTGCACTACTACGCCAAGTCACAGGGGACGCTCGACGCCGGCGCGTTCGAGAGTACGCTCCGGGAGTTCGGCGACCTCGTCGAGGGCGCCGCGGGCCGGCTCGTGCTCGTCGACGAGCTCGAGTCGATCACCGAACCCGGCGCCTCGGCGAAGATCATCGCCGGCATCCTCGAAGCGCTCGACGAGCAGGGCGCGAGCGCCGTGTTCGTCTCCCACCTCGCCGACGGGATCCGGGAGGCCGCGGGGTTCGAGGTCGCCGTCGACGGGATCGAGGCGGTCGGGCTGGTCGACGGCGAGCTCCGGGTCGACCGCTCGCCGAAGAAGGACCACCTCGCGCGCTCGACGCCGGAGCTCATCGTCGAGAAGCTGGCCGACGAGACCGAGTCCGGCTTCTACCGCGACCTGCTGGAGAAGTTCTGACCCCCTCGGCGTCGGACGCTAAAACGCCTCTTTGTGTTTACCTAACTACTTTGTCGAATCCACCCCTACGCAGAAGTGTCCCTGCTTCGGCCCTCCACCCGCCCCACGCAGGGCATCAGTCGTTCTCCACGTCGAAGCGTGCGAACACGTCGCCGTCGACCGTTTCCAGCCGCCCGGCCAGCCCGTCCTCCGTCGGTTCGAGCACGGCGAAGGACTGCCTCGCGCCCCGCGGATCGGCGTGGCTCCCCGGGTTGAGCAGCGTCACCGACCCCTCCTCGTCGACGACCGGTCGGTGCGTGTGGCCCGAGACGACCAGGTCGGCGCCGCGCTCGCGCCCGAACATCGCCAGCCCCGTCGCGCCACCGCGCCGACGGTGGGTCGCGGCGATCCGGACGCCCGCGTAGGTGAGCGTCGTCGCCGTCGGGAGCCGATCGGTCACCGCGTCACTGTCGCGGTTCCCGTGGACCGCCCGGAGGTCGGCGGCGACGTCGTGGAACGCGTCGAGCACCGCCTCGGTGGTGAAGTCGCCGGCGTGGAGCACCAGTTCGGCGTCGTCGACGGCGTCGGCCGCGGCGCCGACGAGGCTCGGGCTCTCGGTCGCGTGGGTGTCGGAGAGGACGACCAGCATACCGTCCGGTCGGCGTCGGGCGGGCAAAAGCGGCCGGGTCGGCGACGCGATCGGACCGGCGACGCCGTGACCCGCTCGGTTCGGCGCTCCCGGTCGACGCCGTCGCCGCCCCGACACCGATAAGGGACTGTCTCGTGACTGCCCGAGCATGGCTAGTGGCAGTACCGGGGTCGTGCTGGCGGCGCTGTTCGCCAACGGCGCCATCGCGATCCTCAAGTTCGTCGGCTTCCTGCTCACCGGGAGCCCCTCGATGCTCTCGGAGACGTACCACTCGGTCTCCGACACCGGCAACCAGGTGTTCCTCCTCGTCGGTATCCGCTACTCCGGGAAGGCGACCAGCCGCGACCACCCCTTCGGCTACGGGAAGGCCCAGTTCTTCTACGCCTTCCTGGTCGCCGTGCTCCTGTTCGGGATCGCGGGCTGGGAGAGCCTGAACCACGGGATCCACGCGATCCAGACCGCGGGCCAGACCGAGGCCGGGACGTTCACCGTCCCCGTCGTCGGCGCCGAGTACGAGACGTTCTGGCTCAACGTCGTCATCCTGCTCGCCGCGATCGCGTTCGAGACGTACGCGCTCAGGAAGGCGAACAAGGAGCTCCGGAGCCAGATGGCGGAGTTCGGCTGGGAGACCGTCCGGGAGGCGTTCGGCGAGACCAGCGACGCGACGACGCTGACGGCGTTCACCGAGGACGCGATCGCGCTCGCGGGGGCGGCGATCGCACTCGTCGGCGTCGCGCTCACCCGGATCACCGGCAACGGCATCTACGACGCGGTCACCGCGGCGATCATCGGCCTGCTGCTGATGGGGTTCGCGCTGGCGCTGGCCTGGGAGAACAAGCGGCTGCTGCTGGGCGAGAGCCTCTCCCGGTCCGTCGAGCAGGAGCTCCAGACCGCCATCAGCGACCACCCCGAGGTCGTCCACGTCGACTCCTTCAGCTCCGTCTTCTTCGGCCCGCAGAAGGCGATGGTCGCCGCCGAGGTGACGTTCGACCCGGAGCTCGTGACGGGGGAGATCACCGAGCGGATCGGCGAGATCGAGGCCGAGCTCGAAGCGACCGACAGCCGCGTCGCGATGATCTACATCGAGCCGTCGACGTGAGCGTCGACCGCGAGTTCTAAGGGAGCCGACTGGTAAGGGGGGGCCGTGCCGCGGTTCGACTACCCCTGTCCCGACTGCCACGCCACGAGCAGCCTCCACGACGCCGGCTGTCGGTTCGAGGGGACGGAGTGGCAGACTGTCGAGCGCGCCTACGTCGACGTGCTCGCGCCGCTCTCGGCGGGCGCCCGCGAGGAGGACGCGATCAGGGAGCTCGTCCCCGAGTGGGACGCGCTCCACCAGGCGGCGCTCTCACACCTCCGGCGCAGCGGCCGGATCCAGCCCGACACCAACGGCCGCCTCGAACTGCTGACCGCCGAGGCGTACCGCGAACAGGTCTCCGAGCCGACGACGGATCCGATGCGGACGATCTACCGGCAGGGCTCCTACCCCGGCTGCCACGACAACGCGGTGTTCGCGATGATCGCGTGGTACGAGATGGTCGGGCTGACGTGGCCCGAGACCCGCGAGAAGGTGCTCGAGTGGCTCGAGGAGTCCGGCACGTGGGCCCGCGGGGGGTTCGAGGAGAACAGCCCGACGGAGCTGGTCGACAGCAAGCGCCACGTGTACGAGGCGGGTTACGGCTGGAAGGAGAAGGCGCAGGCGGCCAAGCGCGTCATCCAGCGACACGGCTGAGCCGGCCGTTCCCGCCCCGGCGCCCACAGGCTTAGGACCACGCGGGTGCCCATTTCGGTATGGCCGTCCCGGAGGGATCGACCGCCGAGGTCCGCCGCCCGAAGCGCGCGCTCGCCGTCGTCGTCGGCATCGTGTTCGTCGACCTGCTCGGCTTCGGCGTCGTCATCCCCATCCTGCCGTTCTACGTCCGGAGCTTCGCGGTCAGCGACGCGGTGATCGGGCTGCTCGCGGCCTCCTACTCGCTGCTGCAGTTCCTCGCGGCGCCGACGCTCGGCCGCCTCTCCGACGAGCGCGGGCGCCGCCCCGTGATCCTGCTCTCGCTGGCTGGGAGCGTGGTGGCGTGGACGGTGTTCGGCGTGGCGGGCGAGGTGGCGGCGGTCGCGGGCACCGTCGCGGGGCTGGCGACGCTGTTCGCCTCGCGGATGGTCGCGGGCGCGATGGGCGGCAACATCGCCGCCGCGAACGCCTACATCGCCGACGTGACGCCGAGAGAGCGCCGCGCGGGCGCGCTCGGCCTGCTGGGCGCGTCGTTCAGTCTGGGGTTCATCTTCGGGCCCGCCTTAGGCGGCATCGCGGCCAGCGACCCGGTCGTCGGCGCCGCCGACGCCGCCCTGCCTGGGTTCGTCCCGACCACGCAGTACTCGCTGCCGAGCTTCCTCGCGGCGGGGCTCTCGCTGCTCGCGCTGCTGCTGGCGGTCCGGTACCTCGAGGAGCCCGACCGACGGCGCGGCCCCAACGAGCGGACGAGCCTGCTCGCGACGTTCCGGGACGCCCTGACGGACCCGTCGCTCCGGGGGCTCGTGATCGCCTTCTTCCTCGTCTCCGTGGCGTTCTCCGGCGTGCAGGTGATGTTCATCCCGTTCGCGGCCGACGTGTACGGCTACGACGCGACGCAGGTCGCGCTGTTCCTGAGCTACCTCGGCGTGCTGGGCGCGCTGAACCAGGGGGTGCTCGTCGGGCGGCTGAGCCGGGTCGTCCCGCCCGCGCGCCTCGCGATCGCCGGCGCCGCCCTGCTCGCGTCGGCGCTGGCGATGCTGCCGTTCTCGCCGGAGCTGGGCCGCCTGCTGCTGCCGTGGGTCGGCGTTGTCAGCCCCGAGCTGGCGTGGCTGCTGGTCGCCGGGGCGGTGCTCTCGCTGGGCAACGGGCTGCTCGGCGTTTCGCTCTCGACGCTGGTCTCGACCGGCGCAAGCGACGACCGGCAGGGCAGCGCCTTCGGCGTCACACAGGGGGCCGGCAGCCTCGGCCGGACGGTCGGCCCGCCGCTGATGGGCGTGCTGTACGTCGCCACCTACTGGTCGCCGTTCGTCGTCGGCGCGCTGGTGGTGCTGCCGGTGCTGGGGCTGTTGGTGTCACGAGCGCGGTAGGGGCTGGGTCGCCGCACAGCTCCCGTGCCAGCTCGGGATCACGGGTGTCTCCGTCGGCGACGCCCCCTTCCGCTACCGGCTGTTCTGTGGGGTGGCGCAGCAGCCACCACGACAGCTTTACGCCACAGGTCTCCGTCGTGGCTGACAGATGGCGATCGACCCGCTCCCCCCGTGGCCCGCCCTCGGCTCGATCGCCGGGGGAGTGGGCGCGCTCGCGCTGGCGTGGGGGATCCGGGAACACCGGGGACGGCCCGGCGTCGACTGGTTCCTCGGCGTGTTCGCCGCGCAGGCGACGTGGTGTCTCTCCTACGGCCTTGGCCTGCTCGTCCGGGATCCGTCGGTCCGGGGCGCGCTGGAGGCGACGATGTGGCTCGGGATCGTCTGGACCGGCATCGCCTTCCTCGGGTTCGCGCTGGAGTACACCGGCCGGAGCGACGTGATCCGGGGCCGCCTGTTCGCGACGTTCGTCGGCTTCGGGCTCGTCTCGACCGCGCTGGTCGTCACCAACCCGATACACGGGTGGTTCTGGACCGGGTTCGAGATCGACCCCGCGTTCGGCGTCGCGACGGTGTCGTACGCGTTCAGCCCCTGGGCGTACCTCGTCGTCGCCGTGGAGACCGTCCTCGTCGCCAGCGCGGTGTTCCTGCTCGTGGACACCCTGCTCAGCTACGGCCCGCTGTACCGCCGGGAGAGCGCCGCCGTCGCGCTGAGCTCGCTGCCGCCGGGGTTCGCGCTCGTCGCGTGGGCGCTGGCGATCGGCCCCGTGCCGCAGCTCCAGCTCGCCCCCCTGATGTTCGTCCCGCACGTCGTACTGGACGCGTACGCGTTCGACCGCGCGGAGATGTTCGAGCGGAACCCGACGACCAGCCGCGCCGCCGAGCGCACCGCGATCGACGACCTCGCCGACCCGATCGTCGCGCTCTCGCTCGATCGGCGCGTCGTCCGGCTCAACCCCGCGGCCGAGGCGCTGCTGGGCGTCGACGCCGAGACCGCGCGCGATCGCCCGCTCGACGCGTTCCTCGACCTTCCGGTCGGCGCCGCGGAGGCGGCCGACGCCGGCGGGAGCGAGGACCTCTCCGCCCGTGAGTTGGTCGAGGTCGACAGCCGCGACGGGACGGGGCGCCGGACGTACTCGGTGTCGACGTCGCCGCTGACCGACCCCCGCGGGACCCGCGTGGGCTACACGGTCGTGTTCTCCGACGTGACCGTCCGGGAGCGCCAGCGCCAGCGCGTGGCGGTGCTGAACCGCGTGCTCCGGCACAACCTCCGGAACGACCTCACGGTCGTGCTCGGCTACGCGGAGACGCTCCGCGAGCGCCTCGACGGCGAGGAGGCGACGATGGCCGAACAGATCGAGAGCACCTCGCGGGGGCTGGCGAGCCTCGGCGAGAACGCCCGGGAGGTGGAGGCGTTCCTCGCGGCCGAGGAGTCGACGTTCGACGCCGCCGACCGCACGCGCTCGGTGCTCACCGACCTGGCGTCGACCTACCCCGGCGCGGACGTGACCGTCGACCTACCGGGGTCGCTCCCGCTCGCCGGCGTCGATCGGGCGTTCGACGCGGTCGTCGAGAACCTGGTGGACAACGCGCTGGAACACGGCGACGAGCCAGTGACGGTGTCGCTCTCGGCCGACCGCGCGGCCGGCGTCGCCCGACTCGTCGTCGCCGACGACGGCGCGGGGCTGCCGGACCACGAGGTCGCCGTCCTGCGCGCCGGCGAGGAGACGGCGCTGGAACACGGCAGCGGGCTCGGCCTCTGGGCGGTGTACTGGGGCGCGACGCTGTTCGGCGCGACGATCGACATCGAGACGCCCGCGGACGGCGGCACCCGGATCGAGGTCGCGTTCCCGCTGGAGGACGGAGAGGGCGACGACGCTTAGAGCCGGTCGACCGCCCGCCCGAGCGTGCCGAGGCCGTCGACGGCGACGACGCCCGGTTCGGCGCCGGGGTCGACGTGGACCGGGAGGAACCCGGCCGCCCGGGCCGGCCGGGCGTCGTGCTCCATCGAGTCGCCGACGTAGACGTACTCGTCGGCGTCGAGACGCTCCCGTGCGGCGTCGAAGACCGCCGGGTCGGGCTTGTGGGCCTCGACCTCGTAGCTCGGCAGGTAGGCGTCGAACCGGTCGAACAGCCCCGAGCTCTCGAGTTTTCGTCGCTGGACGGCGCTGACGCCGTTGGTGAGCACGCCGAGCGCGCTATCGGGGCCGTCGAGCGCGTCAAGTGCCTCGCCGGCGCCCTCGGCGGGCGTCGACGCGCCGACCTCGGCGTCGACGTACGCCGCCGCGAGGTCGGCCGGGTCGGCGTCGAGACCACCTGCCTCGACGGCGGCGGCCATCCCCGCGCGGTACGGCTCGGGGTCGAACGACTCGAACGCCGCGAAGAACGCCTCGCCGTAGGCTGCTTGCGCTTCTGCGGTGGCGTCGACGCCGGCGGCCTCGCAGGCGCGCTCGAACAGGGCGTCGTAGCTGCAGTCGAGGGTGAGGAGGGTTCCGTCGCAGTCGACGTAGACGGCGCGCATGCTCCCGGATCGGCCAGGTCGCTGAAAAAGGGTGGGTCGGTGTGAGAGCGGGTCGCTCGCCGGGATTTCGTTACTCCGACACCGCCGCGGCAGAAGGCTTCGTCGCGGCAGCACGGGGCTGCCGCGGGTCGCTCGCCGCGGCGTCGTTAGTCACACGATCACGGCTACAGGCTCCTCGTTCGTGCGACGGAGCGCACGAACGGTCGCGAGCCGTGATCGGCTAGTCGCTCTGAATACGCGGCGCCAGCATGAACGTCACGTTGCCCAGCCCCTCGGCGAACTCGTAGTGGAGCTTCACCGGGAACTCCTCGCCGAGTTCGACGCGGACCTCGGCGTCGCTCGCGATGGCCTTGTTCATGTCCTTCAGGTAGTCGAGGCTGAACAGCGAGTCCGCGGGCCCGGCGGTCAGGGCGATCAGGTCCTCCGCCTCGAGCTGGAGGTCCACGTCGTCGGTGTCGCCCTCGGCCTCGATGTGGAACGTCTCCTCGGTCTCGTCGACGCGCAGGCGGATGTGATCGCTCACCATGTCGGCGGCGGTGATCCCGCGGTTGAGCTGGGCGCCCTCCAGGGTGATCTCCGCCGGCAGGTCGAGATCCGGGATGTCCGGCTCCTTCCGGATCGAGTCGGGGTCGATCAGCGCCAGCGTGTAGGAGAGCCCCTCGACCTCGATGTGGAGCTTGCGGGTCTCCTCGTCGAGCTCCAGGTGGATCAGGTCGTCGGCGTTGGCCATCCCGGCGACCTCCTCCAGCCGCGTGAGGTTGACGCCGATGACGCCGCCGTCGGCCTCGTAGGACTCGAAGGCCGCCGCCTCCAGCGTGAGATCGACCATGCCCACGTTCGCCGGGTCGACCGCGCGGATCGACAGCTCCTCCTCGTTCAGCCGGATCTTGCACTCGTCGACCAGCACGCTCACGGCGTCGAGGGAGTCCCGGAGCGTCGACGCGCTCACGATGGCCTTGAACATGGACGAGCGTTCCGCCCCACACTCAAAAAGCCTCCCGTACGTCTGAGCATCGATCGATGTACAGCTACGTACGTCTGAGCATCGATCGATGTACAGCTACGTACGTCTGAGCATCGATCGATGTACAGCTACGTACGTCTGAGCATCGATCGATGTACAGCTACGTACGTCTGAGCATCGATCGATGTACAGCTACGTACGTCTGAGCATCGATCGATGTACAGCTACGTACGTCTGAGCATCGACGATTGACAGCTCACGCTGACATGATCGA
>NZ_BBJN01000058.1 GCF_000739555.1 Halolamina rubra
CCCCCTCGATCTGGTCGGCGACCCGCGCGGCGGGGCAGTCGGGAGTCGCGTCCAGTACGACCACGTCGACGCCCAGCGGCGACGCGGCCTCGGCGAGCATCCGGCCGAGCTGGCCGCCGCCGACGACGCCGAGCGTTGGTCCGGGCAGCGTGACGCTCATGCGCGACGCTTCCGGAGGGACGTGCATAAGGATTGCTGCATCGAGCGCGAGATGGGCACGTTCGTGTACTTCTCAGCGGTCGGTCGCCGCCGCCAGCGCCTCCCGATCGAGGAAGACGACGATCTCCTCGCTCCAGAGTTTGAAGCGGTGTACCCGGACCGCGTAGCCGTCGAGTTCGCCCTCGATCTCGCCCCGGGCGTCGTCGTGGGCGATCACGACCGGCGGCGCGTCGGCCAGCGCCGTCTCTGGCGGCGTCCCCGGCGCGCTCGAGGTCACGTTCGCGTCGGCGCGCTCGAGGTACCACGGCAGCGGGAGCCGGGAGTGCCACGACGGCCCGCCGGGCGGGGGTTGATCGAGGCTGGACTCGTTTCGACGTAGAACTGGGCCCCGCCGCCGGCGGCTTCCGTGCCGTAGAACAGCACGTCGACGCCGTCGTTCTCGGCGGCGATGGCGTCCACGTCGGCCATCGTCTCCTGGAGGTCGTTCGCGGGCTGTGCCCACTGGAGCACCTGCTTGTCCTCCTCGCTCGCGCTGTTCCAGTAGTCGGCGTTCAGCCCGACGACCCCCACCACGCCGGCGGAGAGCAGCAGCGCGGCGACCAGCGCCGGCGCCGCGAGGTCGAGCCCGCGGCGGCCGGTTTCGGTCGCCCGGCGAAGCGTCCCCCCCACCGACTCGTCGCCGGTCGTCAGGTCCCGTTCGACGACGCCGACGAGCGCCGCGACGCCGACGGCTGCCGGCACCGTCAGCGGGAGGACGACGTGGGTCGCGGCCCACGGCGCCTGGATGTCGGTCGCGATCGGGTAGCCGACGACGCTCGCGGCCGCCCAGTAGAAGCTGTACGCGACGAGCGTTCGCCGGCCCGCCTCGCCGCCGACGCCATAGCCGTCCGCGAGGAGCCCGATCAGCGCGAACCCGACGAGGACCGGCGCGCCGAACGCCAGCGTCTCCAGTGTGTCGTGGAGGAAGGCGAGGTAGGAGCGGCCGCCGCCGTCGCGGTCGAGCCACGTGTCGACGAGTTCGGTCGCGGTATCGACCAGCGCGGCGTCGAGCACGGCCCACAGGCTCCCCACCGAGTCCAGCGCGCCCCAGATCTCGGGGCGGGGCGCGTACATGAGCACGGTGACGCCGAGGAACGTCCCCGCGAGCGCCGCGAGCGCGCCGGCGAGCCAGAGGACCGCAGGGAGGCCACCCGACCGGTGGTCGAGCCAGTCGACGACGCCATCGAGGTCACGGCGGACGCGCAGGCCGGCGCCGTCGCCGTCGACGGCCGCGCGGACGAGCCGGTGGTCGTAGCAGACCGCCGCGGCGCCGCCGAAACAGGCGACGTAGAGGATCGCGTTCTCCTTGCTCGCGAAGCCCAGCGCGAGCGTGGCGCTGGCGGCGACCGCGGGCGCGAGCCGTCGGGTGTCGTACGCCCGCACGAGCAGCGCGAACGCGCCGAACGCGAACGCGCCCACGAGCATGTCCGAGCGCATGAACCGCGAGTAGTAGAGCAGCAGCGGCTGGACGGCGAGTATCAGGCCGAGCGCGACGGTCTCGCGGTCGTCGAGGTGGCGGCGGAACAGCCACGCCGAGAGCGGGAGCGCCGCGGTGACGACCGCGACCGGGAACCGGGCCCAGAAGTCGGTCGCCGGGACGACGTGGAACAGGAGCGCGTCGGCGTGCTGGACGAACGGCCCGTGGATGATGGGTCGGTAGTGGAACTGCCCCGTCTCGTGGTAGCGCAGGATCCAGTAGCCGACGCGGCCCTCGTCCCAGTGGAACACACGACCGCCAAGCCCGACCAGCCGGAGCAGCAGCGAGAGCGCCGAGAGCCCGACCAGCGCACGGAGCGCACGGCGCCCGGCGCGATCGGGCTCGTTCTCCCCGCGCCCGGCAGGTGACATGCGGGGCCGTTCCGAGTCGAGGTTTGAAGCTCTGTGGGTTTCAGTCCCCGCCGACGGTGACCACGGGCACGTCCGCCGCGCGGACGATCTTCTCGGCGACGCTGCCCAGCAGCACGCGGTCCAGGCCGCTCCGGCCCGTCGCCCCCATGACGACCGCGTCGAGCCCCTCCCGTTCCAGGCAGGCGAGCATCTCCTCTTCCGTGTCGCCGGTTTCGACGTGGCTCGTCACGTCGATCCCACGGCTCTCCGCCGCCGCAGCCACGTCGTCGATCGCTTCCTGGGCGGCGCCCTCGCCCTCGCCGACGGCGTCGCCGGCGCTCGCGAGCATCGAGTCCTCGGTGACCGTGATCACGTGGACGTCGGCGTCGAGTTCCGCGGCGAAGTCGAGCCCGTGGCGGGCGGCTCGGAGCGCGGTGTCGCTGCCGTCCGTGGGGAGCAGGATGCCGCCGTAGGGGAACTCGAACCCCTCCTCGTCGATCGGCGCCGTCAGCACCGGCATCGGCGCGAGCCTGACGACCTTCCCGGTGACGCTGCCGAGCAGGTACCGGGAGAGCCCCTCGCGGCCGTGGGTCGGCATCGCGATGAGGTCGTGGTCCTGCTTCTCGGCGTACTCGACGATCGTCTCCGCGGGTCGGCCCTGCTCGATACTGGTCGTGTACTCGACGCCCAGGGAGTCGAGCACGCCCCGGGCCTCGTCGACCACGTCCTCGCCCTCCCGGACCAGCGCGTCGATCACGTCGCCGCTGGTGTCGACAGTCACGCTGTCGCGGCTCGTATCCGCGACGTACAGCAGTTCGACGCTCGCATCGTCCCAGTTCGCCAGCTCGGCGGCGTGGTACAGCAGGCTGCTCTCGGCGGCCGCCTCGTCGATCGGGAGGAGGATGCTGTCGTACATGTCCCGCCGTTGGGGCGGGGGGTAAGTAAGCGCTGTTGCGGCGACGCGGTCAGCCGTGGCTCACGCCGTCGCGGTCGTCGGCCTTCTTCCGCCGGATCGCCGCCTGGGCGTTGCTGGCGTCGTAGCCGAAGAAGACCTCGTCGGCGTAGCTCTCGGCGACCTCCGTCGCGTGGACGAGGTTGTCCACGTCCACCTCGACGGCGTACAGTTCGATCGAGAACGGCGTGCCCGCCTCGGGCGTCTCGGGCGACCAGCCCAGCAGGTCCTGGAACCCCGAGGCGATGCTCTCCAGCCAGTACGTCGTGCTGTAGTGGGTGTCGTAAAGCGGGACGACGAACTCGTCGACGTACGCCGAGAGCATCGAGAGGTCGAGGCCGGCGCGCTCGAACAGGTGGCCCGGGTACGGGTCGGGGTAGAGCGTGAGGTACGTCTTTCCCGGGATGCGCTCGCTGGCCTCGGCGACGAACTCGGTGATCACGCTCGCGCGCCAGTCGAACCGGTCGTCGTACTCGCTCTCCGCGAACAGACGCTCACACCGGTCACACCGGCAGTACTCCGCACGCGGGAACTCCACGTCGTCGAGCCGCACGTCCTCGTTGGCCGCGGCGCAGTCGGCGATCGTCTCGAGCAGCCCCTCGCGGTACCCCTCGTGGGTCGGGCAGACGTACGCCCAGTCGAAGTACGGCTGCTCGCGGGTCGCCCGGTTCCCCTCGTCGTCGACGGGGACGAGCTCCGGGCTGGACTCGCCGGCGGCGTTGTCGCCGAAGCAGGAGACCATGTTCACCGCGTTCGGCAGCGGCTCGGCGGCCCGGCCGGTCACGTCCTTCACCTCGTAGAAGCCGCGGTCGAACGCCGGCCACTCGATCTCCTCCTCGTTGCGCGTGACGACGCCGTACATGGCCGAGGGGAGGACGCCCCGGCGGGTAAGTCGTTCGCTCCCGACGGCGCCGCGGCTGGCCGGGTGGTTACGAAAGAATCGCGCGACGGAGCGCGCGGCGGGGCGGGAGCCGTGAGTGAGTTACCCCTCCGATTCGACTTCCACTTCCACCGGCTCGGCTTCGCTGCCGACGAGGAAGTAGACGAGCGTGACGAACGCGAGCACCAGCAGCAGTTTCGCTTTCGTGGACATACCCGTCCGTTGGGCCGACTGGCCCATAAACCCGCCGACCCGGGTCAGAGCTCGCGGCGCACGTAGTCGTCGACGGGCAGCGCCTCGTCGGGATCGGTGGTGAAGAACCCGTCCCAGAGCCCCGTCTCGTCCTGCACCGCGAGCAGCGCGTAGGGGTCCGGGGTGGCGGGGTCGCTCGGCTCCGGCGGGCGGTGGACCACGAACCAGGAGTCCCGGTAGTCCTCGGTGTCGCCAGCGTGGACGGTCACCCCCAGCTCGTCCGCCCAGTCGGTCCCGCGGTCGTCGACGCCGTACACGTGCGTCTCCACGTCGCTCTCGCCGAGTTTTTGGTAGACCCGGTAGGTGCCCTGCTCGTCGACGATGCGTGAGAGCCGCTGGAAGGAGGCCCGGTGCGTGCCGGCGTCGCGCTGCCACGCCGCGCGCTCGATGTGTCGGGAGACGGCGATCAGGAGCAGCTTCTCCTTGTGGGACTGCGGGTACCCCCGGAGCCGGAAGTTCACGCCCTCCAACCCCCTGATCACGGCGGGCAGGTTCGTCTCCTCGAGGCCCGTCGACCCCGTGACGAACGCGTCGGAGTTGGTGAACAGCAGCGACGACGACACCGCGTCCAGCGGCGACTCCGCGAGCACCTCGCCGGACTCGTCGACCAGCAACACGGTGTCCTCGGCGACGCCCTCGACGGCGGCATCGTCGACGCTGACGGGCTGTTCGGCGAACACCCCCGCCAGCATCGAGCGGAGCTGTTCGGGCTGACTCCGGTTGGCGAGGATCAACCCCCGCCGAGTGCCATCGTGCTCGTCGACGAACCGCCTGAGCGACATGTCGCCGTGACGTTCTTCTGTCGGGCACATATTCCCTTCGGCCCGGCAGACCCGACACCGCAACAACAGCTTAGTCGGCGGTGGCCCAACCGGCCGGTATGGCCCTCCACACGGACGACGCGGCGTCGGTGCTGCTCGGCCGCGTCACGCTCGGCGTGTTCGTCGTCACCGGTGCGCTGGTCGCGCTCGCGGAGTGGGAGCTGCTGCCCGGCGAAACGCTCCTCGTGGGCGCGCCGGCGATCGTCGCCGCGCTCCTGCTCGACACGTACCTCTACAACGAGTTCCTCGTCGCCGGCGGCCCGCCGTGGCTCTGGGTGTGGATCTACGCGTTCCTCTACGTGCAGGCCGGCGTCGTCGGCGCCGCCGTGGCCGCGCTCCGCCGGTACTGGTCGGAAGAGGTAGCCGTCGACGCCTGAACCGGAAACGCCGTCGTGGTCGGCCCAGTTTCGGCAAGTTCCGACCCCTTGCGACCCTTTACCTCACTCCGGTCCTCCCGGCACCTATGGACCCGACAGTCGACGAGACGATCGAGAGCCGGTTCGACGCGTACCTGGACGACCTGATCGAGCTGGTCGCGCAGCCGTCGATCAGCGCCACCGGCGAGGGGATCCGCGAGTGCGCCCGCCTCGAGCGCGAGCGCTGTCTCGAGTACGGCTTCGACGAGGCCGAGATCGTCGAGACCTCGGGCCACCCCGCCGTGCTCGCCCACGCCTACGTGGGGAACGACCCCGACAACGACGCCCCGACGGCGCTCGTCTACGGGCACTACGACGTGCAGCCCGTCGACCCCGAGGAGTGGACCAGCCCCCCGTTCGAGCCGGAGATCCGCGTCGAGGACGGGCAGGAGCTGCTGTACGGGCGCGGCACCGTCGACAACAAGGGGCAGCACTTCACCTACCCCTGCGCGGTCCGGACGCTCCGGGACACCGTTGGCCTCCCCTGCAACGTCACCCTGCTGCTCGACGGCGAGGAGGAGAGCGGCAGCCCGAACCTGATCGACGCCGTCGAGGCCCGCGAGGACCGGCTCGCGGCCGACGTGTCGATCAACTCTGACGGCCCGATCGACGGCTCCGGCCGTCCGAGCGTGAGCTTCGGCAACCGGGGGATCCTCGTCGTCGGCGTCGACGTGAGCGGGCCGAAAGGCGACCTCCACTCGGGCCACTACGGCGGCGCGGTCCCGAGCCCCGCGTGGGAGCTGATCCGCCTGCTCGGCACGATGCGGGACGAACATGGTCGCATCGCCATCGACGGGTTCTACGACGCGGTCGCCGGCGTCCCGGAACCGGACCGCGAACTGCTCGACGAGTTCGAGCCCGACCCGGAGCAGCTACAGGCCGACCTCGATATCGGCGGCTTCCAGGACGGCCCCGGCGAGACGTTCCTCGAACAGACGCTCTACTACCCCTCGCTCAACGTCAACGGGCTCGCCAGCGGCCACGGCGAGGACGGGTTCAAGACGATCGTCCCGAGCGACGCGTCGGCGACGATCGACATGCGCCTCGTGGTGGAGCAGGACCCCAACGAGATCTTCGAGCTGTTCGAGCAGCACGTCGAGGCCCACGCCGACGACCGACTGGAGACGACCGTCACCTACCACGCGAGCATGGACCCGATGCGGACACCGATCGACACGCCGTACTTCGACCCCGTCGTCGACGCCGTCACCGACGGCTGGGGCGAGGAGCCGATCGTCAAACCCTCGACCGGCGGCTCGGCGCCGTACGCGCTGTTCACCGACTACCTCGGGCTCCCGCACGCGAGCATCCCGTACGGTCAGAACGACAACAACCAGCACTCCCCGGACGAACGCTTCGCCGTCGAGCACTTCCGGAAGGGAATCCGGACCAGCGCGCGGCTGCTGGACGCGGTTTCGACGGTCTGATCGGTCGCGTCTCAGTCCTCGCGCTCCAGCGCCGCCAGGATCGGCTCGAACTTCAGGCCGACCTCCTCCCACTCGTCCGCGGGGTCGCTGTCGGCGACGATGCCGTTGCCGGCGAACAGCGTCGCGCGGCGCCCGCCAGCGACCGCCGAGCGGATCCCGACCGCGAACTCGCCGTCGCCGTCGGCGTCGAACCAGCCCACGGGGGCAGCGTACCAGCCGCGCTCGAACGTCTCCGTCTCTCGGATGACGCGCTCGGCGGTCTCGGGCGGCAGGCCGCCGACCGCTGGCGTGGGGTGGATGGCGTCGACGAGGTCGAGCACGTGTGCGTCGCCGTCGAGGTCGGCCTCGATCGGCGTGTGGAGGTGCTGGACGTTCGCGAGCTTCCGGACCCCCTGCTCGGCGACGGTCACCTCGCCCAGCGGCGCGAGGCGCTCCTCGATCGCCTCGGCGACCAGCGCCTGCTCGTGCTGGAGCTTCTCGCTCTCGAGCAGCGAGTCCGCGAGCGCGGCGTCCTCCTCGGGCGTGTCGCCGCGGGCGACCGTGCCCGCGAGCGCCTCCGTCCGGGCGTGGCCGCCGTCGAGCCGGACCAGCCGTTCGGGCGGGACGCCGAAGAACCCCGCCTCGTCGCTCGGCTGGATCAGGAACCGGAAGCAGTCGGGGTAGGAGCGCCGCAGCCGTTCGAGCGCGTCCGAGATCGCCACCTCGTTCTCCAGCGTGACCGCGAGCGCGACCGCGAGCACGACCTTCCGGAGCTCGCCGGCCTCGATGCGCTCGACCGCGGACTCGATCCCCGCGGCCCACTCCGCCTCGGTCGTGGTGCGCCGGCTCGCGACGACGCCCGGCTGGTCGCCGACCGGTCGCATCGCCGGCAGCTCGGCGATCTCGTCGGCGATCGTCTCGAGTTCCTCCCCGAGCGCCGCCGTGTCGCCGTCGACGCGGGTGACCGTGAGGTGGGTCGCCTCGTCGGTGCGGACCAGCTGCACCCGCGGGAGGACGAACGCCGCCGGAGGGAACCCCTCCCACGGGGGTGCCGGCTCGTGGTCGTCGTGGAACGCCGCGCCGCCGAAGAAGCGGGGCCTGGCTGGACCCTCGGGCGTCGACGCGCCCGCGAACGTCGTCGCTGCGGCGTCGCGGACCGCGTCGAACCGTCGGCTTCCGGTGCCGGTCAGCCGGACCGCCTCGCCGGCGCCGACCACTTCCAGCCCGTCCGGGGCGGCCCAGTGGACGCGTGGCGCGCCACGCCCCGCGAGAAAGGCGCGGAACGAGACGTCCGGCACCTCCCGGCTCCGGGAAACGAGCGTCGTCTCTGCCGGATCGACACCGGCCTGCCGCGATGACTCCATCTACTCCTCCTTTTCGGCGGTCGGCCCTAACTGTACCGCTCCTCGTTCCACGGGTTGGCGGAGTCGGAGTACCCCCGCTTCTCCCAGTAGCCGAGTTCGGGCTCGGTGAGGAACTCGACGCCTTTCACCCACTTCGCGCCCTTGTAGGCGTACTTGTGCGGGGTGACGACCCGCAGCGGGCCGCCGTGGTCGGCGGGCAGGGGCTCGCCGTCGAACGCCCAGACGAACAGCACCTCCCGGCGGTCGCACTCCGCGAGCGTGAGGTCGGTCGTGTAGCCGTCGTGGGCGTGGAACAGCACGTGCTCGGCGTCGTCGTCGACGCCGACGGCGTCCGCCAGCTCCGGGAACGGGAGCCCCGTGAACTCGCAGTCGAACTTCGACCAGCCCGTGACGCAGTGGAAGTCCTGCAGCTGCGTCTCTGGGGCCATTTCCCGGAACTCCTCGGCGCTGAACTCGCGTTCCTCCTCGACGGCGCCGGCGACCGTGAACGTCCAGTCGTCGTCGACGGCGGGCGTGTCGCCCTTCGAGAGCACCGGGAAGCTCTCGGTCTCCCGCTGCCCCGGCGGGAGGCGCTCGCCGCCGAACTCCTCGTGCAGCGCCGTCACGTCTGTCGTCATACCCGAGCGAAGTGGGTCCGGTCACGTATGGGTGTCGGATCCGGCACCGTGGCCGGAGTCTGCGCCGGGAATTCGCGACGCTGCCGAGGCTCGACGCGCCAACGAGCTTAAATACCCACTCCGATTAACTCCCCTGACAGATGCCGAAGGTCGACCTCACAGTCCCCGAGCACTTGGAGATGCAGATCGCACAGCTCGTCGAGCAGGGCGAGTTCGTGGACCGCAACGAGGCCGTCGAGGAGCTCCTCTCCACCGGCCTGAAAGCCTACAAGACCAGCGGCCCGATGGACGACGAGGAGCCCGAGTACGAGGACGAGGGCATGATGGGCCACGAGGACGAGTACGTCTTCTGACCGGCGTTTTCGTGCGGCTCGCCCCCCTCCGGCAGTCGCAGCGTCGCCCCGGCCCCATCGTGTGAGATTTCCCCAATAACGTTTAACCGCCGGAACCGCGTGGTTCGGGTATGCACAAGGACGAACTGCTCGAGCTCCACGAACAGATGGTGATCATCATGGAGAACTTCCGGGACCGCGAGGACGTCGAGGCCGGCGCGTTCGACGAGTACGACGAGCTCGACGTGGACCCCTCCCACGTCCACAAATCCAAGAGCGAGCACAAACACGCCGTGTTCGTGCTGGGCAACGCGCTCGCGAACGCGATGAGCGACGACGAGTTCTCCTCGGCCGGCCGGATCGGCAAGCGCATGGAGGAGCTCGCCGAGGACGCCGAGAGCCGGCTGTAGATGGGGGAACCGGCCCGGCTGACCCGCGCCCGCCGCGTCGCGGACCTCCTCGACGCCGCGTTCACGCTACCCCTGATCGGGCGGGTGGGGTTCGACGGGCTGATCGGGCTGCTCCCGGTGCTCGGGGACTGGGCCATGGCGATCCCCTCGCTGTACGTCGTCTATCAGGGCTACCGGCTCGGGCTCCCGAAACGCACCGTCGCGTGGATGCTGCTCCTGCTGGGCGTCGAGACCGTCGTCGGGAGCGTCCCGGTCGTCGGCGACGCCCTCGACATCGCGTGGAACGCCAACCAGCGCAACGTCGCCCGCATCGAGCGCCACGTCGGCGCCGCGTGATCGACGACGCGAACCGACCCGTTTTTCAGTAGCTCGGGCGCAGCCGTCGCGCATGGCTGAGGACGCAGCCGAGATGAGCGATCGACTGCTGACGACCATCGGCGCCGCGCCGGCGTGCTGCAACTCGCGACGTTCACCTGGGTCGGCGTGCTGCTGTTCGACAGCGTCCCCTACGGCGTCGCCGCGGGCGGGCTCACCGGCGTCGGCGCGTTCCTGTTCGTCCCGTGGCTGCTGAGCTACTCCGCCGCTCAGGAGGCGAGCAGCCTCGAGCCGGCGAGCGAGCGACGCTCCCGCAGCACCGGGCCGGGGGTGTTCGGACTCGGCCTGGACGCGGGCGGCGTCCTGATGCTCGCGCTCGGCTTCGTGGTCGAACCGCCGTCGCTGCTGCTTGGCGTCGCGAGCGCGCTCGTCGT
>NZ_BBJN01000057.1 GCF_000739555.1 Halolamina rubra
TGATGCCGTGTCTGTGTGTAGCCAGGGGACGAGTGACCGCTCGCCGGCTCCGTCCGGCGAGCCCGGAGCGTGATGCCGTGTCTGTGTGTAGCCAGGGGACGAGCGACCGCTCGCCGGCTCGGTCCGGCGAATCCGGAGCCTGCTGCCGTGTGAAAATCAGCTCTCTGTGGCCTCGCGGGCCTGCTCCAGCGCCTCCCGGGCGTTCTCGACGGCCGCGGGCTGTTTCGCGGGGTAGGCCTCGACTTTCGCGCGCAGGGTGATCCCCTCGCCGCGGTCGACTTCCCCCTTGAACGCGTCCTGCTTGTCCAGGCGGAGGAAGAACGCGCAGTTCTCGTCGACGCGCTCGTCGAGTTCGTCCATCACGTCCTCGATGTCGGAGAGCTCGCTGAGCTGCCGGAGCACGTGGCGCACGTCGTCGGCGTTGTCGACGCGCGCGGAGAACACCACGATCCGATCGCCGTGGTGCCCCCGGTTCACCGCGCGCTCGATCTCGTACTCCTCGGGCAGGAACCGGCGCAGCGCCTGCTCGACGCGCTTCTCGTCCTCGGTGGCGTAGCAGAAGGTCCGCAGGTCGACGTAGTGAAACGGGACGCTCGGCATGATCGGTCGTAGGTCGCTCGCGCGCAAAAGGCTTCCTCGACGGCGATCGCCGGCCGCCGAGTCGGAACCGCGTTACTCCTCGTCGGCTTCGTCGGCTTCCGCGACCAGTTCGAGCTGGTCCTCGGGGATGCCGGCCTCCTGCCCCTCCTCGAACACGATCGTGTAGTTGGGGTCGCCGAACATCGTCTCCATCACCTGCGTGATCTCGCCTTCTTCGCCGTCGAACTCGCTGTGCTCGTCGTGGAGGACAACCACGTCGCCCTTCTCGAAGCTCATACCCGTTCGTTCCGCCGGCGTGGGTTTAAACGGCGTGATTCGGCTCACTGCCGAACCGCGGCGTAGATCTCCGCCAACCGGTCGACGGCGTGGTCGACGCTGATCGACGCCCGGCGGTCCAGACAGTTCTCGCTGAGGCGCTCGCGCTCGGCGAGCGTCCGCGCGATCGCGTCGGCGAACCCGTCCACGTCGCCGCGCTCGAAGTGATAGCCCGTCTCGCCGTCGTCGACGGTGTCGCTCAGCGCGCCGCTGTCGACGCCGACGACCGGCGTCCCGCAGGCGAACGACTCCAGCGCGACCAGCCCTTGGGTCTCGACCGGGCTGGGGAACAGGAACGCGTCAAGGCTGGCGTAGAACGCCGGCAGCTCTTCCCGGTCGAGGAAGCCGAGGAAGCGCGCGTCGAGGTCGCGCTCCCGGGCGGCCGCCTCCAGCTCCGCCCGCGCGGGGCCGTCGCCGCCGAACACGACGGTCACCTCCCGGTCGAGGCGGTCGCAGGCGTCGACGATCGCCGGGAGCGACTTCTCGTGGCCGTGGCGGCCGGTGTAACCGACCAGCGTCCGGTCCGCGGGGAGCCCGTGGCGCTCGCGGAACGGAGCCGGGTCGACCGGGCGGAACCGCTCGGTGTCGACGCCGTTCGGGACGACCTGCGGGTCGTCGACGCCGAGGCTGTCGCGGACGTACTCGCCGGTCGACTCCGAGGGGACGATCACCGCGTCGGCAGCGCCGAGGAACCACGACTCGTAGCGCTGGCTCATCGCGGCGGTCCGCTCCCGAACCGGCTCCCACGAGGAGAGGTAGTTGGCGTACTCCTCGGTCGGCGTGTGGAAGGAGGCGACTAACGGCAGGTTGCGCTTGCGCGCCAGCCGCAGCCCAGCGAGCCCGATCGCGAACGGCGTATGTGCGTGGACGAGGTCGACGTCGGTGACGGCGTCGGGGATCCGCGGAAGCCCCAGCCGGTAGCCGGCGTAGATCGGCAGCGGCAGCGACCGGAGGGGGTACTCGCCGGCGTCGGGCGTCCGGTCCGGGGAGCCCGGGTAGACGACCGCCATCCGGCCGCCGCGGGCCTGCCAGCGGTCCCGCCAGCTCTCGACGGTGTAGGTGACGCCGTTGACCGTCGGCAGGTAGGTGTCCGTGAAGGCCGCGACCGACTCCATGGGCGAGCGGTTGGCCGAGGTGCCGTTAAGGGGTTCCGGAATGGTTCTCCCCCAGCAGCCGCTCGTACTGCGCGACCAGCCGGTCGCCGACGCGGTCCAGCGAGTGCTCCCGGGCGGTCTCCCGGGCGTTCTCGCCCAGTCGCTCCCGGAGGTCGGGGTTCGCCTCGAGCCGCCGGAGGGCGTCGACGAACTCCTCGCGGCTGTCGCACTTCAGGCAGTCCTCGCCGTGGGTGAAGTACTCCTCGAACACCGGGATGTCCCGGAGCACGACCGCCTTCCCGGTGGCCATCGCCTCCAGCGCGGCGATCCCCTGGTTCTCGTCCTTCGTCGGGAACAGGTACACGTCGCCGGCGCCGAAGGCGGCGCGCTTGTCGTCCATCCAGCCGGTGAACGTGACGTTCTCCGGCGGGTTGTTCGTCCAGTAGCGCGTCGCCTCGCCGGCGGCGGCGCCCGCCTCGTAGTGGCCGAACCACGCGAAGTCGTACTCGGTGCGCTGGGCCACCTCGCAGAACGTCGTCAGCCCCTTGCGCTCGAACACCTCGCCGACGCAGAACACCACCATCCCGTCGAGGTCGAAGCGCTCGCGCGTCGGCTCGCGCAGCTCCTCGAACCCCGAGAGCGAGTCGATGTCGACGCCGTTGGTCACCGGTTCGATCGGCGCGGAGACGGGGTAGGACTCCAGCACGCCCTTCGTGTACTCACTGGGGCAGAGCACCAGGTCCGCCTGCGAGTAGAACCACCGCAGGTACGGTCGCAGCGCGGGCGCGAGCCGGTCGGAGAGCCGGAACGACTCGCCGAAGTCCTCGGCGGTGACGTGGGCGTGGAGCACGAGCGGGATCTCGTTGCGCTTCGCGTGGCGGGCGACGGCGACGCTCCCGGGGCCGACGACGTTGCAGTGGGCCACGTCGTACTCGCGGAACGCGCGCCCGCCGGTCAGTCGCGACCGGGCGGCGTCGACGGGGCCGTCGCTGACCCACGGCGACTCGATCACGTCGACGCCCGCCGCGTCGAGCGCCTTCCGCTGCTGGCGGGTGGCGGTGACGATCCCGCCGCGGATCCGATGTTCCTGTTCGAGGTAGTCGAGGACGCGCACGGGTTTCGTCGTCGTTGGCTGGTCGGATGAATCAACGTTCCGGCTGACCGGTGCCGGATCGATGGACCAACGTTCCGGCTGACGGGTGCCGAACCGATCGAGTAGCGTTCCGGCTTGCGAGTGGCCCGCCCAGCCGGGGCTCGTCCGACCCCGGCGTCGCCGACACGCGGCCGCCCGTGGGCGGTCCCCGAAAGCGATAACCGCGGCGCCGCGTTGGGTGGGAACGACCGATGGGCGCCGACATCGCCGCCGAGCGGATCGAGCGACTCGCCGAGCTGGCGGCGGCGGCCACCGACGAGGGGGAGTTCGACCGCTCGCGGGAGTACGTCCGGTTGGCCCGGCGACTCGCCGAGCGCCACCGCCTCTCGCTCCCCCGCGAGTTCGCACGCTCGACCTGCGACGCCTGCGACGTGTACCAGCGCCCGGGCGTGAACGTCCGCGTCCGCGTCCGGCGCGGGCGCGTGATCAGGCGCTGTGACTGCGGCGCGACCGCGCGCTACCCCTACCGTGACTGAGCCGGTGGCGATACCGAAGGTTCAAAGATTCCCCGGGGAGTGTTTCCGGTAACAATGTCCGAGGAGTTACGCAAGCAGGCACACGACGTCGACGTGACCGTGTGGGTGGGGAAAAGCGGCGTCGACGCCGTCGTCGACGAGCTCGCGGACCAGCTCGACGACCGCGAGCTGGTGAAAGTGAAGTTCCTCCGGTCGGCCCGGGGGACCGACGACACCGAGGCGCTGGCGGCTGATCTCGCGGACCGCGTGGGCGCGGAGGTGATCGAGACCCGCGGGCACACCGCGGTGTTGCACTGATGGCGATCCTGCAGACGACGGCGACGCCAGCCGCCGGCGGGTCGGCTGCCGGCGCGAACAAAGTGGTCGCCGCCTTCCTCGACCAGTTCCTCCCGACGGTGCTTGCCAACGCCGTCGGCGCCGCGGTGGTGTTCGCCGTCGTGTTCGCGGCCGTGTACCTCGCCGGGAAGGCGACGGTCACGCCGCTGCTCGACCGCGTGCTGGAGGCCCGCGGGCTCGACGAGCACGCGCGCCGGCCGATCCGGAAGCTCGCGTCGGTGCTGATCGTGTTCGTCGGGATCACCGTCGCCTTCGGCTTCGCCGGCTTCGGCGACTTCCTCCAGTCGCTCGCGACGATCGCCGCCGCGGCGACGCTCGCGATCGGCTTCGCGCTGCAGGACGTGATCGCCAACTTCGTCGCCGGCCTGTTCATCTACACCGACCGCCCGTTCCGCATCGGCGACTGGATCGAGTGGGACGGCAACTCCGGCATCGTCGAGGACATCTCCTTCCGCGTGACTCGCGTGCGCACGTTCGACAACGAGCTGCTCACGGTGCCGAACTCCCAGCTCACGGACGGCGTGATCAAGAACCCCGTCGCGAAGGACACGCTGCGCCTGCAGTTCACGTTCGGCGTCGGCTACGACGACGACGTGGAGGAGGCGACCGAGATCATCGTCGACGAGGCCGAGCGCCACCCGGAGATCCTCTCGGAGCCCGAACCCAGCGTCCGCCTGACAGAGCTCGCGGACTCCTACGTCGGCCTGCGCTCGCGCATCTGGATCGAGAACCCCTCGCGGGCGGACTTCGTGAAGATCCGCTCGGAGTACGTCAGGAACGTCAAACAGCGCTTCGACGAGGCGGGCATCGAGATCCCGTTCCCGCAGCGGGACATCTCGGGGCGGCTCGAACTACCGCCGGAGCACGTTCGGGAGTAGTCGGGGTCGGCGTCCCGCAGAATACTGGGAGGGGGTCCGCGACGGACCGGAGCGGATCCGTGTTCAGTCGTCGCCCCCGAACACCGGCCAGCTCTCCCCCTCGGCCGGCGTGACGTCGAGAGCGTGGACTGACTTCCCAACGATCCGCGCTGTCGGGCTGTCGGAACTCATCGACCTCGGTGGCGCGTCCACCGTCGTCCCGTTCCGTTTTCTGGGGGATTAACTCTTGGGCCGCAGCCGTCTCTCGCCCCGGTCGAGGGGTGGACCTGTGCCGCCCGTCGGCGCCGCGTGACTGTCGTTCAGCGCGCCGACGGTTCCGGATCCGACGGGTTTTACTGCGGCAGTACCCGGCCCGTACCTAACACCGTGCCATCAGCACTCCTGCTGGGACTGGGGCTCGTCATCTCCTTCCTCGTCGCCGCCGTGACAGGCGCGAGCAGCGTCTCGGTGTCGATGGCGCCGGCCATCGGCTCGAACTCCATCGGCGTCCTCCGCGGCGCCTTCTTCGTCGGCCTGGTCGGCTTTATCGGCGCCGTCGTCCAGGGGGCGGCGGTCACCCGCGGCGTCGGCACACGCATCGTCTCCGGCGCCGTCACCTTCGAGATCGGAACGATCGCACTGGTCGTCATCGGTATCTTCGTCGGCCTGGGGATCTACCTCGAGCACTCCATCCCGGTGGCGTTCTCGACGTTCGGCGGCGTCGCCGGCGCCGGGCTCGCCGCGGGCTACCGGCCGAACCTCGACTACTGGTCGCTCACGCTGAGTTCGTGGGTGCTCTCCGGGGTCGTCGCGGTCGGCCTGGCCTACGGGATGGTTCAGCTCATCCGTCGGTACGTCCCAGAATCGGATCGCGCGGACCGAACCATCGACAAGGCGGTGCTGTTCGCGGGGATCGTGTTCTCGTTCATCGGCGGCGGCTCGCAGGTGGGGCTGGCGGTCGGCCCGCTCGTGGGCACGGTTCGTGAGTTCGGGTTCGGCATCCTCCCGCTGATCGCGTTCGGCGGGTTGGGGATCACGGCCGGCGCCTTCACCAAGAGCCCCGTGATGCTGCAGGCGGTCGGCCGCCAGTACGCGAGCCTGGGCAAGCGCACGTCGCTCGCGGTGCTGCTGACCGCGATCCCGATGGTGCAGGTGATCGCGAACGTGCTCGGGGTGCCGATCTCCTACAACCACATCATCATCAACAGCATCGCCGGCTGTGGGTTCGCTGGCGCCGGCTCGGGCGTCGACACCCGGAAGTACGCCGGGACGCTGGCGAGTTGGGTGCTGACGCTCGCGGGGTCGACCGGCGTCGCCTACGCGCTGTACAGCGCGGTCGAACTCGTCTGAGCGCCGGCTACAGCATCCGGTCGGCGATCGTGTTCCGAAGCACCTCGCTGGTGCCCTCGTAGATCTCGTTGAGCTTCGCGTCGCGGTAGTAGCGCTCGACGGGGAAGTCCTTCGTGTAGCCGTAGCCGCCGTGGACCTGGATCGCCTCGTTGGCCACCTCGCGGCTCACCTCGCTGGCGTACAGCTTCGCCTGGGCGGCCTCCTTGATGTAGTCGTCTCCGTCCATCTTCAGGTCGGCGGCCTTGTGCATCAGCAGCTTCGCGGCCTGCACCTTCGTGTCCATGTCGGCCAGCTTGTGCTGGATCGCCTGGAACTCCGCGATCGGCTGGTCGAACTGCTCGCGGTCGGTAGCGTAGTCGGCGGCGGCCTCCTTCGCGGCCCGAGCGATGCCGACGCCGCGGGCGGCGATGGAGATGCGGCCGCCGTTGAGCGTCTTGAGCGACTGGATGAACCCGTCGCCCTCGTCGCCGATGAGCCGCTCCTCGGGGAGCCGGAGGTCGTCGAACCGGAGCTCGGCGGTCTGACAGCCCTTGTCGCCGAGCTTGTGCTCGGTGTTCTCGACGATGAACCCGTCGTCCGCCTCGGGACGGACGATGAAGGAGGAGATCCCTTTGTTGCCGGCGTCGGGGTCGGTTTTCGCGAACACGGTGACCGTGTCGGCGACCGAGCCGTTGGAGGTCCAGAGCTTCCCGCCGTTCAGCACGTACTCGTCGCCGTCCTTCTCGGCGGTCGTCGTCATCGCCGGCACGTCGCTGCCGGCGCCGGCCTCCGAGAGCGCGAACGCGCCGAGATCCTCGCCCGCGGCGAGGGGGGTGAGGTACTCCTCCTTCTGGTGCTCGTCGCCGAACTCGTACAGCATGTTGCCCGCCAGCGACGTGTGGGCGGCGACGATCGTGCCGAGGCCGCCTGATCCCCGGGAGATCTCCTCGATCCCGATGGCGTAGCTGTGGTAGTCGAGCCCGGCGCCGCCGTACTCCGTCGGGAACGGCATCCCCATCAGGCCGAGGTCGGCCATCTGGTCGACCAGGTCGTCGGGGTGCTCGTCGCTCTCGTCGATCTCGGGGGCGCGGGGCACTACCTCCTCGTCGACGAACTCGGCGACGGTGTCGCGGATCTGTCGCTGCTCGGCGTTCAGCCCGAAGTCCATACCTTCGACTCCTCCCGGCGCGGGCTTAGGGTTTTCTACCCCGTCCTGACCCCGCGCGGGCGGTCGGAACCCCGCCAGCGGCCCGCTTGGGAGAGACTTTTAACGCCGCTCGTCATAGGGCCCACAAACCGAATGCCCGGACCCGACCCCCTCGCCGACGTTCCGCCGGAAGACCTCGCGTGGTGCCACGAGGCCGTCCAAGACGTCTCACGCACGTTCGCGCTCACCGTGGACGTGCTCGAGGAGCCGATGGATTCGTACATCTGTCTGGGCTACCTCCTCTGCCGGGTCGCCGACACCGTCGAGGACGCCTCCCACATCCCGCCCGCGGAGCAGGCGGCCCTCCTCCGGACGTACGACGCGGTCGTCGACCCCGACGACGACACCACCGCCGAGGAGTTCGCCGCCGAGGTCGAGGAGTGGCTGCCCGCCGAGGCGGAGCGCAACGCCGACTGGGCGGTCGTCGCGAGCGCGCCCCGCATCGTCGCCACGTTCGAGACGCTGCCCGCGGACGTGCGCGAGGCGATCACCCCGCCGGTCCGGGAGATGGTCGACGGGATGGCCGACTTCGTCGAGCGCTACGCCGACGACGGCGGCCTCCGCATCGACGACAAGCGCGAACTGGAGGAGTACTGCTACTACGCCGCCGGCACCGTGGGCAACCTCATCACCAACCTCGTCACTCGCGGCGAGATCGACGCCGAGCGCGAGCGGACGCTCTACGAGACCGCCGAGGAGTTCGGGCTCCTGCTCCAGCTGGTGAACGTCTCGAAGGACGTGTACGACGACTACAGCGAGGAGAACAACGTCTACCTCCCCGCCGAGTGGCTGGCCGAGGAGGGGCTCGAGCAGGACGAGGTGCTCGACCCCGAGAAGCGCGAAGGTGCGACCTCGGTCGTCCGCCGAACGACGGACCTCGCGCGCTCGTACCTCGACGACGCGGGGACGTACCTCCAGCACGTCCCCCTCCGGGACGGCAACACGCTCGAGGCGTGGGCGGTGCCGTTCCTCCTCGCGGTCGGGACGCTCCGGGAAGTGCGCGAACACCCCGAGGACGTGCTCACCGAGTCCGGCGTGAAAGTGTCCCGGAAGGAGGTGTTCGCGGTCGTGAGCGCGATGAGTTCGAAGGGCCGGGACGCCCTGCCCTCCTTCCGCGAGCGCATCGCGAGCGGGCCGTTCCACCAGCAGCCGACCAGCGCGGACTGATCGGCCCCTCTCGGTTCTCACTCACCCGTCGCTCGATAGCCAGCGACGCCTCTCCGCAGTCGATCGAAAAACGTCGCAGAAACCGCCGCCTCAGTCCTCGAGCGCGTCGGCGATCCGGCGCAGCTCCCGCGTCGCGTCGCGGACCTCGTCACGGAGCTGGCGCACCTCGCGCACCATGTCCTCGGTGGCCTGGGCCTGTCGGCCGCCGGCGTCGCCGCCCTCTTCGGCGCCCTCGGCGCCCATGGCGCCGGGACCGCCGCCCATGCCGGGCGCGCCGCCGCCCATGCCGCCGGGGCCG
>NZ_BBJN01000056.1 GCF_000739555.1 Halolamina rubra
GGTCTCCTCGACCTCCTCGCTCACCTTCTGGCTGACCTCCTCGGTCACTTCCTCGGTCACCTTCTCGGAGACCTCCTCGGAGACTTTCTCCGACACCTCCTCGCTCACGGTGTCGGTGACGGTCTCGGAGACCTCCTCGGTCACCTGGTCGACCTCCTCGCTGACGGTCTGTTCGACCTCCTGGCTCACCGTCTCGGAGACGGTGTCGCTGACTTTCTCGGTGACCTCCTGGGTCATCCAGTCGGGGTCGAACCGCGCCATCTTCCAGGCGATGTGGATGATGTAGGAGAGCAGTACCCCCAGCCCGAACGCGACCCCCACGGCGGTCCCGAGCTCGAGGATCAGGACGATGGCGACGAAGATGGTCAGTCCGTACGCGATGTCGACGGCGGCGTCGACGCGGGACGGCTTCATCGGGCGATCACCCGCGGGCGCTCGTGCTGTCTGCTGTCGTTCATACCGGATGGGCGGGTTCCAGACGGGTATACCCATCTCTCCCGGCCCGCGGGTCCCCCCGGGCCGAGCGCGGCCGCGCTGGCGGGACCCGGTCCAACGGCTTAAGAGCGACGCGCCGTTGCTCCACGTATGGTCGAGGTTCTTCTCATCCTGGGTATCGTGGTCTCGCTGTTCGTCGGCTTCAACATCGGCGGCTCGACGACCGGGCCGGCGTTCGGGCCGGCGGTCGGCTCCGACGCCATCTCCAAGACCGGCGCCGCGGCGCTGATGGCGGTGTTCTTCTTCGTCGGCGCGTGGACGATCGGGCGCCGCGTCGTCGACAAGCTGGGGGAGGAGCTCATCACCAGCGCCGGCGTGTTCACGATCGAGACGAGCATCGTCGTCCTCTTCTTCATCGGCGGCGCGCTGTTCGTCGGCAACTACTTCGGCGTCCCTGCGTCGACGTCGATGACCGCCGTCGGCTCCATCGCCGGTCTCGGCGTCGCGACCGACTCGCTCGACTGGGTCGTCATGGGCGAGATCGCGGTCTGGTGGATCGTCGCCCCGATCGTCGGCTTCTGGGTGTCGGGGATGATCGGCCGGTACCTCTACCCGCGGATCAACGAGTGGGTCGCGATCGACAGCAGCGAGGGGGCGCTGATGGAGCTCGACCGCTCCGGCGCCGTCCCGCGGCCGGTGCCCGGCCCCAACACGACCCGGCGGGAGATGATCGGCGGGATCGTCGTGATCCTGATCGGCTGCCTGATGGCGTTCTCCTCGGGCACGTCGAACATCGCGAACGCGATCGCGCCGCTGGTCGGCGCGGGCGTCGAGATGGAGATGATGATCCTGCTCGGCTGTGGCGCCGTCGCCGTCGGCGCGTTCACGATCGCGCGCCGGACGCTCGACACGCTGGGCAACGACATCACCGACCTCCCGCTCACCGCCGCCATCGTCGTCGCGATCGTCTCCTCGACCATCGTGATCGGCCTCTCGGCGATCGGGATCCCCGCCTCGTTCGTGATCATCGCGACCACCTCGATCGTCGGCCTCGGCTGGGGGCGCGCGACCCGGACGGCGACGCTCTCGGGCGGGGTGCGCGGCGAGGAGTCGCCGAGCGTCTCCGTCGGCGCGCTGGCCGCCGAGGAGCCCGGCGAGGAGGCGCCCGGTATCGGCGAGGAGGAGCCGGAGGACATCCCGGCGGCGTCTGACCTGTTCGATCCCGAAACGACGGGCCGAGTGCTGATCATGCAGAACGTCGTGCCCGTCCTCTCGACCGCCGGCGCCTACGTCACCTTCACCCTCCTGTTCCAGTTCGTCTGGTAGCCCGCTCGCGGGCGCGACTCGCCGTCAGTCGGCGTCGTCGGACGCGATCTGCCCGCCGGAGGGACTCCGTCCCTCGCCGGCGTCGATGCTCCCCATCTCGGGGGTCGCCTCCTCGCCGACGGCGGTCTGGATCTTCCCCGCGACCACCGCGAGCGCGTAGATCCCGACCGCGACGAGCACGACGACGCCGCCGGCGGTCGCGCCGGCGTAGTAGGAGATCGCGATCCCCAGCAGCACCGCGAGCTCGGCGAGCACCACCGAGACGAGCAGCGACTCGGTGAAGCTTCGGGACACCTGCGCCGCGCCGGCGACGGGCACCACCAGCATCGCGGCGACGAGGATCACGCCCATGATCTGCATCGCGCCGACGACGACCAGCGCGGTCAGCATCACCATGATCCGGTTGTACCAGCTCACCGAGAGTCCCGAGACCTCGGCGGCCGTCTCGTCGAACGTGACGTACAGCAGCTGGTTCCGGGTGACGGCGACGACGCCGACGACGACGGCGAACAGTACCAGCAGGATCGCGGCGCTCTGGGTCGTCACCGTCGAGAGGTTGCCGAACAGGTACTGGTCGACGCTGACGGTCAGCCCGCCCGCGTTGATGCTGATCAGCGTCGTCCCCAGCGCGAACCCCGTCGAGAGCACGATCGCCATCGACACGTCGTTGTACGCGTCGGTCGTCTCCGAGATCAGTTCGATCAGCAGCGCCGCGATCATGGCGACGACGACCGCCGTGAGGTACGGGCTGACCCCGAGGTCGACGACGGCGTTGAGGAACAGCCCGACGGCGACGCCCGCAAACGCCGTGTGGGCGAGCGCGTCGCCGATCAGCGCCAGCTGGCGGTGGACGAGGAACGTGCCGATCAGCGGCGCGATGATGCCGACACAGAGGCCGACGAGGATCGCGCGGTGCATGAACCCGTACTGGAGCAGCCCCAGCCCGGTCGCCTCGCCGACCCACGACAGCAGCGCCGACCAGAGCTCGAGGAACCAGTACAGCGGCGACAGCAGCGCGTCGAGCGCGCTCGCCTGCAGCGCGGGCGCGGTCATCGCCCACCCCCGACGATCCCCGCGGCCGTGCCGAACGCGCGGGCCAGCGCGTCGCTGTCGACGAACTCGTCGGTCGGGCCGTCGAAGTAGATCTGCTTGTTCAGACAGATCACCCGCTCTGCGTGGTTCGTGACGGCGCTGAGGTCGTGCTCGATCAGCAGGACCGTGATCCCCTGCTCGTTCAGCGAGTTCAGCAGCTCGTAGAACGCGTCGACGGACTCGGCGTCGACGCCGACGGTGGGCTCGTCGAGCACGAGCAGGTCGGCCTCGCTCGCCAGCGCCCGGGCGATGAACGCCCGCTGGCGCTGGCCGCCCGAGAGCTGGGTCACCCGGCGGTTCGCGAACGCGGTCATCCCGACGGTGTCGAGCGCCTCGTCGACCCGCTCCCAGTCCGACTCGGAGAGCCGGCCGAAGCCGACGTGGGGGAACCGCCCCATCTTGACGACCTCCCTCACCGTGATGGGCATCTCCTTCGACGCGCTGGCGTGCTGGGCGACGTAGCCCAGCCGCGACCCCTCGTCGAACTCGTGGGCGGGCTCGGCGAACAGGCGGGCGGTCCCCGAGTCGGGGCGGAGCAGCCCGAGCATCAGCTTCATCAGCGTCGACTTGCCGGAGCCGTTCGGCCCGACGATGGCGACGTACTCGCCCGACTCGACCCGCAGGGAGATCTCCTCGACCACCGGGGTGGCGGTGTAGCCGAACGCCACGTCCGCGAGGTCGACGACGGCGTCGTCGGTCATTCGAAGTTCCTCCACTCCTCGCTCCAGCCGTCGGGGCCGGCCTCCTCGGGCGGTTTGTTCCCGAGGACGACCTCGAACGTGGGCATGTTGATGTTGTAGGCGATCTCCGCGTACCCCCAGTTCTGTTCGACCCAGTCCTCGCGGACGCCGGCGTAGGGGGTGACCGGGAAGTACGCCTCCGCCCGCGTCTCCTCGATCAGCTGTCTCGCGGGCCGGCGGGCCTCGAACACGCCGTTGGCGACGTAGCGGATGTCGTTCTCCGCGATCACCTCCTGTGCCCGTCGGATGTCCTCGGGGGCGACCGCGCCGCTGGCGGCGAGGTTGGTCACCAGCGGCCGCATCGCCACGTCGTAGCGGGCGCCGATGTACTGGAACGCGTTGTGGGCCGCCAGCTGGACCACGTCGCGGTCGGCGGCGTCGAAGATTGCCCGGTAGGACGCGTCGATCTCCTCGATCGTCTCGGACTTGTAGCGCTCGGCGTTCTCCCGGAGCGTGTCCTCGGCGTCCGGCTCGAGCTCGACCAGCCCCTCGGTGATGTTGTCGATGGAGGTTTTCGCGCGCTGGGGGTCCAGCCAGAAGTGGGGGTCTTTCCCCTGCTGCTCGCCGACGCCCTCCTCCTCCCGGTCGAGGCTGGCGGCGAGATCCAGCAGTTCGATCCCCTCCCGGGCGTTGATCAGCGCCGTGTCGACGCCGTCGTCCCTCATCGTCTGGATCGCGCGGTCGGCCCAGGGCTGGAACCCCTCGCCGACGTGGAGGAACGCGTCGGACTCGATGATCTCCCGCGTGATGCTCGCGTTGGGCTGCCAGCCGTGGCCGTGGAGGCCGGTCGGCACGAGGTTCTCGACCCGGATCGGGGTGCCGTCGGCGACGACGCGCGCGAAGTCGTAGAAGCTGAAGAAAGACGCCGTGACGACCGACTCCTCCTCCCCCGCGGTGCTCCCGGCACCGCTCGTGCAGCCGGCGAACCCGGCCGCGAGGGCGCCGGCACCGGCGGCGATCGCCGCCCGGCGCGAGAGTCGGTTCGTCGTCGACGACCGGTTCGTGTCGTCCATTGTCGTGTGGAGGGGAGCACCGAACACAGAAAATAGCTTCGGTGAAGCAAATATTTAGACGCCTCTAAACCCTGCAGGGGCGCACCGGTCGACGGTCCACCGGCCACACCCGCCGAACCGGCGACCCGGATCGGTGGTCCGGCGGTCGCGTTCGCCGAAAAATTCTTCACGTGTTTCTCGTTGTATAGGCCATGGACTACGGACTGACCCAGGAGCAGGAGCAGCTCCGCGAGGAAGTGCGACGGTTCGCCGAGAACGAGATCGCGCCGGTCGCCGGCGAGTACGACCGCGAGGAGAAGTACCCCGCCGAGATCGTCGAGAAGGCGTCGGAGATGGGGCTGACGGGCGCCCACTTCCCGATGGAGTACGGCGGCGTCGGCTACTCGACGCTGGACATGGCGCTCGTGACCGAGGAGCTATTCGCGGTCGACCCCGGGATCGGGCTCTGTGTCACCAGCGCGGGGTTCGGCGCCGAGGCGATCATGGAGTTCGGCACCGAGGAGCAGAAGGAGCAGTACCTCCCGCCGATCGCCGAGGGCGAGGCGGTGATGGGCGCGGCGATCAGCGAGCCCCACGCCGGTTCGGACGTGAGTTCGCTGTCGACGCGGGCCGAGAAAGACGGCGACGAGTGGGTGATCAACGGCTCGAAGATGTGGATCACCAACGGCTCGATCGGCGACTACTTCGTCGTGATGTGCGAGACCGACCCCGACGTGGGCGACCGCTACACCGGCTTCTCCCAGATCCTGATCGAGCGCGACCGCGACGGCTTCGAGAGCGAGAAGATCACCGGGAAGCTGGGGATCCGCGCGAGCGACACCGCCGAGCTCCGGTTCGACGACGTGCGCGTGCCCGAGGAGAACCTCGTCGGCCAGCGCGGGATGGGGTTCCCCCAGCTGATGCAGTTCTTCGACGAGACGCGGACGATGGTCGCCGCCCAGGCGGTCGGGATCGCGAAGGGGGCGAACGAGCGCGCGCTGGAGTACGCCGAGGAGCGCGAGCAGTTCGGCCGGCCCATCTCGGAGTTCCAGGCGATCCGGCACAAGCTCTCGGAGATGCACACCCGGACCGAGGCCGCCCGCCAGCTCACGTACAAGTCCGCCTGGAGCGTCGACCACGCCGAGGACGACCTCACGATGCTGGCGTCGATGGCGAAGGAGTTCGCCTCCGACGTGGCGACCGACGCCGCCGACGAGGCGGTCCAGATCCACGGCGGCGCCGGCTTCGTCGACGACTTCGACGTGGAGCGGCTCTACCGCGACTCGAAGATCACCCAGATCTACGAGGGGACGACCGAGATCCAGAAGAACATCGTCGCCCGCGAGCTGCTCGACGAGGGGTACTGAACGACCTCGGCGGCCGGGAGCAGCGTTCTGCGGGCTGACCCGGCACCGTGCGTGCCCCTGACGTGTTTGTTATTGACTCACATTTATAAGGTAGCACATAGAAGATGCGCCCACATGGTTCGATCAGTAACACGACGCGACGTGCTGAAAGGCGTCGGAACGGCAGGTGCCGTCGGTGTCGCCGGCTGTCTCGGCGGGAACGGGGGTACCCGGACGATCCAGCAGGGCGTCCTCATGCCGTTGACGGGCGACCTCGGCGATCTCGGCGGGCCGATCCGTGACGGGGCGATCCTGCCCGCGGCCGAGCTCGAGGGCGAGACCGAGTTCACGTTCGACATCCAGGAGGAGGACACCGAGACGAACGCGCAGGCCGGCATCTCCGGCGCGGAGACGCTGGTCAACAACGGGTTCCCGGCGATCACGGGGGCGGCGTCCTCGGGCGTCACCATGCAGGTCGCCCAGCAGGTGCTCATCCCGAACGAGACGGTCGGCTGCTCGCCGGCGTCGACGTCGCCGGCGGTCACCGAGCTCGACGACGACGACTTCTACTTCCGGACGTGTCCCTCCGACGCGCTGCAGGGTCAGGTGATCGCCCAGGTCGGCGCCGAGGAGCTCGGCAACAGCTCGGCCGCGACGATGTACGTCAACAACGACTACGGGCAGGCGCTCTCGGAGTCGTTCACGAGCACGTTCGAGAGCGAGCACGACGGCGAGGTGTCGGCCCAAGTCTCCTTCGAGCAGGAGCAGAACTCCTACAGCTCCCAGCTCGAGACGGCGCTCGAGGGCGAGCCCGACATGCTCGTCGTGATCGGCTATCCGGCGTCCGGAATCACGCTGTTCCGCGACTACTACAGCGACTACGACACCGGCGAGGACATCGTCGTCACCGACGGCCTCCTCTCGAACAGCCTCCCGGACGAGGTCGACAACGACATGGGCAACGTCACCTGTACGGCGCCGAAGCGTCCGGGCCGGGCCGGGACGCGTTCGACGAGCTGTACATGGAGGAGTACGACCGCGAGCCGGGCGTGTTCAACGCCCACGCCTACGACGCGACGGCGGTTAGCTTCCTCGCGAACGTGTACGCCGGGGAGAACTCCGGCCCCGCGGTCCGGGACAACATGCGCAACGCGGCAAACCCCGAGGGCGAGGAGTTCAACCCGGGCGAACTGGCCGAGGCGGTCGAGGCGGCCGCGGCGGGCGACGAGATCAACTACCAGGGCGCGTCGTCGGCCGTCAACTTCGACGACAACGGCGACATGCGGGCGGTCGCCTACGGCATCTACGAGGTGGAGGACCGCGACTTCACCGAGGTCGACCAGGTGGAGTTCGGCGGGTAGTCGCCCTCGGTCGTTCCCTTTTTCGCGCGAGTCAGCCGCCGAGGAACTCCCGGCGGACCTGCTCGTCGTTCAGCAGCGCCGTCCCGCGGTCCATGAACCGGTTCTCCCCCTGCACGAGCACGTAGCCGCGGTCACAGCGCCGCAGCGCCTCCTTCGCGTTCTGCTCGACCATCAGGATCGCCGTGCCGCCGTCGTTGATGCGGTCGATCCGGTCGAACATGTCGTCGACGAGGTCGGGCGCCAGCCCGGCCGAGGGCTCGTCGAGCAGGAGGAGGTCCGGGTCGAGCATCAGCGCCCGGCCCATGGCGAGCATCTGCTGCTGGCCGCCCGAGAGGTTCCCCGCCGTCTGCCCCTTCCGCTCCTCGAGGATGGGGAACCGGTCGAACACTGCCTCGAGCTGCTCCTGGGGCACCTCGTCGAGGATGTACGCCCCCATCTCGAGGTTCTCGAGCACCGACAGCGAGGGGAAGATGTTGTCGGACTGCGGGACGTACCCCAGCCCGAGGTGGATCACGTCCTCGGGCTTCTCGCCCGTGATGTCGGCGCCGCCGAACTCGACGCGGCCGCCCATCAGCGTCGTCAGCCCGAAGATCGACTTCATCACGGTCGACTTGCCGGCGCCGTTGGGGCCGACGACGGTGACGTACTCGCCGGCCTCGACGTTCAGGTCGACGCCCTCGAGGATCTGGAGGTCGCCGTACCCCGCGTCGAGCCCGGACACCTGGAGCAGGCTGTCCGTCGCGGTCGTGAACGGGTTGCCGGTGTCCGTGGCCGCCTGCTGTCCGCTGACCGTGGCCGCTTCCGGGGTATCCTGCTCGCTCCCGTCGACGACCGCTCCCTCGTCGTCCGAGCTCATACTTCACCCCCGAGGTACGCCTCGACGACGCGCTCGTCGTCCCTGATCTCTGCCGGCGTCCCCGACGCGAGAACGTTCCCCTGGTGCATGACGATCACGTGCTCGCAGTTCTGCATGATGAGGTCCATGTCGTGTTCGACGAGCAGGAACGTGTACCCCTGCTCGGTCAGGTCGTGGATGCGGTCCAGCAGCTTCTCCTCGAGCGTCGGGTTCACGCCCGCGAACGGCTCGTCGAGCAGCAGCATCTCCGGGTCGGCCATCAGCGCCCGGGCGAGCTCCAGCAGCTTGCGCTGCCCGCCCGAGAGGTTCCCCGCGTACTCCTCGGCGAGGTGGTCGATCTCGAACAGCTCCAGCGTCTCCCAGACCGCCTCGCGGAGCTCGATCTCCTGTTCGATCACGTCGTCGCGCAGGCCGGGGGTGACGGCGTTGACCAGTTTCTCGCCGCGCTGGTGCGGTGGGGCCAGCATCATGTTCTCGAGCACGCTCATCTCCTCCAGCTCGCGGGCGATCTGGAACGTCCGCACCAGCCCGCGGTTCGCGATCTCCGGCGGCGACAGCCCCGTGATCTCCTCGCCGTCGAAGTAGACGGCGCCGCCGTCGGGCTCGTGGACGCCGGTGATGCAGTTGAACGTCGTCGACTTCCCGGCGCCGTTGGGCCCGATCAACCCCGTCACCGAGCCCGCCTCGACCTCGAAGGAGGCGCCGTCGACGGCGGTGATCCCGCCGAAGCGCTTCCGGAGGTTCCGGACGCGGAGCGGGATACTCGGCGGCGTCTCCCGGGCCGCGCGTTCGGTGCCGCTGTCCTGGGTCTCCGCGAGCTCCTCGGGCGGCGTCGCCGCGACCGGCTGCTCCGGCCCGTCGTCGGCGTCACTCATCGCTCTCACCCCCGTTGCCGCGGACGGTCCTGTCGCTGAGGTCGACGCTCGCGGCAGTCTCCTTGCGGTGACCCATAATGCCGTCGGGGCGGTTCTGCATCAGGTACACCAGCACCGCACCGAGGAAGACGAACTTCAGGTAGGCCACGCTGTCGACGAGGTAGCCCAGCCAGGTGAGGGGGTCGAGCGAGACCATCGCGGCGTAGAAGTTCGGCGCGCTCGGGAGCGAGCCGAACAGTAGCTGGGAGACGGCGGTGACCAGCCCCGCGACCTGGCGTGGCCCCTCCAGCAGGAACGCGGCGAACACCGCGCCGCCGACGACGCTGCCGGTGTTCGAGCCCGCGCCGCCGACGATGAGCGCCGTGAAGATGTAGAACGTCACGATCGGGCGGAACGTGTTGGGGTTGACGTAGCCGTAGGAGCCCTGCCAGAGGATCCCGCCCAGCCCCATCAGCGCGCAGCCGACCATGAACACCTTGATCTTGAACAGCCGGGTGTCCTTCCCGAGCGAGCGGGCTACGAGCTCGTCCTCGCGGATCGCCTTCAGCACGCGGCCGAACGGCGAGTTCCCGATCCGACTCAGCAGCACGTAGTACGCCGTCACGAAGCCGAGCAGCAGCACCAGCGCGTACGTGCCGTCGGTGACCACGCTCGTCCCGACGCCGGCCGCGTCGGCGGCGCCGTAGACGACCTCGCCGATCGGGGTGAGCCCGGTCTCGGTCTCGTAGATGGCCCGGGCGGGCCCGCTACTGGGCGTCGAGATACCCTGACCCCCGCCGGTCCCGAACGTGATCCCGAACACGTCGACGACGTTGTAGCCGCTCGCCTCCGGGTCCGTCACGGTGCCGGCGAAGTAGCTGGCGTTGAGCACGAGCCGGATGATCTCCGAGAGCCCGACGGTGACGATCGCGAGGTAGTCCGCGTCCAGCTGGAGCGCGGGCAGCGCCGCCAGCCCGCCGACGACGGCGGTGATGAGCAGCGCCCCGACGACGGCGACCGGCACCGGGAGCCCCAGCCCGGGCGGCGACGCCGTCGGCGACGCCGCGAGGATCGACATCGCGTACACGCCGACCGCCATGAACCCCGCGATGCCGATGTTGAACAGCCCGGTGTACCCCCAGTGGAGGTTCAGCGCCAGCGCCAGCAGCGCGTACACCGCGATCAGGAACGTGATACTCGCGATCTCGTTGATGACCGCGTTGGCCATCGAGGCGTTGTTGACGGCGGCGAGGAAGGCACTGGAGACACCGTAGAGGACGTACGTCCCGAGCAGTAGCCCCGCGACGAGCCGCACGTCGTTCGCCTTGAAGTACGCCGGCACCGCCGCCCAGGCGCGGTCGCCGAGGCTCATGCGGTTTTCACCCCGCCGAACAGCCCCGACGGTCGGTACAGCAGCACCAGGATCATCACGGCGAAGGCGACGACCCGGGCGAAGTCGGAGGGGATCCACACCAGCGAGAGCCGCGAGGCGATGCCGATGACGATCCCGCCGCCGATGGCGCCGTACACGCTGCCGATCCCGCCGAGGATCACGCCGGAGAAGATCAACAGCAGGAGCCGCCAGCCGATGTTGTAGTTCAGCGTCCCGCGTTCGAGCACGATGAGGAAGCCGGCGATCCCCGCCAGCCCGCCGCCGATGATCCACGTCGTGCGGACGACGCGCTCGGTCGGGATCCCCGTGACCTGTGCGAGATCCTTGTTGTCCGCCATCGCGCGCATCGCCTTTCCGAGTTTCGTCCGCTGGAGCAGGAAGTGGACGCCGAACATCAGCGAGACGGCGGCGACGATGAGCGTCACCTCGTGGGCGTTGAGGGGCACGTAGCCGTCGACGACCGGGATGTCGACCGAGGGGATCGACCCGGTCTCGGTGACGCCCCGGGTGCCGGTCCCGAACACGAACACGATCGCGTACCGCAGCGCGAGCGCGACGCCGATCGACGCGATCAGCAGCGGGATCCCGCCCTTGTCGCGCATCGGTTTGTAGACGATGCGGTCGAGGAACAGCACCACGGCGACGGTCAGGACGCCGGAGGCGACGAGGCCGATCAGCACCGCCAGCGGCGCGTTCACCACCGAGACGAGCGACGGCGCGTTCACGAGGAACACGTTCCCGAACGGCGCGTCGACGTTGAGGGTGACGAACGCGACGAGGTAGGCCGCGAACCAGCCGGAGAACGCGCCGGTGGTGATGTAGTCGCCGTGGGCGAAGTTCGCGAAGCTGAGGATGCTGTACGTCATCGAGAGGCCGACGCCCGCCAGCCCGATCACGAGACCGACGATCAGCCCGTCGAGCACGTAGCGGGCGACCTGTGAGACCGCGGTCGAGCCGCCGAGGAGCTGGACACCCGCCACGTCGACGGTCGTGCCGGCGAGCTTGGCCGCGAGATCGACGAGGAGATAGCCGATCACGAGTCCCAACAGGACGACTGCGGGCCGCTCGACCAGCGTCCGTCGGGCATCACTGTACGTGTCAGAAAGTACCATGTATTGTGTTCACATCTCTCTCCCCCCCGAACGGATATAAAAATTCGCTACCGCGATTCGGGGGGCGTCGACGGACCGATCGGTCGTCGCGACGCCCGGGGTGCGCGCGAGAGCGGGCGAACCGACGTTAGCTCTGCGGGGAGCCGACCCGACCGGCCGCGTGCGGTTCTCCCGCCTTAATCCGTGGTTAACTCGGCTGAACGCGCCCCCAACTCCGGCGGAGTATCTCCCGGGTTTACCCCTCCTTGGCGGGTTGGTCTGACTGCATGCGCGACACAACGACATCACGACGAACGTACCTCCGAGCGGCAGGCGCGGTCGGCCTCGCTGGCGTCACGGCGCTGGCCGGCTGTTCCAGCAGCGCGGCGACGGGGACGCTCGCGACGAAGGTGAAGGACGCGCCGGGCGACATCGACGACTTCGAGCGCTGTGTCGTCACCATCGAGGGGTTCTGGGTGAAGGAGGGCGACGGCTCGGAGACCGACGGGACGGAGACCGAGGAGCCCACTGACTCGACAGAGACGGTCGAAGAACAGGACGAGGAGGACGTCGACCAGAGCGACGAGCGCACGTACTACGAGTACGACGAGGCACAGGAGGCCGACCTCGTCCAGCTCCAGGACGGCAACACCGCGCTCGTCGACGAGCGCGAACTGGAGACGGGGACGTACGCGTACCTCCAGCTCGACGTGTCGGGCGTCGACGCCACGCTCGACGACGGCAGCGACGCCGACGTGGGGACGCCCGGCGAGGCGCCGCTGCAGTTCAAGGAGTCGTTCGAGATCCGCGAAAACACCCGGACGACGTTCACCGCCGACTTCACGCCGGTCAAGCGCGGCCAGACCGGCTCGTACCTGCTCCAGCCGGTCGCCTCCGGCACCGAGGTCTCCTACGACGAGACGACCGAGACGGCGACGCCGACGCCGAGCCAGTAACGTCGCCCGCGGGTTTTCTGGAGCGCCTTTCAACGGACGCAACGGTTTACGTCGCCAGCGCCTAGCGGCCCGTCGATGGACGCCGAACGCTGGTGGCCGCCGTTCGTCGAGGTCATCACCCTCGCGTGGGTGCTGCTGTTCGCCGTCGACGTCGCGGCCTCGCTCGACCTGCTCGCGGTCACGGCCGCGACCGCGTCGACGGCCCGCGCCGCGCTCCAGTGGCTCCTGCTCGTCTTCCTGGTCGATCTCGTGCTGCTCTACCGGTGGGCCGACGACGACCTCCGGGGGTTCGTGCGCTCCCACTGGTTCCTGATCCTCACTGTCGTCCCCTGGTTCCGGCCGCTGCGGCTGCTCCGCGCCGGGCGATCGCTCCGGGCGCTCCGCCTGCTGGCCCGGTCACGCCGGGTCGGCGCGCTCCTCAACAAGGTCCGCCTGAAGGGTCGCAGCCTGTGGCGACGACTCCGCGACTGAGTGGGCCGTCGGGAGCGGCAGCCAGCGCCGGATCGACAGCCACCACGGCCCGTCGCGGTCGTCGCCGACGGCAGCCGCGTGCTGGTAGTCGACGAAGCGCACGTCGACGCCGACGGATCGCTCCGTCGCGGCGCCGATCGCGCCCCGTAGCGCCGCGGCCAGCCCCTCGTGTTCGAGGTCGGTCGAGCGCCCGACGGTCACCGTCACCGACACCTCGTCGCTGAACACGCCGGCGTCGTTGTACTCGGTCTCGACGGCGGCGAGCTCCAGTGAGCTGTACTGGTCGTCGTCGAGCACCTCCTGGACCGCGTCGTTGGCGCGCTGCTCGAAGACGAGATGCTGGTAGGTCCCGCCCGCTGTCAGCACGGCGACGAGGAGGAAGGCGAGGACGACGACGGCGTAGGCGCCGGTGCGCAGCGAGACGGTGGCGGTCTCGCGGATGTCGAACACCGCGGACGATCGGTAGCCGAGAGCGAGAAACGTCAGGTACGCGGTGAGGTTGATGAACACGATGTTCATCAGCAGCAGGACGGTCGCGCCCGCGACGATCAGCGGCTCCCCCCAGACAGTGCCGATGCCGGCGACCGCCGCCGCGGGGACGATCGCCGCGGCGACGGCGACGCCGGCGATGGAGACCGGGAGGTCGGTCGCGAGCGCGAGCGCGCCGGCGAACCCCGCCGCGATCGCGATCGCGAGCGTCAGCACGTTCGGCGTGACGAACGCGCCGACCTGTCCGACGTGGCCCACGTCGAGCGTCGACGGCACGAACCCGGACCGCTGGAGCGCGAGGCTCATGGCGACGGCACCCAGGTAGCCGACGGCGAGCCCCGCGACCTGCGAACTGGCGCTGTCGACGACCATCTCCCGGTCGCTCACGACGGCGCCGACGCTGGCCGACAGCGTAGACCCCGCGAACGGCGCGATCACCATCGCGCCGACGATGACGATGGCGGAGTCGAGCAACAGCCCGCCGACGGCGACGACCGCGCTCGCGATGGCGAACGCGAGGTACGTCACCGTGTCCGGGGTCAGGTCGGTCGCCCGCTCCCGGACTTCGTCGTTCGAGACGCCGCGGTCGCCCGTCGGGCCCTCGACGTACCGATCCGTTATCTCCTCGACGTTCGGGACGGTGGCTCGCTCGACGTCCGTGACGACGGTGTAGGTGCTCTCGTCGAGCCCGGCGTCGTACAGCTGCTCGAGCACGGTATCCACCGCACCAGCCGGCACCGGGACGGACGCGAGCTTCCCGTCCCGGCGACCGTCGGCGTCGGTGAACAGGAACTCGACGCCCATCTCCCCCAGCGCCTCCCGGACCGCCGCCTGCTCCTCGGCGGGGACGAACACCTGAACGAGTCGCATACCGTCCGATCGGTGGCCGCTCATTTCACTACCAGCCGACTACTGCGCGGCCCGACCCGTGGATCGCGCTCTCCCTGCCGGAAAGCCCCCGGCGTCGTCGACGACCTGCGACGTAGACCCGCGTGCTCTGGATTCGGCCCGTCCCACGAGATAGGGTGAGCGATACGACCGCGGGCGAGGGGTCGACGGCACGGGCGGTATGCAGCCCCTTCGGCTGTTTGTCCGTGTATACTAATCGCGGCGTGGCGCCAAGCACGCCGTATCGCAATGCCGGACAGCCACTCAACGGGCGAACGCGCCCTGATCCCCACGGGGCACGACGCGGCGAGCTACACCTGCGTCCGCTCGCTCGCCAGACAGGGGGTGGGCTCGGTCGTCGCCTCCGAGAAGACCGGGGTTCCCGCCGCGGCCTCGCGCTACTGTGACGAGTTCGTGTCGCTCCCCGCGCCCCGCGAGGGGCTGACGGCGTACCGCGACGCGCTCCTCGATCTCGCGGCGCGCGACGACGTCCGGACGGTGATCCCGGTCCGGCCGGAGGACTGCTACGTGCTCTCCCGCGACGAAGCGCTCTTCGCCGAGCACGTCTCGCTGGTGGTGCCGACGATGGCCCAGCTGCGGAACGTCCACGACCGGCTCCGGCTGGCCGAGATCGCCGAGTCCGCGGGCGTGCCCGTGCCCGAGACCCGGCGGCTGGCCGACGTCGACGACTGGAACGAGGATCTGCTGATCAAGTCCCGGTACAACGTACTGACGGACGCCTACGTCGACGGGCTGACGCCCGACGACATGGACGTGGTGAAGGATATCCACCACGTCGTCCGCGACGACCCGCCGGATCCCGACGCGATCCGGCGCTCGATGGGCCACGACCCGATCGTCCAGGAGTTCGTCCACTACGACGAGGAGTTCATGTTCACCGGGCTGTACGACCGCGGCGAGCCGCTGGCGACGTTCCAGCACCGTCAGATCCGGGGGAACTCCTACACCGGCGGCGGCGGCGTCTACCGGCGCTCGACGGACGACCCCGAACTGGAGCGGGTGGGTCGGGCGCTGCTCGCGGAACTGGACTGGCACGGCCTCGCCTGCATCGAGTACATGCGGGACGCCGAGACGGGCGAGTACGTACTGACCGAGATCAACCCCCGGATGTGGCAGTCCCTCCCCTCGACCGTTCGGGCGGGCGCTGACTACCCGTACTACTACTGGCTGGCGGCGACCGGCCGCGCCGACGAGATCGACTGCGAGTACGACGTCGGCGTCGGCACCCACATGCTCCACGGCGAGCTGGGGTATCTCGCCAGCGTGCTCACCGAGGAGTCGCCCCACGTCGAGCGCCCGTCGATCCCGGGGACGGTCTGGGAGATCGCGGCCTCGATCGTGCGCGAGCCGCGCTTCGACTACCTCGCGCTCGACGACCCGGGTCCGTTCATCGCCGGCGTCCGGCGGGTGCTCCCCGACGGCGTCGACGAGCGACTCCCCGGGGGCAACTTCGCCGACCAGCGGGATCGTCGACCCCGGCATCACTGACCGACCCGGTCCCAAATCCGGACGACGGGGTTTACCCGTCGCTGGCGTGTAGCGTGGGGGATGGCCGGACTCGTTCAACGAACTGCGTCGAGCATCGACAGCCTCTCCCGGTCGGTCTGGGACGACTCGAGCGGGACGGCGAAGCTAATAATCGCCGTCGCCCTCCTCGTCACGGGGCTGGCGATTCCCGTCGTCCCAATCGTCCTGATCGCCCGCTACATCGCCGACTGAGCGGCCGTGGACTAGCGCTCGTGGAGCCGCATCGGCATCCCGTCGCGGGGGTGCATCGTCAGTGTCGGCCACAGCTCCGGCTCGCCGTCGCGGGTGTACGCTAACTCGTACTGCTGGGCGGTCCGTGCGAGGATGAGCTTCGCCTCCAGTTTCGCGAGATGCTTGCCGATGCAGTGGCGGGGCCCGCCGCCGAACGGGAAGTACGCGAAGTGGGGGTGGTCGTCGTCGACCCAGCGGTCCGGATCGAACTGGTCGGGGTCGTCCCAGAACCGCTCGGACCGGTGCATCGCCCACTGGGAGAGCATGATCGTCGCGTCCTCGGGCACGGTGTACCGGCCGAACGTGACCGCCTCGGCCGGGTCCCGGAACATCGCGTACACCGGCGGGTAGAGCCGCATCGCCTCGTCGACGATCCGCTCGACGAGATCCAGCGACTGCACGTCGGCCATCGACGGCGGCTCGTCGCCGAGTCGCTCGTCGAGCTCCTCGTGGAGCCGGGCTTCGACGGTCGGGTGCTCCGAGAGGAGGTACCAGCTGTAGGTCAGCGTCAGCGCCGTCGTGTCGTGGCCCGCGAGCAGCATCGTCATCACCTCGTCGCGAATCTGCTCGTCGGTCTGCTCTCCCCGCCCTCGAGCGCGCAGGAGGATCGAGAGCAGGTCGTCCGGCCCCTCGTCGGTCTCGGGGTCGCCCTCGCTACCGCGGCGCTCGGCGACGATGTCCGCGATGACCGACTCCATGGTCTCCACGGCGGCGTCGTACTCGCTGTCGCCCGGCATGGGGAGCCACGCCGGCGCGGCGAAGCGGACGGGGTCGGGCTCGAACCGCGCACCCAGCGGCTCCAGCGCCTCGCGGATGGTTCGGACCCGCTCGTCCGAGAGCTCGGTCCCGAGCATCAGGTCGGTGATGACCGCGAGCGTCACCCGGGTCATCGCCTGCTCCACGTCGACGACCTCCCCGTCGTTCCACTCCGCCAGCAGCGCCTCGTTGTGGCCGACGATATCGTCGGCGAACCCGGTCAGGCGGTCGATCCGGAACGCCGGCGTCGCGAGTCGACGCTGCTCGCGCCACGTCTGGCCCTCGCTGAGCAGCAGCCCCTTCCCGAGCAAATCACCGAGTGCGTTGCCCTGGAACGCCGGTTTGGTGAAGCGGTCGGCCTCGGAGACGAGGACACGCTCGACGTACTCCGGTTCGGTCACCAGATAAGTGTCCATCGGCCCGAGATCGAACTGGACGACACCGTCGTACGCCGCTTCGCAGGCCGAGAGGAACCGGAACGGGTCGTCCGCGTACCGGCGGCTGCTGCCGAACAACGGCTCTCCCTTCGGACCGGGCGGTGACGTTCCCATCGTGGGACGTACGGACCGCAGTTGGTTCAATCCCTCGCTGGCGGCCCTCGGCGTCGACGGCGGACTGTCGAACGCCGTCGGTCGCCGGCGCGCCCGGGCCGTTTTCACCCCGGCGGCAGAACGACGGCATAGGAACATGTCGGACGACGACCGACCGTACGACCTCGTCGTGTGGGGCGCGACCGGGTTCGCCGGCCGGCTGGTGGCCGCGTACCTCACGGACCAGTACACCCCGGAGTCGCTCTCGCTCGCGCTCGGTGGCCGGAGCCCGGACCGACTGGCGTCGGTCGCGGCCGACGTCACCGACGGGAGCGAGGCGTGGGACGACGTCCCGACCGTCGTCGGCGACGCGACGGAGCCACGGACGCTCCGGGAGATCGCCCGCAGCGCTCGTGTCGTCTGTACGACCGTGGGCCCGTACACGAAGTACGGCACACCCCTCGTCGACGCCTGCGTCGAGGCCGGAACCGACTACTGCGACCTGACCGGCGAGGTGAACTGGATCCGGGAGACCGTCGACCGGTACCACGAGGCGGCGGCCGAGGCGGGGACGCGGATCGTCCACAGCTGCGGGTTCGACTCCGTGCCGGCGGACATCGGCACGCTGCTCGTCCAGTCGTTCGCGCTCGACGAGCACGACGCGCCCTGTGAGACGGTGCGGATCTACGTCGACGACGCCAGCGGCGGCGTCAGCGGCGGCACGCTCGCGAGCATGGCCGCGGTGTTCGGGGCTGCCGCCGAGGACTCGAACGTCCGGGAGACGCTGCGGAACCCCTACTCGCTGGCGCCGGCCGGGGAGCGCGACGGCGTCGATCCGGGCGAGCAGCGTCTCCCCCGCAGGGATCCGCTCCGGTCCGGCTGGACGGCACCGTCGCCGATGGCGCCGGTGAACGAGCGCGTCGTTCGGCGCAGCAACGCCCTGCTCGGCTACCCGTGGGGGCGCGAGCTCCGCTGCTCGGAGGTGATCCCCACCGGCCGCGGGCTGACGGGCGCCGCGGGGGCGACGCTCGTCGCCGGCGGGCTGGGGCTGTTCACGGCGGTGATGTCGGTCGGGCCGGTCCGCGCTGCGCTCCAGCGTCACGTCTTCCCCGACCCGGGCGAGGGCCCCAGCGAGGAACAGATGGAACACGGCCACTTCACGGTGAGCGTCGTCGGCCGCGGCACGGGCGGGGACGGCACCTTCACCGTCGAGGCCGAGTTCGGGGCCGACCTCGACCCCGGCTACGGCGCGGCGGCCCGGATGCTCGGCGAGTCCGCGATCTGTCTCGTCCGCGACGACGTCGACTCGCCGCTCGGCGGCGGCGTGCTGACGCCCGCGTCGGCTATCGGACTGCCGCTGGTGGACCGGCTGCGGGCGGTCGGGTTCAGGGCGACCGTCGGTGAGGCGGAGTAGGTCCCCGGAGTCGGCCAGCCAGTGGGCTGGAAAGGCCGGCCGGGGGACCGTGGGGCGGCGAGAGTGGTCGGTCGATTGTACGCTGTCGGTAAACTGTCCGTGCCGTGGGGGCGATCCGTCTGTAACCGGCAAACACTGTTTTCCCACTATACTGTGACTTATCGAATATGTCCGAAAGCACAATGTCGGAGGAAGCGGTGGAGGGAACGTCGACGTGGCCCGATCTCGCGGTCGGACTCTACGACAAACTGACCGGCCGTGGCGCCGAGATCACCTACCAGTTCGAGGATATGACGGTCGACGTCCCCGACAAAGTCGGCGACGACGCCGAGCACGCACGCTGGCGGCTCGACGGGACGATCAGCATCACGACCAGCGAGCGTGACTGACACGACCGACGCAGACCCGGGTCAGCTCACAGTCAGTACCGATCTGACGCTCACCGTCGCCGGGACGGAGGCGGAGCTCCGTTCGACGGGGGAGCGGCTGTTCCTCGAGTTTCCGTCGGCCGCCTCGGTGTGGCGAGCGTTTCGGAGTTTCCCCTCGACGGAGCGCCGACGGCTCCACGAGGCGCTGACGGCGGGGAACCTCGCGCTCGAACTCCGGGCCAGACACCGGACTATCGCTGTACTCGGTGCGGGCGCCAGCTCGGGGCCGGTCGCGAGACGCTTCGGCGTCGATCCCGTCGAGCTCAGGCTCTGTGGCGCGGTTTCGGCGGCCTGGGAGGGGTTCACCGCGACGGCCGGCGCCGTTCGCCGGTGGCTCGTTTGAGCGAGGCGTCCGCCGCGGGCGGCGGTGTGGACAGTACCGGTGGTCGAGAACTCGGCCCCGTCACTCACGACCCACAATCTATCCACAGTGAACGTGTTTAGCGGCTCCGTCGGGACCGCCCAACCCGTCACAGCCGATGGTTCGGTGACCGACTACGCTTCACCTCGCCCCCAGTCCGTCAGCCCTGTTCAACACGTCCGTGGGAGCGTATGGAGCGAACCTCGGTCCTACTCGACGGTGCGACTCGGGACAGTCTCCACACGCCGTCATCTTCCACGGCTGGACGGTCGTCGGTGACCGCGCAGCGGCCGTCGGTAGCATGTCTGTTACTTTGCCCGCCCGGCCGCTCCGGGCGGTATGGTCTCAGTGCCATGGGAGGCAATGCTGCTCCCACTGCAACTCGGACAGCGTGAGGTGCTGGCTCACATCCAGGACGACCTCCTGTTGAGCGCGTCACTTTGGAGCAACGTCGCACTGGCCGGACTCTCGGTACTGCTGTTCAGCTACATGGCCCGCGACGTGCGAAGCCGGCGTGCGCGTCTCGTCTTCGCGGCGACGGTGTTCATCCCGCTGGTGTCGCTGTCGAGCTATCTCGGCCTGGTGTCGGGGCTGACGGCCGGGTTCCTCCAGATGCCGACCGGGCACGCACTCGCGGGCGACCAGGTGCTCGTCCAGTGGGGCCGCTACCTCACCTGGACGCTCTCGACGCCGCTCATCCTGCTCGCACTGGGACTGCTGGCAGATGCCGACCCGGTGGACCTGGCTGCCGTGATCGCGGCGGACATCGCGATGTGCGTGACCGGTCTCGCCGCGGCCCTGACTGTCTCGTCGTACGCCTTCCGGTGGGCGTTCTACGGCGTCAGTTCGGCGTTCTTCCTCGTGGTGCTGTACGCGCTCCTGACCCGGTGGCCCGACTCGGCGGCGGCCGCCGGCACGGACGAGATATTCGACACGCTGCGGACGTTGACCGTGGTGCTGTGGATCGGCTATCCCGTCGTCTGGGCGCTGGGTGTCGAGGGACTCGCGGTCGTCGACTCGACGGCGCTTACCTCCTGGGGCTACTCGCTACTCGACATCGGGGCGAAGTACGTCTTCGCGTACCTGCTCCTCGACTGGGTGGCGGGCAACGAGGGGGTATTGGTGGGCGGCCCCCTCGATGCGGCACGGGGTGACGTCTCGGCGACACGGGACTGACCGCGGGCGCCGGTGGCGCGTCCGGAGCCGAGATGTCTTCGTTTCAGAGGCCCGTCGAGCCCGTCCAGTCCGTGTTCACTTGCGGCCAGAACTCGCCCGGGAGCGCTCGGATCAGTAGCCGTACGCACGCGTGACCGGCCCCAGATCACGGGTCGCACGTTCGGTCCCCGCGACGTTCGGCTGGGCCTCTGTCTACTGTGGCCACAACCAGATGCTCCCAGAGAGATCGTCGACCACGAAAAACGCCGGCCTCGGCACTCATAGGGCTCGTCGTCGCCGGATGCCGAGTCCGGCTCGGCCCGGTGCCGTCGTCATCGGCCACCGGAACTGGGGACGGTACCGCAAAGAGGGTTCCCACTCGACACCCCGACCGACTGCCGGATCCTCACTCGGTGAGCAGCCCGATCCGTCGGTGGCGGTTGTACAGATACACCGGGGCCGTCGGGACGGCGCTGAGGGCCGCGGCGACGAGGGCGATGCCGATCAACGCCGGCGTCGAGAGCGCCGTCGGGTCGGCGGCGGAGAACTGCCAGAGCAGGTACCCGCCGACGACGATCCAGCCCGGCACGAGATAGTGCCACGGCGACGGCGACCAGCGCTTCTCGGAGCGCGAGAGGTACGTCGCGTCGGCGTACAGCGCGAACGTGCCGTAGGCCCCGCCGAGCAGGACCAGCCCGTGCAGGAGCCGTCCGGCGATGGCGGCCGGCGACGACCCGGTGGTCTGGAGCAGCCCGGCGGCCGAGAGGCCGACCGCCAGCAGCGCCAGCACCGTCGACGCCCCGAGCACGGCCCAGCGCAGCTCGAGCTCCACGGTCTCGGCGGCCGCCGGCTCCTCGTCCCCGAGCACGACGTCCTGACTCGTGAAGGGGGCCTCCTCGGTGATGACCATGATCGGGCTCCGGTCCTCGTCGAAGCGGAGTTCGACGACGCCGTCGAGGAGCGAAGCCGGGTGCTCCTCGTCGTCGGCGTCGTCGCGGACGGGGATCTCACCCATCGGTCCACCCCTCCGGTTCGCCCCACGCGGCGCCGCACGGGCCGCGTGCTGGTTCGGACGCCGAGGACGGCGGTGTCGATACGCTACCCGTGGGTTCTCGCAGTCGGTCTGGCATGGTTCCGTGAGTCTCCGCCAGCACGTCCGGGACTGTCCCTCGGGGGCAGCGTCGCCACTCTGTCTGGCAAAACGCTTATACCGTCGGGGAGAGAACACGGAGATGTTCCACCAACCCGGTTCTCTGCGGTGCCGTGAATGTGCTAGCTGTAGCTACAAGCAACCGCCCCGGCATTAAGCTTGGGGCCCGACCGGAAATGAAAAACAGACATATCAGCAGTCATGCTGTTTTCGACCCGGATAAACCTACAGTAACCAGCCGTTACAGCCACTTCTTCGACAGTCCGGCGTAGCGAAACAGCTCACCTCTCGGAAATCGGGAACGTAAACGAGCTGCTCCTCACGCGGTCCGCGGGAGGCGTGGCGGCCCGAACGGCGTCGATTGCCGTTCGGGGCCGCCCGTGTCGGCAGTCGTCGATCGCGCCGGTCGTCCAACTGTGCGGACATGTCCGGTACACGGGGACAAAGCACATAGGGTTCCGACCCACTCGTTCGGTCGAACGAGATGCCTCCGTCCGAGTCAATCAGCGTCACCGAGGACGAGCGGTCGTTGCCCGTGGAGAAGCTACTCACCGGCCGGGGGTTCGTCACCGGGAAGTCCGGATCGGGCAAGTCGAACACCGCCAGCGTCATCGTCGAGGCGCTGCTCGACGCGGGCCACCCGCTGTTCGTCGTCGACACCGAGGGGGAGTACTACGGGCTGAAGGAGGACTACAGCCTGCTCCACGCCGGTGCCGACGACACCTGCGACGTGGTCGTCGACGAGGGCGACGCGCCGATCCTGGCGACGGTCGTCTTCGAGTACGAGTACCCGGTCGTGCTCGACGTCTCGGGCTACTTCGACATCGAGGACGCCAAGGCGCTCATCGAGCGGACGCTGGCCGAACTGTTCCGCCGGGAGAAGGAGTACCGGAAGCCGACGCTGCTGGTCGTCGAGGAGATCCAGGAGTACCTCCCCCAGCAGGGGGGGTCCGACGACCTCTCGAAGCTCCTGCTGCGCATCGCCAAGCGGGGCCGCAAGCGCGGGCTCGGCATGTGCGGGCTCTCACAGCGCCCCTCGGCGGTGGATAAGGACTTCATCACGCAGTGTGACTGGATGATCTGGCACCGGCTGACGTGGGAGACCGACGTAGACCTCGTCAAGCGGATCCTCGGCGGCGACGTCGCCGACCAGGTCATGGCGCTCGACACGGGCGAGGCGTTCCTGATGACCGACTGGGACGAGGACGTCGACCAGGTGAAGTTCCACCGCAAGCAGACGTTCGACGCCGGGGCGACCCCCAGCATCGGCGAGGAGTACGAGGAGCCGTCGTTCCAGCCGGTCGACCCCGAAGTCGTCTCGGAGTTCGACCCGGGGAAGCGCCACGCCGACGTCGCCGACTCGGCGACGATCGATACGGCGACAACCGACGCCGAACGCACCGAAACCGCGGCCGCCGGCGACGGCGGCGTGTTCACTGGAAGCGGGGTTCGCGAAGCCGACGATTCCGCAGGCGACGATTCCGCAGCCGACGACTCGGCGACCGGCGAGTCGACCGACGACGACGCCGCTGACGGTTCGGCCGACGAAGCGAACGACGAGGAGGTGGCGGAACTCCGTGCCGCGCTCCAGCGCGAGCGCGAGCGCAACGACACGCTCCAGGCGGAAGTGGCCGAACTCCGGGAGCTGCTGGACGACCGGGCCGAACTACCGGACCGAACCGAGGCCGACCTCCCCGAGGCGCGGGAGGCGGACGAGGACGGCGACTCACTCCCGGACCCGACGGAGGGTCGCCGGTCGCCACCGCTCGACGATCGGCGCCAGTCACGGCCGGAGGAGCCCGCCGGGATCCTCGTCGAACTCGGCCAGATGATCGCCCACCTGATCCGGTGGCTCTCCGGGACGGTCTACCGGCTCTCGCGCCGGGTCGCGACCCGGGCGGGCGACCTCCGGGGCGGTCGAAGTAGCCACCCGGGCCCGCTGGGGCACGAACCCACCGCCGGCGGCAGGACCATCGGCGGGTCGACGTCGTTGTGGGTGCAGATCGCGGTCGTCGTCGGGCTGCTGGCCGCGGTGGGGCTGGCGTCGCTGTCGGTGCTCCTCGCGGTCGGCGCCGTCTCGCTCTGACTACCGGCGGCGCCGGTTGACGCGGCCGGTGAACTCCCGCCAGTGGTTCAGGCTCCAGTACCCCAGCCCGGTCGCGACCAGCCCGGCCGAGAGCATGTAGTACACCAGCTGGGTGTTGAACACGGCCGCCGGCGAGCGGATGGTGTAGTAGACGCCCTCGACGGCCAGTAGCGAGAGGAGGAACGTCACGCCGGAGATGACGACGGTCGTCATCAGGATGAGCCGCCCGTCGATCTCGTTGCGCTCGAGGGCGACGACGGTGACGACGAACGCCACCGCCATCACGATGAGGTAGGCCGGGATCCGGGTCCCGAGATCCCCGACGTTCCCCGAGACGATCGCCAGCACGCCGACGAAACTCGCGGTCAGCAGCAGCGAGCAGCAGCCGACGATGGCCGCCATGCGGACGAGAAAGCGCCTCGTCGCCGCGTCGATTGACATACCTAGCGCTTCACGGGGGACGAGAAAAACCTATTGTTACCATGCCGCACAACCGTGTCGACGCCGCGCCGACGACCGCCACCACCGGACCTCGGGCGCGATGGCGTCGCGTTCATGGGTCCCCGGTCCCCACGCTCGGGTATGGCTACTACGCTCGAAGGGACGATCCTCCGGGGCGAGGCGTTCGAGCCCGTCGAGGGCCGCGTCGTCGTCGAGGACGGCGAGATCTCCGCCGTCGAGGAGACCGCGACCGACTCGACCGACATCGTCCTGCCCGCCTTCGTCAACGCGCACACCCACATCGGCGACTCGATCGCGAAGGAGGCCGGCGGCGGCCTCTCGCTGGACGAGCTCGTCGCGCCGCCGGACGGGCTCAAACATCGGCTGCTCCGGCAGGCCAGCCGCGAGGAGAAGGTGGCGGCGATGGCCCGCAGCCTCCGGTTCATGGAGCGCTCGGGCACCGCGGCGTTCCTGGAGTTCCGGGAGGGCGGCGTCGAGGGCGTCGAGGCGATCCGCGACGCGCTCGCCGACCGCGAGATCGACCCGGTGATCTTCGGGCGGGAGAGCGCGGACGCGATGCGCGCCGCCGACGGGTTCGGCGCCAGCGGCGCCCGCGACAGCGAGTTCGGCGAGCTGCGCGAGGCCTGCCGCGAGGCGGGGAAGCCGTTCGCGATCCACGCCGGCGAGCGCGACCCCCACGACCTCACGCCGGCGATGGATCTCGACCCGGCGTTCCTGATCCACGTCGTCCACCCTCGCGACGAGCACCTCGACCGCATCGAGGACGAGGAGCTCCCGGTCGTCGTCTGCCCCCGGTCGAACCTCGTCACCAACGTCGGCGTCGCCCCCATCCGCGAGCTGGTCGAGCGGACGACCGTCGCGCTCGGGACGGACAACGTGATGCTCAACTCGCCGTCGATGTTCCGCGAGATGGAGTTCGCCGCCAAACTCGCCGACGTGAGCGCGACCGAGGTGCTCCGGATGGCGACGCAGAACGGCGCGAAGCTGGCCGGGAAGGAGTACGGGCTGATCGAGGCGGGGCGACCCGCCAAGCTGCTGACGCTCGACGGCGACTCGGACAACCTCGCGGGCGCCGAGGACCCCGTCCGTGCGGTGGTTCGGCGAGCGGGCGAGGGCGACGTAAAGGACGTGACGCTATAGCGATTCGTGAACCCGAAGCCAACCACGGTCCCGCGCTCTGGAACTGGCTAACTGAGGGGCCGGTGGGTAGCTCGTTGTGAGTTGGTTTACACACAGCCACGGCATCACGCTCCGTGACTGGACCACGGAGGGTCCAGTAGTTCGCTCGCCGTGGGTTGGTTTACACACAGCCACGGCATCGGCTCAGTAACCGGCCCACGGAGGGGCCGGTCGGTCGCTCGCCGTGGGTTGGTTTACACACAGCCACGGCTCCGGCTCCGTAACCGGCCCACGGAGGGGCCGGTCGGTCGCTCGTTGTGAGTTGGTTTACACACAGCCACGGCATGGCGCTCCGTAACCGGCCCACGGAGGGGCCGGTGGGTAGCTCGTTGTGAGTTGGTTTACACACAGCCACGGCATGGCGCTCCGTGACTGGACCACGGAGGGTCCAGTAGTTCGCTCGCCGTGGCTGGTTACGGGAACGGGTGGTACGCCCGCCCCGGCTTCGCGGTGAACCCCATCGACGCCGCCACCGACGCCAACCGGTCGCCGAAGAACGCCTCGCCCGTGAACAGCGGCTGGGCCTCGGGGATCACGACGCGGACGCCCTCGAACCCCAGCGCGGCCACGTCGCGGGTCGTCGTCCGGGCGGCGTACGGGGTGAGCCCGGCGTCGTCGACGCGGTCGACCAGCGCGTCAAGCGCGGCCTCGCCCGACAGGCTCGCCGCGTCGTCGGCGACCGAGTCGGCCGGCACGGTCGTCTTGGGGTGTGTGAGCTCCCGGGCCCGAGCCGGGAAGTCGGCGTACTCGCCGATGGCGCCGCCCTCCTCGCTCGCCTGCTCGGGGCCCATGTCGCGGAGCTCGGTCCAGTTCTGCAGCGCCTCGGCGAGCGCGCCCGTGGCGGCGTCGACGGGGTCGAGCGCGGCGCCCGACCCGGCGGCGAAGCGGGGCCAGTCGCCGTCCTCGCGGTGGACCGTCGCGGCGACGACCGGCACGTCGACGTCCTGCGTGAGCAGCGCGACCGAGACGGAGAGCCCCTCGCCGGCAGCGCGCTTCTCGAGCTCCCGGAACCGGTCGTCGGCGACCGAGAGGCCGAGCGGCTCGTAGTCGGAGTACCACGCGAGCATCGTCGCGTCGCGCTCGATCACCTCCGAGAGCCCCGAGATCGTAGCCTCGACGGTCGAGCTCCCGAGGCCGAGCCCGGTGGTGATCGGCGGCTTGATCCGGCGCTCCGGCGGGGGGTACTGGACGACCTCCGCGGGGAGCCAGACCCCCTCCTCGCTCGTGAGATCGAGCCCGGGGACCCACGGGCGTTCGGCGCTCGGCTCCGGGTCGTAGCTCTCGGCGGTGACGAACCGGGTCGGCGAGACGGCGTCGTCCAGTGCCGTCGCGGGCCCGCGGCGGAACTCGGCGTTCCTGTAGACGCCCGCGGCGTAGCGCTCCAGCCCCTCGCCCAGCGCCTTCATGTACGCCTCGTTCCAGTCGACGGCGGCGCCGGCGGCGTAGGGGGCTGCGCCGGCGTCGGAGAACCCCTCGGTCCCCGCGATGGCGGCGAGGTAGTACGGCAGCGGGAACGACGCCTGCTCGCCGACCTGCTCGATCATCCCGACGCGGTCGTCGACGGCCGCCTCCGCGCGGGTGAGGGCGTCGTCGAGGTCCGTCTCGCGGTAGTCGAGCGAGAGCGTGCGGTCGCGGCCGGGCGAGCAGCCACAGAACGGTACGGGCTGGAACCGGCGGTGGGCGTCGGCGCCGTCGCCGACCTCCACGACGGTGCCGCCCAGATCCTCGCCGGTGAGGATCCGCGTCGCCCGACGGCCCGCCAACGCGCCCGCGTAGCGAACCGCGCTCGTGGGCGCGGCGGGGCTGTCGTCGCTCGGTTCGGTCGTGGCGGCGACGCGCTGCTGGAGACAGCGGTAGCAGCCGGAGTCAGGGGTGAACGACGACACCGCGGCGTCGACGCCCTCGATCGCGTGGCCGCCGACGCCGCCGATCTCGACGGCGACCCAGCGGTCCAGCGCGCTGTCGGCGGCGGTGCCGAACGCGTCCGCGCCCGCGGCGCCCACGACGAAGCAGAGCCCCACGTCGGCGAAGTCGCCGCTCCCGATCTCGACGATGCGGGCGTCGAGGTCGGCCATCGCCGCCTCGATCGCCTCGGCGGCGGGGCCGCTCCCGACGAGTCCGATATCCATGTCTCGGGGAGGGAGCGCCGCTCGCAAAAAGGAACGGGTGCCGGCTCAGCTCGCGATCATCGACTGCGCGACGCTCGCGAGCTCCTCGGCGTCGGCGCCGTGGAGGCGCTCGTCGCCCAGCTTCAGCCGCAGCCGCGGGCGCCCGACGTCGATGGGCACCTTCTCGGTGTCGATCAGGCCGAGCTCCTCGAGCCGGGTCTTCGTCCGGGAGAACGTCGCCTTCGAGGCGATCCCCACGTCCTCGCCCCACTTGCTGATGTCGTACAGCAGCACGTCGTTCTTGGCGGCGACCAGCAGCGAGATGGTCACCTCGTCGAGCCCGTCGCCGTCGCCGCGGGCGGTCTCGAGCGAGCTCAGCACGGTGTCGAAGTCGTCGCGGGACTGCTCGCCGATGTCGTCGGCCATCGTCTCGCGGACCCGCGAGATCGCGGGCGTCCGGAGGTTGTACGTGTCGGCGGCGTCGAAACGGTCGCTGTAGTTCTCGTGGGCGAGCGCGACGAACTCCTCGTCGTCCGTCGCCAGCCCCGCGACGGCGTCGCCGGCGGTGACGATGGCGACGGTGCGGTCCTCGGTCACCAGCAGCGCGTTGTCGGTCTCCGCGTCGAGGTTCCGCAGCTCGAGGCTGCCGGCCTCGACCAGGTCGGCCGCGTTGCTCGCGACGAGGAAGTCGTCCATCACGTCCTTGAGCATCCGTTCGTCGGCCAGTACTTTCACGGTCGGGAGGTCGCCCTCGAACTCGATGCCGAGCTCGATCAGCGCCTCGACCGCCGCCGCCGACGGGTCGACGAACAGCAGCTCGTCGCCGGCGTCTTCGAAGCTCTCCCGGAGGATATCCTCGATTTCCTCGCCGAGTAAATTCGAACTCATTACTGGTAGAGTATATGCGTCACACCGTATTTAATATTAACGGGAATATCGCCGTCTCAGCGCTTCTAACGGAAGTTACTTGCTTCCTAATTGCTGAAATCAACTCGGCCGCGAGATGTGTGTAAATGACGTAACTCTTTTTACAACTCGCCGAGTTCACGAGGTATGGCACCACGCAACGTGGCTACGGAAGTCGGTGCTCGTATCGGGGGAACCGTCTCGCGTCACCCGCGACTCGCCGCCGCGCTGCTGGCGGCGGTGCTGTTCCTCGCGCTCCAGGACGGGGCCGTGGCGGCGGACGCGACGCTCGCGGAGCCGACCGCCGAGGGGTCGGTCGACTTCGGCCCCGACCCGGACCAGGATTAGTGGTCGATCCGGCCCCGGGCGAGGTCGTCGGCGAGCGCTGACGACCAGCGGATGTCGCCGCGGTAGATGACGGGGAACTCGCCGCGGCGGAGGAACGGCACGAGATCCGCGGCGTCCATCTCGAACGTGCGCTCGTTGCCCAGCAGCATCGGGCGCTCAGCACGGTCAAGGTTGACGTACGCCCGCGCGCCAGCCCGCGCCGGCGGCAGCATCCCGTACGTCAGCGAGAACCCGTCCTCGGTGCGGGTCAGTTCGGCCTGCGAGCCGACGACGGTCTCCGTCTGGGCGAGCACGTGGGTGCCGTCGCCGACGACGGCGTAATCCTTCCCCATGATCACCCGCCGGCGCGCGAGCTCCAGCGCGCGCTCGATCGCGTAGCCGTGGACCACCAGCCGGGCGAACATCGTCCCGACTTTCGCGGCGTGGCTGTCGAGCACCTTCTCGAAGGTGACCCCGCCGGCGACGCTGCCTTTCCGCACCAGCTCCTTACCCTCCTCGTAGGAGCCACAGGCGTTCAGGAAGAACGTCTGGGCCCGCGAGCGCTCGACCGAGGAGACCGAGAGCGTCCCGTCCGGGCAGCGCAGCCCCGACGCCTCGCAGTGGCCGACGAAGTGGAGCAGGTCGTGGTGGCGCTCGATCGTCCGGGCGAGCTCCGCGGTCGACAGCGACTCGCGCACGTCGATGTCGATGTTGAGCCGCTCGGCCCGCCGACGGTAGATTTCGGCGGCCCGGGAGTGCTCCTCGCTCATCTCGGACTCGTTGAGCACCGCGACCACCGAGATCGCCTCGTCGGCGCGCTCCCGGTAGAGCGACCGGTTCTCGTACGCCGCCGGCAGCGACTTGAACGTGTCGAGCGCGACGCCGTCGGCGAGCCAGCCGTGGTAGCGACTGGGCCCGAGATCGGCGTTCCGGAGCGCGACCGGCTCGGGGGCGTCCTCGCCGTCGCGGTAGAACGCCGACAGCGAGCTATCCAGCCGGTCCTCGTCGCTCAGCGGGCTGCTCCGCGGCGTGAACAGCTGGGGCACGTCCTCGAGCAGGTGGGGGAGACAGCGGACGGACGCCTCGGTCGGCTCGACGTACAGCGAGAGGTGCCACTCCGGCAGCTCCGGCTCGATCGCCCCGAGGTCGACCTCGCGGTAGGCCAGCAGCCGCTCGGCGATGCTGGCGTCGTACAGCGCGTCGGCGTCGATCGCGAGATCGTCGAGCAGGTCGGTCTCGACCGTGTTCGCGTCGTACGGGCCGGCGGTCCGGACGAGACAGTCGAGCCAGAACGTCCGGCGCAGCAGCGACGCGACCCGGCGTTCGTACGCCCGCCCCGTCCCGAGGCCGATCCGCTCGCCAGCGGCGCGGAGCGTGGGGTCGGCGTCGTCGGCGACGCTCACGTCGGCGCCGAGGTAGTGCGCCAGCGGCGCGGCCGGCAGCAGCGACGCCAGCGAGCGGGGGAGCCGGAGCTCGATCCCGGTGTCCGGGATCTCCTCTCGGACCGAGTCGGGGATCTCGGTCCGGTCGCCGAAGCGCAGCCGCGGGGGTCGCGTCCGCATCGAACTGAACGACCGGTCGGCGGTCGTCGACTGGCACGCCGCCGGGAACGCCGACAGCGCGGTCGCGACGCCCGCCGGGGTTCGGGGGACGGTCACCGACGACTGCGCGGAGCCCGTGCGGCTGCGGAACCCCAGCCGAACCGCCGTCGGCTCCGGGAACGACACCACCAGCCGGTCGAACTCCGGCTGGGCGAGGCTGAACGCGCCGTCGACGCGGACGTACGCCCGGACCGGCGCGGCGATCCGGAGCTCGTAGGCGCCCGCGGGGAAGGAGATCGGCCCCTCGCGGCCGCCCATCGTCGTCGACTCCCCGCTGTCGACCTCGGTGACGGAGACGAACGCCGGGGGGAACTCCAGCCGGTCGGTCCGGCCGGTGACGGCGGCGTCGACGGGCGGATCGAGCGCCGGCGCGGTCGCTGTCGGCGTCCACCCGTCGGCCGCGACGCGGACGGTGGTTTTCGCCTCGTCGACGGCTCGAACGCCGTCGCCGTCGCGCTCGACCTCCATGTTCGGTCTGCCGGAACGTACCCGCCCGCCGATAAATCTCTGTCGGGGGATGCGGGCGTTCGACCGGCGATCCCTGCCGACCGAACTGCCCGCGGCAACTGGGGCGGCCGACAGTCAGGCTTAACCGGGAAGTGGCCCGCGGTGTGGGTATGCAGCACGACCAGGTCCGGCAGGTCGACCCGGAGATCGCCGACGCGCTCGAGGCCGAAACCGAGCGGCAGCGGGACACGCTCACGCTCATCGCCAGCGAGAACCACGTCTCCGAGGCGGTGATGGACGCCCAGTCCAGCACGCTCACCAACAAGTACGCCGAGGGGTACCCCGGCCAGCGCTACTACGGCGGCTGTGAGCAGGCCGACGTCGTCGAGCAGCTGGCGATCGACCGCGCGAAGGAGCTCTGGGGCGCCGAGCACGTCAACGTCCAGCCCCACTCCGGGTCGCAGGCCAACATGGCCGTCTACATCGCCGCCCTGGAGCCCGGCGACAGGATTCTCAGTCTCGATCTCACCCACGGCGGCCACCTCAGCCACGGCCACCACGCGAACTTCGTCGGCGACCACTTCGAGGTGCAGCACTACGAGTGCGACGACGAGACGGGGTACGTCGACTACGAGGGGCTCCGCGAGCAGGCCGAGCAGTTCGAGCCGGACATGATCGTCTCGGGCTACTCCGCCTACCCCCGCGAGGTCGAGTGGGAGCGGATCCAGGCCGCCGCCGACGCCGTCGACGCGCTCCACCTCGCGGACATCGCCCACATCACCGGGCTCGTCGCCGCGGGCGAACACGCGTCGCCGGTCGGGATCGCCGACTTCGTCACCGGCTCGACGCACAAGACGATCCGCGCCGGCCGCGGCGGGATGGTGATGTGCGGCGAGGAGTGGGCCGAGGCCGTCGACAAGGCGGTCATCCCGGGGATGCAGGGCGGCCCGCTGATGCACAACATCGCCGGCAAGGCCGTCGGCTTCGAGGAGGCGCTCACCCCCGAGTTCGAGGAGTACGCCGCCCGGGTCGTGACCAACGCCGAGGCGATGGCCGAGCGCCTGCAGGAGCGCGGCCTCGAACTCGTCTCCGGCGGCACCGACACCCACCTCGTGCTCGCCGACCTCCGGCCCTCCCACCCCGACACCACCGGGAAGGACGTGGAGGAAGCGCTGGAGGAGACCGGGATCGTCCTCAACGCCAACACCGTGCCGGGCGAGACGCGCTCGCCGTTCAACCCCTCGGGGATCCGCGTCGGGACGCCCGCGATCACGACGCGGGGGTTCACCGCCGACGACTGCCGGACCGTCGCGGACTGCATCGCCGACGTGGTCGACGCGCCCGAGGACGAGGCCGTGCTCGCCGCGGTCTCCGAGACCGTGGACGAGCTGACCGACAGTCACCCCCTGTACGAGTAGCGCCGCGGAGCGGGCGGCTTTATTTATCGGGACCCACAGGAGACAGTAGATGAACCAGCGCCTCCTCTGGATCGGGTCGCCGGACCCCCCGGCCGCGGTCACCCGTCTCGCCGACCGACGCGGGTGGACCGTCCGGACGGCGAACCCGGAGGACGGCGTCGCGGTCGCGACGAGCGACTCGCCGGTCGCGGTGCTCGTCGGCGCCGCCGGCGTCGCCGTCGACGAACTCCGGGCGGCCGTCGACGCCGCGCCGATCGGCTACTGTCCGGCCGCCACGACGCCCGACGGCGTCGCCGCGGCGGCCGGCGTCGACTTCGTCCTCCCCCAGGACGCAGACGCGTGGGGCGTCGAGGCGCTCGACGGCGGCTTTCGGCGGGCGGCTCCGGCGTCGCCGCCGACGGCGCCGGGGCGGCCGGGAAGTCGCCGGCCGACGCCGGCGAGACGGCCGACATCCGCCGGGAGCACGAGCGCCTGTGGACGCTGTTCGAGAACCTGCCGGACCCCGTCGTCGACGCCGAACACGTCGGCGATGGGCCGGTGATCCGTGCGGCGAACGACGCGTTCGCCGAGGTGTTCGACTGCGACCGCGAGACGGTTGCCGGCTCCCGGATCGACGAGGTGCTCACCTCGCCCGGGGAGGCGGTCGCCGGGAACACGCCGCCCGAGGAGATCAACGAGCAGGTCCGCGAGGGCGAGGTGACGGGGGCGAAAGTCCGACGGGAGACCACCAACGGCGCGCGGACGTTCCTGTTCCGCGGGATCCCCTACGCGGAGAACGGCACCGTGCGGGCGTTCGGTATCTACACCGACGTGACCGAGATCGAGCGCCGGGAGCGCCACGTGAAGGTGCTCGACCGGCTCCTCCGGCACAACCTCCGGAACGACCTGGGGGTGGTGATCGGCCGGGCCGAGAACGTGATCGACCGCACCGACGACCCCGTGATCGAGGAGGAGGCGACCTCCCTGGTCGAGGCCGCGAACCGACTGATCGGCCTCAGTAACACCGCGAAACGGATCCGCCGGATCATCGAGAACCCGGCGGACGAGCGCTCCGAGACCGCGGTCGCGGCGCTGCTCGACTCGGTCGCCGACGACGCCCGCGATCGGTTCCCCGAGGCGACGATCGGCGCCGCGGCCGACGGGGCCGACCTGACCGTGTTAGCCACCTCGGACCTGCGGCTCGCGCTGGAGGAGCTGGTCGAGAACGCCGTCGTCCACGGCGGCGAGGCGCCGACCGTCGAGCTTCGGGCCGAACCGTTCGACGCGGCGCCCGACGAGTGGGTCGACCTGCTCGTCGTCGACGACGGGCCGGGGATCCCCGAGGCCGAGCGCGCGGCCGTCACCGGCGCCAGGGACATCACCCAACTGCAACACGGCAGCGGGCTGGGGCTCTGGCTCGTCCGGTGGGCCGTCGAGTCTGTCGGCGGCGACGTGGGGTTCGAGCGCCGGGACGACCGGACCGTCGTCCGACTGCGGCTCCGCCGAGCGACCGCAGAGTGATACACGTTCGTGTATTTTCCGAGCCATCCCTAGAGCTGTCTATACACGTATCCGAGGGTTGAAGTTCGCCCAGCCCCCCGATCGAACCATGAGCGAGGCCATCAAGCGGCGGGCCGATCGCGCGGACGTTATCGACGGCGAGGCG
>NZ_BBJN01000055.1 GCF_000739555.1 Halolamina rubra
CCTCAAGGGGAGCGACGCCGACCTCGACCTGTTCGGCGTCGCCGTCCTCGGCTTCCTCACCGCGCTCGGCGGCGGCACCACCCGCGACCTGCTGGTCGGCCGCGTCCCCACCTCGCTGCAGTCGAACACGGAGGTACTGATCGCGGCGGCCGGGATCGCGCTCGCGGTCGTCCTCGCGGGGCGCGTCAGCGGCGACCTGATGGAGAGCCCGGCCGTCCTCCTGCCCGACGCGATCGGGCTCGCGGCGTTCGCCGCCACCGGCGCCGCCGTCGGGATCGAGGCCGGGCTCTCACCGTTCGGCGTCGTCGTCACCGCGACGCTGACCGGCGTCGGCGGCGGCAGCCTCTCGGACCTGCTGCTCGCCCGGATCCCGGCGGTGCTCCGCGAGGACTTCTACGCGACCCCGGCCGTCGTCGGCGGCGCCGTCGCCCCGCCCGCCGTCGCGCTCGGGCTCCCGCTCGGGCTGACGACGCTGCTCTCCGCCGGCGTCGTGCTGGCGCTACGTCTCGGCGCGCTGCGGTACGGCTGGCGACTCCCCACGGTGTGAGCGGGCCGGCCGAACGCCTATCCCTCCTCGCCGCCAGCCGCCGGTATGGATCTCGACGCGTTCGACCACGAGTCACACATGCGCGAGGCGCTCGACGCCGCCCGGGAGGCCGCCGCCCGCGGCGACGAGCCGTTCGGCTCGGTGCTCGTGAAGGACGACGAGGTGGTGATGCGCGCCGGCAACCGGATCGTCTCCGAGAACGACCTGCGGGCCCACCCGGAGCTCACGCTCGCGAAGCGGGCCGCGGCGGAGCGGGACGACGCCGACGAGCTGGTGATGTACACGTCGACGGAGCCCTGCCCGATGTGTGCCGGCGGCATCGACATCGCCGGCCTCCGGGCGGTGGTGTACAGCGTCTCGGGCGAGCGCGCCGCGGCGCTGCACGGATCGGACGCGCTGCTCTCCTCGACGGCGGTGTTCGAGGCGGGCCGGGGCGACGTGCGGGTGATCCCGGACGTGCTGAGAGCCGAGGGCGAGAAGCTCCACGAGGCCCACCGGTAGCGCCCCGGCGCTACTCCCGCCGCGTCGCCCGCTCGACGACCCCGCGGGCCAGCGCCTCGAAGTCGGCCTCCTCGGGCACCAGGTCGACCTCGATCCCCGCCTCTCGAGCCGTCTCGGCGGGGCTCTCGGCGATGGCGCCGACGACGGCGTCGTTCAGCCCGGCGACCGCGTCGTCGCGGCGCCCGCGCTCCTCGGCCGCCGTCAGGAACCCCTCGACGGTCGCCGAGGAGGTGAACGCCGCGCCGTCGAGTTCGCCCGCGGCGGCCAGTTCGGCCGACTCGCCGGCGTCCGCGGGGCGACGCAGTCGGTAGAGCGTCGTCTCGCTCACCTCGGCGCCCGCCGCGCGCAGCCCCTCGGGCATCGTGGCGCTCGCCCGGTCCGAGCGCGCGAGCGCGACGGTTTTCCCGGCGACGTCGCCCTCGAGTGCCGCGACCATCCCCGCGGAGTCGTACTGCTCGGGCACGCAGTCGACGGTCCAGCCCGCTGCGGCCGCGGCGTCGGCCGTCGACGGCCCGATACAGCACAGCGTCGCGTCGCCCGGCGCCCAGCCCGCGTCGGCGAGCACGTCGACGCCCGTCGACGACGTGAGCACGACGAAGTCGGCCTCGGGCGGCGTCTCGCCGGTCGGCTCGATCGTCAGCATCGGGTCCGGCACCGGCTCGGCGCCGAGGGAGTCGAGGAGGGCGGCGGCGTCGTCGATGCGTTCGTCGTCCGGCCGGAAGACGGCGATCCGCGCGCGGGCCATCAGTCCTCGGCGGCGGCCGCGATCAGGTCGGCCGCGCCCCGGTCGGCGAGGTCGGCGGCGAACTCGGCCGCGGCCTCTGCGTGGCGCTCGATCGGCAGGTCGCGGCTCTCCGCGACGACCTCGGTGCCGTCGGTCGAGAGCACCTGCGCGCGGACGGTGACGGTGTCGCCCTGGACGGTCGCGTGGACGCCCAGCGGCGCGACACAGCCGCCGCCGAGCTCGGCGAGGATCGTGCGCTCGACGGTGACGGCAACCCGGGTCGGCGCGTGGTCGAGCTTCTTCCGCAGTCGCGAGACGACCTCCTCGTCGCTCGCCGTCACGGCGATGGCGCCCTGGGCGGGCGAGGGGACGAACTCGTCCATCGGGAGGCGGCTCGTGCCGATCTTGTGGCGCAGGCCGCTGCGCTCCAGCCCGGCCTCGGCGAGCACGATCGCGTCGAACCCGTGGTCGTACTCCTGGCCCAGCGCGCCGCGTTCGAGTTCGGAGAGCCCGTCGAACCACTCCTCGACTGTCTGGTCGAACTCGTCGTCGTCCTCCTCGAGCTCCGCCAGATCCTCGTTCTCGTCGTCGAGGACGCCCTCGGGGTCGACGTTGTACTCGCGCATCTCCTTGCTGGCGTCCTCCCCCTCGGTGTCCATCCGGCGCTCGTGTTCGCGCTGGAGCTCGGGCGCGAGCAGCTTCTCGACCCGGGTGTCGACGTTCCCCCGCAGCGGCCGCACGTCGAGGTCGGGGCGGGCGTGCAGCAGCTGGGCGGTCCGCCGGAGCGACGAGGTGCCGACGACGGCGCCCTCGTGGAGGTCGTCGAGCTCCTTCCCGTCCCTGGTGACCAGCAGGTCGCCGGCGGCCGCACGCTCGGGCACGGCGGCGACGACCATCCCCTCGGCGAACTCCGTGGGCATGTCCTTCATCGAGTGGACCGCGGCGTCGCAGTCGCCGTCGACGACCTCCTGGTCCAGCGCGTGGACGAACGCGCCGATCCGGCCCAGGTCGGCGATGAGCTCGTCCCGAATCCGGTCGCCCTCGGTCTCGATCTCGACCAGCTCCACCGGGCGGCGCCTGGTGCCCACCCGTTCCTGCACGAACGCGGCCTGTCGCATGGCGAGGTCGGACCCGCGCGTGGCGAGGCGGAGGGTCCTGTCGGTGCTCATGGCCGAGAGTGGGTGGTGGTGGGGGAAAAGGGGTGCGTTCGCGCCTCGGTCGCCGTCGACGGCGGCGTCGCGGGCCCGCACGTCGACGCTGGCCGAACTGCGGCGCCCGGCTACAGCGCCTCGCGGTACGCGTCCAGCGTCTCCTCGACGTCCTCCTCCGTGTGGCCGTAGGAGACGAACTGCGACTCGAACTGGTTCTGGGAGAGGAACACGCCCTGCTCCTTCATCGCCGGCCAGAAGCGCCGCCGCCAGCGGTCGGTCTCCGCGGCCGCAACGTCGGCGCCGGTCTTCGGACAGTAGTCGAAGCGCGCGCAGCTCTCGTCCTGTCGGCAGCCGCCCCCGCAGGTGTCAGAAACGTCCGTCGGCCCCTCGCGGGTGAAGATCAGCTTGAACATCGAGTCCGTGCCCGCGACGGTGTACTCCGGCGCCTGCTCGCGGACGATCTCGGTGAGCCCCTCGCGGAGCTGCTCCCCGAGCCCGTTGACGTGCTCGTACACGTCGTTCTCGGCGGCGAAGCGCAGCGTCTCCAGTCCGGCGGCCATCGTCACGGGGTGGCCCGAGAACGTGCCGGCCTGGAACACGTCGCCGGAGGGCGTGAACTGGCTGATGATCTCGCTCTTCCCGCCGATGGCGCCGACGGGGAAGCCGCCGCCGATGATCTTCCCGAACGTGGTCACGTCGGGGTCGACGTCGAACTTCGACTGCGCGCAGCCGAGGCCGCCGACGCGGAAGCCGGTGATCACCTCGTCCCAGATCAGCAGGGAGCCGTAGTCGTCACAGAGATCCCGGAGCGTCTCGTGGTAGCCGTCGACGGGGTGGACGATCCCCTTGTTCGCGAGGATCGGTTCGACCATCACCGCGGCGATGTCGTCGCCGTGTTTCTCGAACGCCTCCGTCGCGGCCTCGGGGTCGTTGAACGGCACCGGGATCGTGTGCTCGGCGAACTCCGTCGGGATCCCCTGCGTGGAGGGGCCTCGCTCCTCGAGGTCGCCCTCGACCAGCGTGGAGTCGTTGGCGCCGTGGTAGGAGCCCTGCATCACGACGATCTTGTTCCGGCCGGTGTAGCCGCGGGCGAGCCGCGTCGCCGACACCGTCGCCTCCGTGCCGGAGTTGACGAACCGCAGCATCTCCACGCTCGGGACGTGGCGGGCGACGAACTCGGCGTGCTCGACCTCGATCTCGGTCGGCATCCCGTACATCGGCCCCGCGCTGGCGTGGCGCTGGATCTCCGACTGCACCTGCTCGGGGAGGTCGTGGCCCAGCAGCAGCGGGCCAAGCCCCATCACCCAGTCGACGTAGCGGTTGCCGTCGGCGTCGATCAGGTGGCCGCCCTCGCCGTGGTCCGCGAACGGGGGGTACGGCTCGATCGCCGCCCGCACCGAGGAGTTGACGCCGCCGGGCAGCACCGACAGCGCGCGGTCGTAGAGCTCGCCTGAGCGCTCGTGGTTCATAGACGGGAGGTCGGTCCGGCCGGCGAAAGAAGCTAACGGGTTCGGCAGGCCGGGCCGGGTTCGGGGGCGGGGACCGCCTCGGCGGTTCAGGCCGGCGGGAGTCGCAGCGTGACGACGCCGCCGCCCTCCTCGGGGGCGCCGAAGTCGAGGCGGCCGTCGGCGGCGTCACAACGAACGGGATAAGGCCCTCCCCGCGCCAGTTCCGGCCATGACCGAGTACTTCGAGGTGCACGGGCGCGACGGCGCCGCCCGCCTCGGCGAACTCCGCCTCGCCGACCCCGTCACGACGCCGGCCACCGTCGACGACGTCGTCGACGACGCCGGCTCGCTCTGGGCCCAGGAGCGCGAGCTCCCCGAGGGCGCCGACGACCGCCTCACCGTCCTCCCACATCGCGCGTTCCCGCCGGGCACCCGCGAGCCCGTCCGGGAGTCGTTCCGCGTGGACCACCCCGATATCGACGCCCCGAGCGCCGCGGTGATCTCCAGCGAGGAGGCGCGCGATCTCGGGGCCGACGCCTACCTGCTCTCGGACGCAAACGGGTTCGTCGGCCACGCGTCGGCGTTCCGTGACGCGATCGTCCGGACCCGGGCGGCGATCCCCGCCGACACCGCGCTCTACCTCTCCGGGGTCGCGACGCCCCGGAACGTCGCCACGCTCGTCTACGCCGGCGTCGACCTCGTCGACGCGAAGAAGGCGAAAGTCCGCGGCGCGGAGGGGTTCTACCTCACCAGCGAGGGGGAGCGCTTCCTCGAGGACCTGCGGGAGCTCCCCTGCTCCTGCTCGGCCTGCCAGCAACCGATCGAAGAGTTCGGCCCCCGGGACTGCGCCGAGCACAACGTCAACGCGCTCCGGACCGAACTCCGGGTCGTCCGCGAGCGCATCCGGGAGGGGCGCCTGCGCGACTACGTCGAGGGACAGGCCCGCCACGAGCAGTGGCTCACCGCCGCGTTCCGGGAGTTCGACCAGCAGTACGAGTACGTCGAGGAGCGAGCCCCCGTGGTCCGGGAGGGCGAACTCGCCGCGGCCAGCGGCGACAGCATCCGCCGGCCGGAGATCCAGCGCTTCGCCGAGCGCGTGACCGAGCGCTACCGGAGCGAGTTCGACGGGCCGCTCGTGCTCGTCCCCTGCTCGGCGACGAAGCCGTACAGCGAGTCCCAGAGCCACCGCCAGTTCCACGACGCGATCCAGTGGCGCGGCCACCTGGCGTCGATGACCTCGCCCATCGGCGTCGTCCCGCAGGAGCTGGAGCTCACCTACCCCGCCCAGCAGTACGACACCGTCGTCACCGGCCGCTGGAGCGCCGACGAGAGGGAGTTCGTCGCCGAGGTGCTGCGGCGCTACCTCGAACGGAACGAGTACGACCGCGTGATCGCCCACGTCCCGCCGGGGGGGTACACCGACATCTGCGAGACGGTCGAGCCCGCGGTGGACGCCGAGTTCGAGTACACCGTCGCCGACCACCCGACGACCGACGAGTCACTCGCCGCCCTCTCCGAGGCGCTCGAGGGCCAGGAAGCGTACCGGAAGCGCACCCGCGAGCACCGGATCATCCGGGCGATGGCGGAGTACCAGTTCGGCGAGGGCGCGGGCGCGGAACTGTTCCCGAGCGACGAGATTCAGACCACGAGTCGCTACCCCAAGATCCAGGTCCGCGACGACGACGGCGAGCAGCTGGCGACGATGGTGCCGAACTACGGCGTGCTCTCCTTCACCACCGCCGGCGCGCGGAAGTGGGCCGAGAGCGACGCGCCGAGCAAGGTCGTCGAGATCGACGAGTTCGTCCCGCACGGCAGCGTGCTCGCGCCGGGCGTCGTCGACGCCGACGAGTCGATCCGGACCGGCGACGAGGTGATCGTCTCCGGGCCGAAGGCGTTCGGCGTCGGCCGGGCGTCGATGTTCGGCTCGGAGATGCAGGAGTCGACGCGCGGGATCGCCGTCGAGACGCGGCACGTGGACGAGCTGTAGCGGCGCCGTCGCGGTAGCTGGTTGAATCCAGTGGGTGCGAGGTTGGAAATTTAAGAAACGTTGACTACTCCCTTCGAGTATTGTGTAGTCATGTTTAACGCCAGTTCACCCGGAAGTGAACCAGCGGTGAGAGACCGGCTGGCCGACGACGAGTTCTCTCGCGTTCCCGCGCTCCACGCCCGACGGGCACCGGTGGCTTCCCTCCTCGACGACGAGACGAGTTCGGGACCGCGTCCGGACCGCGATCGAGGCCGAAACCCGACGAGTCCCACCACACGAGTCGCGGCCGGCCTCACCGGGGGGCGCCGGTAACGATGCTCGAGAAGTTCATCGAGGAGGTCGAACGTCGTCAGAAGCGGTTCGTCGTCTACAGCGACGACGCGGTCGACGTCGCCGACCAACTGGCCACGCGGAACGTGACGGTCGAACGCCGGGAGCTCCCGGCGACGGATCCGGAGCCGTTCGTGGAGATCTACGACGGCGACCGGTTCCTCGGGGGGATCGACCTCGACGATCTGCAGGTGTTGTTGGAACCGCCGATCGTCCGTCCCGACGACCCCGAAGACGTCGGCGACGCCTACCGTGCGTTACTGGAAGTGCTCGACGGGACCGTGTTCGCGACGCTCGACCGGCAACAGCTCCAGGCGACCAGCCGGGAGTTCGAGCGCCGGGCCTGGCAGGTCGGTCGGGGGACGCTCCGAGTCGGGTTCCAGTCGCTGTCGGCGTTCGAGCCCCAGACCGAGACGTATCGCCGCCTCGGGGAGGAGACCGACCTCGACATCCACGTGTACGGGCAACCGGACTGGTCGCCGCCGACGATCCCGAACGTGACCTACCACCGCGACACTGAGGGGACGCTCACGCCGTACTGGTTCATGGCTTTCGACGGCGGGGACGAGGAGAGCCAGCGGTGTGCGTTGGTCGCACGGGAGGACGGGGACGGCTACCGAGGGTTCTGGACGTACGACCCGTCGTTGGTCGGCGATATCCTGGCGACGCTCGAGACGGGGACGTAGCCGCGGGTGCGGCGACGCGGGACCGCTACCGACCAGTGGCGGCGTTCAGCCCGCCGTTTCCGACGAATCGCGGGTGGGAACCGTCCGGACGGCCACAAATCGAGCAGGTGTCGAAACGGCGAAGGTCACGGAGCGAGAGTTCCGGACGATGGCACGCGTCGAGACGAGCGGGCGACTCCACTTCGGCTTCGGCAACCTCTCGCTGGCGCACGACCGCCTCTACGGCGCGCTTGGCGTCGCGATCGACCGGCCGCGGCTGGTCGTCGACGCCACGACCGCCGAGACGGTGCGCTGTGCCGACGCGGACGCCGCTGGGTACGCCGAGCGCGCCTGCGACCTGCTCGGCGTGCCGGGCGCCGAACTGACAGTCGAGAGCGATCTCCCCCGCCACGCCGGCCTCGGGAGCGGGACGCAGCTAGCGCTCGCGGTGCTGACGGCGATCGCGCGCGCCTACGGTCGTGCGCCGGCCGCCCGCGAGCGCGCCCCCGAACTCGGTCGCGGCGGGCGCTCGGGCGTCGGCGTCGCCGCCTTCGAGCAGGGTGGGTTCGTGCTGGACGGCGGCCACCCCTCGGCGCTGTTCACGTCCGACGCGCCCGCCGTGGGGGAGTGGGAGGTCCCGCCGGTCGCTTCCAGACACCCGATCCCGGAGAGCTGGCGCTTCCTCGTCGTCGTCCCCGACGCGCCCGCGGGCCGGAGCGGCGACGAGGAGGACGCCGCGATGCGCCGGGCGGTGACCGACGCCGACCCGGAGCTCGCCGACCGCGTCGCCGGCGTCGTCGTCCGCGGGGTGCTGCCCGCGATCGCCGACGGCGACGTCGCCCGCTTCGGCGACGCGGTGAGCGAGGTGGGCCGACTCAACGGCGCGTGGTACGCCGACGAGCAGGGCGGCACGTACCGCCCGCCGGTCGGGAGCCTCGTCGACTCCCTGTCGGGGGCGGCGCCGATCTACGGCGCCGGCCAGTCGTCGTGGGGGCCGGCGGTGTACGGCGTCACCGACGCAGACCACGCGGACGCGGCCCGGGCGGCCGGCCGGGAGGCGCTGGCGGCCGCGGGCGTCGACGGCGACGTGTTCGTCGCCGAGGGTCACAACCGCGGCGCGTCGATCGACCCGTAGCGGGGCGCGACACGGGAACCCTTTATACGGCCGGCGGGCTCTCGAACGTGCATGGAGCGGCTACCGCTCGGCGTCGCGCGCATCGACAGCATCCTCCGGGGCGGGGCGCCGCCGGGGAGCACCCTGCTGGCCGCGGGGGAGTCCGGGGCCGGGGGACGCGAGTTCGCCCACACCGCGGCGGCGATGAACGCGCTGTACGACGCCGACCCGGACCTGTTCGACCTCTACTACGGGGAGCTGCCAGACGAGTCCGCGGTCCCGCCGGAGGTCCACTACGTCTCCTTCACCGCGGACAGCGACGAGATCGCCCGCGAGATGGAGTACACGATGGACGACGACATCGTCGCGGCGGCGGCCGAGGAGATCCAGTTCCGCGACCTCTCGCCGGAGTACTTCCAGCTCTCGCCGATCCCGCGGGAGTGGTACGTCGGCGAGGCCCGGACGATCGAGGACCTCGGGAAGGCCGAGTCGACCGACGACGTGCTCGGCGCGCTGGGGGACTACCTCAACGAGCACGCGCCCGGCAACCTGGTCGTGATCGACTCGGTGTCGGACCTGATCGGCGCGATGGGCGACGACGTGGAGTGGAACGACATCACGACGGTGATGCGCGGGCTGACGAAAGCCTCCCACACGTGGGACGGCCTGATCATCCTGCTCGTCAACAGCGACACGCTGGCGCCGACGGAGATGGGCCACCTGATGGACGCCGTGGAAGGCACCTTCGAGTTCACGTGGGAGTCCGGCGGCTCCCAGCGCGCCCGGACGATGGTGGTCCGGCAGTTCCGCGGCGTGCTCTCCCAGCTCGAGGCGGAGAACATCGTCCGGTTCGAGACCGAGATCCACGACGGCGGCTTCGACGTGAGCGACGTGCGGAAGATCCGGTAGGCGTCGACCGAGGCCGGCTATATCCCCTCGGCGCCCGTACAGTTCGGCATGGCAGAACTATCAGCCGCGGAACCGTCGAACCGTCCGTCGCTCCTCCTCCGTGGCGGCGTCGCCGCCGCGGCCGCCGTGCTCCTGAACGCGGCGGTGGTCGTCGCCGTGGGAGCCGCCGGCGTCGCGCCGGGGTTCCAACCGCTCACGATCCCCCCGGTCGCCTTCCTCTCCGCGGTCGGTGCCGCGGGGGCGACCGGCGTGTACTGGCTCCTGCACGGGCGGGTCGACGACGTGGACCGCACGTTCACCCGCGTCGCGGCGGCGGTGCTCGTCCTCTCCTTTCTCCCGGACGTCGGGCTCCTGTTCGCCGACCCGGCGGCGACGGTGGCCGGCGTCGTCGTCCTGATGCTCATGCACGTCGTCGTCGCCGCCGTCTCGCTCGGCGCGCTCGTCTACTGGGGCGGTGATCGATGAGTTCGACGCTGCTCGTCACCGGGGCGACCGGCACGGTCGGCCGCCACGTCGCGACCGAACTCGCCGAGCGGGACTGCTCGCTCCGGGTCGGCCTCCGTGACCCCGACGACGTGCCCAACCACCTCCCGACCGACGCCGAGGTCGCCGCGTTCGACTTCGCCCGCCCCGAGACGTGGGGCGCTGCCCTCGACGGCGTCGACGGGCTGTTCCTGATGCGGCCGCCCGCCGTCGACGCCGACAGCGTCTCGGGGTTCGCCGAGGCCGCCGCGCGCGTCGGCGTGGCGCGGATCGCCTACCTCTCCACCGTCGGCGCGGAGAAGAACCCCCTCGTCCCACACCACCGGATCGAGAAGCGCGTCGCCGCGACCGACGCCGCCCACACGCTGCTGCGGGCGTCGTTCTTCATGCAGAACCTCGCGGAAGTCCACCGCGAGGATATCGTCGCGCACGACGAGATATTCGTCCCCGCCGGCGACGGGGAGACGAGCTTCGTCGACGCCCGCGACGTCGGCGCCGTCGCGGCGACGGTGCTCACCGAGCCGGGCCACGAGAACCGCGCCTACGACCTCACCGGTGCGGAGGCCGTGAACTACCACGAGGTCGCCGAGATCTTCAGCGAGGTGCTCGACCGACGGATCACCTACGCCGAGCCGTCGCTGTTCGAGTTCGTTCGCCGGTACAACGGCCGGGGGTATCCGCTCCCTTTCCTCGCGGTGATGTGCGCCATCTACACCACGGCGCGGCTCGGCCTCGCCGCCCGGGTCACCGGCGACACCGAGGAGATTCTGGGCCGCGAGCCCCGCGATATGGAGACGTTCGTCGAGGACTACGCCGAGGAGTTCCAGCCGGAGACTCAGTAGCGCTCGTAGCCGTCCGTGTCGAGGTAGTTGTGCGCCACCGTGATCGTGTGGTCGGCGTGGAGGCGCTTGGGCCCCACCCGTACGCGGCGGTCCGCTTCCTCGTCCAGTAGCGCTTCCTCGCTGTCGGCGAAGTCGTGGTGGTCCGAGAGCACGAACAGCGGGTCCTCCGGCGGCTCGGCGTCGACGAGCGGGTCGCCGTCCTCGTGGAGTTGGACGACCGTCGCGTCGCGGGCGACGCGCTCGAACGTGTCCCCAAAGCCCATCCGGTACAGGGAGACGCCGGGGCTCGTCTCCACTGGCTGGTGGCCGATGGCTTCCTGCTTCTCCGCGAGCGCGCCGCGGATCAGCGCGGCCGTCGAGCGCTCGTCGGGGTTGAGTCGGCGGAGGGCGGCGCCGTCGAAGGAGACGGTGTACTCGTCGCCGAGCACGAGGTGGACCCGTACGTCCTCGCGCAGGTCGTGCGAGAGGAAGAAGGCGGAGTTGACACAGCGACAGAGCACGTCGAGCCTGCCGGCGCCGCCGGCGATGTCGTCGAGCGAGAAGTCGGCGTCCGTCGGCGCGTCGTGGCCGACGACGAGGAACTGGCGCATACCTCACCTATCGACGCTTCCGGATGGAAGCAGTTGCGCTTCTCAGTACCCCTGCGCGTTGCCGTCCTTCCGGGGCTCGGTCGCCCCGGAGAGGGTGCCGTCCTCGTTGCGGACGATCTGGGCGCCGCCGAACAGGCCGGGGTAGAGCACCTGCACGTCGTGGCCCTTCCGGGTGAGCTTCGTCAGCATCGTGTCGTCGGCGTCCATCCGCTCCTCGACGGCGAGCGTGCCGTCCTCGCGGTAGCGCCAGCGCGGCAGGTCCAGCGCGGCCTGCAGCGGCAGGTCGTAGTCGACGATGTTCGAGATCACCTGCAGGTGGCCCTGGGGCTGCATGAACCCGCCCATCACGCCGAACGCCGCCCAGTCCTCCGTCTCGGGGTCGTCGGCCGCGAAGTCGGCGATCGCGGGGACCAGCGTGTGGAACGGGCGCTTGCCGGGCTCGATGCGGTTCGGGTGTTCCTCGTCGAGCGAGAACGAGGCGCCGCGGTTCTGCAGCGCGATCCCCGTGTCGCCCGCCACGAGGCCGGCGCCGAAGCCGGCGAAGCGGGAGTTGATGAAGGAGACGACGTTCCCCTCGTCGTCGGCGACACACAGGAGGACGGTGTCGGCGTCCTCGGCGTTGCTCCCCTCGACGCCGAAGCTCACGTCGTGGTTCGCCTCCTCGCCGATCAGTTCGGCGCGTTCGGCGGCCCAGTCCTTCGCGCCCAGCGGCGGGTGGTCCTCGTACTCGGGGTCGGTGATGTAGTGGTGGCCGTCCGCGAAGGCGACCTTCATCGCCTCCGCGAAGTAGTGGACGCGCTCGGGGCTGTCGAGGTCGTACTCGCCGGCGCCGATCTCCTCGGCGACGTTGAGCGCCTCCAGCGCGATCAGCCCCTGGTTGTTCGGCGGGAGCTCGTACACCTCGGCGCCGTTGTACGTCGTCGACACCGGGTCGAGGAGCTCCGGCTCGAACTCGGCCAGGTCCTCGGTCGTCATGAACCCGCCCTTCTCCTGCACTTCGGCGGCGATCTGCTCGGCGATCTCGCCCTCGTAGAACGCGTCGGCGCCCTCCTCGGCGATCGTTTCGAGGGAGGCGCCGAGTTTGGGGAGCGTGACCTCCTGGCCGGTGCTCGGCGCCTCGCCGTCGAACAGGTACGCCTCGCGGGCGTGCTCGTCGTCGAACAGCTCCTCGGCGTGCTGCCACTGCGCGGAGACGACCTCAGAGACCGGGTACCCCTCGGTCGCGTAGCGGATCGCCGGCTGGAGCAGCTCGCCGAGCTCCTTCCGGCCGAACTCCTCGGCGGTGAGCTCCCAGCCCCGGGCGGTGCCGGGGACGGTGACGGCCTGCGCGCCGGTCTGGGGCATCTCCGCCTCCTCGGGGTCGATATCGTCGTCGGCCTCCGCGGCGACCTGCTCGCGGACGTTCTCCAGCGTCGCGTCAGCGGGTGCGCCCCCGCAGGATCGCATCGCGCCAACGTCGCCGTCGGCGGTTTTGTACAGCGCGAACACGTCGCCGCCCAGCCCCGTGGAGGTGGGTTCGACGACGTTCAGCGCGGCGGCGGTCGCGACGGCGGCGTCGAAGGCGTTGCCGCCGTCCTCGAGGACGGAGATCCCCGCTTGCGAGGCGAGCGGCTGGCTGGTCGCGACGACGCCCTCGGCGCCGTAGACGGTCGAGCGGCGCGAGGTGAATCGGTCGAGATCCGGCTCGGACATACGTGGGCTTGGGGGAGAGTACGCAAAAAGGGACAGGACCTGGCGGGCTCTGCCGGGGATCCGCCACAACTCGTTTCCTCCTGGGGGCCGAACCGAACGGTATGCGAGCTTCAACCGTGGTTCTCGCCCTCGGCGCGGTGCTGTTCGCGATCCCGATCCCCGGGACGTTCGTCACCGGCGCGCTCGTGCTGCTCGCGGGCGGGCTCTCGCGCTGGCTCGGGGAGTAGCCGGGCTACCGGACGACCGTCACCGGGCAGGGCGAGCGGCGGACGACCTTCTCGGCGACGCTGCCGAGCAGCACGCGCGTCACGCCGGTCCGGCCGTGGCTGCCGATCACGATGTGGTCGATCGCCTCCTCCTCGGCGTAGTCGACGATGGCCCGCGCCGGGCGGTCGTTCACGCGCACGGTGTCGATCTCCCGGTCCTGATCGGCGGCGGTCTCGACGGCCTCGTCGAGGATCCAGTCCGCGCGCTCGTTCGCCTGCTCGACCCACTCGCCGGGGTAGCCGCCGCCGTCCGGGCCGGGCGCGGACGCGTACCCCGCGGCGACGGGGTCGATCGCCGTCAGGGCGACGATCTCCGCGTCGGGGAACTCCGACAGCGCGTGCTCGAGCGCGGCGTCTGCCTGTGGCGATCCGTCGACGGGGACAAGAACGGTTCTCGACATGGATCGAACGTCGGCGCCCGGCGTCGAAAAGCTACCGGGCAGTCTCACGGGCCGGGAACGGCTCGCGGTACAGAAGTTGGGGGCGGGCTGGATGGCGTGTTGCAGTCGACAGAGCCACGGCGTCGAGTTCCGTGCTCGCGGCACGGAGGCCGCGAGCGGTCACGCGCCGTGTGACAGTTGATAGAGCCACGGCGTCGAGTTCCGTGACCGCGCGACGGAGCGCGCGCTCGGTCACGCGCCGTTTGTGACCGTTGATAGAGCCACGGCATCGAGTTCCGTGCTCGCGGCACGGAGGCCGCGAGCGGTCACGCGCCGTGGCTCAATTACTCTCCCCGTACGGCCACCGCCCACCCATCTTCAGCTCCTGCACGTACCCCTCGTCGATGGCGTCGCGGGTCTCCTCTCGCCCCCGAGCTTCGACCTCGAACTCGTCGCGTGCGGCGCGGTACACCGCCTCCGTCACCAGCGTCGCCACGTCCCGGAGGTCCCGGGAGTCGAGCTTGTCCAGCGTGTCGGCGTGGGTGTGGCCCCAGCCGCGACCGGACTGGTTCGAGGTCGTGCCGGTCATCGTCGCCGGCACGCCCTCCTGCACGAACGCCCACTGGTCGCCGTGGGGCGAGATCGTGTCGCCCGTCGAGACCGGGGCGTCGAACTCGTCGGCGACCGACCGGAACAGCTCGCCCAGCTCCTCGAACCCGTTGGTGCCGACCCGGAGGTTCCGGGAGCTACAGGCGCCGTCGAGGTTGATCACGCACTTCACGTTCTCGAGGTCCGTGGTCTCGGCGCAGTGGTACGCGCCGCGCAGGCCGATCTCCTCGGAGCCGAACGTCACCAGGCGAACCCGGCTGTCGAGCTCGTCGGCGACCTGCGAGAGCAGGCGCCCCACTTCGGCGACGAGCACCGAGCCCGCGCCGTTGTCGTTGGCGCCGTCGGCGATGTCGTGGCCGTCGACGTGGGCGGTGACGAGCACCTCGTCCGCCTCGCCGCCCTCGTCCGGGCCCTCGGGGCCCACGTAAGCCTCGACGTTCCGCGACGTGGCCGGCTCGTTCCGGCAGTCCACGTCGACGGTGACCTCGCAGTCGCCCGCCTCTGCGTAGCGTTCCAGGCGAGCGCCGACCTCCTTCGAGACGCCGACCGCCGGGATCGGCCCCGGGCGGTTGTTGTACCCCACCTCCCCCGTCGGCGGTAGCGCGCCCTCGATGTGGTTGCGGAACACGAACGCGACCGCGCCGTGGTCGGCGGCGTTGACGTACTTCTCCATCCGGTGGAGCCAGCGGTCGGCGTGCTCGGGCGTGTCGCTGGAGGCCATCGCGATCGCGCCGTCGAGTTCGGCGCTCTTGGCCTCGAACTCCTCGTAGCTGCCGTCGCCCACGTCGACGATCGGCGCCGTCGCCTCGCCCGCGGGGGTCCCCGGGAGCGCGACGACCTGGTGGCTCCCCGTGTGGGTTCGCTCGTGGGGCGACTCGACGGTCAGCGACGAGTCGCCGCGCCACCAGCCCGGGATCTCGAACTCCTCGATCCGGGGGTTCCGGAGCCCGGCGTCCGCGAACGCCTCGCGGATCACCTCGGCGCCCTCGGCTTCGCCCTGCTGGCCGGCCATGCGGTTGCCGACGTCGACGAGCTCCTCGAGCCGGTTCCACGCGAACAGGCTCGTCTGTGCGTCGCCGACGACGGCGTCGGGTAGATGGACCATGCCCCGACCTGTTACGGCGGCGGGATAAAGGGATGCGGAAGGCGGAAATCGCGAGGAAGGGAAACGCGAACGAGCGGAGCGAGTGAGCGGGAAACTTCCTCGGAAAAGCGAGCGGGGAGCACAGCGACCCGCGAGCAACTCGCCGACGCGGTCAGTCGTCGGCGGCCACGGGGTCGGCGTGGTCGATCTCGGTGCCCAGCACGTCGAGGAACTCGGCCAGCCACTCGGGGTGGTCGGGCCAGGCCTGCCCGGTGACGAGGTTGCCGTCGCGGACGGTCCCGTCGACCCACGCACAGCCGGCGCCCTCGACCTCGGCGCGGACCGCGGGGTAAGAGGTGGCCTCACGACCCTCCAGCACGCCCGCGGCGGCGAGGATCTGCGGGCCGTGACAGAGCGCCGCGACGGGTTTGTCTTCCTCGAAGAAGTGCTGGACCGTCTCGATCACCGAGTCGTACGTCCGCAGGTACTCCGGGGCGCGCCCGCCGGGGACGACCAGCGCGTCGTAGTCGGCCGGATCGACCTCCTCGAGCGCCACGTCGACGCCGAAGTCGTGGCCGCGCGTCTCCAGATACGTCTGGTCGCCGCGGAAGTCGTGGACCGCAGTCTTCACCACGTCGCCCTCCGCCTTCTCGGGACAGGCGGCGTGGACCTCGTGACCGACCATCTCGAGCGCCTGGTACGGCACCATCACCTCGTAGTCCTCGACGAAGTCGCCGACGATCTCGAGTATCTTCTTGTTTGACATGATTACGTCCGTTAGTTGGTTCGCTGCGCTATTAGCTATTGTGTCGATTTCGCGGAGTAATCGCGGTTTACGCGTCGAAAGGTCGGGCTTCATCGTCGACCGAACTACGCGACGGTCGTCTCGAACACCGTCCGGACGCCCTCGACCTGCAGCGAGAGCGGCATCGACGCCTGCACGCCGCCGCCGCGCTCGGGCGCCTCGGCCTCGGCGACGGCGCCGTCGGGGGTCAGCGGCAGGTGGACGAACCCCGCGGGCAGGTCGTGGTTCTCCAGCAGGCTGTAGAGCGCGTGGTTACAGCAGTGCGTCCCCGCGGAGTTGGAGACGCGGGCCGGGACCCCGGCGTCGAGCATCGCCTCGACGCTCTCGACGACCGGGATCGTGGCGAGGTGGGCGTCGGCGCCGCCCGGGACGATCCGCGCGTCGTGGGGCGAGTCGTCGGCGTTGTCCGGCACCGTCACGGCGTCGTCGACGTTGATCCCGACGCGCTCGACGCTGACGGTCGTCCGGCCGGCGGCGAGCCCGGTGGCGACGACGGCGGCGGGGTCGTGCTCGTCGATCAGCGCCGCGAGCTCGTCGGCGACGCGGTCGAACTCGACCGGGAGCACGGCGCCGACGACCTCGTGGCCGGCGACGGTCTCGCCGTCGAGCTCCCGGGCGAGCTGCCGGCTGGGGTTGGTCTCGTGGTCGCCGAACGGCTCGTAGCCCGTACAGAGCAGGGTCATACGCCCCCGAGCGTGGCCCGGCGGCTTCGGGGTTTCGGTCGGGGCGATCCGGGCCGACTGTTGGATAACTTTTTGTGTCGACTCGTCCCACTCTCGGGTATGCTCCCCGGCGCAACCGACCCCATCTCCCGAGACGGCAAGCTACTGATCCTCGCGTACGACCACGGGCTCGAACACGGCCCCGTCGACTTCGAGGCGGTGCCGGAGTCGATGGACCCCGAGCACGTGTTCGACGTGGCGACCCACGACGCCGTCACCGCACTCGCGGTCGGCAAGGGCGTCGCCGAGGCGCACTACCCCGACTACGAGGACGAGGTCAACCTGCTGGCGAAGCTCAACGGCACCTCGAACCTCTGGATGGGCGAGCACGACTCGGCGGTGAACTGGTCGGTCGAGTACGCCGACGAGCTCGGCGCCGACGCGATCGGCTTCACGCTGTACGGCGGCTCGAACCACGAGGTCGAGATGGCCGAGGAGTTCCGCGACGCGCAGGAGGCCGCCCGCGACAAGGACATGGGCGTCGTGATGTGGTCCTACCCGCGCGGGCAGGGGGTGAAGAACGACACCAAGCCCGGCACGATCTCCTACGCGGCCCGACTCGGCCTCGAACTCGGCGCCGACGTGGCGAAGATCAAGTACCCCGGCGACCCCGAGGCGATGGCCCACGCCTGCGACGCCGCGGCGTCGACGGACGTGGTGATGTCCGGCGGCTCGAAGGCCTCCGACGAGGCGTTCCTCTCCACCGTGAAGGAGGCGATGGACGCCGGCGCGAAGGGGCTCGCGGTCGGTCGGAACGTGTTCCAGCGCGAGAACCCCGAGGCGCTGCTCGACGGGCTCGAGAAGGTCATCTTCGAGGAGAGCTCCGTCGAGGAGGCGCTCGCCGCCGTCGAGAGCCACGGCGAGCAGGCGACGCTGGACTGATGGTCGTCGACGACGTGCTCGAGACGGTCGCCGCGGTCGCGCCCGACGTGCGCGGCGGGCTCCCGGGCTGCCGGCTCACCGAAGCCGGCGTCGAGAACCCCTCCGGCGAGACCGTCACGGCCGCCGACGTGCACGCCGACGAGCTGTTCTTCGAGGCGCTGGGCGCCATCGACGGCGTCGTCGAGTACGCCAGCGAGGAGCGCGAAGCGGTCGCGGACACCGGCGACGGCGAGCCCGGCGACGGGAACGTCGCGATCGCGATCGACCCGCTCGACGGCTCCTCGAACCTCGCCTCGAACAACGCGATGGGGACTATCGTCGGCGTCGCCGACGACTCCCTGCCCGCGGCGGGGACCGAGCTCGTCGCCGCGGCGTACGTGCTCTACGGCCCGATCACGACGATGACCGTCGCTCGGGAGGGGACGGCCACGACGTACGTCGTCGACGGCGGCGAGATGCGGGCGGTCGAGGCGGACGTACAGCTCCCCGACGAGCCGGTCGTCTACGGGTTCGGCGGCCGCGTGCCGGACTGGCCGGACGCGTTCCGCGACTATGCCCGCGAGGTCGAGACCGAGCTCAAACTCCGCTACGGCGGCGCGATGGTCGGCGACGTGAACCAGGTGCTGAGCTACGGCGGGATCTTCGCCTACCCCGCGCTCGAGTCGGCGCCGAACGGGAAGCTCCGCCTGCAGTTCGAGGGCGCGCCGATCGCGAAGATCATCGAGGCCGCTGGTGGAGCGTCGTCGGACGGCGAGCGCTCGCTGTTGGCTGTCGAGCCGACCGAGCTCCACCAGCGCGTGCCGGTGCACGTGGGTAATCAGGAGTACGTCGACCGACTCGAGGCGGCGCTTTCGGACTGACGGCGGGCCCGAACGACAGTTTCTTACCGCGATTGGGGCGTAATGAGGATGCGCGCGGGTTGCCGAGCCAGGCCAAAGGCGTAGCGCTTAGGACGCTATCCCGTAGGGGTCCGCCGGTTCGAATCCGGTCCCGCGCACTGACTGAGTTTTCGAGCGCAGCGAGAAACCGAAGGAGTGAGCAGGAGCGGCTTCGAAGCAGGGAGGTCGCGCGCAGCGCAAGCGAGCACGTCCGACCGCGGTTCGAATCCGGTCCCGCGCTGTTTCTGCCTGCTCACTCCCGCCGGAACGGCTTCGCCGCCGTCGCCCGAACCCGGTCGCGAACGCTTCTGTCGGTCGAGGCGCCGAAGTCACTCAGCCGCATCTGGTCCGACGAGATCCCGTCGTCCTCGTCGGCGCCAGCAGCCGCGGCAGCGCGGTCTGGGCGAACGTCAGCCCGATCACCAGCGCGATCGGCGCGAAGAAGAGCCCGTAGAACCCCAGCACCACCGGGCCGAGCGTGTACGCGAGCATCAGCAGCCCCACGTGGGTGTTCTCGCCGCTGAGGATCGGCCGCAGCAGGATGTCCGGGATCGTGTCGACGACGACGACGGCGACGGCGAGGAACACGACGATGTAGGCGAGGTGGGCGCTGTCGCCGCCCAGCACGATCGGCAGCGCTGCCACGCCCGTCAGCGGGAGGTAGACGATCTTCATCCCGACGACCGGGATCAGGCTCGCGATCCCGGTCAGCGTGCCCGCGAGGGCGGGGTAGGGGACCTCGGCGGGGGTGGGAGCGACCGCGTTGTAGGCGGTGAAGGCGGCGATGGCGATCAGCGAGATGGCGATCACGTTGAGCAGGTTGCCGAACAGCACCGACTCCAGCTCCCGGTCGGCGGCCTCGAGGTACTCGCGGATGATGGCGTCGTCGTCGAACCGGAGCAGCCAGTCCCGGATCCGCCGGCCGTCGATGAGCAGGTAGTAGGTGACGATGACGACGACGAAGAAGTTGAGGAAGAAGCCCGAGACCAGCGAGGTCAAAAGCTCCGCGTGGTCGCTCGCGAAGTTGATGAACGGCGAGAGGTCGCCCGACTGGTACGCCTGATACAGCCCCTCGGCGGTGAACGCCGGGATGTCGTCGACGTCGCCGAGCCAGTCGACGTTGGTCGCGGCCACCTCGAGCAGCGAGTACTCCGTGACGAACGTCCGCGCCTCGATCACCAGCAGCACCGTCGCGTAGCTGACGAGCAGGAGCAGCGGCACCGCCAGCGACGCCAGCACGGTCACGGCTCGCACTCGCGCCGGCAGCCGGAGCCGCCGGAGGAACTTGAAGTACCGCCGCGTCGAGTAGTAGAGGAATATCGACACGGTCAGCGGCGCGACGAACTGGTACGCGAGGAAGCCGATCACGGCTGTGACGGCGACGCCGAAGGCGGCGATGACCAGCCGTTTCTCGTCCATAGGGGGAGCCAACACCGCGGTCGCTTGTAAAGTGTACTGGAGCGGACCGGTTCGGCGGCTCCTGTCAGCCGTTCGTCTGACAAACCCCAAAACCCTTTCATCCACGGGCGGGATTATTCCTGATAATGTCGACCCCTGCCGATCTCCTCGACGATCTGACGGCCGATCTGGACGCGGTGTTCGTGTTCTCGCCCAGTAGCGGGTTCTACGACCGGTTCGAGGAGTTGGAGGGGGAGGTGGTCGTTATCGCCCCCGAGAACGCCGTCGACGCCGAGCAGTTCGTCGAACTCCCGCTGGCGTTCGAGAACATCCGCGATCGGATCCGGTTCGGCGTCGAGGGCGCGATGGACCGCAACCTCGTCGACGACGGCGACGAGGTGGGCTGTGTGGTGAGCGTGTTCGACGGCGACCACGACGCGCTCGTCCGCGTGCGCGCCGACGAGTCGATGCACTCCGGCGTCTACGATTTGTTCGCCAACTCGCGGGCCGACCCGGGGGTGATCCGCGACGTGTTCGAAGTCGTGATCGAGCTGGGGAAGAAAGGCCAGAAGGGCAAGCCCGTCGGCGCGCTGTTCGTCGTCGGCGACGCCGGGAAGGTGATGAACAAGTCCCGGCCGCTCAGCTACAACCCCTTCGAGAAGTCACACGTCCACGTCGGCGACCCAATCGTGAACGTGATGCTGAAGGAGTTCTCGCGGCTCGACGGCGCGTTCGTGATCAGCGACTCCGGGAAGATCGTCTCCGCCTACCGCTACCTCGAGCCCGGTGCCGAGGGCGTCGACATCCCGAAGGGGCTCGGCACCCGCCACATGGCCGGGGCTGCGGTCACGCGGGCGACCAACGCGACCGCGATCGTGCTCTCTGAATCCGACGGGATGGTCCGGGCGTTCAAAGGTGGTGAGCTGATCCTGGAGATCGACCCGGAGGACTACTGATGTCGGCCGCGCCACCGATCCAGGTCGGGTTCGAGATCGGCGGGCCGCTGGGCGTGATCCCGGAGCGGGTCTGGCTCGCGTTCGCGGTGTTCGTGCTCGCGGCGCTGCTCGCGTGGCTGGTCGTCCGTGTGAACGCCGGGCTGCTCCGGCGTGCCGGCCTCCCCGAATCGATCGAGGGGACGGCATTCGAGCGCACGGTCCGCGGGATCGGCACGTCGACCGTCGCCATCATCTCCCAGCTCTCGGGCTGGTTCATCCTGCTGCTCGGCGCCATCGTCGCGCTCTCGATCGCGGAGCCGACGTACGCCGAGCAGTTCTGGTCGCGGGCGACTGGCTTCTTCCCCAGCCTGTTCGTCGCGGTGCTGATCCTGATCGTCGGCGTCGTCGTCGGCGACAAGATCGAGCTCCTGCTCTCCGAGCGGCTCCGCAGCGTGAAGCTCCCGCAGGTCGGGATCGTCCCGACGGTCGCGAAGTACAGCGTGTTCTACGTCGCGTTCGTGCTCGCGCTCGACCAGATCGGGGTCGCGACGTTCGCGCTCGTCGTGCTGCTGGCGCTATACGCGCTCGCGCTGGTGGTGTTCGCCGTCGTCGCGGGCAAGCAGCTGCTCACCTCCGCGGCCGCGGGGCTGTACCTGTTCCTGAACGAGCCCTACGGCATCGGCGACACGGTCCGCATCGGCGAGGAACGCGGCGTCGTCCAGGAGATCGACGTGTTCGTCACCCACATCGAGTCCGACGGCGAGGAGTACGTCGTCCCCAACGATCGCGTGTTCGACGAGGGCATCGTGATCGTCCACGACGACTGAGTACCGGCGGCCTGCGCGCTCACTCCGAGCGATCCAGCGGCTCCGCGGGCACGCCGGCGACCGTTTCTCCCGCCGGCACGTCGTCGACGACCAGCGAGTTCGCCGCCACCTGCGCGTCGTCGCCGATCTCGACGCCCGGGAGCACGATCGCGCCGGCGCCGATCATCGCCCGCTCGCCGATCTCCACGTCGCCGAGTCGGTACTCATCCTGGAGGAACTCGTGACAGAGCAGCGTCGCGTCGTAGCCGACGATGGCGTCGTCGCCCAGCGTGATGCGCTCGGGCCAGAACACGTCCGGGGTGGCCTCCAGTCCCCACGAGACGCCCTCGCCCACGTCGGCCCCGAGGCGGCGGAGCAGCCAGTTCTTGAGCCGGAGGCTGGGCGAGATCCGGATCAGCCAGACCGCGACGTAGTTCAGCGCCACGGTGACGGGGGATTTGGCGTCGGGCCAGTGCCACAGGGAGTTCCGCGGGCCGGGCGTGGCGTGGCGCTCCAGTCGGTCGAAGCGCGAGTCGTCGCTCATGGGTGGCGTTGGTCGCGGGGTGACAAAACGGCAGGGGGCCGGCGGTCGTCGCGCCGGCGCCGCCGCTACTCGGTGTGATAAACGCAGAAGTCCGCTGCGAAGAACCGACTTACAGACGGGTCAGGTTCGTCGCGCGGGGGCCCTTGTCGGCCTGTTCAATGTCAAACTCAACTTCTTGGCCTTCCTCGAGGTCAGGGCCGCCCACGTCTTCCATGTGGAAGAAGACGTCTTCGTCCGCGTCCTCAGTCTCGATGAAACCGTAACCGCCCGTGTCGTTGAAGAAATCAACCGTTCCAGTCGCCATTGCAACCGAAGCAACGCCGGCCGCCGGGATAACCTTTTCGAGAGCGTGACCACAGGAGCGATTCGTCGACCGCGGAACCCGTAGTCTGACAAACGCTTAAGTCCGGTCGCTCGCAAGCGTCACCAAGATGGGTACGAAGAGCAAGACGATCTCGTTCCGCGTCGACGAGGACGCCTTCGAGACGCTGAGGGAGATCGCCGAGGAGCGCGAGCTCTCGCTGTCGGCGGTGTTCCGCGACTACGTCGACACCCTCGTCGCCCACGACGGACAGGTCGATCTCGTCCCCGCCGACGAGGGGCTCGAGGAGGGCGATGGGTTCCCGCCGACGGTGGAGGTGCCGAAGAGCTTCATCCGCGAGCACGAGCGACTGGAGCTCGAGGCCGACCACCTGCGGGAGCAGCTGGAGGAGCACAAACAGTACATCGACTACCTGCGCGAGCAGACCGACGAGGAGGAGGAGGTCGTCAAGCTCGAGGAGCTCGACGGCGACGAGAACACGTACCAGATCGGGTAGCTACCCGGAGAGCTGCTGCTTCGCTTCGCGGGCGCGCCGCGCCGCTTCCTGATCGCCTTCCACTTCCGCTAGCGACTCGACGGCCTCCAGCCGCCGGATCGCGCTGTCGAGGAAGGAGAGCACGTCCCCTGAGTACGCGTACAGCATGTACTCCGCGGACATCGTGTCGACGATGGCGTCGGGGCCGAGCCCCTGCGCGCGGAGTTCGAGCAGGTACTGGATGAACTTCTCCTCGGGGTGGCCGCAGTAGGGGTTGTTGTCGCAGTCGCAGTCGAGGAAGTCCTCCGCGAAGTCGAGCACCTTCTCGCGGGTCGCCTCGTCGAGCTTCTCCATGCCGTCACCGGTGAACAGCAGGTCCAGCGTCGCGCCCTTGAACGCGCCCTTGGGGATCGAGCGCTCCAGCTGGGAGGCGATCTGCCGGTGGTTCTTGACGTAGATCTTGTCGGTGATGGCCACTACCGGCGGCTACGTCGTTCGTCGGCAAAAGCCCCCCGCTCCTCTGCGTCGACGTAGCACGGACCCGGTGATGTCGTAACGTATTTCCCTGAAACCGTGGTAGGAATCGGTGTGTCCGGGCTGGGGTAGTGGTATCCTTCAGCCTTGTGGGGGCTGAGACGCGGGTTCAATTCCCGCGCCCGGACCTTCTGGCTGCGAACGAACGTGAGCAGCCGAAGGTCCGTCGAAGGGAATTGAATCAGGGAGTGGAGCGAACGGAGTGAGCGGAACGACCGTGGTTCAATTCCCGCGCCCCTGCGCTCGATTCTCGGCTGCGGTCAAACGCGAGTAGTCGATGGCCCCTCTTGGGTCGGCGCTAACAGCGAACGGAGTGACCGTGGTTCAATTCCCGCCCTGCACGTTCTCGCTCAGGAAACTGCCGCAGAGGGTACAGCCCCCGACAGCATCTCGTTCGTAGCACACTTGTGACCGCCATGCGCCGGACCTCGTGTCCGGCGCGGCGCCGAGTCCCCACCCCTCCCCCCGCGATCGGCGACCATCGCCGATCGCGAGGCGTCCACCGATGTCGCCGCCGCCAGCCGTGGGAGGAACAGCGCGCCCGAACTCCAGGGTCGATACGTCGCCGATTACCGCCCGAACGGCGACAGGTTCGGCCCCATCGACTCGCCGGAGGCGGCGCCGCTCTGCTGGATGATGTCGAACGCGGTCATCAGGTCCGTCCGGGAGACGATCCCGCAGAGCTCGCCGTCGGCGTTGACGACCGGAAGCCGCCCGACGTTCTGCTGCTGCATCGTCTGGAACGCGTCCATCGCGTCGGTCTCCGGCGTCGCGGTGTACACGTCGGTCGCCATCACGTCGTCGACGCGCATCGCGTCGCGCTCGACCTCGTCGACCGACTGGGCGTCGCCGAGCGTCACCATCCCCACCAGCGTGCCCCGGTCGACGACCGGGTAGCCCGTGTGGCGCTCGCGGAACATCCGCCGGATCAGGTCGGCGACGCTGTCGTCCGGCGAGACGGTGTGGAGCTCCTCGCCCGGCGTCATCACGTCGGCGACCGTGACGCCGCGGAACGCCGCCTTCAGGACGGTCTGCTGGGCCTCCCCCGCCGCGCCCATGTAGATGAAGAACGCCAGCGCGAGCAGGTAGAGGTTCAGCCCGGTAAAGAGCGCGAACAGCGCCAGCAGCAGCGCGAACCCTTTCCCGACCTCGGCGGCGATCTGGGTCGCGCGGGCGTGGGTTCGAGTCCGGGCCAGCAGCGCGCGCAGCACGCGCCCGCCGTCCATCGGGAACCCCGGCAGCATGTTGAACGCCGCGAGCACGACGTTCGCGAGCATCAGGTAGCCGAGGACGAACACCAGAACCGGCTGCCCCCCGCCGGCCAGGAGCGTGAAGCCGGCGTAGGCGAGCACCCCCAGCGCGACGCTGACGATCGGGCCGGCGATGGCGACCTGCAGTTCGATCTTCCAGTCCTCCGGCATCTCGGTGAACTGGGCGACGCCGCCGAGCAGCCAGAGCGTGATCGAGTCGATCTCGTAGCCGTAGTACATCGCGACCACCGAGTGGCCGAGCTCGTGGAGGAGCACGCAGGTGAACAGGCCGACGGCGGCGACGGTGCCCAACACGAACGGGGTGGAGCCGCCGGTCAGCGCGGCCGCGTCGATCCCGGCGCCGAAGGCGGGGTTCAGCACCTGGTCGACGAGGGTCCCCACGTCCGTTCCGATCAGGTACGCCAGCAGCGGCAGGATCAGCAGGAACGTGACGTTGAGTTTGATCGGGATCCCGAAGATGCTCCCCAACCGGATTCCTCGCATACTCCCCGGTTCGGGGTACGGAGTGAAAAAGGCGCGGCGCCGTCGGTACGGTTTATGCCGTCGGCGCCGAACGTCGACGTATGCGCGACACCGACCCCGTCGTGAAACGCAGTGGGGAGATCGAGTACGAACCGGTCGACGCCGCCGAGGGGCTGCGGAAGGGCGTCCTCATCGACGACTCCGACGGCGCGCCCAACTTCGCGATCCGGCGGTTCGAGCTGGACGCCGGCGCCGAGGTGCCCGAGCACACCAACGAGGTCGAACACGAGCAGTACGTGCTCGCCGGCGAGTACACCGTCGGCATCGGCGACGAGGAGCACACCGTCTCCGCGGGCGACTCGCTGCTGATCCCCGCGGGCGTCGTCCACTGGTACCGCAACGAGGGCGACCAGCCGGGGGCGTTCCTCTGTGCGGTGCCCAACGGCGACGACACGATCGAACTGGTGGAGGAGTAGCGCGCCGCGACGCCGGGTGACAGTTCCCGGCGTGATCAGTCGCCCACGCCGGGTGACAGCGTCCCGGCGCGATCAGTCGCCCACACCGGGTGACCGTTCCCGGCGTGATCAGTCGCCCGCCACGACGGCGTCGACGCCGCGCCCGCGCAGGGGCCGGCGGGTGATCGTCGTCCCGCAGTCCGGACAGGCGAGCGTGAGCCGCCCGCCCAGCTCCGTCGCCGTCTCGGACTCGTCCCAGTCGCCGTCGGGCGGGCTCTCGTGGCCACACACCGAACAGAACAGCGTCGTCTTCGAACGCGTGGAGGAGTTCATTACCGGAGCCTACCCGCTCCGGGGCCCTAAAGCCTCTGTGAGGCTGTGTTGCACCCGCACGCCACCGGTTGACGCGGGAACGGGCCGGGCCGCACCGCATGGCTGAAGTACCCGTTTCGCCTACGACCACTCGTGTCTCAGCAGGTCGCCCGCGTCGACACCCTGTTCCTCCACGAGGCCGGCGACGACTACACCGTCGTCGTCCAGCGTGACGGCTCCCGGGTGTTCCGCGGCACGCTGGAGCTGAAGGAGACCGACGCCGGGCCCCGCCCGCGGCGGTTCCTCCAGTCCGACGACGACGGCGGCGAGCCGATGCGTCCCGAGGAGTTCGTCGAGCTCGCCCGCCGCGCCGAGCGCATCCGCATCTCCGAGCAGACCTCCCCCGAGGGGCGCGAGCGCCTGCAGGCGATGCTCGACGGCTACCAGCTCGACGCGCTGGTCGTCCGCACCTGTCGCTACTGCGCCAACGCCGGCCGCTACTCGCCGATCACCGAGGAGACGGCCATCTCGGCCGATCGGGACTACATCTGTCAGGACTGCGCCGTCGAGGAGCTCGAACGGGAGCTCGCCTACAAGGGCCAGTTCACCGGCGCGGCCCAGGAGCGCCTGGAGGAGCTCCTCCTCGACGTGGGCGACCTCGACCGCATCACCGACCTCCTGCAGGGCGAGCTCGACCCCGACCTCACGAAGTTCGACACGATCTCGGCGACGACCGACGAGGTCGACCCGTACCCCACCAGCGACCTCGACCTCCACCCCGAGCTCCAGTCGATGATCGAAGAGCGGTTCGACAGTCTGCTCCCAGTCCAGAGCCTCGCCGTCGAGAACGGCCTGTTCGACGGAGAGGACCAGCTCGTCGTCTCGGCGACGGCGACGGGGAAGACCCTCGTCGGCGAGCTCGCCGGCGTCGACCGCGCGCTGAAGGGCGAGGGGAAGCTGCTGTTCCTCGTCCCGCTGGTCGCGCTCGCGAACCAGAAACACGAGGACTTCGAGGAGCGCTACGGCGACGTCCTCGACGTGACCCTCCGCGTCGGCGGCTCCCGCGTGACGGATTCGGGGGCGCAGTTCGACCCCGACGCGACGTGATCGTCGGCACCTACGAGGGGATCGACCACGGGCTCCGGACGGGCAAGGACATGGGCGACATCGGGACGGTCGTCATCGACGAGGTCCACAGCCTGAAGGAGGGCGAGCGCGGCCACCGCCTCGACGGGATGATCTCCCGGCTCAAACACTACTGCGAGCAGCGCGCGAAGGAGCGCTCGGGCTACGACGGCGCCCAGTACGTCTACCTCTCCGCGACGGTCGGCAACCCCGAGTGGCTGGCCGAACAGCTCCGGGCGACCCTGATCGAGTTCGAGGAGCGCCCCGTCCCCATCGAGCGCCACGTCACGTTCGCCGACGGCCGCGAGAAGCTCCGGATCGAGGACCGACTCGTCAGGCGGGAGTTCGACAGCAAGTCCTCGAAAGGGTACCGCGGGCAGACGATCGTCTTCACCAACTCCCGGCGGCGCTGCCACGAGATCTCCCGGAAGCTGGAGTACGACTCCGCACCCTACCACGCCGGGCTGGACTACGGGAAGCGAAAGCAGGTCGAGCGCCAGTTCGGGAACCAGGATCTCGCGGCGGTCGTCACCACCGCCGCACTCGCGGCCGGCGTCGACTTCCCGGCGTCGCAGGTGGTGTTCGACTCGCTCGCGATGGGGATCGAGTGGCTCTCCGTCCAGGAGTTCTCCCAGATGCTCGGCCGCGCGGGCCGGCCGGACTACCACGACCAGGGGAAGGTGTACCTGCTCGTCGAGCCGGACTGCAGCTACCACGGCTCGATGGAGGCGACCGAGGACGAGATCGCGTTCAAGCTGCTGAAAGGCGAGATGGAGGACGTGGCGACGGTGTACGACGAGTCCGCCGCCGCCGAGGAGACGCTGGCGAACGTCGCCGTCGCCGGCAAGCTCGCCAAGCGGCTCAACGACCGCATGATCGGCGACGTGCCGACGAAACACGCGATCGGGAAGCTGCTCGAGTGGGAGTTCATCGACGGGTTCGAAGCGACGCCGCTGGGGCGGGCCGTGACGAGCCACTTCCTCTCGCCCGACGACGCGTTCCTGATCCTCGAGGGGATCCGCAACGGGAAGAGCCCCTACGAGCAGGTCGCGGCGCTCGAACTCGCCGACCAGGAGCTGTAGCGAGCGCGGCCGGCCCGCTGAACCCGCACCCTTTTGCCGACGCCCGGAGACCGGGGTTCCGTGGCAGCGATCACGCCCGGAGTCGTCGTCGTCACCCTGATCGTGCTGGCGGCGCTGGTGCTGTTCGCGACCGAGCCGGTGCCCGTCGACATCACCGCGCTGGGGGTGATGGTGACGCTGATGCTCGTCGAGCCGCTCAGCGGCCTGCTCGCCGACGCCGGCTACCTCGCCGCCCCGGTGACGATGATCACGCCCGAGCAGGGGCTCTCCGGCTTCGCGAGCTCGGCGACGATCACCGTGCTGGCGATGTTCATCCTCAGCGAGGGGGTCCGGATGACCGGGATCGTCCAGACGCTCGGGGAGTACATCGGCCGGGTGACCGGCGACAGCGAGACCAAGCAGCTGAGCGCCGTCGTCGGCATCGTCTCGCCGGTGTCGGGGTTCATCAACAACACCGCCGCGGTCGCGATCCTGCTCCCGATGGTGACCGACGTGGCCAACCGCGGCGACACCTCGCCCTCGAAGCTCCTGCTCCCGCTGTCGTACGCGTCGATGTTCGGCGGGACGCTCACGCTGATCGGCACCTCCACGAACGTGCTCGCCAGCGACGTGGCCGCCCGGCTGGCGACGGACCCGGCGTACGCCGACACCGACCTCCACGCCCTCGGCATGTTCGAGTTCACGGGGCTGGGGGTGGTCGTGATGCTCGTCGGGATCGCCTACCTGCTGACGGTCGGCCGTTGGCTCACGCCGGCGCGCATCCCGCCGACGGACGACCTCACCGAGGAGTTCGGCGTCGGCGACTACCTCACCGAAGTGACCGTCAGGGACGACTCGCCGCTGGTCGGCAGGAAGGTGCGGGACGCGCTGGTCGAGGGCGACCTCGACGTCGACCTGCTCCAGCTGATCCGGGGCGAGGAGGTGTTCCTTGAGCCGCTGGGCCCGAAACAGATCCGGGCGGGCGACACGTTCACGCTCCGGACCGACCGCGACACGCTGCTCTCGCTGCTCGACGTGGAGGGACTGGACCTGACCGACGTGCCCGTCGACGAGGCCGAACTCGAGCAGGCCGAGGCGGGCCAGAACCTCGTCGAGGTCGTCGTCGCCCCCGGCTCGCCGCTGGTCGGCGAGTCGCTGACCTCCGTCTCCTTCCGCCAGCGCTACAACGCGACCGTGCTCGCGCTCCGGCGCGGGCGCGAGGTCGTCCGCCGGCGGATGGACCAGGTGCCGCTGAAAGTCGGCGACACGCTGCTGGTACAGGCGCCGACCGAGACCGTCGAGCGCATCGACGCCGGCAGGGAGTTCATCTTGATCGGCGAGATCGACCACCACGACTACCGCCGGGAGAAAACCGGGATCGCCATCGGCATCGTCGCCGCCGTCGTCGCGCTGGCGGGGCTGGGCGTGCTCCCGATCGTCGTCGCGGCGCTTTTGGGCTCGCTCGCGATGGTCGTCACGGGCTGTCTCGACCCCGGGGAGATCTACGAGGCGGTGCAGTGGGACGTGATCATCCTGCTCGCGGGCGTGATCCCGCTGGGGATCGCGCTCGAACGCACCGGCGCGGCGTCGCTGCTCGCGGAGGGCGTCGTCGCCTCGTCGTCGATGCTGCCGGCGATCGGCGTGCTCGCGGTGTTCTACCTGCTCACCGCGCTGCTGACCAACGTGATCAGCAACAACGCCAGCGTCGTGCTGATGATCCCCGTCGCCGTCGAGACCGCCCAGGCCGTCGGCGTCAGCGCGACCGCGTTCCTGTTCGCGGTGATGTTCGCGGCCAGCACCGCGTTCATGACGCCGGTGGGCTACCAGACGAACCTGTTCGTCTACGGGCCCGGTGGGTATCGGTTCACGGACTACGTCCGGGTCGGCGGGCCGCTCCAGCTGCTCCTGATGGGCGTGACGACCGTCGGGATCGCGGTGATGTTCGGCATCCCCGTCTGACCCCGAAACGCTTTACCGCGAGAGCCGCGGAGTTGGTGGTGCGGGACCGTGGGTTAGCCTGGTATACTTCGGGCCTTGGGTGCCCGTGACCCCGGTTCGAATCCGGGCGGTCCCATCATCTTCGATGTGGGAGCACGAGAACCGGCTTAGCCGGTTCTCGGCAGTCCCACTCTTTTCGGCTGACGAACACCGAGCAGCTCACTCCTCCGGGAGCTGCTTGATCGGCGTCTTCGACTCGCCGTTGAGGATGAGCTTCCGGTACTCGTCGGCGATGTACTTCCGCAGGATCCGCTCGGCGTGGTCGTCGGCGTCGATCGCCTGGTCGTGCTGCTGCTCCAGCGCGTTCAGGATGCGGTCGTAGGCGTGTGCCGCCTCGCTGTCGAGCGAGACGGTGATCTCACGAGCGTCGTTCATCGTCCTCCCGTGTGGTGGCCGGTTCGGTTCTCCCCACCAGCGTCGACGGCCACGCCCTCGCCCGGTCGTCTCTGGGTACGTCGGTACCTCATCGACCGGATGTTCTTCCTGTCAACGAAAAAACTTTCCCTACCGCTATCCCGACTGATAACTCGACCCACGGTAGTACCGGGCGCCGTCGCTCCTCGGTAGTTGGGTTGTGATAAGGTGCTGTGTTCAGTCGCGGTCAGGCGACAGAAGACAGATTAGTTGCGGACGAGGTTCGTCGCGCGGGGGCCCTTGTCGGCCTGTTCGATGTCGAACTCCACTTCCTGTCCCTCCTCGAGGTCGGCGCCGCCAACGTCTTCCATGTGGAAGAACACGTCGTCGTCCGCGTCCTCAGTCGAGATGAAACCGTAACCGCCCGTGTCGTTGAAGAAGTCAACTGAACCGTTTGCCATTGCAAACAAACGTACAGCCGTTCCGGGGATAACCCTTGCGAGGGTCGTGGTACCACGATCTACCGCTCGGCCAGCGCGCGCACCACCATCTGCAGCACGTGGACGAACACCCCGGCGACCGCGACGTACAGCCCCACGGACTGCATCGCCGGGCGGCCGCGGCTCTCCCGGACCTGCCACATCTCGTACCCCAGTCGGAGCAGGAAGCCGAGGAAGATGAGCGCGAACGCGGCGACGCCGACGACGGGGACGAACGTCGCGACGAGGAGCGCGCCCAGCCCGCCGAGGAACGCGTACGTCGCCCAGCGGCCGTAGTGGTCGAACTGCGTGCCCGAGCGCAGGTAGACGTACGTCCCGATCAGCGCCGTCATGGCGACGACGACGGCGCCGGTGATCGCCAGCGCGGGGACGCGGGCTCCCTCGGAGAGGAAGGCGAGCACGCCGCCGCCGAACGCGCCGAAGGCGAGTTCGAGCACGACCACGCCGGCCATCGCCAGCCCCATCGAGTCGTTCTCGAACCCGCGTTCGGCCACCATCTGCCCGCCGGTGATCAGCGCGCCGTACACCAGCGCGCCGACGATCGGGATCGAGAACACGATCTGGTTCACCCGCGCCAGCGGCGTCGCCGCCGCGAGGTACATCACGAACACGTTCAGCAGCATCAGCCCCGTCGCGCCGCCGACGACGCCCCACTCCCGGGTCGAGAGCAGGAACCCTCGCTCGGTCGTGGTCTCGTAGCTCATAGCAATCGATACCGCCAGCGCACCGAAAAGCGTTGTCGCCGTTCCGGCGACGCGGCGCCACCTCTGGATCTCTGCCTCCGACCTCTGAATTCCCGCCCCCGAACTCTTGTAGGAGGGCGCGCCAGGCCGCGTATGGCGACGAAATCGCGCGGTCGAAAACCGTGGCACAGCGGCGCGTTCACACCCCAACGGCAACGCTTAACCGTCGGCTGTGCTACCTGCCGCTACGAATGAGTGCCATCGAGGACGTCCACGAGGAGTTGGACGCCGACGTCTCCGCCGAGGAGTTCGAGGAGATGGTGGCGGAGAAGGTCGAGGAGATGGGTGGCCTCGCGGACGACGAGACGGCGGCGATGCTCGTCGCCCACGAGCTCGAGGACGAGGGCGGCGAGGTCGAGAGCGTCGCCGACGTCGAACCGGGCATGGACGACGTGAAGTTCGTCGCCAAGCTCGTCTCGATCGGCGAGAAACGCACGTTCGAGCGCGACGGCGACCAGCCCGACGGCCAGGTCGTCAACACCGAGGTCGCCGACGAGTCCGGCCGGATCCGGCTCTCGCTGTGGGACGAGATGGCCGAGTCCGCCCTCGAAGAACTGGAAGAGGGCGACGTGCTCCGGATCGCGGGCCGGCCGAAGGAGGGGTACAACGGCGTCGAAGTCTCCGCGGACAAGGCCGAGATCGACCCCGACGTGGAGATCGACGTGTCGCTGTCCGACAGCTACACCGTCGAGGAGCTCTCGATGGGACTCTCGGACGTGACCCTCGTCGGGAAGCTGCTCGACGTGGACGACGACTACCGCACGTTCGACCGCGACGACGGCACCGAGGGCCGGGTCGGCAACGTCGCGATCGGCGACGAGACCGGCCGCATCCGCGTGACGCTCTGGGACGAGGGACCGACCTCCTCGAGGAGCTCGACGCGGGCGCCGTGGTCGAGGTCGTCGACGGCTACGTCCGCGAGCGCGAGGGCGACCTCGAACTCCACGTCGGCTCCCGCGGCACGATCGAGGAAGTCGACGAGGACGTGGAGTACGTCCCCGAGACGACCGACATCGACGAGGTGGAGATGGGCGACACCGTCGACATCGCCGGCGCGGTGATCGAGACCGACGAGAAGCGCACGTTCGACCGCGACGACGGCTCGCAGGGGCAGGTCCGGAACGTCCGCGTGCGGGACGACACCGGCGACATCCGGGTCGCGCTCTGGGGCGAGAAGGCCGACCGGAGCATCGACCTCGCCGACCGCGTCGCGTTCACCGACGTGGAGATCCAGGACGGCTGGCAGGACGAGCTCGAGGCCTCCGCCGGCTGGCAGTCGACCGTCTCGATCCTCGACGGCGAGGCCGACGTCGAGACGCCCGACGCCGGCGGCGAGAAGACGCCGCCGGCCGCCGACCAGGGCGGGCTCTCGGCGTTCGGCGAGGACGGCGACGGGGCCGACGAGCTCCGCGATGACGACGGATCCGGCGGCGACAGCGACGGCCAAGAGGTCGAGTTCACCGGCACGGTCGTCCAGTCGGGCAGCCCCGTCGTCGTCGACAACGGCGAGGAGACCCGAAGCGTCGAGACCGGCGAGAGCGTCCAGCTCGGCGAGGAAGTGACGGTCCGCGGCGTCGAGCGCGACGGCCGGATCGACGCCGACGAACTGCTCTGAGCCGGCCGCGTTCGGGCCGGAGGGACACACTTAGGTTTCGCCCGTTACACTCGCAGACCGATGGATCGTTCCTCGCTCCCCGATGCCCTCCGCCGAACCGACGACACGGTCAGGGCGGTCGTCGCCGTCGTCGCGGCGGGGCTGGTCGCACGCCTGCTGTTTCTCGGCCAGCGCGTCGCTCACTTCGACGAGGGACGCGTCGCCTACTGGGCGCTGCACTACCTCGAGACCGGCGAGATCAGCTACCGCTACATCGTCCACGGGCCGCTGGCGCAGTACGCGAACGCCTGGGTGTTCAGCGCCCTCGGCCCGACCGACTTCTCGATGCGCCTGTTCGTCGCCGTCGTCGGCGCGCTCCTCCCGCTGTCGGCGCTGCTGTTCCGCGGCCGCCTGAGCGACCTCGAGACGGTGCTGGTGGCCGTGTTGCTCTCGTTCAACCCGATCCTGCTGTACTACTCCCGGTTCTACCGGAGCTCGCTGCTGGTCGCGGCGTTCATGTTCGTCGCGTTCGGCTTCGGCCTCCGCGCGCTCGACGACGCCCGGCCGCGCCTGCTCTACCCCGCCTTCGCGTTCGGCGCGCTGGGCTTCGCGGCCAAGGAGAACGCGCTGGTGTACCTGATGTGCTGGGTCGGCGCCGGCGCGCTCCTGCTCGACTTCTCGCTGATGAACCCCCGGAACTACGACTCGGGGCTCGACGCCGTCGCCGCCCGTGTCGACCCGTACGTCGACGCGCTCTCGGGCCCCGAGCGATCGACCGACGTGCTCCTCTGGGCGGCGGTGTCGGCGCTGACGCTGCTCGTGCTGGGCTACGCGGCCCTCTCGGGGTGGCCGCTGACCGCCAGCGTCGCCGCGCTGGTGCTGCTCGTCGCGGTGACGATGCTGGTCGACCTCGTCCACCCGGAGGGCGCGGCGATCCGCTGGGGCGGCGCGCTGCTGGGGAGCGTGGGGCTGTTCGTCCTGGTCTCGCTGTTCTTCTACGCGCCCCGGACCGTCGGCGCCGGCGTCGGCCTCTGGGACGCCGTGTTCGACCCCACCCGGCTCCCCGCCCTGCTCGACGCGACCTGGGGCGACATCCGGCCGGGGCTGGAGTACTGGTTCGGCGGCAGCGTCGAACCCAAATGCGGCAAGGAGACGGTGATCGGCGGCTACGTCTGCTTCCTCGAGCACACGTTCGGCGTGCTGGCGAACTACGCGCTCGTCGTCGTCCCGTTCGCCGCGGTTGGGTTCCTCGTCGCCCGCTACGGCGGCGACCGACCGCGCCCGCTGGTGATGTTCGCGGGCTACTGGGGGTTCGTCAGCATCCTCGGCTACCCGCTGGCGACGGACATCCGCGCCGGCTGGATCATGGTGAACGCGATCGTGCCGCTGGCGATCCCCGCCGCCGTCGCGCTGGCGCTGGTGGTCCGCACCGGCTGGCAGTCGCTGGCCGCCGAGGACCGCGTCGGCACGGTTGCGAGCGCGGCGCTGGTGGTGCTCGTCGTCGGCGCCATGCTCGTGCCGGCCGCGTCGGCCGCCTACGTCAGCCCCGCCGCCGACGACAACGAGCTCGTGCAGTACGCCCAGCCCCAGCAGGAGTTCCGAGCGACGTTCGACGACGTCGGCGCGATCGCGCCGACCCACGAGGGGACCGACCTCCTGATCTACGGTAGCGAGCTCGTCGTCGAACCCGGCACCGGCGGCGGGATGGCGCCGGAGTGTCTCAACCTCGGGCACGCGCTCCCCCTCCACTGGTACGTCGCCGCCGACGACGTGACCACCGAGTGCGCGTACAACGAAACCGAGCTCGAAAACCGGATCGAGGAGGACCGCCCCGCGGTCGTCATCGCCCACGTGAACCGCGACGGCGCGGTGACCGCCGCGCTGGAGGGCGAGGGCGACTACGAGCGCCGGCGTCACCACCTCCGAACGATCGGGCGGGAGGTGGTCGTGTTCGTCGACGAGGACGCCCTCGCCGCGGCCGAGAGCCGATGACCACCGTCCTCGCCGGCGCGGCCGCGCACAACGCCGGCGAGTACGCCGTCGCCAGGGTGATCTGGGCGGGCGAGGCACCCGTGGATCCGGGCGCCGATCCCGACGACGCCAAGACAGCCGACGAGCCCAGCGACGACCTGCGCGACGGCCTCGCCGCCTTCGCGACCGCGGTGACCGCGAGCCGCCGCGGCGACTGGAGCTCGGCGCTCGACGCGGCGACGGACGCGGAGCTGGCGCTCGATTCGCTCACGGAGGGTCGCGAGGTCGACCTCGGCCCGATCCGGCGCTGGCTGGCGGCGTTCGGCGCCGACCCCGAAGTCGCCGAGCGCTCGCCGCCGCCGACGGTCGCCGTCGACGGCGACCGGCCGACCCCGGGTGAACTCCCGCTGTCGGCGGCGGCGGTCGTCGCCGGCGCCGTCGCGGCGGCCCGGGGCGACGACCCGGCTGTGGTCGCCGACGCGCTCCGGTTCGCCCGCGACGACGAGCGCCCCGAGAGCACGCGCTACGCGACGTTCCTCCGGGACTACGCCGGCGCCGAGCCGAGCGGGCGGGCGATCGTGTTCGAGCGCCTCGCGGGCGTCGTCGCCCGGCAGCGACGGAAGGAGGACGACGTGGAGGGGCTGTTCGAGTGAGCGCGTCGACGGGCGCCGACCGCGCTCAGTCGACGAGTTCGACGGGGTCGCCGACGCGGAGCGTCCGGCCGCGGTCACGGTCGGGCACCCGGGCGATCAGCATCAGCGTGTAGAAGTGGTCGAACGCGTCGGCGTCGGCCCACTCGGGGAACGTCTCCTCGCGCCGCGTGACGAACCGCTCCCGGAACTCGGGGGTCGGCTCGCCGGTCTCGGGGTCGCGCTCGGGCACCACGCAGCGGGCGCACGGCGTCGCGCCCTCGAGCCGCAACCCGCCGACCTCGAACGCGGGGGCGTCGTCGCCGACGAAGCGGTCCTCCCAGAACGCCGGCACGCCCGATATCTCGAGGTTCGCCCGCAGGCGTCGCCGGGCGCTTTCGACCGTCATCCCGTCGAACCACGAGGCGACCGCCTCGAGCGTGGCGGTGCTGACGACCGAGGGGCCCATCCCCCGGCGGTCGACGAAGCCGAGCGAGCCGTTCCGCCGGAGGGTGAGCTCGTGGTCGAACAGATCCGAGAACCACGTCGACGCGGCCTCGCGCTCGCTGTCGAGGTCGAACGTCCGGTGGTCGCTCCCGATCTCGAGGGTCAGCTCCGCGCTCTCGGGGTCGTACTCGGCGTCGAGCTCGTGGAAGCGGTCACTGTGTTTGGCGTTGAACACGCCGTTCTCGTGGGGGCTGCCGTCGACGTCGTCGTCCGCGTCGGCGTCGAACAGCGCGTACTCCCGGTCGCCGGCGAGCGTGCCGCCGTCGAGCAGCTCGGCGGCGTCGACCTCGACGGCGTCGAGCCCCTTGACTGGGTAGATCCGGACGCGTTCGAGTGTGGCCATGGGCGGAACAGGGCGGCCGGGGCCATAGGCGTTCGTCCCGACCACGTTCGCGTCCGCGCTTAAGTGTCACTGGCCCGTACTGTCGGTCGATGGTTTCCACCGGCGATCCCGCACCAGTGTTCACGGCGACGAGAGGGACGAGCGACCACGAGGCGTTCGACCTCGACGACCAGCTCGGCGACGGGCCGGTCGTGCTCGCCTTCTTCCCGGGGGCGTTCACGCCGCCCTGCACCAACGAGATGGTCGCGCTCCAGGCGCGGATCGACGCGTTCGAGTCGGCCGGCGCGACGGTGTTCGGCGTCAGCGCCGACTCGCCGTTCGCCCAGGGGGCCTTCCGGGACGAGCACGGCATCGAGTTCGACCTCGTGAGCGACACGGCCGGCGAGGCGATCCGTGCGTACGGGCTGGAGATGGACATCCCGGATCTCGGCCTCTACGGCATCGCGAACCGCGCGGTGTTCGTGATCGACGACGAGGGGGCGGTGACGTACTCGTGGGTCGCCGACGACCCGACGAACGAACCGCCGTACGACGACGTGATCGCGGCGGCAGAAGGGGCGTAGCTACTCGCCGTCGACTCCCTCTTTCGGCTCGCCCTCGAACGTGTACTCCGCGGAGTTGTCCACGGGCTCGTAGCCGAGCACTTCCTTCGCGCGCTCGATGGAGTAGTACTTGCGGTCGTTGTCGGAGATGCCGTAGACGATCTCGTAGCCGTAGTCGGCTCGCAGACAGCGGTCGAACAGGTGGGCGCAGTCGCGGTGGGAGAGCCACATCGCCTGCCCGCGCTCGTACTCCCGCGGGGGGTGGCCCTCGGTGAGGTTGCCGATCCGGACACAGACCACGTCGAGGTCGGCGTGGTCGTGGTAGTAGCGCCCGAGCGTCTCGCCGCTGGCCTTCGAGACGCCGTAGAGGTTCGACGGCCGGGGGAGCTCGCTGCCGTCGAGCCGGTAGTCGTCGTCGGTGCGGTACATCGCCGGCGTGCGCTCGTCGGTCTCGTAGGCGCCGACGGCGTGGTTCGAGGAGGCGAAGGCGACCTTCTCGACGCCCGTCTCGACCGCCGCCGAGAACACGGTCTGCGTGCCGTCGATGTTGTTCGCGAGCACCGAGTCCCACGGCGCGTCGGGCCGGGGGTCGCCCGCGAGGTGGATCACGGCGTTGCAGTCGGCCATCGCGTTCGCGACGGCCGCGTCGTCGGTCACGTCGGCGACGACCGTCGCGGACTCGGGGACGCCGTGGCGGCGGTCCTCGGGGATCGGCTCCCGGTCGAGCAGTCGCCAGTCGTACTCGTCGGCGAGCCGGGAGAGGATCGCCTGCCCCACGCGGCCGCCGGCACCCGTCAGCAGGACCGGGTCGTCCATTCGGTTGCGTATGCGGTTAGCGGGGGTAAATACGGTGCGGTCCGGCCGCCACAGTCAGCGGCCGTCGTCGCTCGCCTCGAGCGCGTCGACGCGGCGTTCGAGCCGGTCCAGTCGCTCGGCCTGTTCGGCCGTCGCCGCCTCGATCTCGGCGCTGATCGCGTGTCGCAGCCACACGTAGCCGAACGCGACGGCGAAGAAGCCGACGACGGGGAGGATCCAGAGTTCGACCATACCCCGGCATCTCGCCGCCGGCACAAAGCGCTCCCGACACCGCTTTCCCGCGTCGCTGCCGACCCGCAGGCATGACCGACGCGCCCACCGACGCCCAGCAGGCCTGCTTCGAGGCCGGCATCAAGTTCGGCTCGCTGTACCACCAGTTCGCCGGCACCCCCGTCTCGCCGGCCAGCACCGACAGCCTCGAGACGGCGATCGAGGAGGCGATCGAGAACCAGCCGTACTGCGAGTCCGTCGCCGTCGACGTGCTCGAGGACCGCGTCGCCGACGCGATCGACCACGACGAGGGGTACGCAGAGCTCACTGGCAGCCTCATGGAGGTCGAGATGCGCATCGACTACGAGGGGACCGAGGTACGGACCCGGATGGCGATGGAGGACGGCTACCCGCGGATGCGGCTCGTCGCGATCGAGGACTGACCGGGCGGGGTGAAACTGATCGGCGCTTCCCGGCTGATCTCCGGGCTGAACCGGTTTCGGCCGCCGTTTTCAGTTCCACTCTGTGGCGACCTTTTTACCACACGGCCGTGCAATCTGTGGCCATGAGTCAGACCACGTTCGACGAGGACGACCTGTTCGGCGAGGCCGCCGCGGAGATGCGGGGGGAGGTCGAGAGCCACCTCGCGGACGCCCGCGAGTCGCTGCCGGCCGCCGACGCCGTCTGGGAGATCGAGTCCGACAACGCGCTCGGCGCGCTCAACTCCCTCAAGTCCGCGCTCGACACCGGCGACGCCGCCGACCACCTCCGGGCGGCGAAGAAGCAGTACGTGATGGGCGAGCGCGCCGACGCCTTCGAGGACGCCGACGATCTGGAAGCGGAGATCGACGACTTGGAGGCGCTCATCGAGGAGATCCAGGAGGCCCACGAGGACGTGAGCGACCTCGCGGGCACGCTGCCGGAGATCCGCTCCGAGCTGCAGGACGCCGCGGGCGGCGACGAGGACGACGAGTAGCTACGCGGTCCGCTCCCGGAGCGCCGCCAGCAGGTCGACCAGCGCGTCGGTCGCCAGTTCCTTCAGCTCTCTTCCCCGCGCAGCGTCGCCCTCGCTCGGGTCGCCGACGACGCCGTTCTCGGTGAACTCGTCGCTGTCGACGGCGAGGTTGACGCCCGCGACCCAGTCGCCCCAGCGCTCGCTCCCGTGCTCGCGGGCCTCGTCGACGCGGTTCTCCCGGACGAGGTCGGGCTGTTCGTGTCGCAGGAACGCTGTCTCCAGTGGGCCGGCGTGGCCCATGTCGCCGCTGTGCTCGCCGACGGCGTCGAACCAGGTGAACGGCGCGACCCGGGCCACCCCGTCGCGGGTCAGGCGGGCGGCGACCTCCCGGAGCGCGTCGACGTTGCCGCCGTGGCCGTTGGCCAGCACGACCGCGTCCGGCCCGTCGCCGCCGGCGAGGCTCTCGACGGTCTCCCGGACGTACGCGCGGAACGTGTCCGGCGTCACCCAGAGCGTGCCGTCGAACGCGCGGTGTTCCTCGCTGATCCCGACCGGAATCGTCGGCGCGACCAGCACGGACTCGCCCGTCTCGGCCTCGTAGGCGTCGGCGCCGGCGTCGGCGACGGCCTCGGCGGTGAACGCGTCGGTCCCCAGCGGCGCGTGCGGACCGTGGCCCTCGGTCGAACCGACCGGGAGCACCGCGAGGTCGGCGTCGGCGTCGCGAACGTCGGTCCAGGTGGCGTCGGCGAGGCGCATACCCGGCGGTGGGAGTGGCTGACGCTTGTAGGCTGTGGGTCCGGTGTCGCAGTGCAGAGGGGGATGGATTCACACAACTACGGCAGACGCTCCGAGGTTCCAGCACGAAGGCTGGAACCGGTCGCGAGCCGTAGTTGACTCCGCACAGCCACGGCAGACGCTCCGATCGAGCGGCCGACGCCGCTCGCTGTTCGCGAGCCGTGGCTGGCTTAGAAGAACGTCACGACCTCGATCAGCCCCAGCGTCACCAGCAGGCGCCCGACGCTGCCGACGAACGTCGCCACCGCGAACCGGTAGTAGTCCTCCTCGAGCACCGAGAAGGCGTAGATCGACAGCGTGTCGGGGAACGTCGGGACACAGAGCGCGAGCGCGAGGCCCCCGTAGCCGTACTTCTTCGCGAGCTGGACCACCTTCTTCTCGGACCACTCGACCACGTCGAACCGCGACCGACGCAGCGCGCGGGTCACGGGGCCGGACTCCTTGGCCTCCTGGCCGATGTGGAACGCGAACACGGAGCCGGCGGCCTTGCCGACGCCGGAGACGAGGATGATCACCGCGAGCCGCATCGTCTGGCTCAGCCCCAGATCCAGCGGCGCCGCCAGCACGATCTCGCTCACGCCCGGGAGGGCGAACGCGATCAGGAACGAGTAGATGAAGATCGCCACCAGGCCGACCGGGCCGGTGGCGGTCTCGACGAGCTGGGAGAGCGGGCCGCCGGAAGCGGTGTGCTGGAGCAGGACCGTGAGAGGGGCGGCGAGCGGGTCGAAGCCGGGGACCGTCAGCACGCCTAGCCATCCGCCCTGCGCCGACCTAAGTCTTCAGGTTCGGGACCGCTCCGCGCCGTCGTCGCCGTCGCCCGAGAGCGCGTCGGTGACCGGGATCTCTGTCGCGTCCGACGCCTCGGACTCGCCGAACCCCGCCGAGAGCACGCGCGTCAGCGCCTGCTCGACGCTCTCGTCGGTCTCCTCGTACTCGTCGGGGTCGACCTCGACGACGAACCCCGTGGTGATGTTCGGCGCGGTCGGGAGGAACAGCACGTCCCGGCCGTCCGAGGTGCGCTGGCCGGTTTTGAACGCGGTCATCCGCATCCCGTTCCAGGGTTCGAGCTTCACCGGCTGCTGGAGGTCGCTCGCGCCCGAGACCGCGGTCTCGACCGCCAGCTTCGAGGCGTTGTACAGCACCCGGATCCCCGGGACGCGGTTCACCACGTCGTCGAACAGCCCCTCGGCGATCCGGCCCATCTGGGTGCGCATCAGGTAGCCCGCCGCGAGCGTGACCGTCACGAACAGCCCCAGCGTCAGCCCGAGCTCCAGCGCCATCGCCGCCGCCTCGAGCGTGATCGGCGCCGGCACGAGCCCCGGCGGGATCTGGTCCGGCGGCACGTTCAGCGGCAGGCCGAGCAGGTGGCCGATCAGCCAGCGCAGCACCAGCAGCAACACCAGCACCGGGAGGACGACGATCAGGCCGCTGGCGAAATCTCGCTTCCACCGAGTCATTCGTCTACACCTGTCGCCCCGAGAAGTAAAGCGGTACCGCTCCGGTGCTGCCTGCTGACGGCCTACTGCGGTTACTCGCTCACGATTGCGTCACGCGGCTAGCCGCTCACGATTGCCCGCAGCGCGAACAGCGCGTTCTCCTTGCGCTCGCGTAGGCGGCGGTAGAAGTAGGAGAGCCACTTGTCGCCGTAGGGCGCGTACTGCCACACCTCCTCACCGTCGGCGGCGAGCTCGCGCTGTGCGTCCTCGCGGACCCCCATCAGCATCTGGATCTCGAACTCCCGGCCGTACTCCTCGCGCAGGTCGCGGGCGTAGTCGATCATCTGCGGGTCGTGGCTGCCGACGGCGACCTCGCCCTCGTACTCCGCGAACAGCGTCTCCAGGTCCTCGCGGTAGCGCTCGTTCACCTGGGACTTCTCGGTGTAGGCGATCGCCTCACCCTCGTCGTAGGCGCCCTTCACCAGGCGAATCTTCCCCGGCACGTCCGCGAGCCGTTCGAGGTCGTCGCTCGTGCGGCGGAGGTTCGACTGGACACACTGGCCGACGCCGCCGTCGAACTCGCGGGCGAACTGCTCGAAGGCGTCGAGGGTCACGTCGGTAGTGTCGGCGTCCTCCATGTCACACCAGACGAACACGCCGGCGTCCTGTGCGGCCTCGACGATCGAGCGGTAGTTCGAGGTGAACACCTCGTCGCTGATGTCGATGCCGAGCTGGGACGGTTTGACGGAGACGCAGGCGTCAACGTCGCTGTCGGCGATGTCCCGGATCAGCGCGCGGTACGCCTTCGTGTCGGCGGCGGCGTCTCGCGGGTCGTCGTAGTGTTCCCCGAGGAGGTTCAGGATCACGTTCACGCCGTCGTCGTTCGCGCGCGCGGCGTGATCGAGCGCGGCCGCCGGACTCTCACCTGCGACGAAGTTGCTGGCGATGGGGGGTATCACACCGGAACAGTTCGCCGGGGGGTGCCTAAAACCGTTGGGCTCCGGCCCCAGTCACCGCTTCGGCGACGGTGAGCAGCCGGCTCCAACTGGTCGTGCCGGCCCGCAGCGCGGTCAGGTCGGTCGCCTCGACGGTCACCGAGACGGTGTCGCCGTCGCGGGAGACCCCCGCCGTCGCTCGGTCGTCGTCGACGCCGCCGACCTCGGGGTCGAGGCTCGCGAAGACGCGTCTGGCGCGGTCGGGAGAGTCGAACGAGATAGAGAGAGTGGCGGTGTGTGCCGTCACTTCACGTCGACTTCCTTCACGTCGCCGCCGCGCTCCTTCAGCAGGACGCGGTGGCCACAGTAGGGACAGCGGACGCCGCCGTACTCGTCGAGTTCGACGTCGCGCTTACAGCGGGAGCACTTGTAGCTCATTCGTTACTCGTTGTCTTCGGACAGCGCCGCGCGGATGGAGCGCTGGACCGAGCGCCCGCCGGGCGTCTCGGGGCGGTAGGCGCCGCCGGTGAACGTCTCGCCCGTCTCCTCGTTCTTCCAGATGCCGGTGCCGATGCGCTTGACGGAGTCGCCGTCGACGGTGGCGTTCTCCATCGCGTCCTCGATCTCCGAGACGCGTCGCCGGGAGACCCGCCCGTAGCGAGCGCCGAATCGGCCGGCGCTGCCGACGGACCGTGCCTTGTTCTCAGCCATAGTGGAGAGAGGTAGCCCCAGCGCGCACAAAAACCCTGCGAGTCGCCCCGACTACTCCGCCTGAAAGCCGGCCTCGACCAGCGCCTCGTTGAGCGCGTCCCGAACCCGCTCGCCGGTCTCCCGGTCCATCGCCGTCGTCACCACGCGGTTCTCCTGCACGCTGGAGCCGTCGCGGATCAGCAGGCGGACGTTGCCGCTCTGTCCGGCCCGGGTCGCCTTCGCCCGCACGCCGCCGCGGCTCCCGCCCCCGCCGGCCTCGATCGGCCCCGGGATCAGCTTCTTCACGTTGGGGTGGGCGGCGACGGTGTTCACCACGTCCCGGCCGTCCCGGCCGCCGATGAGCGTGGAGTGGGAGCCGCCGAGCTTCTCCTCCGGCGCCGTCTGGACGACCTCCAGCGACCGCTCGCCGCGCTGGCTCCGCACCCGTTCGACGGGGTCGTCGTCCGGGACGCGGTAGAACCGGTGGTGGAGCTGGGCGCGACACTCCCGCAGCGGCTCGCGGGCGCCGGCGGCGTACACCTCCTCGGGGCGCTTGCGCCGTATCTCGTCGGCGACTTTCCCCGCGAAGTTGCGGAGTTCGACGACCCGTGCCTCGGGGTCCTCCTCGGGGACGGTGGTGATCGTCGTCTCGCCGACGATCTCGGGCTGCTCGTCGTCGGCGTGCTCCGGCGGGTCGCGCAGGAAGGTGAGCGTCGCGCGCTCGCGCTCGAACGCGACGACGACGGCGTCGCAGTTGGCGGTGTCGCAGGCCAGACAGTAGTCGCCCGGCCGGTCGAGCTCGGTGCCACACCGCCGACAGTCCATGGTGGACGGTGGCGGCTGACCGGGAAAAGCGGCGCGCTTGCGGTCGTCGTCCGCAGGCGGTTTCGGCTACAGCGCCGTCGGATCGGTTTTCAGGTACTCCCGCAGCACCGTCGTGGCGTAGCTCCCGGAGGGGAGCGCGAACGCGAACGTCAGCGGATCGTGCTCGACGGTCAGCTCCGTGTCGACCAGTATCGCCCGCCGCGTGCCCGTGGACTCGAAGTTCCCCGGGAGGTCGAACAGTTCGGGTTCCAGCCCCAGGTCCTCGAACACCGCCCGTTCGATCTCGCCCGGCTCGCCGTCGGCGAACTCCGTCTCGGTGCCGATCAGGGGTGCGGTGACGAACGCCCGCCCGCGCCGACAGTGCCGGCTGAGCACGTCGACGCGGTCCTCGGTCGCGCGCTGGAGTCGGTCGGGGTCGGGCTTCCGGACGGCGTCGACCCCCGTGTCCGCGAAGCAGCAGACGTCGCCCGCGACGGGTTCGTGGAACGGGAGCCCACGCTCCAGCCGCTCGCTCAGGATGCGGTTGAACGCGTACGACTGCGCGGCGTTGACGAACAGGCGCTGGAGGTTCGACGGCACGGCCTCGATCGCGTGCCGCCAGGGGTTCTCGGGCTCGTCGTCGCCCGCGTCGACCTCGCTGTCGGCGCCCGTGTCGGCGTCGCCGGCGCCGCGCTCCTGCAGCCGGTGGAGCATCGATCGCTCGTAGCCCAGTTTTCGGGGCATGGCGTCGAGACAGGCGCCCCAGTCGGGGTCGTCGCTCGCGGCCTGTTCGTCGACGACCGCGCGCGCCTCGCGGGTGTCGTCGGGCTCGGCCTCGTACGGGTTACCGACGTACGCCAGCACCGCGTCGCGCCACTCCCGGCGGACGATCGCGAGCCCGACCTCGTGGGTGACGGGCCGCCGGCTGCCGAAGCGCTGGTGGCCGAACACGTTGGGGACGCCGATCCGGTCGCCGTCCTCGTCACCGGCGAACGCTCGAAGCTGGTCGGTGATCCCGTCGGCGTTCTCCGGGGTCTCGGGCTCGCGAACCGCGATCTCGAAGGCGTTGCCCGCGAGGTCGCCGTAGGAGAGGTGCCGCCCGGCGCGGCCGACGACCTCGATCTCGGCGTCGCGGATCTCGGGCAGTTGCTCGGGCTCGGCGTCGTACACCGAGAACAGCTGGGTCGTCACCGCGTACTTGTCCTTCGTGCCCGCCCAGTCGACGCGTTCGCGGGAGATCCCCATCGCGTCGGAGAGCCGGCCAGCGAAGTCGTTGGTGTCCCAGCCCGCGAGCGTCGCCCGCAGCACGAGGTAGGGGTAGTCGTCGGCGCCGGCGTCGACGGGGTTGACGTCGAACGCCTCCAGCTCCCGGACGCGGAAGTCGGCCGGGCTGTCCCGCAGGCGGCCGCCGACGCCGTCGGCGTCGCTGACGTACCACTCGACGCCGACCGTGCGCTCGCGGGGGTGGGCCTCACGCATCGCTCCGGAGTACCTCGGCTCGGGAGTTAACGCTGTCCGTCCCGCCGCGCCCCGTCGATCGGCGGCGCCGTATCGGTTTCAGTACAGCGAGAGGTCGCCGGTCACGCGGTCGACGATCTCGTCGTCGCCGGGGCCGATCGCGACCGTCGTCGCGGTCCCCGGGTCGAGCTGGGTGTGGCCGGCGTCGCGGACGACCGCGTTCGGGAGCCCCTCCCGCTCGGCGCGGTCGGCCAGTTCGAACAGCTGGTCCTCGCCGCTGCCCTTCAGCACGACTTTCTTCTGCCCCTCGCCTTTCCACGCCCGACGCGTGCGCTCGTCGGCGTCCTCGTACGCCGAGAGCGAGGCGTGTGCCACCTGCGCGGCCAGCTTGCCGGTCCCCATCCCGAGGTCGGTCCGGGCGACGATCGCCTGCTTCATACCCCTCACTCCCCGGGGAGGCGGGAAAGCGCTTCGGGACCGGCGGCGCCGCTGGCCGTTGGGGCAGGCTATTTGTCGCCCGGCGAACAGCGTGGCACCATGCTGGTCCCCGAACGCCCCTCCTCCGACCGGGCAGGTACTTCGGCGCACAGGACGGCTCACCCCCGATCGCCCACGCCGCGGCCGTCGTCGCCGTCGTGACGATCGCCGTCGCGGCCGGGATGGCCGTGTTCCTCGATCAGTTCGCGGCCGCGCTCGACACGACGGTCACCGTCGACAACCCGGCGTACCCCGGCGACACGTTCTGTGAGGACTCGTCGTTCGAGGAGACGCCGTCGGGCTGTGACGAGCCCGAGACCGTCGAGCGCAACCTCGGCGCCATGGTCGCCGAGGAGCTCTCCTGGCTCCCGCCGGCGTCGATCGTGCTCGTCCCGCTGTGGTGGTTCTGGCACACGGTCGTCCTCTACGGCGCCGGGCGGGCGGTCGGTGGGTCCGGAAACTTCGTCGATACCGCGGTCGTCGCCGGCTGGGGGATGGCGCCGAGCCTCCTCCGACTCGTCGCCGTACTCGGGTTCGCGGTGGCACAGCTCCGCTCGGTCTCGGTCCCCGCCGACCCGGAGAGCGCGATCGCGGTGCTCCAGTCGGCGATCGCGGGCGTCGAGCTGGTGGGGCTGGCCGCGGTGCTGGTCGTCGGCGTCTGGGCCGGTGCGATCCGGGCGTACGGGCTCGCGGAGACCCAGGGGATCCCGGCGTCGACGGCGGGGGCGGCGGTCGCGGCGCTGACGCTGGTGGGGTTCGTGTTCGAACTCGGGTGACGCGGCCGATCGCCGGCGAACGGACGGGCTCGGGCCCCCGAAGCGGTGTGCCGTGCTCCCGCTCGCCGCTCCGGGGCGGCTCTCGGCGCATGGGCTGTCTGGCTGCGCCATCCCTTTTCAACTCTCGGCGGACCGGGGCGTTTAGGCACCCCCGGCCCATCCCTCTCGGGTATGATCCTCTCGGACCGCGACATCCTGCGCCGGATGGAGGAGGGCGACCTCGTCGTCGACCCCATCGACGATCTCGACACCCAGCTCCAGCCGGCGAGCCTCGACCTCCGACTCGGCGAGGAGTTCCTCGAGTTCCAGCGCACCAACATCTCCTGTATCCACCCCAACCGCGAGCAGGAGGTCGGCGACTACGTCCGCGAGACCACCGTCCCGGAGGGCGAGGAGTTCATCCTCCACCCCGGCGACTTCGTCCTCGGGACGACGAAGGAGCGCGTCGACATCCCCGACGACCTGATCGCGACCGTCCAGGGGCGCTCCTCGCTGGGCCGCCTCGCGGTCGTGATCCACGCCACGGCGGGCATCGTCGACCCCGGCTACAAGGGCCAGATCACGCTCGAGCTCTCGAACCTCGGGACGGCGCCGGTCGCGCTCTCGCCGGGGATGCGGGTCTCCCAGCTCATCTTCACCGAACTCTCCTCGGCGGCCGACCGGCCCTACGGCGTCGACCGCGACTCGAAGTACCAGAACCAGGAAGGGCCGCAGGCGTCCCGGATCGGCGTCGATCCGGAGTTCTCGGGGGAGGGGGAATGAAGTTCGTCGAGGAGGTCGTCGTCGACGCCTTCCTCCCGACGTACCGGGCGATGCTGGCCGAACGCCTCCGGGAGCGCGGGCTCACCCAGGCCGAGGTCGCCGACCTGCTGGGCGTGAGCCAGTCGGCCGTCTCGAAGTACGCCCACGGCGAGGTCGACGTCCACCCCGACGTGGCGGGCGACGAGCGTGTCCAAGCGCTCGCGGACCGCGTCGCGGAGGGGCTGGCCGACGGGACGCTCAGCCGCGTCGGCGCGCTGGTCGAGGCGGAGGTGCTGATCCGCGAGCTCGAGGACGGCGACCTGCTCGCCCGGCTCCACGAGTCGGCCGTCCCCGAGCTCGCCGACGCGGACGCGACGTTCGCGGTCCACGACGCCGACTCGGCGCTGCGCACGAGCGAGCAGGTGCTCGCCTCCGTCCGCCGCGGGCTCCGAGTGCTCACCAACGCCTCCGGCTTCGCGGGGCTGATCCCCAACGTCGGCACGAACCTCGTCGAGACGCTCCCCGAGCCGACGGGGATCGAGGACGTGGCCGCGGTGCCGGGCCGGATCGTCGACGTGAAAGGCGCCGCGACCGTGCCGGGCGACCCGGAGTTCGGCGTCAGCGAGCACGTCGCCGGGATCCTGCTCGCGGCCCGCGCCGGCGGCGCCGACGCGGCCGCCGCGGTGAACGTCGCCTACGACGCGGCGATGCTGGCGGCGTTCGAGGACGCGGGCTACCGGACCGTCGAGTTCGACCCCGGCGCGGGCGAGGACGCCGCCGAGCGCGCCGTCGCGGCGGCCGCCCTCGACGCCGACGAGCCGTTCGTGCTCTACCAGACCGGCGCCCACGGCGTCGAGGCGATCACGTACGTCCTCGGCCCCGACGCGCCGACGGTCGCGCGGGCGGTCGTCGAGACGCAGCTGCGGTAGCGTCGGCGCTTCCTGTTTCAGACCACGCCCAGAAGCGGCGCCGCCAGCGCGGCGAGCCACGCGACGACACCCACGCCGACCAGCCGGCGATCGGCCCGCGCGGTGCCGAACGCGACGACGCCCAGCGCGGCCGCGAGCGCGAGCCGGTGGCGGACGATCTGGGGCGGGATCGGGTCGACGCCGACGAGCGCGAGGTCGACCCCGGCCGCGACGGCCAGCCCCGCGAACGCGAGCAGCGCGGCCAGAACCGGCGGCCGCTCCCGGGCGAGCACGCCCACCAGCGCGGCCGGGCCGACCGCGAGCACGGGGTAGCCGACGGCGACGTACAGCTTCGGGTTCACGCCGGGCGCGACCGCCTCGGCGGCCAGCCCCCACGCGCGGACGCCGAGGACGACGCCGACGACCGCGACCGGGATCGCGACGTCGCGACGCGAGAGCCGGCGACGGGTCAGCGGCACCGCGGCGCCCAGCAGCGTCGCCGCCGCGAACTCGACGGCGATCCAGGCGCCGTCGCTGCCGCCGCCGAGGCGGCCGTGGGTGCGGTGCTCGACCCGCTCGACGAACGGCTCGTCCGCCAGGTCGCGCTCGACGAACGCGGCGCCGGGCTCGACGCCGGTGACGGTGTGGCGGAGCCGGAACCAGTCCCAGTACTCCGTGTGGGCCTGCAGCGCCGTCCAGTTGCCCGACGCGCTGGGGTAGGCGCGGACGTGGGTTCGCTCCCCGAAGTACGTCCCGACCGCCAGTTGGTACGCGGGCGCGACCCAGCCGCCGTTCCCCGCGGCGTCGGGGCTGACGTAGGAGTACCGGACCGAGCCGTGGGCCGGCCGCCACGGCGACACGTCGACGGTCGCGTTCGCCCCCACGGTCGTCCAGTTCGCGTCGGAGCGATCGACGAACGCCCGCCGCACGCGGTCGGGGTCGCCGTGGACGACGACGTTGAGCGCGAGCGTCCGGCCCGCGGTCGCCCGCCGCCGGCTGGTGTACGGCCAGACGTAGCTCTCGGTCCCGTCCGGCGAGACGAGCTGGTCGGCCGGCGGCGCCGACGCCTCGGCCGTCGGCGACCCGGCCGCCGTCGTCCCGGCCAGCGCGGCGGCGACGAGCACGGCCGCGAGCAGCGCGCGACGTGAGCGCACAGCAGTCAGTTGCGGCGCCAGCGACAATACTGTTCGCGTGAGTCGGCCGGCGGTCGAGCGCTCCGCCGGCGACGCTCGCCTTATCCGGCTCGCAGCCCTCGATCCGGCCATGAACATGCTCGTCGACGGCGAGTGGCGGACCGACGCCCGCGAGTACACGGACGCGTCCGGCGAGTTCGACCGCCAGGAGAGCCGCTTCCGGGACTGGCTCGACGGGGGCGTCGCCGCCGCGGGCGAGCCGCCGGAGTCGAGCGAGTTCGCCCCCGAGTCGGGGCGGTACCACCTCTACATCTGCCGGGCGTGCCCGTGGGCCCACCGCGCGGCGATGGTTCGACGGCTCCGGGGCCTCCAGGACGAGATCTCGATCTCGCTGGTCCAGCCCGAGCGCTACGACCAGGGCTGGGAGTTCTCCGACGACCACCCCGACCCGCTGTACGGCTACGACTACCTCCGCGAGGTGTACGTCGACGCCGACCCCGAGTACACCGGCCGGGTCACCGTCCCCGTCCTCTGGGACGAGCAGGAGGAGACGATCGTCAACAACGAGTCGAGCGAGATCATGCGGATGCTGGATACGGCGTTCGACGGCAACGGGGTCTCCCTGTACCCCGAGGCGCTGCGCGGGGAGATCGACGAGATCGTCGACGCGATCTACGAGCCGATCAACAACGGCGTCTACCGCGCCGGCTTCGCGGGCACGCAGGCGGCGTACGAGGCCGCCGTCGACGACCTGTTCGACGCGCTCGACCACTGGGAGGGGGTGCTGGCCGACCAGCGCTACCTGGCGGGCGACGGCGACCGCCTCACGCTCGCGGACGTGGCGATGTTCGCGACGCTGGTCCGGTTCGACCACGTCTACCACACCCACTTCAAGTGCAATCGCCGGGCGATCCACGAGTACCCGAACCTCTGGGGGTACACGAAGGACCTGTATCAGACGCCAGGGATCGCCGAGACCGTAAACATGGACCAGATCACCCGGCACTACTACGGCAGCCACGCCGACATCAACCCCAAGCGGATCGTCGCCGTCGGGCCGGAGATCGACTTCACCGAGCCCCACGGCCGGGACGAGCTGGCTGGGGAGCCGCCGCTGCCGCAGTAGTTCCGGCCGCGACGACCGCCGAGCGAACGCTTTTGCTCGCCCGCCCGCACGCTCGAGTATGCACACGCCCACGGAGCGCGTTCGCGCCTGCGAGCGTTCACGGATCCGCGTGATGTTCGACCTCGCGGAGGCCGCCGACCGCGACCTCGTCCGACTGGAGGTCGGCGAACCGGACTTCGACACGCCCGAGCACATCGTCGAGGCGGCCGCCGACGCCGCCCGCGCGGGCGAGACCCACTACACCAGTAACGCCGGCCTGCCCGAACTCCGCGAGGCGATCGCGGAGACGCTCGACCGCGACTACGACGTGTCGTACGACCCCGAGCAGTACGTCGTCACCAACGGCGGGATGGAGGCGCTCCACCTCGCGGTGCTCTCGACGGTCGGCGGGGGCGAGGAGCTGCTCATCCCCTCGCCGTCGTGGCCCAACTACTGGACGCAGGCCCGCCTCGCCGACGCCACACCGGTCGAGATCCCGATGCCCGAGGAGACGGGGTACGCCCTCGACGCCGAGCGCGTGATCGAGCGGATGGGCGACGACACCGGCGCGGTGGTGCTCTGCTCGCCCGCCAACCCCACCGGCCAGCTGTTCGACCCCGACGAGATCCGCGCGGTCGTCGACGCCGCGGCCGAGCACGACGCCTACGTGCTCGCCGACGAGGTGTACCTCGGGCTGACGTACGACCGCGACCCGTCGGGGATCGCCGCCCTGACGGGCCACCCCGACCACGTGCTCACGATCGGCTCCTGCTCGAAGACGTACGCGATGACGGGCTGGCGGGTCGGCTGGCTCGGCGGCCCCGGCGAGGTGATCGACGAGGTGACGAAGATCCACGAGAGCACGACCGCCTGCGCGGGCTCGGTCGCCCAGCACGCCGCGATCGCCGCCCTCACCGGCCCCCAGGAGCCCGTCGAGGCGATGTACGACGCCTTCGCCGAGCGCCGGGACTACGTCGCCGAGCGCGTCGACGCGATGGCGGGCGTCTCGGCGCCGACGCCCGACGGCGCGTTCTACGCGTTGCTCGACGTGGACCTGCCCGGCAGCAGCCTCGACATCGCGAAGCGACTGCTCCGGGAGCGGGACGTGGTGCTCGCCCCCGGCGACGGGTTCGGCGAGGCGGGCGAGGGGAAGCTCCGGCTCTCCTTCGCGAACTCGCTCGACCAGCTGGAGGAGGGGCTCGACGGGATCGAGGCGGCGGTTCGGGAGAACTAGCTACCGCATCAGCTCGCCGCCGTTGACGTTCAGCGTCTCGCCCGTCACGAACCCCGCGTCGCGCAGGTACGCACAGCCGTCGGCGATGTCCTCAACCTGACCGATCCGTCCGACGGGGATCTGGGCGATCTCCTCGGCCATCTCCTCCTCGGTCCGGTCGCTCACCATGTCGGTCTCGATGTGGCCCGGCGCGACCGCGTTCACCCGGATCTCGGGGGCGAAATCCTTCGCGTGGCTCTTGGTCAGCGAGAGCAGCGCGCCCTTCGAGGAGGCGTAGTGGACCTCGATCGGCGCGCCCTCGAACGCGAGGATCGAGGAGACGTTGACGATCGAGGGGCCGTCCCCGGACTCCCGCAGGTGGGGGAGCGCCGCCTTCGTGACGTTGAACGCGCTGTTGACGTTCACGTCCATCACGCGGTCGAAGTCCTCCGGGGAGAGCTCGTCGGTGTACACGTGCTGGTCGATCCCGGCGTTGTTGACGACGTGGTCGACGCCGTCGAACGCGTCGACCGTCTCCTCGACCAGTCGTTCCGCCTCGTCGGGGTCGGACACGTCGGCGCCGACGACGATCGCCTCCTGGCCGGCCGCCCGGACGCGGTCGGCGGTCTCCTCGGCTTTCGCCTCGTTGGTGTGGTAGTTCACCGCAATGTCGTAGCCGTCGGCGGCGTAGCGCTCCGCGATCCCGCGGCCGATACCCCGCGACGAGCCGGTGACGATAGCTGCTGGCACGTTCGTCCATCGTCGCTCCGGCACTTGGCTCTCGGGGTGGCGGCGACGGCGGCCGCGACGCACTCTTGCCCGCGCGGGCCCATCCACCCGATATGGGCCGCTTCAGCCGGCGGCTGCGCCGCCTCGCGCCGCCGCCCCGGGTCGTCGACTGGGCGATCCTCGCCGTCGTCGCGAGCGCCGTCGCCACGGGGCTGCTCGCCTGGACCGGCTGGCTCCCGCCGGCGCTGCTGGTCGACCTCCACGGGATCGTCGGCGTCACGCTCGCCGGGCTGCTCCTCTTCAAGTTCGCCCGCGTCGCCCGGCGCGTGCTCGACCGCGGGGGGTGGGACCGCGCGACGCCGGTCTCGGTGCTGCTGGGCGTCGTCGCCGTGGCCGCGCTCGTCTCGGGCGCGTTCTGGGGGCTGGGCGGGAACGTCCCGCTGGGCCCGTGGACGACGCTGTCCGCCCACGTCGGGCTGGGCCTGCTCGTCGTCCCGATCCTGCTCCTGCATCTCCGGAGCCGGATGCGGCTCCCCACCCGCACCGACGCCTCCCGGCGGAGCGCGCTCCGGCTCGGCGGGCTGCTCGTCGCCGGCACGATCGCGTGGCGACTGAGCGAGGCGGCCGCGTCGCTCGGCGGCGCGACGATCGCCGACACGGGCTCGAAGCCGACGGGCGATCTCTACGACACCGAAACCGAGGGCGGCTCGTTCCCGGTCACCTCCTGGGTCGCCGACGATCCGGACCCGATCGACCGGTCGGACTGGACGCTCACGGTCGCGGGGCTGGAGGGCGAGGGGGTCGAGCTGACGTACGGCGACCTGCTCGCGGCCGCCGGCGACGAGCGCCGAGCGACGCTCGACTGCACCAGCGGCTGGTACACGGTCCAGGAGTGGCAGGGCCTCCGCGTCGGCGACCTGCTCGACGGGGCGGGCGTCGACGCGAGCGCCGACGGCGCCGATACCGACGCCCGCTGGGTCCGGTTCGTCAGCGTCACGGGCTACCGCTGGAGCCTCCCGATCGACGAGGCCCGGGACGCGCTGCTGTCGACGGCCATCGACGGCTCGCGGCTCGCCCACGGCCACGGCGGGCCCGCCCGGCTCGTCGCGCCCGGGCGTCGGGGGTTCCAGTGGGTGAAGTGGGTCGAGCGCGTCGAACTCCGGCGCGAGCCCGACCCGGCGCAGTGGCTGGTGACGCTGATCAGCGGGTTCGACTGAGCGCCGCGGCGCGCGGGTTTTTGTTTCTCGGGCTCCCCGACCCGGGTATGGAGCGAGTCGGCGTCGACGATCTCGACGACAGCGTTCAGGCGGCCGCGGTGATGCGCCACCTCACCGAGCCGCTGGGGCTGACGGATTTCGCGATGAACTACTACGAGCTCGAGCCGGGGGACTCCTTCGCGTTCGCCTACCACAACCACGAGATCCAGGAGGAGGTGTTCTACGTGATCGAGGGGACCGCGACGTTCGACACCGACGCCGGCCCCGTCGAGGTCGGCCCCGACGAGGCGATCCGGTTCGACCGCGGGGAGTTCCAGCGCGGCTGGAACCGCGGCGACGAGCGCGTCGTCGCGCTGGCGCTGGGCGCGCCGCTCGACTACGGCGAGCAGGTGAAACTCCGGTACTGCCCGGACTGCGACGCGGAGACCGACAACGAACTCGACCGCGCGGACGACGAGGAGGCCGTCGTCGCGTACTGCAAGGAGTGCGGCACCGAAACCGGCCGCTGGTACCGCGGGTCGATGGACGGCGACGTGCCCTGACTACGCCGACTCCCCGTCGGCGTCGCTGTCGCGGTGGCCGTCTACGTCGTCGTCACCATTGTCGTCACCGTCCTCTTCGCTCGCCGCCGTCGCGGGCCCGCTGCCGCCCCTGCCGTCGCGCTCGCGGTCCGCGAGGATCGCGAACCCCGGGAGGCCGATGCCGAGGCCGACGGCGAACGGGACCCAGAACAGCGGCTCGCCGACGAACAGCAGCGCGAGCGAGAAGACGAACGCGCCGATCACCGAGAACCCCGCCAGCCGGTCGAGCCGGTAGCTCCGCGCCGTGTCGTCCTCGGTGTCGGGGGTCTCGAGCATGGCTCGACCGAGGCGGCGCGCGCTCAAAGGCGCTGTGTTCCTGGCGCCGGCTCAGACCGCGAACTCGTACACGTCGTCGCCGACGTGGTGCAGCGACTCGACGACCTTCCCGCTGTCGCCGGCCATCTCGTCGCCGTCGACGAGCGCTCGCCCCACGGCGAGCGCCTTCCCGTGGCTCTCCTCGACGATCACGACGAGGTCTCCCTCGGCGATCCCCTCGTCGGCCTCGGTGATCCCGGGGCGCATCACGTCGGCGCCGTTGCTGACGAACGACACCGCGCCGGCGTCGACGGTGACGACCCCCTCCGCGGGCGGGTGGGCGTTTGCCCCGCGGACCGAGAGGAACGGCTCGCCGTCGTAGTACAGCACGTCGGGGTCGCCGTCGACGAGCACCACGTCGAACTCGGTGTCCTCCAGCTCCACCAGTTCGTACGTGTCGGCGTCCAGCTCGACGCCCAGCCCCTCGCTGAGCGCGTCCTCGATCTCGGCTACGGCGTCACTCCGCAGGTGGTGGCGGGAGCTGATCTCCATACCCGAGGGTGGGCCGGCTCGGGAAATAAATCGCCCGCTCCGGGGTTCGCGCCGGCGCGGCCCCCGAAACGCCTACCTGCCGGCTCCGCCAACGGGGACCATGAGCGAAACTGACGACGCCCAGGCGGAAGCCGGCACCGCCGAGGGGCAGGGCCCCGTGCTGATCTCCGAAGCTCTCGACGAACGGCTCGAGGAGAAACGCGACGAGCTGTTCGAGGAGTTCGACCTCCGCGACGAGTTCCCGCCGGCGGTGCTCCGGGAGGCCGAGCGCCGCGTCGAGAACGTCGGGGAGGAGATCCAGGACGAGATCGACGACCGGGAGGACCTCCGGGACCTCACGGCGTGGACGACCGACCCCGCGGACGCACAGGACTTCGACGACGCCCTCTCCGTGAAGGAGCACGACGACGAGTACGTGCTGTACGTCCACATCGCGGACGTGAGCCACTACGTCCACCCGGACTCGCTGATGTGGGAGGAGGCCGTCGAGCGCTGTAACACGGTGTACCTGCCGGGGTACACGACCCACATGCTCCCGCCCGCGCTGGCGGAGACGGTCTGCTCGCTCGTCCCCGAGGAGGACCGCCTGGCCCACACCGTCGAGATGCATCTCGACAAGGAGAACCTCTCCTTCGAGGAGATCGAGATCTACAAGTCCGTCATCAACTCCGACGAGCGCCTGACGTACACGCAGTGTGAGCACCGCCTCGACGACGAGGACGCGCCGCTGCACGACGAGAACCAGCTCGCGTTCGACCTCGCGGACCGCATGCACGAACAGCGGAAGGCGGACGGCTCGCTCGTGCTCAACCCCCGCCGGGACCGGGCGCACACGATGATCGAGGAGTGCATGCTGAAGGCGAACAAGGCCGTCACGCACACGCTGATGTGGGACCGCGGCGTCGAGGCGATGTACCGCGTCCACCCCCAGCCCACCCCCGACCAGTGGAACGAGGCGCTGAAGGAGATCCAGGAGCTCGACGGCGTCTCCATCCCCGGCGAGGCGTTCGGGGACGACCCGCGGAAGGCGGTCAACGCGGCGCTGGAGGAGTCGCCCGGGCGCTCGCTGGACAAGATCCAGCGCGCCGTGCTGAAGGTGATGCCGCGCGCGAAGTACATGAACGACCCCTTCGGCGGCCACCACGCGCTCAACTTCGACATCTACGGCCACTTCACCTCGCCCATCCGCCGGCTCTCGGACCTGATCAACCACTGGATCGTCCACACGAACGACGTGCCCGAGGACCTCGTCGAACTCTGTGACCGCGCCTCGGACAAGCAGAAGGACGGCGAGACCGCCGAACGACTGTACAAGCAGTTCATGCAGGAGCAGGGGCTCGACCCCCACGCGGTGAACAACCGTGGCTACGAGGTCGTCGACGCTGACGAGGCCGACCACGACGTGTAGCGCGGCTACTGGCGCGTTTTCTCGTTTTAGGTTTTGGTCGAGAGGGGCGGCGACTGCAACAGCATCGACGGGGACAGCGACCGCAACAGCATCGACGGGGACAGCGACTGCAACA
>NZ_BBJN01000054.1 GCF_000739555.1 Halolamina rubra
GGCGGCTACGACGGCCGGGGGAACGAGCCCGTCACCGACGCCGACGCCGCGGGGCGCACGCTGAACGCGGTCGGCGGCGACGCGGTGGCCGAGGAGCTGCTCGAGTTCGACCGCGAGCTCGCCGCCATCGGCGTCCGCGGCGCGGACGGCGAGACCCGCGTGTTCCCGGTGACCGAGACGATCCACCGCGAGGAGATCCTGCGCGGCACCGTGTCGCCGCCGCGCGTCGACGACGCGACCCGGGAGCGCGCCCGCGAGGTCGTCGCCGACGTGCTCGCGGAGCTCGACGGCCGCGGCGTGTTCGGCGTCGAACTGTTCGACGTTGACGGGCAGATCCTCGTCAACGAGATCGCGCCGCGTCCCCACAACTCGGGCCACTGGACGATCGAGGGCGCGGCGACCTCGCAGTTCGAACAGCACGTCCGCGCCGTGCTCGGGTGGCCGCTCGGGCCCGTCGACCGCGTCGCGCCGACGGCGTCGGCGAACGTGCTCGGCGACGTGGAAACCCCCGAGCGGGCGACGCTCTCGGGCGTCGACGCCGTGCTCGCCGAGCCGGCCGCCAGCCTCCACTGGTACGGGAAGCGCGAGGCGCGGCCGCTGCGGAAGATGGGCCACGTGACCGTGACGGACCCGGTCGCCGACGCCCCTGACGCGAGCGCCGAGTCGGCGCTCGACACCGCCGAATCGCTGCGGGACTCGCTGACCTTCCAGTAACCATGCCTTCAGTCACCGACCTGATCGACCGTCTCGAATCGGACGCCGCCGCCGACCGGCCGGCCGAAGCGACCCCCGACGTGGGGATCATCATGGGCTCTGACTCCGACCTCGACACGATGCAGGGCGCCTTCGACGCGCTCGACGCGCTGGGGTTCGCCGAGCAGACCGACCACGCCGACCCGCCCGAGGGGCGGTTCAGCTACGAGTCCTACGTCGTCTCGGCCCACCGGACCCCGGACCTGATGTACGCCTACGCCGAAACCGCCGCGGACCGCGGGCTCGACGTGATCGTCGCCGGCGCGGGCGGGAAGTCCGCGGACCTGCCGAACATGACCGCCTCGATCGCGTTCCCCATCCCCGTCGTCGGCGTCCCCGTCCAGGAGAAGTCCGTCGACTCCGTCATCGGGATGCCGACGGGCGCGCCGATCACGGCCGTCGACGCCGGCAAGTCGTACAACGCCGCGCTCTCGGCGGCACAGGTGCTCTCGCGGGAACACGAGGAGCTACGGGAGCGGCTCGTGGAGCTACACGACGAGCGCCGCGAGGGCGTCGGCGACGTGTCGGCGGCGCTGCACGACCTCGGCGTGGCGGGGTTCCGCGAACGGGAGCGATAGCCCGAACACGTGGTACTGATCCGCACGCTCGCCCGCGTGGGGAAATGAACGCTTAAGAGCCGTGGGGTCGAACCTCGGAAACGTTACGGAGAACCCGACATGAATCCATGGATAGCTATCGGCGCGCTGGCGGTGGTCAGCGTCGGCATCCCCGTCGCCATGATGGCGGTGTCGTCGCTGCTGCGTCCCAGTGTGCCCGAACAGGGGAAAAGCGCCGTCTACGAGAGCGGCGAGATCCCGACGGGGACGACGCGCATCCGGTTCAACATCCAGTACTACATGGTTGCGCTGCTGTTCGTCGTCTTCGACATCGAGACCGTCCTGATCTTTCCGTGGACGGTCATCTACCGACCGGCCCTCGAAGGGGGCGCCTCCATGATGGAGGTGCTCGCGCCGATGCTCGTGTTCATCGGCGTGCTGGTCGTCGGACTCGTCTGGGCGTGGCGACAGGGCGCCGTGCAGTGGGTGTCCAGTCCGCGTGCGCTCGAAGAGAAGACGGAGGCAAACCAATGAGTAGCGAACGAGAACTCTTCCGAACCGACGACTCACAAGTACTGACTGAGACCCGCGACGCCCGGATGAGCGGCCAGGGCGACCGGTTCAACTCCAAGCTTCGCGAGGCGTTCGGCTCCTCGCCGTTCATTCTCACGAAGTTCGACAAGTTCATGAACTGGGTCCGGGGCTCGTCGATGTTCATGCTGCAGTTCGGGATCGCCTGCTGCAGCATCGAGATGATGCACACGTACGCGGTCAAGCACGACCTCGACCGCTTCCACGCCGGTGTGCCGCGGGCGTCGCCCCGACAGGCCGACGTGATGATCGTCCCGGGGACGATTGTCTCGAAGTTCGCCCCGCGGATGAAGCGCGTGTACGACCAGATGCCCGAGCCGAAGTTCGTCGTCGGCATGGGCTCCTGTACGATCTCCGGCGGCCCGTTCCAGGAGGGGTACAACGTCATCAAGGGCGCCGAGGAGGTCATCCCGGTGGACATCCACGTCCCGGGCTGCCCGCCCCGCCCCGAGGCGCTGGTGTACGGCGTCGCGAAGCTACAGGAGCGGATCGCCAACGGCGAGGCGTCGCCGGTGACGGTCAAGCCCTACGAACTCGAACAGTTCGGCGACCTCGAACGCGACGAGATCGTTGACGAACTCGCGTCCGAGATCGACGAGGAGGACCTGGTGATGCGCTACAACTGGGCTGATTCGCCATGAGCCTGCAGGAAGGCGACGAGGCGACCCCGGAGATCGAGTCCGGCGAGACCGAACTCGAGGCGCTGCTCGACGACCTGATCGTCGACACCGACGACCACATGAACGCGCCGGCGTTCGTGATCCGGCCCGACACGGTCCAGGAGACCCTCGGCCGCCTCAAGAACGAGGCCGGCTACGACCACCTCTCGCTGGTCACCGCCGAGGAGTACCCGGACCGCTACGAGTCGATTTACCACCTGAAGAAGTTCGACGACCCGACCGACGAGGTCAGCGTCGTCGTCCCGACCGACTCCGAGAACCCGGTCAGCGAGTCCGCCGAGCCCGTGTTCCGGACCGCCGACTGGCACGAGCGCGAGGCGTACGACCTCGTCGGCATCGAGTACGACGACCACCCGGACCTGCGCCGGATCCTCCTGCCCGAGACGTGGCAGGGCCACCCGATGGGGCTTGACTACGACCAGGACCGGCCGCAGATGGTGCCCCTGCGCGAGCACGCGAACCCGCTGCAGGACGACCACCGGTCCGACACCGACTCGGACACGATGTTCGTCAACATCGGGCCCCACCACCCGGCGACCCACGGCGTGCTCCACCTCGAGACGACGCTCGACGGCGAGCAGGTCGTCGACGTGGAGCCGGACATCGGCTACCTCCACCGCAACGAGGAGCAGATGGCCCAGAACGGCACCTACCGCCACCAGATCATGCCGTACCCGGACCGCTGGGACTACATCTCGGCGGGGCTGCTCAACGAGTGGGCGTACGCCCGCGCGGCGGAGGACCTCGCGGACATCGAGGTGCCCGAGTACGCACAGATCATCCGCACCATGGGCGCCGAGCTCTGCCGGATCGCCGCGCACATGCTCGCCGTCGGGACGTTCGCGCTCGACATCTACGGCGACTTCACCGCGATCTTCATGTACGCGATCCGGGACCGCGAGAAGGCCCAGAACATCCTCGAGGATCTCACGGGCCAGCGGCTGATGTTCAACTACTTCCGGCTCGGCGGGGTCGTCTGGGACCTGCCCGAACCCCGCGAGGAGTTCTTCGAGAAGGTCCGCACCTTCGTCGACGAGCTCCCCGACGCGCTGGAGGAGTACCACGACCTCATCACGAGCAACGAGATCCTGCAGATGCGGACGGTCGGCACGGGGGTCCTGCCCGAGGAGGTCGCGAAGAACTACGGCGCCACCGGCCCGGTCGCCCGTGGCTCCGGCATCGACTACGACCTCCGCCGGGACGACCCGTACGGCTACTACGACGAGCTCGACTGGGAGGTGCCCGTCGAGGACGGCTGTGACAACTTCAGCCGCCTGCTCGTCCGCATGCGCGAGGTCGAGGAGTCCGCGAAGATCATCGAGCAGTGTGTCGACCTGCTCGAGGACTGGCCCGAGGACGAGCGGAACATCCAGGCCAACGTCCCGCGGACCCTCCGCCCGGAGGACGACAAGGAGATCTACCGCACCGTCGAGGGCGCGAAGGGCGAACTCGGCGTGTACATCCGCGCCGACGGCACCGAGAAGCCCGCCCGGTTCAAGATCCGGAGCCCGTGCTTCTCGAACCTCCAGACCCTGCCGGAGATGAGCAACGGGGAGTACATCCCCGACATGATCGCCGCGCTGGGTAGCCTGGACATCGTGCTCGGGGAGGTGGACCGGTGATCCTCCAGACGGAGACCCCGCTGCCCGACGTGTTCGCGAACCTGCTCGGGCTGGGCGGGTTCGGCGCGGTCGGCGAGTTCGTCGCCGCGCTGATCGCGGCGTTCATCGTCGGCAACGTGATGCTCGCGATGACCGGCGTCGCCGGCCCGTGGGCGAAGCGGAAGATCACCGCGAAGTTCACCGACCGCATCGCCGCCAACCGCATCGGCCCCGCCGGCCTCGGGACGATCCCGGCCGACGCGCTGCGGCTGCTGTCGAAGGAGCTGATCGTCCCCGAGGGCGCCGATCGTCCGGCGTGGGACGTGGCGCCGCTGATCGTCGCCGGCTCGGCGATGCTCGGCTTCGCGGTCATCCCGATGGGGAGCGGCATCCAGCTCGCCGACCCCGAGGTCGGGCTGGCCTACGTGTTCGCAGTCGCGTCCATCGCCAGCCTCGGCATGGTGATGGCGGGCTACGCGTCGAACAACAAGTACTCGATGCTGGGCGCGCTGCGGGCGGTCGCACAGAACCTCGCATACGAGATCCCGCTCGTCGTGACCGGGATCTCGGTGGTGCTGTTCACGGGCTCGCTCCGGATGAGCGAGATCGTCGCCGCCCAGCAGGAGACGCTGATCAGCGTCGGCGGGCTCGCGATCCCCTCGTGGTTCGCGATCGTCAACCCGTTCGCGTTCGTCCTCTTCCTCGCGGCGAACGTCGCCGAAGTGGGGCGCAACCCGTTCGACATCCCGGAGGCGCCGACGGAGATCGTCGCCGGGTTCCAGACCGAGTACTCCTCGGTCTACTTCGTGCTGCTGTACCTGGGTGAGTTCCTGCACATCTTCCTCGGCGGCGCCATCACCGCGGTGCTGTTCCTCGGCGGCGCGGCCGGCCCCGGCCCGGAGAGCATCGGCTTCCTCTGGTTCGTGGTGAAGATCTGGGCGTTCTTCCTGCTCACCCAGTGGCTGCGCTCGGCGGCACCGCGCCTGCGTATCGACCAGCTGATCGAAGTCGGCTGGAAGGGGATGCTCGAGCTCTCCTTCCTCAACCTGGTGCTCACGGCCCTAATCGTGGGGGTGGTTGTATGATCGGAATCCTGAAAGGAATGGCGACGACGATGAAGCACGCACTGGACGGCAACACCTTCACGGTGGAGTACCCGGAGGCGGCGCCCGAAGTGAGCCCGCGGTTCCGCGGGGTCCACAAGTTCAGTCAGGAGCGCTGCATCTGGTGTCGGCAGTGCGAGAACGTCTGTCCGAACGACACGATCCAGATCGTGATGGACGAGCAGCGCAACGGGGAGGAGTACAACCTCCACGTCGGCCAGTGTATCTACTGCCGGCTGTGTGAGGAGGTCTGCCCCGTCGACGCCATCATCCTGACTCAGAACTTCGAGTTCACGGCGGACACGAAAGACGAGTTAGCCTACAACAAGGAACAGCTGAAGAACGTCCCGTGGTACAAGGGGAGCGACCCCCTCGAAGCCCGGAACCCCGACCGAGCCGCGTGGGTCGGCGAGGGGGCGGGCGAGGTCGACTACCAGTAACACAATGGTCACAGAGACAATCACGTTCGCGCTGTTCGCCGCCGTGACGGTGGGCTGTGCCCTGGGGGTCGTCCTCGTGAAGGACCCATGGCACAGCGCCCTCCTGCTCGGCGGCGCGCTGACGAGCCTGGCGGTGCACTACGTGATGCTGCAGGCCACGTTCCCGGCGACGATGCAGATACTCGTCTACATCGGGGGCGTGCTCGTGCTCATCACGTTCGCCGTCATGCTCACGCGAACCGAGAAGCCGAAATCGGAGGTGTACAGCTAGATGGTCAGTCGACCAGAGCTCAAAGAGGACACGAACTACGTCAACGGGCTGGCGGCGTCGGTGCTGTTCGTCGTGCTCGCGGCGGTGTTCCTCACCGCGAGCTTCGGCGAGTCGGCCGGCTTCCCCGAGGACGCGTCGCTCGTCGCGGGGATCGGCTACGCGCTGATGGACCTGCAGTCGATGGCGGCCGTCTCCGTCGAAGGGTTCCTCGCGTCGTTCGAGATCATCGGCCTCGTGCTGGTGGTCGCGACCGTCGCCGCCGTGACGCTGGCGCGCCGACAGGGCGACAGCGCCGGGCTGTCGACGGCGCTCACCGACGGGGGGCGCGAGGAGCCACGCTCCTCGGCATCCGACGAGACGGAGGTGGAGAACTGATGGTCCCGGTCGAGTACTACCTCGTGCTCTCGGCGGCCGTGTTCTCCATCGGCCTCTACGGGCTGCTGACCCGCGAGAACGCGCTGCTGTTCCTGATGTCGGTCGAGCTGATGCTCAACGCCGCGAACATCAACTTCGTGGCGTTCAGCCTCCAGTGGGGGAACCTCACCGGGCAGGTGATGAGCCTGTTCGTGATGGGGCTCGCCGCCGCGGAAGTCGCCGTCGGCATCGGCATCATCCTCGTACTGTACCGCAACTTCAAGGACGTCGACGTGACTGTCCCGCAGTCGATGAGGTGGTAAGATGGTAGGAGCATTCGACTACGCACCGGCGATCGTACTGCTACCGTTCCTCTCGTTCTGTCTCGCGGTCGGGGTCGCCCTCTCCGGGCGGGACCTGCTGCCGAAGGGCGGCGCTCTCCCGGGGATCGCGGCCACCGCCGGCTCCCTGCTGCTCTCCGCATGGGTGTTCCTCACCGTCAGCGGCGGCGAGACGTACAACGAGACGATCTACACGTGGGCTGCCGGGGGCGAAGCCACCGGGAGCCTGAGCCAGCCGCTCGAACTCACGTTCGGGCTCCTGCTCGACCCGCTGTCGGCGATGATGCTGCTCATCGTCTCGCTGGTCGCGCTGCTGGTCCACGTGTTCTCGCTGGGGTACATGAACGACGAGGGCGAGACGGGCCTCCCCCGGTACTACGCCGGGCTCGGCCTGTTCACGGCCTCGATGCTGGGGTTCGTCGTCGCCGACAACCTCCTGATGGCGTTCATGTTCTTCGAGCTGGTCGGGCTCTGCTCGTACCTGCTGATCGGCTTCTGGTTCCGCCAGGCCGGCCCGCCCAGCGCGGCGAAGAAGGCGTTCCTGGTCACCCGCTTCGGTGACTACTTCTTCCTGATCGGCGTCGTCGCCGTGTTCGCGACGTTCGGGACGGCGAAGTTCGCCGGCGAGGGGAGCTTCCCCCGCCTGGCCGAGGCGGCGATCCAGGGCGAGGCGACGGTGAACACGTTCCTGGGCCTCGCGCCGACGGCGTGGTTCACCGTCGTCGGCCTGCTAGTGCTGGGCGGCGTGATCGGCAAGTCCGCCCAGTTCCCGCTGCACACGTGGCTACCCGACGCGATGGAGGGTCCGACCCCCGTCTCGGCGCTGATCCACGCGGCGACGATGGTGGCGGCCGGCGTCTACCTCGTCGCCCGGATGTACGGGTTCTACGCGCTCTCGCCGACCGCGATGGCCGTCGTCGCGCTCGTCGGCGCGTTCACCGCCCTGTTCGCGGCGACGATGGGGCTGGTGAAGAAGGAGATCAAGCAGGTGCTCGCGTACTCCACCATCTCCCAGTACGGCTACATCATGCTGGGGCTGGGCGCCGGCGGCTACGTCGCCGGCACGTTCCACCTGCTCACCCACGCGTTCTTCAAGGCGCTGCTGTTCCTCGGCGCCGGCTCGGTGATCATCGCGATGCACCACAACGAGGACATGTGGGACATGGGCGGGCTGAAAGACCGGATGCCCGTCACCTACTACACGTTCCTCGCGGGCTCGCTCGCGCTCGCGGGCATCGTCCCGTTCGCCGGCTTCTGGTCGAAGGACGAGGTGCTGTACGAGGCGCTCGTCCACGGGCTCGGCACGACGAGCGGCCTCGGCACCGCGCTGCTTGTCGCCTACGGCATGGGCCTGATCGCGGTGCTGTTCACCGGCTTCTACACGTTCCGGATGGTGATGCTCACCTTCCACGGCGAGCCCCGCACCGACACCGCACGCGAGGCGACTGAGCCGGGCTGGAACGTGAAGCTCCCGCTGGTCGTGCTGGGGATCCTGGCGACGACCGTCGGGTTCGTCAACATGGTCCCGGTGAAGGACCTGACCGGCGCGGAGATCGACTTCCTGCACAAGTGGCTCTACGGGACGGAGGGCGCCGGCTGGGCCGAGACGCTCGGCACCAGCGGCTACCAGTACCACCACGTGCTGTTCGCCGACTACGGCGCCGGCATGGCGGCGGCGAACCTGCCGTCGTACCTCGTGGGGCTGCTCTCGCTGGCGCTCGCGCTGTTCGGCGCCGGCTCGGCGTACGTGCTGTACGGCGGCGCCGACCCCGACCCCTACACCGACAAGCTGGGGGTCGTCAAGGACGTGCTGTACAACAACTACTACCAGGACGAGTACCAGGTCTGGCTCGCCGAGGGCGTCGTCCTCCCGCTGTCGAAGGCCGCCGACGTGTTCGATCAGGCGGTCGTCGACGGCGTGGTCAACGGCGTCTCCAGCGTGAGCCTGTTCGGCGGCTCCCGGATCAAGCGGATCCAGGACGGGATCGTGACCCACTACGCCGCGATGCTCACGCTCGGGCTGACCGCCCTACTCGTCGGCTTCGCGATCTACGGAGGGTGGTTCTGAATGATCATCGAGACGCTCATCGGCTTCACGTTCGTCGCCGCCTTGCTCACGTTCCTCGTGCCGGACGAGGTCGCGAACCGCGTCGGCGCGGCGCTGAGCCTCGTCCCCCTGGTGGGGACGCTCTGGATGTGGACACAGTTCGACGGGAGCGGCAACGCCCTCACGGGCGGCACGCTCGCCTTCGAGACGCAGTTCGACCTGTTCGCGCTGTCGGGCTACCAGGTGCAGTGGTTCACCGGGCTCGACGGGATCAGCCTGCCGCTGGTCGTGCTGACGGCGTTCCTGACGACGCTCGCGATCGTGAGCGCGTGGACGCCGATCGACAGCCGCCAGTCGCAGTTCTACGGGCTGATGCTGTTCATGGAGGCGAACCTGCTGGGGATGTTCACCGCGCTGGACTTCTTCGTCTGGTTCGTCTTCTGGGAGGCCACCCTGCTGCCGATGTACTTCCTCATCGGCGTCTGGGGCGGCCCGCGCCGGAAGTACGCCGCGATCAAGTTCTTCGTCTACACGAACGTCGCGAGCCTGCTGATGTTCGTCGGCTTCGTCGCGCTCACCTTCGGCGGGCTGGGCGACAGCATCGACACGCTGTCGCTGCCCGAGGTCGCGATGGCGCTCGACGCCGGCGGCAACGTGAGCTCGTTCATGGGGCTCGCCCCCGGGACGCTGAAACTCGTCGCGTTCCTCGCGATGTTCGTCGGGTTCGCGGTGAAGGTGCCCGTCGCGCCGCTGCACACGTGGCTGCCGGACGCCCACGTCGAGGCGCCCACGCCGGCGTCGGTGATGCTGGCGGGGGTGCTGCTGAAGATGGGGACGTACGCGATGCTGCGGTTCAACTTCACCATGCTGCCCGACGTGGCGAGCGATCTCGCGATCCTGATCGCCGCGCTCGGCGCGTTCTCGGTGATCTACGGCGCGATCCTCGCGCTGGCACAGGAGGACCTCAAGCGCATCGTCGCGTACTCCTCCGTGTCGTCGATGGGGTACGTGCTGCTCGGGCTCATCGCCTTCACCGAGTTCGGCGTCGCGGGCGCGACGTTCCAGATGATCGCCCACGGCCTGATCTCCGGGCTGATGTTCATGGCCGTCGGCGTCATCTACAACACGACCCACACGCGGATGGTGGGCGACATGTCCGGGCTGGCCGACCGGATGCCCGTCACGGTGGGCATCTTCGTCGCCGGCGCGTTCGGCTACATGGGGCTGCCCCTGATGGCCGGCTTCGCCGGGGAGTACTTCATCTTCGTCGGCTCGTTCCACTCGACGGTGATCCCGAGCGCGCCGCTGTTCACCGCGGCGGCGATGTTCGGCATCGTCATCGTGGCGGGCTACCTGCTGCTCGCGATGCAGCGGACCCTGTTCGGGCCGTTCAGCCTCGACGCCGACTACGAGGTCGGCGCGGCCCCGTTCCACGACGTGGCGCCGCTCGCGGTGCTGCTGCTGGCAGTGATCGCGCTCGGCGTCGCCCCTGACCTGTTCTTCGACATGATCCTGAACGCGATCGCCCCGCTGGTCGGAGGTGGTGCCTGATGGTGACGGCACCGCCGCTCACCCCGACCTTCCTGCTGGGGCTCACGGCGCTCGCGGTGTTGACCTACGACAGCGTCTGGCCCGACTCGACCGACGGGAGCGTCCTCACGGGCATCTCCGTCGTCGGCTCGCTGGCGTCGCTGGCCGCCGCGGGCTGGTTCCTCACCGCCGGCACCGGGCTGGCGACCGACGGCGTCTCGCTGTACGCGGACGCGGTCGTCGTCGACGGCATGTCGCTGTTCTTCACCGCGCTGTTCGCCGCGGTGACGATCCTGGTGTCGCTGGCGTCGTTCGACTACTTCGCCGGCAAGGAGAACCAGGGCGAGCTGTTCGGCCTGATGCTGCTGGCGGCGACGGGGATGTCGCTGATCGCGAGCGCGAACTCGCTGGCGACCGCCTTCGTCGCGCTGGAGCTGGTCAGCCTGCCGTCGTACGCGCTGGTCGCGTTCCTGAAGAACGACCGCGGGAGCAGCGAGGCCGGCCTGAAGTACTTCCTGATCGGCGCGCTCTCCTCGGCGATCTTCGTGTTCGGCGTCTCGCTGATCTACGCCGCCACGGGCTCGCTGCTGCTGCCCGACATCGCGGCGGCGTTCGAGTCCGGGCTCGGTGACCGCGTCGGCATCGCCGGCGTCGGCGTGCTGATGGTCGCCGGCGGCGTCGCGTTCAAGGCCGCCGCCGTCCCGTTCCACTTCTGGGCGCCGGAGGCGTACGAGGGGGCGCCCGCGCCCGTCTCGGCGTTCCTCTCCTCGGCGTCGAAGGCCGCCGGCTTCGCGCTCGGCTTCCGCGTGTTCGTCGTCGGGTTCCCGCTCGGGCCCGCCGCGAGCGCCGGGATCGACTGGGCGCTGCTGTTCCAGGTGCTCGCGGTGGCGACGATGGTGCTCGGCAACTTCGCCGCGGCCACCCAGGACGAGGTCAAGCGCATGCTGGCGTACTCCTCGATCGGGCACGCCGGCTACGTGCTGATCGGCCTCGCCGCGCTGTCGGCCGAGGCCGCCACCAACGGCGACGTGATGGGCGCCGCGATGGCCCACCTGTTCGTCTACGGCTTCATGAACACGGGCGCGTTCCTGTTCGTGGCGCTGGCGGAGAACTGGGGCGTCGGCCGCCGGTTCGAGGACTACAACGGGCTGGGCGCCGAGAAGCCGTTCGCCGCGGTGGCGATGACGGCGTTCCTGTTCTCGCTGGCGGGCGTCCCGCCGCTGGGCGGCTTCTTCTCGAAGCTGTTCCTGTTCGCGGGCGCCGTCGAGGCCGGCCTCTGGTGGCTGGTCGTGATCGCCGTGATCAACAGCTCGCTCTCGCTGTTCTACTACTCCCGCGTCGTGCGGGCGCTGTGGTTCGAGGAGGGCGAGCACGACCTGAGCGGCGCGCCGACGGCGCTGTACGCCGCGCTGGCGGTCGCGCTGGTCGGCACGGTGCTGCTGCTCCCCGGCTTCGGGCCGGTGATCGAGACCGCACAGGAGGCCGCGACGGCGCTGTTCGCCTGACCGGCGACCCGTCCTTTTACTCGCCGAAGACGCCACGCACCGCCGCCGAGAGCTCGGTCTCGCGATCCATCTTCAGACCGTCCGTGGTGGCGACGACGCTCGTGTCGCCGATCTGGACCCGCGCGGCGTAGCCGTCGGCGAACTCACAGACCACGCGGCCGCCGTCGGGTTTCGGCGTCGGGGACGAACTCCCGGCGTCCCCGCCGTCGCTCGGTCCGCCGCCGGCGAGCACCGCACACGAGGCGCCCTCGGCCATCGCCTCGTGGACCGGCCGGTCGGCGCCCGGCGCCAGGTCGCTCCGGCGGTAGAGCGTGCCGCTGAACTCCGGGCCGTCGACGCTGACGCTCCGCAGTCGGTCGCCGACGACGCCCCGGCAGGCGTGTTCGAGGGCGCTCAGCCGCTGGTCGGTCGCGTTGTCCGTCGCGCGTTCCATGGTAGAAGTTAACAATACACACGATAATGAATCTGTCGGCTCGCTACCCGTTAGAGCCAAACCGCCACGGCCACAGCCACGGGTATGCACGCACGCGTCACGGAGTTCGCCGAGCTCGCCGCCGACCGCCACGGGCTGACTACCGACCCGGTCGAGTTCCCTGAGGAGGGCACGCCGACGGCCGCCGACGCCGCCGAGGCGGTCGGCTGCGAGATCGGCCAGATCGTCAACAGTCTGGTGTTCGACGTGGCCGGCGAGGCGGTGCTCTGTCTCACCTCCGGCGAGAACCGCGTGAGCGAGGCGGCGCTGGCGGCGTGGGCCGGCGTCGACGAGGGCGACGTGTCGATGGCCTCGCCCGATCTCGTCCGCGAGGCGACGGGCTGGGCCATCGGCGGCGTCCCGCCGATCTGCCACGACACCGACCTCCGGACGCTGTTCGATCCCGCGCTCGAGCAGTACGAGACGGTCTGGGCCGCCGCCGGAACGCCCACGTCGGTGTGGGAGATCGGGCCCGAGCGGCTCCGGGCGGTCGCCGGCGCCGAGCTCGTCGACGTGACCGAGTGAGGGATCGAGGATTCGGCCCGCCTAAAGTTCGAAGCCCTTATGGCTGTTTAGGCTCGCCGAAAGGTATGGAGAGCGACCGACGACGGTTCCTCGGACTGACTGGTGGAGCGCTCGCGGGGATGCTGGCCGGCTGTACCGGCGGCGACGGCACTCCCACTGACGGGGCGACGAGCGACACCCCGACCGACGGCGGCACGGCGACCGACGCCGGCGGGAGCTACACGGTGTCGATGGCGCCGGTCGGCGACGTGACGTTCGACTCGGTGCCGGAGACGTTCAGCGTCTACGAGTCCGGCTACGCCGACATGGGCGTCGCGCTGGGGCTGAGCGACCGCCTGCTCGCGGTCGGCAACAAGGCGCGGTTCCACACCGAGCAGTACGCCGAACTCGACGGCGTCTCCGTCGACGAGGAGGGGCTCACTCAGCTGATGGGCGACTCCTTCGCCATCGACGCCGAGCTCATGCTCGAACTCGACAGCGACGTGCACGTCATCGACCCGCAGTGGCTCCTGAAGAACGGCTTCTTCAAGCTCGAGCAGTCGGATCTCGACACCGTTTCCGAGCGCGCCGGGCCCTTTATCGGCAACACGATCTTCCGGCGCACCGACGGCTGGCACGACTACCGGTACTACAGCCTCTACGAGGCGTTCGAGAAGGTCGCGGAAGTGTTCCAGCGGCGGGACCGCTACGAGGCGGTGAAGGCGGTTCACGACGACGCCGTCGCGGAGCTGTCGGCGAACCTCCCCGGCCCCGACCAGCGACCCAACGCGCTGCTCTGCTTCGGCGGCGGCGACGAGCCCGAGACGTTCTCGCCGTACCGCCTCTCCGGGCAGGGCACGAACAAGAAGCAGTTCCGCGATCTCGGCATCACCGACGCGCTCTCGGGCACCGGGATCTCGGGACTGTCGACGACCGACCGCGGGAAGATCGACTACGAGACGATCCTGCAGGTCGATCCCGACTCGATCCTCGTCCGCGGCCACGAGGACAAGACCCGGGAGGAGTTCCAAGACACGGTGGTCTCGTTCATGAAGGACCACAGCGTCGCCGCCGAGCTCAGCGCGGTCCAGAACGAGATGGTGTTCCGCGGCGGCCCGATCTACCAGGGCCCCATCCAGCACCTGTTCAACCTCGAGCGGTTCGCGAACCTGTACTTCCCCGACTCGTTCTCGGGGGAGCTGTTCGCCCGCGCGGAGCTGTCGGCCGCTATCCGCGGCGAAGCCTGATCGTCGACAGCGATGGACCAGAGCCCACAGAAGGCGGCGACGCCGACGGCCCGGGCGTACGACGTGGCCGTCGTCGGCGGCGGCGCCTCCGGCCTCGCGGCGGCGCTGTTCACCGCCCGGTACGGCCTCGACACGGTCGTGTTCGACCGCGGCCAGTCGGCGATCCGGCGCTCGTACGCCATCGAGAACTACCTCGGGCTGCTCGGCGTCACGCCCGAGCAGTTCCTCCGGCTGGCCCGGAGCCACGTCGCGTACGAGGGCGCGGAGGTCGTCGACGACCTCGTGACCCGCGTCACCGAGGCGGGGGGCGGCTTCCGCGTCGAGACCCAGGACGGGCCGGGCGTCACGGCCGACCGGGTCGTCGCCGCCTCGGCCTACAACGCCGACTACCTGAGCGAGGTGGCGGACGGGGAGCTCCACGACGAGGGCGACCACCCCGTCGACTGCGACGAGGCGACCGGCCGGACGGCCGTCGACGGCCTCTACGTCGCGGGCTGGCTCTCGGGGCAGCCCCACCAGGTGCTGATCGCGGCGGGCCACGGCGGTCGCGTCGGGAAGGAGCTGGTCAGCGACTACCGGAGCCGACGGGGCCACTGGGACGGCGTCGACAGCTACTGGGACTGGTCGGTCGAGGCGGACAGCTACGGCGACGAGACGTGGCACGAACACGTCGACGAGTGGTTCGAGTCGACCCTCCCCGAGGACCACGAGTTCGACGAGGAGCGGATCGAGCGCGTGCGGGAGGCGGTGAAGGCGGAGCGGCTGGGGTTCGAGTGCTCGCCCGCCGAGCGCGACGCCCGGCTGGCCGACGCCCGGGAGCTCCTCGAACGCGAGCTCGGCGTCGGCGACGACGGCGGCTGAGCCGCAGTCCACACCGACACGGTTTTGAAGACTTAGGCCAACCTAAAAACGTGTACGGAGCGACCACCCATGGCCGGTGAGACCAGCGACGGGGTTCGGGGGCTCGACGAGACGTTCTCGTGGGTCGACGCCCCCCTGGTGACCGTCATCGCCGGGAGTATCGGGATCGTGTTCCTCTCGGGGCTGGTCCAGGTGAGCTTCGGCGCGTTCACCATGTCGATCGCGACGGCGTGGGGCGCCGTGTTCGACCCGGCCGTCTGGACGAACCCGCAGCTGTTGTTGCGGCTCCTGCTCGGCGACGGCTGGGGGACGGCGGTCGCGGGCGCGCTCGGCCTCTCCACTGCGGAGGTGGAGCTGTCGAAGGAGACGCTGATCGTCTGGCACATCCGGATGCCGCGAGTGCTCGTCGGCGTGCTCGTGGGCACCAACCTCGCCGTGTCGGGCGCGGTGTTCCAGGCGGTGACGCGCAACGAGCTCGCGTCGCCGTTCATCCTCGGCGTCTCCGCCGGCGCGGGGCTGGCGATCCTGCTCACGCTCGTCGTGTTCGGCTCGCTGTCGACGTTCCTCCCGATCGCGGCCGCGCTCGGCGGCGCCGTCGCGTTCGGCATCGTCTACGCCATCGCCTGGAAGGGCGGCACAAGCCCGGTCCGGCTGGTGCTCGCCGGCGTCATCGTCTCGATGGTGTCCGGCTCGCTGCAGACGGCGCTGTTCTTCTTCGCGGACGACCTCGCGGTCGTCCAGTCCGCCATCGCCTGGACCACCGGCTCGCTGACCGGCGTCGACTGGGAGCAGGTCCGGATGGCGCTGCCGTGGACGTTGGTGACGGTGCCGCTCACCCTGATCGGCGCGCGCCAGCTCAACGTGCTGCTGCTCGGCGAGCGCACCGCGCGCTCGCTGGGGATGAGCGTCGAACGCGTCCGCTTCGCGCTCTCGGCGGTCGCGGTGCTGGCGGCGGGCACGGCGATCGCCGTCGCCGGCATCGTCGGCTTCGTCGGCCTGATCGTCCCCCACATGGTCCGCCAGCTCGTCGGCTCGGACTACAAGCGGCTGGTCGTCGGCTCCGCGTTCGCCGGCCCCGCGCTCGTCACGCTCGCGGACACGGGCGCGCGGCTGATCCTCTCGCCCGCGCAGCTCCCCGTCGGGGTCCTCACGGGGCTCATCGGCGGGCCGTACTTCCTCTACCTGATGCGCAAACAGGACGCGCTGGGTGAACTATGAGCCTGTTCGGGATCGGTGCCGCCGGCACCACGGGGTCGGATCGGTCGACCGACGAGGCGGAGGCGACGGGCGTCGACGACGGCGACGACGAGCCGCCCGGCCTCACCGTCGACGACGTGGCGCTCTCCTACGGCGACGGCGAGCCCGTCGTCGAGGCCGACACGCTGGTCGTCCCCGCGGGCGAGGTGACGGCGCTGGTCGGCCCCAACGGGAGCGGGAAGTCGACGCTGCTGAAGGCGATGGACGCCGAGCTCGAGCCCGACCGCGGGGCGGTCCGCTTCGACGGCCGGCGCGTCGACGAGTACAGCACGAGCGAGCTCGCGACGCGGCTCGGCCTGCTCTCCCAGGAGAACACCGCCCCCGAATCCACCTCGGTCCGGGAGCTGGTGACGTACGGGCGCTACCCCCACCGCGGCTTCTTCGAGGGGCTGGACGAGGACGACGAGGCCGCGATCGACCGCGCGATCGACCGCGTCGGGATCGACCACCTCGCCGACCGGAACGTCGGCGACCTCTCGGGCGGCCAGCGCCAGCTTGCGTGGCTCGCGATGGTGTTCGCCCAGGAGACCGACGCGCTGCTGCTGGACGAGCCGACGACGTACCTCGATCTCCACCACCAGCTCCGGGTGCTCGACGCCGCCCGGGCGCTCAACCGGGAGCGCGGCGTGACGGTCTGTGTCGTCCTCCACGACATCGGGCAGGCCGCCCGGTTCGCGGACAACCTCATCGCGCTCGCGGACGGGACGCCGTACGAGTGGGGGCCGCCCGACGAGGTGGTGACGCCGGACCTGCTCGAGGAGGTGTTCGGCGTCGAGGCGGAGGTCGGCTTCGGCCCCGAAGGCCCCACGATCGTCCCACGACGGGCGATCGACGGGGACTGACGCCGGCCGGTTCCCACGCGTCGGGGCCGCCCTGAACCGTTTTCACCGCGCCCGCCCTCCCTTCGAGTATGGCCGACACCAAGGACGCCGAGACCGTCCGCGTCTGGCTCGTCGAACGCACCTACTCCGACGACGAGCAGAACATCGTGATCCTCGTGTACGCGACGCCCGACGGCGAGCGCTACCTCCGGAAGGAGCGGGCGCTCACCTCCTTCGGCGACCACCGCGACACGACAGCCGGCATCGACGCCGACCCGCGGAACCTCGGCGAGACCGACGAGGAGAAGCGCGAGCAGTACGCCGCCGAGGCGAAGCGCATGGCCGACCGGCACGAGCCGGACGACCTCATCTGACCGGGCTCAGCACTCCCAGCCGCGGTCGGTGTGGTTCAGCCGCGCGCAGCCGTCCTCGGTGACGACCACGAGATCCTCGATCCTGACGCCGAACTCCCCGGGGAGGTAGATTCCGGGCTCGACGCTGAACACCATCCCGGGTTCGAGCTCGCGCTCGTTGCCCGCGACGATGTACGGCGCCTCGTGCACGTCGAGGCCGACGCCGTGGCCCGTGCGGTGGATGAACTCGTCGCCGTAGTCCGCGGCCTCGATCACCTCGCGGGCGGCGGCGTCGACGGCCGCGGCCGTGACGCCCGGCTCGACGGCGTCGACGCCGGCCTGCTGGGCCTCCTGCACGACCTCGTGGACCTCGCGGACCTGTTCGTCCGGCTCGCCGCCGAACACCAGCGTCCGTGTCTGATCGGAGGGGTAGCCGTCGACGCGCGTGCCGAAGTCGAGCACGACCGGCTCGCCGGGACGGATCTCGCGGTCGCTGTGGTGGTGGTGCGGTTTGGCGCCGTTGGGGCCCGCGCCGACGATGGTGTCGAAGGAGACGCCCGTCCCGCCGTGCCGTTCGAGGGAGTCCTCGATCTCGGCGGCGAGTTCGGCCTCGGTCAGGCCGACGGCGCCGTCGCCGAGTTCGCGCAGGTCGCGGACCGTCTCGTCGGCGACCGCCGCCGCACGCTCCATCGCGTCGAGTTCGGCGTCGTCCTTCCGGACGCGCAGGTCGCCGAGCACCTCGCTCGCGAGCCCGAACGTCGCCTCGGGCAGCGCGGTCCGGAGGTCCTGGGTGAACAGCGCCCACATCGTGTCGTCGACGAGCAGGTGGCCGGCGTCCATCCCCAGCTCCGCGGCGATGTCGGCGATCCGCGGCACCGGATCCTCGGCGTCGCCCCAGGTGCGCACGTCGGTCACCCAGGACGCCTCGCGGACCTGCTCGCCGGAGAGTTCGGGGACGAGGAACACCGGCTCGCCGTCGGCGGGCACGAACAGCAGGAAGTGGCGCTCGGCGGGCTCCTCGCCGTGGTCGGCGAGGTAGCGCAGGTTCCGGCTCGGGAACAGCACGAGGCCGTCGTCGCCGCGCTCGCGGAGTCGCTCCCGTGCGGCGGCGGCTCGTCGTTCGAACGTGTCGGGGTCGGCGGTCATGCTCAAGGGGTACGCCGGCGGGGAGGAATAGCTGCCGGCTCCCGGCGACTACTGCTCGATCTCCAGCAGGCGCGCGCCGCAGTCCGGGCAGCTGTACGTGTACACCTGCGCGCGCCGGCAGCAGGACTCGACGGTGTCCTCGCCGAGTTCGGGCTCGGCGCCGCAGTCCGGACAGCGTTCGACGAACAGCCGCAGGCCGGCGAGGATCCGGCCCTGCTCCTCGTGGCCCCGCGTCGCCCAGTCGGGATCGCGGTCGGCCAGGAGCCCGACCGCGCCGAGATCCGCGAGCAGCGCGGGCCGGGAGGGCCAGTCGGCGACCGCGAGCCCGCCCTCGGTCACCACCGTCGCGTTCTCGCGGTCCTCGACGCCGGGCTCGTCGAGGTCGAGCACGTCGCCGGCGGCCGCCGCCGGCGCCTCGCGGACCGACGCGATCCGCTCCTCCCACTCGCCGGCGACCCCGTCGGCGAGTTCGAGGTCCTCTGCCTCGGGCGGGTCGACCAGCACGCCCGCCTCCAGCAGGTACGCCTCCACGTCGACGGTTTCGCCCGGGTCGGGGAGCGCCGGCGCCTTCCCGAACCACCGGAGCACGCGGTCAGGGAGGTAGCGCTTCGTGAGTTCGGGCGTCCCCGGGACGAGGTACCCCCGCAGGTAGATCGCCGCCAGCCCGACCGCGAGCACGGCCGCACCCGCGGGCGGCGTCGTCGCGGCGACGACGACGGCGGCGAGCGCCAGCGCGATGCCGACGTTGAGGACGGTACAGGGGAGACACCGGTTCGGGCCCGTGTACGCGGGCTGTCTGAGTCGCTCGACGACGCGCCGGCCGGGGATCGACATCGTTTGCAGCAGATAGCCGGGGAAGATAAGGCTGGCGGGGGTCTCCGGCTACTGCAGGCGCTTGGTCGTCTCGATCAGGGGGTGGCGGGCGTAGTCGACGACCGCCACGTCGTCGATGGAGGAGAGCCCCTCCTTCCGGGCGGTGTTCTCCATCCCCAGCGTCACGGGCTCGTCGGCCTCGACGACGATGACGTAGGCGTCCATCTCCTCGATCCCGAGGCGGTCCGCCGCGAGCGCGCGGTGGTGGCCGTCGGTCAGCAGCAGCAGCTCCTTCTCGCCGGTCGCGTTGGCGATGACGACCAGCGGCTCCGCGAGCCCGTGTTCGAGCTCGTAGCGGCGCCCCTCGAGCTCGTCGGCGTACACGCGGTCCTGCGTGGGGACGAGGTTGTCGAGGCGCACCCGGCGGCGCTCCTCGCGGACCGACACGTCGTGGATGTGCTGGAGCGTCTCCATAAGTTCGCCCACCTTCTCGGGTGTGGCGCGCTCGATCTGGCTGCGCACCACGTCGGTGTTCGAGATGATCCCCGTCAGGTTGCCGGCGTCGTCGACGACCGGGAGCTTCTGGATCCCCGACCGGAGGATGACGCGGGCGGCGTCGATCACGTCCATCTCGGGGTGGGCGACGACGATGTCCTCGACCATCACGGTGAAGATCGGGGCGTCCTCGTCGGCCAGCAGCAGGTCCCGGGCGGAGACGAACCCCTCGACCTTCCGGCCGTCGGTCACCGGGAACCCGTTGTGGTCGCTCTCGGCGATCCGCCGCGCCACGTCGGCGACGGTGTCGTCGGCGTCGACCGTCGCCACCTCGCGGGTCATGTACTCCTTGACCCGAGCTTTGGCACTCATTACCCCCGGTTGGGGGCGCCCGACGAAAAAGGGACAGGCTCAGGCGTCGTCGGCGTCGCCGCGGTCGGCGGCCTCGGCGCTCGCGTCGTCGGCGTCCGTCTCACTGTCGTCGTCGGTCGTCGCCTCGGCGTCGCCTCCGGCCTCCCGCTCGATCGAGGGGAGCGCGAACGACGCCGCCCCCGCGTGGGCGTAGTCGTACTCGAGCCCCTCGCCGATCGAGGGGGCGTCCGGCGCGTCCGAGAGCGAGTCGAAGAACCGCTCGTCAACGACCTCCCAGACGATCTCCGCCAGCGAGCCGGTTCGCTCGGGGCCGGTCGCGCCGAGGATCCCCAGCGGGATCTGGGCGCCGGCCATGTCGGCGTGCCCGCCCGCGTCGCCGATGGCGCCGAACGCGTCCCGGAGCGTCTCCCCCAGGTCGAGGTCGGAGCCGCGCGCCCGCCCCGAGACGTAGATCATCTCGTCCATGAACCCGTAGACGAGCGTGACGTCGACGCCCTCCATGTCGAGCAGGCGCTCGGCGGCCTGCGCCAGCGCGTCGCGGTCACGGATCTCGCCGACACACGTCGACAGCGCGCGGTCCCGGACGGTGCGGTTCTCGATCGCCGCCGCCAGCACCGACACCGTCTCGATGGAGAGGCTCGGCGTCTCGACCCGCGACAGCGTGTCGGCGTCCACGTCCGGCACCAGCGACGCCGCGGCCGCGAAGTCGGCCTTCGACGCCTCGCGAGTGAACTCCTTCGTGTCGATCCGGATGCCGTACAGTAGCGCCGTCGCCGTCGTGGTGGCCGGCGACACGTCGAACCGGTCGAGATACTCCGTCAGCAGCGTGCTCGTGGCGCCGACGCCGCTGCGCAGGTCGACGAACTCGCCGCCGACGGGGCCACGCGGCGGGTGGTGGTCGATGACCACGTCGATCTCGGTGTCCTCGGGGAGGCTGTCGTTGACGCCCGGCCGGGAGTGATCGACCAGCGCGACGCCGCCGTACCCCTCGATGTCGCCGGGTTCGATCCGGACCAGCGGGAGGTCGAGCAGGTTGACGAGCGCGCGGTTCTCCTGGTGGCTGATCTCGCCGTGGTAGCACGCCTCGGCGTCGACGCCGATGCGGTCGGCGAGTTCACAGAGCGCCACGGCGCTCGCGATGGCGTCCGGGTCCGGGTTGTCGTGGGCGACGACGGCGACCGGCTCCTCGGCGTCGAGCAGCGCGCGGCGCAGCCCGCGGGCGCGGTCGCTCTCGAACCCGACCGTGCGGTCGAGCACGCGGTCGGCCAGCGCCGCCGTGGGGTCGATCAGCCGGTCGGCCGTCTCACGGATGGCGTCGACGGTGTCGGGGCGTGCGCCCTCGCCGGCGTAGGCGATCAGCATCGCGTCGGGGAACGTCTCGCGGGCGGCCGCGGCGACGGTCCGGTTGCGTTCCGGGTCGTCGCTCGCGACGAGCACGATGTCGGCGTCCGGCGCGTGGGCTCGCGGGTCGGTGGGGTCGCCCTCGACGGCGGCGATGCTGGCCTCGCGGAGGCTCTCGGCGCGGGGCTCGTCGTCGGTGACGACCGTCGTCTCCCGCTCGGGAAGCCGCTGGAGCAGGTCGAAGCCGACCGCGCCACAGCCCAGCACCAGCCGGGTGACCATACTGTTCGCAGTAGGTGAGCGGGGGAAAGCCTTACCGTCGCGAGGTGACGGCGGCGGCGCGACCGCCCCGCCGGCGACGACGCCTCAGGCCGACTCGATCACCAGCTCCGGCTCCATGATCCGCTCGCACTTACACTCCGGACACTTGCTCGGCGCCGAGAGTGGGTCGTCGAAGCCGCTGAAGCCACAGTCCTTGCACGTCGGCGGCGCGACCAGTAGCTGCTCGTCGGCGCCGTCCAGCGACTTCGCGACGTGGCGGAGGTGGTCGTAGACGACGGTCGTCGGAACGCCGACCTCCTTCGAGAGCGCGCGGGGCGTCGCCGGCGCCTCCCGGAGCGCGTCGACGATCCGCTGGCGGGTTGTCGCTTCCTCCATACCGGGCGTTCGACCGGGCCGAACAAACCAGTTTCCCGCCGTCGGGCGACGCCGATGGAAAAAGGGTTTACCGGGTCCCGGCCAACCCAGGTGCCATGAAGGCAATCGTCCTCGCGGGCGGGTACGCGACGCGGCTCTGGCCGATCACCCGCAACCGACCGAAGATGTTTCTCCCCGTCGGCGAGGGGACGGTCATCGACGACGTGTTCGCCGACCTGGAGGCCGACGACCGGGTCGACGAGGTGTACGTCTCGACCAACGAGCGCTTCGCCGACGACTTCCACGAGTACATCGCCGACAGCGAGTTCGAGAAACCCGTCGTCTCCGTCGAGGAGACCGTCGACGAGGACGAGAAGTTCGGCGTCGTCGGCGCGCTGGCCCAGCTGATCGACCGCGAGGGGATCGACGACGACCTCGTGGTGGTCGCCGGCGACAACCTCATCTCCTTCGACCTCGCCGAGTTCGGCGACTTCTTCCAGGAGAAGGGGACGCCCTGCATCGCGGCCTACGACGTCGGGTCGAAGGAGCGCGCCTCCTCCTACGGGCTCGTCGATCTGGAGGGCGACCGCATCGTCGACTTCCAGGAGAAGCCCGACGAGCCCAAGAGCACGCTGGTCTCGATCGCCTGCTACGCGTTCCCGGAGGAGACGCTGCCGGAGTTCGAGACGTACCTCGACGGCGAGAACAACCCCGACGAGCCCGGCTGGTTCATCCAGTGGCTCCAGTCCCGGGAGGCCGTCCACGCGTTCACGTTCGACGGCGCGTGGTTCGACATCGGGACGCCCGAGAGCTACCTCGAAGCCGTGGCCTGGAAGCTCGACGGCGAGAACATGGTCGCCGACGACGCGACCGTCGACGCCGAGCTCGGCGAGAACGTCCACGTGATGTCCGGCGCGACCGTCGAGAACAGCGAGCTCGACCGGAGCATCGTGTTCGAGGACGCGACCGTCGTCGACTCCTCGCTCCGGGAGTCGATCGTCGACACCGAGAGCTACGTCGCGGGGCTGGACCTCGCGGGCGCGCTCGTCGGCGCCCACTCCGAGATCGCCGACCGGGACGAGTAGCTACGGCTCGAACGCGTCGTTTTGCAGCCCCTCCCGGACCGGTTCGTGCTCGGCGTCGGTCGGCGGCGGCGCCGTCACGAGCACGGCCTCGAGTCGCTCGTCGCCGGCTTTCACGCCGCGGTTCTGGCCGGCCGGCACCGTCACGACCGATCCGGGGCCGACCTCGTGGGTCCGGTCGCCGTCGCGGACGACGCCGTGGCCGGACTGGACGACGACGGTCACGTCGCTGTCGGGCGCGTGGACCGGGATGAACTGCCCGGGCTCGAAGTAGCCACAGACGGTCTTGGATCGCTCGGTGCTGGACACCTCGCGGGCCGAGAACCGGTCGTCGTCGTACGCTCGCTCGTCGTCGACGCTGGTCGCGGGCATGGCTACCAGTTCCGGCGCCGGCGCCTCCCGGTTGTGTCGAACACGTTCGTCAGCGCCGCCGTTCGCTCGGGTCCGCGAGCGCTAAGTGTCCGGGGGCGGTAGGTAGGGTAATGAGCGAGAACCGAGTCACGGTCACCTGCGGTGACTGTGCGCTCTCCGAGACGTTCGACTCGCTGGGGACCGCTCGGGAGTTCATCGAGGAGCACCGCGTCGAAACCGGCCACGACCCGACGTGGGAGTTCGGCGCGCTGGCCGCGGGGGTCGAGCGGGCCGGCGACGAGGCGGGAGTCTGTGGTAGCCCGGGCTGTACCGACACGGACTCGCCGCTGTACCGGGGCGAGTAGCGAAAGAACGGCGGAGCGCGAGACGACAGTCCTGCGGAACGGCGACTGCCCGTCGTCGCGGACTGGTCGTCGCGAAATAAGTCGTCGCCGATCCGCGGTTGGCAGTCACCGCGGATCAGCCGTCACAGCGGTGCGACTGACCGTCGTCGCGAAATAAGTCGTCACAGAGGTGCGACTGACCGCCGTCGCACCTCAGTCGTCGGACGGCGCCACCCGCTGCTCGGTCGTCGACGCCTTCGGCGCGACCCCCTTGCGGCTGGAGTCCCACTCCGAGAGCCCGTAGACGACCGCGTACAGCAGGCCGACGCCGACCGGCAGCAGCGCCAGCGGCGTGATCCGTGTCGCGCCCCAGACCAGCAGCATCACCGCGGCGACGGAGATCACCGTCATCGCGTAGTAGATCTGGGTCCGGACGTGGTCGATGTGGTCCGCTCCCGTGAACGTCGAGGAGAGGATCGTCGTGTCCGAGATCGGCGAGCAGTGGTCGCCGAAGATGGCGCCGCTGAACACCGTCCCCACTGCGACCGGCAGCAGCGCCGGCGAGGCGCCGCCGATGTTCCAGGCCAGCGGGATCGCGATCGGCGTCACGATCGCCATCGTCCCCCACGAGGTACCGGTGGAGAACGCGATCAGCGCCGCGGCGAACAGGATCACGATCGGCAGCAGCGTCGGGGAGATGAACGCCTGGGCGGAGTTGGTGACGTACGTCCCCGTGCCGAGCGTGGTCGTGACGCCGCCGATGGTCCACGCCATGATCAGGATCGACGCCGCGGTCAGCATCATGCCGAACCCGTCGATGACGGTCTCCATCGCCTCCTCGAGGCTCATCAGCCCCGCGATGGTGCCGGAAATGATCCCCATCGACGCCATGGAGAACGAGCCCCACAGCAGCGCGTCGACGAACGCGGCGTTGTCGACGATGGTGATGAACGAGGCGCCGGCGCCCGCGCCGGTGTAGCCGGTGTACGCCGCCCCGAAGAACACGACCGTGATCAGCGTGCCGACCGGGATGGCGAAGAAGCGCAGGCTCGGCTCGTCGGTGACCACGTCGCCGAGGCTGTCCTCGGCGCTCTGCATCGGGTTCGCGTCGTCGCGGAGCACCTTCCCCTCCTTCCAGGAGCGGTGCTCGGCGTCGAGCATCTCGCCGAAGTCGCGCTGGGTCATGACGATGATGCCGACCATCACGATCGCGAAGATGCAGTACATGTTGAACGGGATGCTCTGCAGGAACACCGAGAACGACGACGGCGCCTGCTCGGAGATCCCGGCCGACTGGTACCCCTGGTCGATCATACTCAGCTGGTACACCACCCAACTGGAGATCCCGAACGTCGCGACCGGCGCGGCCGTGGAGTCGATGATGTACGACAGCTTCTCCCGGGACATCCGCATCTGGTCGGCCATGTCGCGCATCGTCGTGCCGACGATGGCGGTGTTGGAGTAGTCCCCGAAGAACCACAGCATGCCGAAGATCCACGTCGCGAGCCCGACCTTGCGCTGTGAGTCGAGCCGAGCGGTGGCGGCGTTGGCGATCGCCAGCGCGCCGCCCAGCCGCCAGATCATCGCGACCCCGGCGCCGAGGAACATCACGATCATCAGGATCTTCGCGTTGAACAGACTCGCGCCGATCGACTCGGCGGTCCAGGTCAGCGTCTTGACGAACCCGTGGCCACCGGTGTAGATCACCGCGCCGGACCACACCCCCAGGAACAGCGAGAGGATGGCCCGGCGGGTGATCATCGCCAGGAAGATGGCCAGAAGCGGCGGGAGCAGCGAGAGCGCCCCGAACTCGGAGCTCTGGAGGGGCAGGAGCAGCCCGGGGTCAGCCATCGCCATCACCCCCGCGACCGCGGTTCGGGGAGCGATCCCCGTCGTGTGCGGAACGATGCCCGACGGCAGCGTGTTCGGTTTCGATTCGGTGTTGTGTCATGTGTTACCCTCCACCGTGACGATTGTTCCTGCGAGCAAGCATGTATAAACCCACCGGTCAGAAAAGCGTCGTCGCGTCGGGTCTCAGCCGACAGAACCGCCGTTTTGGTCAGTCAGCCGGAACGATCCTCAGTCGAGCCGCGCGTCCTCGACGACGACGTGGCCGCGGGTCCCCTCCCACTCGGTGGTCAGCTCCAACTCGATCCGGCGATCCATGTGGGGGCCGTCGACGACGAACGTCTCGAACTCGCCGCCCTCGCCGAGCACGTGGACGCCGTACTCCTCGTTGAGCGCCCGCAGCTCCGCCAGCGAGTCGGCGTCGAGCGTGCGGCCGAGCCAGGACTCGTCGAGCCCCGCGGCCGCGACCTGCACGATCCTGATCTCGAAGCCGGCGTCGAGCATCGCCTCCGCGAGTTCGACCGGGTCGCGCTGCCACAGCGGCGCGAACAGATCGATGCCGAGCCGGTCACAGAGCCCCTCGATCCGGGAGGTCTGGTACTCGCTCTCGACGGCGCCGGCGGTGACGCCGGTGAGCTCGAACGCCGGCTCCGCGGCCAGCTCTCGCAGCGCCGCCTCCAGCGGCTCGAGTTCGGCGTCGCCCTGCGCGCCGGCGTCGACGACGTCGTCGGCGCCGAACGAGTCGGGCTCGACCTCCACGAGCGGGAGCCCGACGCTATCGGCGGCGAGGCGGGCGAGGTGGGTCGCGGGCGTGTGGTACATGTACGAGTCCCCCGCCGGGTGGACAGTCAACAACCGGCCCACGTCCAGTCCCTCCTGCTGGGCGCGGTACAGCGCCCACGCGGAGTCTTTCCCACCCGAGAAGAGGCTCACCCAGGTCATGGCGGTCACCAGTCGGTCCGGCGGCATACGGGCTCCGGTTCGTACGCGGCCCGAACCATCACGACGTTTTTTATCCGGGAGCCGTCATCTCGGGGCATGAGCCGGCCCGTCGCGACGTACCGCGGAGGCGGGAGCGTCCGGAGGACGTTCCAGGAGCTCAAGCGCCGCGGGGCGCAGGTGCTCGTGATCGGCGACGTACCGGAGGCCGTCTCCCGCCGGGCGACGCGTCGCCTGCTGGGCCACCCCGACGAGCAGCGCTACCGCGTGCTCGCCCTCACCGACAGCGCCGTCGACGACGCGGCGTGGTTCCCGGGCGAGTGCGCGCCCGACGACGAACGGGTCGCCCTGATCGACGAGCGCGAACTCCGGGGGAGCGCGGCCACCGACGCCCCCGTCGGACCGAGCCCCGCCGAGGAGCCAGTGCTCCGGCGCATCGACGCCGAGATCCGGGCGTGGGAGCCCGACGAGACGCCGCCGCCCGCCGTGCTCCGTGTCGGCCTCTACTCGCTCGAGCCGCTGCTCGAGGCCCACGGCGTCGACGCCGTCCGGACGCTCACCGCCCGACTGACCGGCGCCGTTCGCCGTGTCCGCGGGATCGGCCACTACCACCTGCCGCGCGCGGCGGACGCCGACGCCGTCGCCGACCTCGAGCCCGCGTTCGACGCCCGGTTGGAGCTCCGGAGCGCGGCGAACGGCCCCGAACAGCGCTGGCACCTCCCGGGGCGGGGGACCACGAGCTGGGTCGCCCTGGAGGATCCGTGATCGAGTTCGAGCCCGTCGAGCGCGGCCTCCGCGTCGTCGACACGCTCGAGGAGGTCGAGTACGTCGTCGAAGCCGACGGCGTCGCCCCGGCGCCGGCGCCCGCCGACCGGTTCCCCACGCCGGTCGACGACGCGGTCCGCGTCCGGACCGAGCGCCTCTCGCTCCCGTCGGTGTTCGACTACCACCTCCGAGAGGGGGACGGCAGCGCGCGGCGGGCGGTGTCGGGCAGGGAGCAGTCCGTGAGCGCGACGACGTTCGTGGAGGCCACGAACACGCCGATGAAGCTCTACCTCCGGATCGACGCGCCCGCGACGGTCGCGTCCGTAGAGTCGGGCACCCAGATCAACTTCGACGCGCCGTCGACGGTGCTGGTCGGCGCGCGCTCGCTCCACCGACGCCCCGCCGGCACAGTCACCGTCCCCGAGACCCCCGCCGGCGTGGCTCGCGGGATCTCGCTGTTCGGCTCCGCGTTGAAAACCACGTCGCCGGAGCGCTCGTTCCCGACGCTCCGTGGCCACCCGCCGCTGCTCGAGTTCGGCGAGTCGTTCGACGCCGACGGGTTCGAACGCCCAGACACGGTTATCGAAATCCGGGTGCCCGAGGACTACGCGAGCGTGTTCAGCGTCGCCCCGCTCGCGTACTACCTCGGCGCCGCCGTCCGCACGGGCGCCGCCACGCCGACGCTCGTCGCCGGCGACGAGACCGTCGCCCTCCGTGGCGACCTCGGCGAGGCGGCCGCCGACACGCTCCGGCACTGCTTCCTGCTCGACTGTGTCACCCGGACGGAGGGGCTCTACCCGGTGTCGCTCCGGGAGCGCGAGGCGCTCGCCGAGCGGACGACGATCGAGCCCGAGCGGTGGTACGAGCTCCCGATCGACCGCCGGACCGCCGCGTACCTCTCGGTGCCTCAGGACGTGACCGAGGGGCTGCTGGACTGGCACCTCACCGCGGATATCGAGCCGGCGGCACGGAACGCGGCGATCCTCCCGTTCGTCGCCGACGACCTCGCGATCGTCCGGTCGCCGACGCCGCTGGCGGAGCGGGCGACGGCGACGACCGAGCCCGACGAGCTCGAGGAGTTCTTCCGGGCCGAGGAGGTGGGCGGGAGCCGGACCACACAGAACGCGAGTTCGCCCGCCGAGTCGGTTCGGTCCCCCGTCGAGACCGAGACGTACGGCCACGTCTGGGTTGGCGAGGAGTTCCCGATGGGCGCCTCCAAGCCGACCGTCGACGCCTACCGCCGGCGGCTCGACCGCCAGCCGGCCGACGACAGCACGACGACGGTGACGCTCGTCTGCAACGACGAGGCGATGCTGGAGGAGATCGACGAGGAGCTGTACGGCTTCTTCGACATGCTGGCGTTCGAGGTCCGGACCCACCACGACCTGACCAAGGCAGAACTCCGGTCGGTGCTCCGAACCGAGACGAGCTTCCTCCACTACGTCGGCCACGTGGAGGACGAGGGCGTCCAGTGTGCCGACGGCTACCTCGACCTGCGGACGCTCTCGGCGACGGGCGTCGAGGCGTTTCTACTCAACGGCTGTCGCTCCTACGAGCAGGGGCAGGCCCTGGTCGACGCCGGCGCGTTCGGCGGGGTGGCGACGCTCACCAGCGTGAGCAACGCGAAGGCGACCAGAACCGGGCGCCATCTCGCCCACCTGCTCGACGCCGGCTTCGACTTCCACGGCGCGCTGGACGTGATCCGTCGCATCCGGATCTCACGGCAGAACTACGTCGTCGTCGGCGACGGCCGGGTCACGATCTCACAGTCCGACTCCGGGACGCCGCTGCTGCTCACCTGCGACGAGCGGGGGCCCGAGGAAGTCACCGTCACCTACCACGAGTACCCGACGGCGACGTTCAACGTCGGCTCGATGACCCGGCCGTACATCGAAGAGAACGGGACGCAGTATCTCGCCGTCGGGGAGATGGCCACCTTCACCGTGCCTTACGAACGACTGGCGGAGCGGTTGAGCGACCACCGAATCCCCGTCGTCGTCGACGGCGAACTCTGGTGGACGAACTCGGTCGATCTGACGACGCTCAGGGACCGACAGTAGTCCCCTGTCCCGCCGCGACGATCCCGCTGGCCTGGGAGAGCACGACGAGCATCGTGAACAGGACGCCGACCATCTTCGGGTGCTCCGCGAGGTACGCCGCCATGCTGGAACTGTTGGATTCCATGTTGGGTTCCTGAATTGATGTGGCAAAAAATATACCGTAAAAATTCAGATAGGAAACGATTGTGAGAAACCGGTGATCCGCGGCGTCGGCGGTCGGGGAAACCGCTCGCCGGGCGTTACATGTAGCCCAGGTCGCGGAGGCGCTCCATGAGATCCTCCTTGTCCTGGGCGCGGCCGGCACGTTCGGTCGTGTTCTCGAGGTCCTGGTGCCACGCGGGCTCCTCCTCGCTCTTCTCGGTGGAGACCTCCGAGCCGAGCGAGCGGAAACCGGCGAAGTACTTCGGCGACACCGGGATGTCGTCCTGGGTCAGCCCGTTCGGCAGGTCGTCGGCGTCGTCCGGGACGTAGCCGTCCTCGGGGTACCCCTCGACGGTGTCCGGGACGACGTAGTGCCAGAAGCAGTCCCAGACCGCGCGCTCGTCGAACTGCAGGATCGGCTGGATGCGGTCGTGGGGCGGGTAGATGTCCGGGTCGTGACGGGGGCTGAAGAACGTCTCGTCGGCGCGGGCCTCCTGCTCGTCCCAGCGGACGCCGGAGATGATGCCGTCGATGTCCAGCTCCTCGATGGCGTTGTTCAGCGGCACCGTCTTCAGCAGGTGGTTGCCGACGTACGTGTCCAGCAGGAACGGGAACGTCTCCTCCTCGTACTCGAGAATGTTCCGGATGTGGTGCTGGTTCTGCTCGTTGAGCTCGGAGATCTCGATGTCGTCGCCCGGGGTGAGCCCGTGCTCGTCGACGTAGGCGCCGACGTCGTCGTTGCGCGCGAAGTGGACGTCGAGGTCCCACTCCTCCGCCCAGTGGTCGACGAAGTCCATCAGCTCGTCGAAGTGCTGGTAGTGGTCGAGGAACACCGCCGGGGGCACCTCGAGGTCGTGGCGCTCGGCGACCTCTTTCACGAAGTACAGCGTGAGGGTGGAGTCCTTCCCGCCGGTCCACATGATCGCGGGGTTCTCGTACTCCTCGAGCCCCTGCCGGGTGACCTCGATCGCCTTCTCGATCTTGTGCTGGAGGCTCGGGTAGTCCTCGGGGGACTCGCCCTCGCCGTCCGTGTAGTCGACGTTCAGGTAGTCGGGGAACTCGCTCATCGTCTAATTAGATGTAATTACGTGAGCATCAAAGTTCTTGTGTTCGAACAGCGGGCCCGAACCGACCGACGGAACGGCGCCAGCAGCACCCACACCGCCCGAACGGCCGTCACTCCGGGGACTCGGGGTCGTCGATCCAGCCGTAACACCGGTTGTCGCCGTCGTCGGTCAGCATCGACTCCGGAACGAAGCCGGCGTCGCCCCGGGCGCCGACGCGCTCCCCGGAGCCGTCGTCGACGGCCATCGCTTTCGCCGAGAGCCGCAGCGTCACCGTCAGTTCGCCCTCGTCGGCGTCGAAGGCGGCCGCGACCGACTTCGGCCCCACGCCGAACGCCACGTACCCGTCCGCGGCCTCGACCGCGAGGTCGTGGCTCGAGAGCGCGCCGGCGACGCCCTCGGCCGCCTCGCGCATCGACTCCCGGTCGGCCTCGGTCGCCAGGTCGAACGAGCCGTCGTCGTCGACGCTCCCGTCGTCGAACGCGAGGGTCGGGTACTGCAGGTCGGCCGCCGGCAGGCCGTGGTCGGGGTCGTCGCCGGCCGGGGACTCCTCGCTCCCGTTCCCGTCGGTCATCGGCGCCCCCCGTCGCGAACGCCGTCGGGGCTGCGGTCGGTTCTGGTCACGTCGCGGGCGGTGCTCATGGCGGCGTAGTCGGAGCGTCGGGAGGAGAAAGGTTCGGTTCCCGCCGTGTGCGTCGGCGTGGGGCTCGGACACTGCTCCGAGGCGAGGGGAGCCGCGAGCTTTATCCGGGACACCTCGGTACTCGGAAACGATGAGTGGCCAGTCTGCGGGCCGACCGCTGTCGCTCACGGCCGACGCCGACGAGCGCTTGGCGTCGCTGCTCGACGACCAGGGGCTCGACCCCGACAGCGCCGGGCTCAGGGTGGCTGTCGAGCGCGGCGGCTGTGCGGGGCTCTCCTACCGGTTCGATCTGGTCGCCTCGCCGGAGCCGGACGACATTGTGCAGGACCGCGACGGCGTGAACGCCTTCGTCGATCCGGCGGCGGTCGAGTACGTCGACGGCGCCGCGATCGACCACACGCGCTCGGCCCACGGCACGGGGTTCCGGATCGACAACCCGAACGCGGACCAGCAGTGTGGCTGCGGGCTCTCGTTTCGGTGAGGGTGCCGCCTCGCTCGCAGAAGGGACCGGCGCGAATTAGCTGATGAACTCGTTGTCCCGCCAGTTGACGCCGCCGTCCTCGCCGTTGCCCTGGCGTGGGTTCTCGACGACTTCGACGCTCGCGGGGCGTTCCTCGCCCTCGACGATGCGGACCGCCTGGAGGTCGTCGTCCTTCTCCAGGACGGCGGTCAGCGTGCCCTTCTCGGAGATGAGCGCGAGTTCGCGCAGGACGAGGAACATCGGGAAGCGCAGCGCGCTGTTCTGGAGCACCGTCTCGCGGTCGCCCTTGAAGCAGGCGAACTCGACGAGCTCGGAGGGGATCTCCTCCTCTTCCTCCTCCTGGCCCCAGGTCGGGGCGGTTTTCGGCGGCTCCTCCTCGTAGACACGCGTCTCGGAGACGCTCGCTTTGAGCTGTGCCGTCGGCGTGTACTTGCCGATGTCGGCGTCCTCCGCGACGGCTTTCAGGATCAGGGTGTTGTTCCGGCGGGTGAGTTCGACGTCGTCGAGTTCGGCTGGGAGATCCGGGTTCTCCAGAAACTCTTCGAGGTCTTCGAGTGGCAGTTCGAGGGTCGAGTGGAGTCGGAATACGCGACCTGTCATTTGTGGGTGTGGGATGGGATGTGTGTGGGGGTTCGGTGGGCGGCGAGTGGCGTTAACCGTACGAGTACGCCAGTTCTAGGCCGTCTAGCCTTTTAGCTGTTGTTGCCTGCGGTTCAGGCGCTGGCGCGGACCGTCTCCGCGAGCTCGTCGCGCTCGTCCAGCTCCGCGAGCACGTCGCTGCCGCCGACGAACTCGCCGTCGACGAACGTCTGTGGGATCGTCTCCCAGTCGGACTTCTCCTCGAGCACCGAGCGGTACTGCGGGAGCGCCGGCAGCACGTCGACGGTCTCGAACTCCGCGCGGTGCTGGGAGATCAGCTGGACCGCACGCTGGGAGTAGCCACACTGGGGATCAGCCGGTTGCCCTTCATGAACAGGACGACTTCGTTCTCCTCGAGAACTTCCTCGACCCGCTCGCGGACTTCCTCCTCGGTAAGTTCGCTCTGGGAGCTCATTTCGGTACGATATAGGTGGGTTGCCCGGATAACGGTTGCGCCGCGGGGACGGTAGCCTTTAACCTCCGGCCCGTGAACGCTCGCACACATGAGCGCGGCCGACTACGACCTCAGCGAAGACGAGCGGCAGGCCCTCGAGCTGATCCGCGAGAGCGGCGGCATCTACCAGAGCGACTTCTGGAAGGAGCTGGACATCTCCTCGCGAAAGGGCAGTCGGATCGCGGAGTCCCTCGCCGAGCAGGAGCTGATCCAGCGGGAGGAAGCCGTCTACAACGGCCACAACACGTACCTCCTGAAGCCCCGGACGCGCGACCTCGAGTTCTCGCTGCTTATGGCCGGGGACATGCTCACCCCATTCATCGGCGAGGAGGAGGTCGATCCGCAGTCCGACGCCTTCTCGCAGTGGTTGATGAACCTCGCCTACGAGGAGTACTGATAAATCGCGGCTCGTGATCAGCCGCGACCGCCGTGTCGCGGCGACGGAACCTACGCCGCGATTGTGCTACTAACCGATCACGGCTCGTAACCTGCCGCGGGCTCCGTCCCGCGGCGACGGCGCGTGTTGCCGTGATCGTGTTCTTACCTATCACGGCTCGTGATCCGCCGCGACCGCCGTGTCGCGGCGACTGAACCCATGCCGTGAATCGTGTACTAACCAACCGACAGCCCGCCAACCACGACGACCGCCGTCGACGCCCTCCCTACTCCTCGACGCGGTAGTACATCCCCTTCGAGGCGGGCGCGGTCCGCTCGAACCCCCACTGCTCGTAGAACCCGTCCACGTCCGCCAGCAGGTTGACGTACGCATTCGGCGGGGCGGTGTCGTCGATCCAGTCCATCACCGCGTCCATCAGCCGGCTCCCCAGCCCCCGTCCCTGGTGATCCGGGTGGACCACCATGTCGCAGACGTGGAACACGCTGCCGTCGTCGCCGACGACCCGGGCCATCCCGACCGTCTCGCCCGCGTCGTCGACGACGATCACGGCGTAGCTGCTGTTCGGGAGCCCTCGCTCGACTGCCTCGCGCGAGCGTGCGGACATCCCCGCGGCGTCGCGGAGTTCGAGAAATCGATCGACCGTCGGCGCCGACTCGCGGAGTTCGTACGGCATCGAAACCCGGCGCGGACTACTCCTCGGTCGCTTCGTCGTCCACGTCCTCCGCGAGCAGGTCCCCTCGCGCCAGGTGGGTCTCGATCTCCTCGGGCGGCAGGTGGACGTACTCCTCGGTCTCGACGTCGATCGTCGCGAGGTCGACGCCGTAGGGGTCCATCTCCTCGTCGTCGTGGACCGTCAGCGCCGAGAGCGCGAGGTCGACGCCGTCCTCGAGGCTCATCCCGTCCTCGTACTCGGCCTCGAGATGCTCGCGGATGTCCGCGCGGTTCGCGCCGACGGAGAGCGCGCGCCACTCGTAGGGGGTGCCGCTGGGGTCGCACTCGAACAGTCGCGGCCGGCCCTCGGTGACCCCGCCGACGATCAGCGAGACGCCGAACGGGCGGGCGCCGCCGTACTGCGTGTACTGCTGGATGAAGTCGGTCACCGTCTTCGAGAGCGTCTCGACGGTGATCGGCTCGCCGTAGCGCAGGTGGTTGACCTGTGCCTCCCGACGCGCCACGTCGATGAGCTTGCGCGCGTCGGCGACGTGGCCCGCGCTCGCGATGCCGATGTGGTCGTCGACCTTGTGGAGCTTCTCCACCGAGTCCGGCTCGATCATCTTCGAGCGGCGGCGCTTGTCCGCGGCGAGCACGACGCCCTCCGGCGTTCGCACGCCGACGCTGGGCGTGCCGCGTTTGACCGCCTCGCGGGCGTACTCGACCTGGTAGAGGCGCCCGTCGGGCGAGAAGATGGTGATACCGCGGTCGTAGGCCTGCTGTTGTTGTCCTTGCATGGTTACTCGGTGTCCTGGACGGTCGCGCCGACCCACCCCGACGGCGTGTCGACGTCGACGGCGCCGTCCCGGCGTCGAGCCGGCCGATCGGCGCCCTCGAACGCGACCTCTCTCTGTGTCGAACTGGGGGCTGGATCGCCTAAATAGCTTTCCGAAGCCGCGTCGACGCTGCCGGAGACGCCCGAGATCCGCAGGCCGACGGGGTGGCCGTTCACCTCGTCGACGCAGGCGATCGCCGCCCGCGCCGCTTCCACCTCGCCGCGCCGGACCCTGACGATCGCGCCGCCGCTCCCGCCCTCGATCTCGAACCGCATCAGCCGCAGGTCCGCGTCGGCGCCCCCCGGGTCGCCCAGCAGGTTCTGGCCCGCGTACCAGAGCTCCCGCTGGAACGCCCGACGGCCGATCCCGGCGTCGGGCCACGTCTCGATCGCGACCGCGAGGTAGCGCCAGCGCGGCTGGAGATGTTTGGGGAGGTGTTTCATCGGTCCGCGACGAGCACCCCGTACTGGTCGCTCACGAGCGTCGCGTCCGAGACCGAGAACCCCGCGTCGGTCAGCGCCTCGACGAGCACGCCGACGGTCGCGGGGTCGTCGACCTCGGGGGAGAACTGCTCCTCGCCCTCGGCGATCGCCGCCGAGAGCATCACGTCGCCGAGCACGAACCGCCGCGGGTCGAGAGCCGCGATCCTCTCGATCGCCTCGCGCTTCTCGTCGTCCGCGAGGTGGTGCATCGCGAAGTTCGACACGACCACGTCGACCGCGGCGTCGACGTTCGGCGCGCGGAACCGCCCCTCGCCGAACTCGACGTTGTCGTGACCCGCCTCCTCGGCCTTCCCGCGGGCCTCCGCGAGCATCCCCTCGCTGATGTCCCGCCCGATCACCGTCCCGGCCTCGGGAGCGAGTGCGAGCGCGATCGCCCCCGTGCCGCAGCCGAGATCGAGTACTGTCTCCTCGGCGCCGGGGTCGGCGGCGTCGATCACCATCGACGCGCAGGCGGCGTACTCGTCGCTGTCCTGCTGTTCGTCGTACTCCGCGGCGACCGCGGAGAAGCGTTCGGCGTGGTCGTCGATGGAGCGCTTCATTCCTCGTACCGCCCCCTTTGGACGCCCGGGGAGATGAACGAATCGGCCCGGCGCTCCCGGTTGCGCGCGGCCAGCCGGCCCCACTCGGCCAGCCCCTCCCGGACCGCGTCGGCGCCGAAGCCGATCTGCTCGCCCACCGCCGCGAGGTCGCGGGGCGCCCGCATTCGCAGGTGCGACGCCGGCGTCGCGCTCACGACGTACGGCGCGTCGAAGTAGTCGACCAGCTCCCGGAGCTTCCGCAGCTTCCGGAGCCGGCGGACCCGCGAGCCGCCGTCGTCCCGCAGCACCGCGCCGAGGTCGAACTCGATCCGCACGTCGTGGGCGACCGCCGCCTTCACGAGCACGTGGTTCACGTCGCCCGTCCCGTCGAACGGCCGCGCGAGCACGTCGACGCGGTCCTGCTCGACCGCGAACCGGTTGAGCGCGTCCGTCCCACCGCGGACCAGTAGCACGGTGCAGTCGCCCCGGAAGTTCCCCACCGCGCCGCTCGCACCCTGCGGGTCGTCGGCGTCGATCTCCACCCCCCGGACCACGTCGACGCCGTGGCGACCCGCAAGCGTCCCCGGGTCGTACTCGGCCTCGCGCGTGCGGACGACCACACCCTCGAAGCCGTACTCCGCGGCGGTTTTAACCTGCCGGGCGACCGTGGCCTCGCCCTCGGGGTGGGCGTACACCGCCTCGTAGGGTCCGATCGACTCGGGATCGGTCCCTGCGTTCGCTTCGCCCTCGCCGCCCGCGTCGTCGCTCACGGCTCGAACCCCTCCGGGTCGGCGGCGGCGTCGGCGACGTTCACCGCGGCGGCGTTCTCGGCCACGTCGTGGACGCGGACGACGTCGGCGCCGTTGGCCGCCGCGAGCGCGGTCGCGGCGATCGTGGAGTTCGGCGCGTCGCCGGCCCGCTCGCCGGTCAGTTCGAACATCGACTTGTGGGAGTGGCCGAACAGCAGCGGACAGCCCAGCGCGTCGAACTCCCCCAGGCGGTCGAGCAGGTCGAACGACTCCCGCGCGGTCTTCCCGAAGCCGATCCCGGGGTCGATCACGACCTGCCCGCGGTCGACGCCGGCCTTCTCGGCGGCCAGCAGACGCTCGTGGAGCTCCCGGATCGTCTCCTCGACTACGTCGTCGTAGTGGACCTCGGTCGACGGGTCGACCGGCGCCTCGATCGAGTGCATCAGCACGACCGGCACGCCCGTCTCGGCGGCGACGCGGCGCATCTCCGGGTCCTGCAGCCCCTCCACGTCGTTGAGCACGTCGGCGCCGGCGTCGACAACCGCGCGCGCCACCTCGGGCCGGCGCGTGTCGACCGAGACGGGCACGTCGAGATCCGCGAGGCGCTCGACGACGGGGAGCACGCGGTCGAGCTCCTCCTCGATCTCCACGGGGTCGGCGCCCGGCCGGGTGCTCTCGCCGCCCACGTCGATCAGGTCGGCGCCGGCGTCGACCATCGCCTCGGCGCGCGCGACGGCGTCCTCGACGCGCTCGTACTCGCCGCCGTCGTGGAACGAGTCGGGCGTGACGTTCAGCACGCCCATCACCGCGGTCCGGTCCTGCGGCCACGGGAACTCCCGCTCGGGTGGGCTGTGCTGGATCCCCAACTGCTGGCGGATCTCCTCGCCGAGCCCCGAGAGCCCCCACCGCTGACCCTGCAGCTTCTCGGCCAGCCGCTTGAACTGCGCCATCGTCCCGAGACGCACCACGTCGCAGGACGCGTCGCCGCCGGCCCGCCAGCGCCGA
>NZ_BBJN01000053.1 GCF_000739555.1 Halolamina rubra
GGTGCTCCGAGAAAGTCAGCGAGGAGGTCGAGGAGACCGTCAGCAAGGAGGTCGACGAGGTCGCCGACAAGGTGTCGGAGGAGGTCAGCGAGGAAGTCACCGAGAAAGTCAGCCAGACGGTCGAGGAGGCCGACGAGAGCGCGGACGGCGACGACACCGACGGCGACGACGGAGAGACGGACGACGCGGACGACGATACGGGAGAGGACGACAAGAACGGCGACGCAGACGACGACGAGCAGTAGGCCGCCAGCCCCGTCGCCGTCGGTCCACCCACGGATGGTGAGACCGCCGCCGTCTTTCGTTTTCTCGTTTCGACAGCTTCCTCTCGAACATGATTAATAATCTTCATTACGAGCCGTGCACAATACGCCGATGCAGTCGAGGTGATCAGCCATGGCGCTGCCAGAGAACCTGACCAGTTCCTGGACGCAGGGGCTCGATCTCCCGAGTCGACTGTTCGAAACCGGTAGCACCGACTACGAACTGTTCGAGGAGGACGGGGAGTTCGTCCTCAGCGTCGAGATGCCCGGGTTCGACCCCGAGAGTATCTCGGTCTCCTGGGACGAGGGTGTCCTGAACATCGCGGCCGAACACGAGGACACCCAGCGCGGGCGCGGCGCACCTACCACCGCCGGTTCCGCTTCCCCAAGTCCATCGACGACGAGGAGATCGCCGCGGAGTACAACAACGGCATCCTCGAGGTCCGGCTGCCGATCCTGGCGGACGCGACCGTCAGCGGCACCGAGATCGAGGTGCAGGGCTGAGGCCTCGATCCCGCTTTCGGGATCCGTTTTTCTTTATCGTCGACGGGTTCGACGCCGACTGACCAGCCCGAGACCGTGTGACAGACACACACGACAGCTTCTTAGGTATCTGTCCGATAGAGAAGGACACGATGATGCTCCCGACCCACGCGCTGTTCGGGATGCTCCTCGCGCTACCGGTGGCTGTGCTCGCGCCCGAGTACGGCGTCGTCGCGCTGGGAGCCGGGCTCGCCGGCGGGATCCTGCCGGACCTGGACCTGTACGTGGGCCACCGGAAGACGCTGCACTACCCGGTCGGCTACAGCCTGCTGGCCGTCGCCGCCGGGGCCGGGGCCGTCCTCACCCCGACCGCGGCGACGGTCGCCGCCGCGCTCCTGCTCGCCGCGGCGGCGAGTCACAGCCTCGTCGACGTGCTCGGCGGGGGGCTGGAGCTCCGCCCCTGGGAGGCGACCTCCGAGCGCGCCGTCTACGACCACTACCGCGGGCGCTGGATCGCCCCCCGGCGCTGGGTCCGGTACGACGGCGCGCCGGAGGACCTGCTGCTCTCGGTCGGGCTCGCGGTCCCGCTGTGGCTCCACGTCGGCTCGGCGTTCCGGCCGGTCGTGCTCGCCGCGCTCGGTATCGGCGCCGTCTACGCCGCCTCGCGGCGCGTGCTCCCGCGGGTCGCCCACCTGCTCGCGACCCAGGTGCTCCCGGGCCGCGTCTCGCCGTCGCTGCTGGCACGGGTGCCGGACCGGTACCGCGACGGCGCCGCCGTCGACGACCGCCGGGCGTGACGGTTCAGAAGTTACTTCCCTCTGCTGTGACCCCTCTCCGGTAGACCGATGGGTCCCCTGACAGTCGGCGCCGCCGCGCTCGGGGCGGGGCTGTTGGCCGCGCTGTTCGTCGGCTACCGCCGTGGCGACACCGCGGCGGTCGTCAACACCGCCGCCGCCGTCGTCCTCGTGCTCGTCCCGCCCGCGCTCACGGCGACGGTCGCCGCGGGCGCGGAGCCGACCCGACTCGCGGCGCTCACCTTCTGGGTCGCGCTCGCGGGCTTGCTCCACGCGCTCGGGATGCTCGGGCGCTACGAGTCGGTCTGGTGGTGGGACCACCTCACGCACACGCTCTCGGCGGCGCTGGCCGCGGCGCTCCTGTACGCGGCCGCGCTCGTCGCGGGGGTGGGCGCCGCCGCCGCGCTGACGGTGGCGGGCGTGGTCGTCCTCGGCGTGCTCTGGGAGGTCGGCGAGCTGATCGCCCGCGAGGTGGCCGAGCGGTACGACATCGAGCCGGTGCTCGTCCACTACGGCCGGCGGGACACGGCGCTCGACCTCGTCTTCGACGCCGTCGGCGCGGTGCTGGTCGTCGCGCTCGACCTGCGGCTGTTCGTCCCCGTCGTCGAGTGGCTGTCGACCGTCGCCTGAGCCGGCTGGTCGTCGATATCGCCCACGTTAATCGTCGAAGACGGCGACGAAAAGGGGCTCGTTATCAGTGCGGAGTGTGAGCGTTCGAGTAACGTCTAGATCATGTCCGGAGAGTACGACCTCGTCATCGTCGGGGGCGGTATCAGTGGGGCGTCGCTTCTGTACACGACCGCGAAGTTCACCGACATCGACTCGATCGCGCTGATCGAGAAGGAGCCGGAGATCGGCGCGATCAACACCGACCACACGAACAACTCCCAGACGCTGCATTTCGGCGACATCGAGACGAACTACACCCTCGAGAAGGCCGAGGAGGTGAAGGAGGGCGCCGAACTGCTCGCGGGCTACCTGGAGAACCACGACCCGGACCGCGAGATGCACGCCAAGCGCAGCAAGATGGTGCTCGGCGTCGGCGACGAGGAGGTCGAGAAACTCGAACGGCGCTACGAGGAGGAGGGGTTCGGCGACCTGTTCCCGAAGCTCCGCCCGATCGGGCGCGAGGAGATCGCCGACCTGGAGCCGAAAGTCGTCGAGGGGCGTGACCCCGACACGGAGATGCTCGCGCTCCAGACGCCGGACGGCTACGTCGTCGACTACGGCGCGACCGCGGGGTCGTTCGTCGATGCCGTCGCGGACGACGACGGCGTCGACGTGTTCACCGGGACCGAGGTCACGGACATCACGCCGACGCTCGAGGGCCACACGATCGCGACCGACGACGCCGGGCGCTTCGACACCGACGCCACCGTCGTCGCCGCCGGCTCCCACAGCCTCCAGATCGCCAAGGAGCTGGGGTACGGCCAGGACAAGGTGCTCCTCCCCGTCGCGGGGAGCTTCTTCCTCGCGGACGACCTGCTGAACGGGAAGGTGTACACGCTCCAGATGAAGAAGCTCCCGTTCGCCGCGGTCCACGGCGACGCCGACGTGCACGACGGCTCGATCACCCGGTTCGGCCCGACCGCGAAGCTGGTGCCGGCGCTCGAACGCGGCCGGATCTCCACCGTCGGCGACTTCCTCGACGTGTTCGGGCTCAACGCCGCCTCGTTCCTGAGCTACGCCAACATCCTCTCCGACCGCATCCTCCTGCCGTACGTGCTGCGCAACCTCGTGTACGACGTGCCCGAGATCGGCCCGCGGCAGTTCCTCCCGCAGGTGCAGAAAGTCGTTCCCAGCGTCGAACTGGACGACATCGAGCGCGCGAAGGGGTACGGCGGCGTGCGCCCGCAGATCGTCGACACGAAGGAGAAATCCCTGGACATGGGCGAGGCCAAGATCGTCGGCGACGACGTGATCTTCAACATCACGCCGTCGCCGGGCGCGTCGACCTGCCTGAAGAACGCGATGCGGGACACGCACACGATCGTCGACTTCCTCGGCGACGCCGAGTTCGACGAGGCGGCGTTCCGGGAGGACACGATCGGCGAGTTCCCGCGGGCCGAGTAGCTACCCCGCCCGACTGTTCTCCGCCGGCGTCACGTCGTACCGCTTCAGGAACTGCTGGACCGACTCGTCGGTGCCCACGAGCGTGAGCTCCTCGGTCCCCGAGAGCTCCCGTTCGGGGTCGACGACCGTCGTCTCGCCGGCTTCGTTCTCGACGGCGACCACCCGACAGCCGGTGTCCGCGATCCCCGAGTCGGCGATCGTCGACCCCGCGAACGGCGTCGCCGGCACGCGGATCAGCCGGATCTGCCCGCCGGGTTCGAGCACCTCCTCGCCCCGGAGCGCCTGTGCCACCATCCGAGCGCTCACGCGCGGCACCGAGAGCACGTAGTCGGCGCCCGCGCTCAGCGCCTTCCGGGTCGCGTCGGTGTCGGTCACCCGGATCAGGATCTCGACGTCGGGGTTCATCTCCTGTGCGAGCACCGCCGCGAGCAGCGCGTCCGAGTCCTGTGGCAGCCCGATCACGATCGCGTCGGCGTCGTCGACGCCGGCCGCCCGCAGCGTCTCGCGGGTGCTCGCGTCGCCGACCACGTCGACGCCGTCGCGCTCGGCCACGTCGACGGTGACCGTCTCGATCCCGGCGGCCGTCACCAGGTCGTCGACGGCCCGGCCAACCTCGCCGAACCCGGCGATCACGATGCGGTCGTGGCTGTCGAACTGCCGGGCGGAACGGGTGAACTCGCTCAGTTTCTCCAGGCTCTCGGTGCGGCCGGAGACCAGCAGGACGGTGTTGTCCCGGATCACCGCGTCGGGGTCCGGCGGCAGCTGGAGCTCGCCGTCGATCCACGCGCCGATGATGTTGACGCCGGTCCGCTCGCGCACCTGCGAGTCGCGGATGCGGCTCCCGACCAGCTCGCTCCCGTGGGAGACCGGGAGCTCCGCCACCTCGATGTCGCCGCCGATCTCGACGGTGTCCCGGATCTCGGCGGTGAACGACTCGACGGCTTTCTCCGCGAGCCGCCGGCCGAGCACGGCGTGGGGCGAGAGCACGGTGTCGGCGCCCGTCGAGCGCAGGACGCGCTCCATCTCGCTGTCGTCGGTCAGCGCGATCACGTCGACGTCGTCGCGGAGCGACCGGACCGTCAGGATCGTGTTCACGTTCGCGTCGCCGGCGTCGGTGATCACCGCCCGCGCGGTGTCGATGCTCGCCCGCTCGAACGCCTCGGCGTCCTGCGGCGAGCCGTGGATCGCCGCGTAGCCGTCGTCGGCGAGCGCCTTCGCCTCGGCCTCGTCGGAGGAGATGAGCACGTAGTCCACGTCCAGCTCCCGGAGCTCGTCCAGCAGCACCGCCGAGTCACGGCTGTACTCGCAGATGATCACGTGGTCGCGCTTGGGCGAGAGCCGGCTGTCGAGGTCGACCTCCGCGCCCGTGAACAGCGGGATGATCACGAGTCGGAGCGTGAAGAAGCCGACCGCGATGCCGCTCAGCTGGATGAACACCACGAAGAGGTTCATCAGGGGGTGGGTCCACGGCGAGTCGGCGCCGTACCCCGTCGTCGTCATCGTCTCGACGACCGTCGTCAGCGCGTTGAACACCGTGTACTCCGGCCCCTCGCCCTCCAGGGTCCGCATCCCGTAGAAGTAGACGACCGTGAGGAACAGCACCATCCCCACCAGCCCCAGCGCGTAGTAGGCCACGAGCCGGTGGCGCCGCGAGAGATCCGAGAACGACTCCGGGAGCGAGACCATTCAGGTACCGACTCACGCGCCGTGCTTGAAAAAAGGTTGCTCGTACCGACACGCTCCCCCTGCCCAGCGGCGCGCGGGCCGTCCTCGCGGCGTTTAACTCCGGTCGCCCACAACCCCCGGCGATGGCAGACGACTACGGCGGCATCCTCGGCGCCTTCCCCTACGCGTTCCGGCGGAGCGACTCGCGGCTGTTCCGGTCGTACGTCGTCGTCGCCGGGCTCGCGACGCTGCTGCTCGCGCTGACCTGCGTGCTCGCGATCGTCGTCGTGTTCGGGCAGACCGCGGGCGCCCGCGGCGGGAGCTTCACCCTCTCTCGGTCGTTCATCGCGCTGCTGGGGCTGCTCGCGGTGCTGCCCGTGGTCGCGCCCGTGCTGCTGGCCGCGCGGACGCGCCGCCGCGGGCTGGCCGCCGACGACGGGTTCGAGCCGCCGCGGAACTACGAGCCGCTGCTGGCGGTCGCCGGCTACCTGTTCCTGCTCGCGCTGTATCTCGGGCTGATCGCGTCGATGCCGGAGACGTTCACGCTCGACGGCGAGACCGTCACCCGGCCCTCGCCCTCGGGGCTGTTCGCCCCGGTCGTCGCCGCGCTGTACGCGATTCCGTCGGCGGCCTCGCCGCTGCTCCCGGCCGCGGCGGCGGCGGCGATCCTCGTCGTCCACCGGTGGCTGCGCTGAGCCGGCCCCTCGACCGCACCAGCCGCCGGCCCGGGACGAAATCCGGAAATGGCTCGGGCGCCCAGTCGGGGTATGAGCGACGCCGAGATCGACGGCGAGACCGAGGGGACGTTCCTCGTCACCCACGCCGACGACGACAGCGCAGTGTTGCGGGACGTCGAGCGCGGACAGGTGCACACGCTCTCCTCGAACCCCGGGCTCTCGGAGGACGACGCCGTCGAGGGCGTCGTCGCCCCGGAGCCGCCGCTGGAGGTGACCGCGGAGCTGATCGAGGTCGAGGAGCGCCGCCAGCTCTCCATCGGCGAGAGCCGCGAGCCGCCGACCCAGCACGAGCGGGAGATCGCCGCCGCGCAGTCGGTCGGCGAGCTCACCAGGGAGGAACGGGCGGGGATCGGCGAACTCCACGTCATTACCGTTCCCGAAGACGAGACCGAGGCGGCCGTCGACGACGTGCTCGAGGACCGCGAGACGACGCTGAGCCGCGCCGCCCGCCTCGGCGTGAACCGCGTCGAGATCCGCTCGGAGCCGGGCGTCGTCAGCGTTCGCTACCTGCCGTAGCCGAACGCTCGCTGTCCGTCAGCAGATCCGGTTGATCAACGGCTCGTCGGCGCCGAAGCGCCGGTAGTTCTCCCCGATTATCCCGGCCCAGCGCTCGGATTTCTTCGGCGTCGAGCCGGCCATGTGGGGCGTGAGCAGCACGTTCGAGAGGTTCCACAGCGGCGAGTCGGCGGGCAGCGGCTCGGTCTCGAACACGTCCAGCGCGGCGCCGCGGATCCAGCCGTACTGCAGCGCCCGGACCAGCGCGTCCTCGTCGACGACCTCGCCGCGGGCGACGTTCACGAGCACGGCGTCGCCGTCGAGCAGGCGGAGTTCGTCGGCGCCGATGAGGCCCTCGGTCTCCGGGGTCAGCGGGCAGGCGAGCACGAGGTGGTCCGCGCGGCGACAGAGTTCGGTGTGGCCGTCCGGGCCGAAACACTCGTCAACCGCCTCGGGCGCCGTATCGGGGTCGCGCTTGGTCCCGAGTACCTCCATCCCGAACGCCGAGCCGAGTTCGGCGACGCGAGTCCCGATGGCGCCGACGCCGACGATACCGAGGGTCTTGCCGTGGAGTTCCCCACCCTCGACGCGCTCCCAGCTGTTTCGCTCCTTCTGTGCCATCGCGTCGAGGAAC
>NZ_BBJN01000052.1 GCF_000739555.1 Halolamina rubra
CCGGCTGCTCGCCTCGGCGACACCGTTAGTCCTCGCCCGCTGCTCGCCTCGGCGACCCCCTCAGTCGTCGCCGGCTGCGGCTTCGGCCTCGGCTTCGACGCCGAGTTCGCCCGCACGTTCGCGCTCCTCGAGCCAGTCGTCGGCGTCGAGCGCGGCTTCGCTCCCCATCCCGGCGGCGGTGACCGCCTGCTGGTAGTGGTGGTCGACCACGTCCCCGGCGCCGAAGACGCCCGGGACGTCGGTCGTGGTCTGGCCGCCGCCGCGGCCGCCCTGGGTGACGATGTACCCCTCCTCGTCGAGTTCGACGCCGGTGCCCTCGAGGTAGCCCGCGTTCGGCGTGTGGCCGATGGCGTAGAACACCGCACCCACGTCCATGTCGAACGCCTCGACCTCGTCGTCGCCGGCCTCGAACTTCTCCTTGGGGTGGCCCTCGGGGTGGCGCACGAGCGCGGCGTGGTCGATCCCGTCCTCCGGCGTGCCGTGGAGTTCCATCAGTTCGGTGTTCCAGAGGATCTCCACCTCGCCGTCGTCGACTTTCTCCATGATGCGGTCGATCCAGTAGTCCTCCGCGCGGAACTCGTCGCGGCGGTGGGCGATGTAGACGGTGTCCGCGAACTTGGTGAGGAAGTTCGCCTCCTCCATCGCGGCGTCGCCGCCGCCGATCACGAGCATGTCCTCGTCGCGGAAGAACGCGCCGTCGCAGGTCGCACAGGTCGAGAGCCCGTACCCCATCAGCTCGTCCTCGCCCGGGACCCCCAGCGTGCGCGCCGAGGCGCCGGAGGCGGCGATGAACGCGTCACAGGTGTACACGTCGCCGTCGCGCATCTCGACGCGGAACGGCGGCGCGTCGCTGCCGTCGTCGCTCTCGCCCAGCCCCGTCACGTCGACGACGATCCCGTGGTCGAGTTCGGCGCCGAAGCGCTCGGCCTGCTCCTTCATGTTGTTCACCAGTTCCGGCCCGGAGATCCCCTCGGGGAAGCCGGGGTAGTTGTCGACCTCGGTCGTCAGGGTGAGCTGGCCGCCCGGCTCGTCGCCCTCGAACACGAGCGGCTCGTTGTTCGACCGGCCGGCGTAGATGGCCGCGGTCAGCCCGGCGATCCCCGTTCCCGCGATGATCAGGCGACGGTGCGCGACCGCCTCCTCGACGTACTCGCTCATGGTCGCCGGTACGGCGGTGGCGGGTATGTACGTTTTGCTGTCGGTGTGCCGTCCGTGCAAGACCGCGCCCGGCGACGCCTCCGACAGCCTTACCGCCCGAGCGCCGGACGCCCGACCATGGCCGCCGATCTGGAGGAGAAGACCGACCGTTACGGCGAGATGCTCGCCGACGCCCTCGACGCCGCCGAGCCCGCGGCGCCGCCGGGCACCCCGCTTGGCGAGGCCGCCGCCGAGACGTACGAGATGGCCGACTCCTACCTCGACGACGGCCGTCACTTCCGGGCGGCCGACGACCCCGTGAACGCGCTGGCGTCGTACTCCTACGGCTACGGCTGGCTCGACGCCGGCGTGCGGTTCGGGCTGTTCGAGATCCCCGAAGACACGGCGCTGTTCACGACCGACGCCGGCGAGGAGTAGTCAGTCGAACCGGTACGTCGGCCCGTCGTCGCCGTCCTCGACCTCGACGCCCAGCGCCTCCAGCCGGTCCCGGAGGTCGTCGGCGCGCTCGTAGTTGCCGGCGTCGCGCTCCCCCTCGCGCACGTCGAGCACCAGCTCCACGAGGCTCTCCGCGATCTCGGCCTCGCCCTCGGTCACGTCGCCGAACTGGAGGCCGAACACGTCGCCGCCGTACTCCTCGAAGAACTCGATCGACTCCCGGAGCGCCCGGTAGTCGTATGGCGCGCCGGCCTCGACGTGGCGGTTGACCGCGGTGGCGACCTCGAGCAGTTCGGCCATCGCCTCGCGAGCGTTGAGGTCGTCGTTCATCGCCGCCTCGAACCCCGCGCGGGCGGCGGACAGGTCGTCGCGGAACTCGGCGTCCTCGACTTTGGTGAGCGCGTCGGCGCCGTCGGCGTGCTCGACGGCGGTCTCGTAGGCGCGCTCGAGTCGCTCCCAGCGCCGGCGGGCCTCCTCGATCGTCTCCTCCGTGTAGGCCTGCTGGGAGCGGTACTCCGCGGAGGCGAAGAACGTCCGCAGGACGTTGACGCCGAACTCCCGGACGGCGTCGGCGACGGTGAAGTAGTTGCCCAGCGAGGAGGACATCTTCTCGCTGCCGGCCTGCAGGAAGCCGACGTGGAGCCAGTAGTTGGCGAACCGCTGGCCGGTCGCGGCCTCGCTCTGGGCGATCTCGTTCTCGTGGTGCGGGAAGACGAGATCCTGGCCGCCCATGTGGATGTCGAGCGTGTCCCCGAGGTGGTTCATCGACATCGCGGAGCACTCGATGTGCCAGCCGGGGCGGCCCGCGCCCCACGGCGACTCCCAGGTCTGCCCCTCGGGGAGGGCGCCCTCGTGTTCGTGTTTGCGGTGCTCCTCGACGGCGTCGGCGTCGACGCCCCCGGCCTTCCAGAGCGCGAAGTCCGCGGGGTTGCGCTTCTCGCTGCGCTCGTCCGGGTCGCCCTGCTCCTCGAGGGACTCGATCTCCTGGTTCGAGAGCTTGCCGTACTCCTCGAAGGAGGTCACGTCGAAGTACACCGAGCCGTTCGACTCGTAGGCGTGGCCCTGCTCGATCAGCGTCTCGACGAGGGCGACGATCTCCGGTACGTGCTCGGAGACTCGTGGGTACACTTCAGCGCGCAGCAGGTTTAGGTCCCGCATCCGGCCCAGCACCTCGTTCGTGTAGTGGCGGGCCACGTCGGCCTCGGTCTCCCACGCCTCGCGCTCGCCCACCCTGGCCGTGATCTTCTCGTTCACGTCGGTGATGTTCTCGACGTGGCGCACGTCGTACCCCTCGTGGGCCAGCCAGCGGTGGAGGATGTCCGCCTGCGCCCAGAGGCGGGCGTGGCCGAGGTGGGGGTCGTCCGAGACCGTCAGCCCGCAGACGTAGAGCAGCACCGAGTCGCCGCTCGCCTCGAACGGCTCGCGCTCGCCCGACAGCGTGTCGGTCAGCGATAGGGTCATGCGGGACGCTTCTCCAGCCGGCGGTTTGAAGCCGTCGGAAGCGCGGCTCACTCCCCCGTCGACGCGTCGGGAACGCCCGACAGCGCGTCCTCGACCGCCCGCAGCGCGTCGACGCCCGCGCGGCGGTCGACGACGACGAGCAGGGTTTCGTCGGCGACCGCGGCCGCCTCGGCGTCGATGCCCTGGGCGTCGAGGCGGCCACAGACCGCCCCGAGCGCGCTCGTTCCGACGTCGCCCGTCGCGATCACGGCCGTCAGCGAGCCGGCGTCGGGGACGACCGCGACGCCGCCGATCGAGAGGAGTCCGCCGTCGGCGTCGTCGGCCGCGTCGTCGACGAAGCCGACGCCGCTCTCCATGCGGACGCGGGCCTCGGCGTCGTGACGGGCGAGCGGCGGGAGATCGTCGGCGAACCGGCGGAGCGCGGTCGCGACGGAGTCGGTCTCGCCGGTGTCGAGGAACTCGGCGGCGGCGGTGTAGTTGACCACGCCCGCGCGGAGCGCGAGCAGGAGGAACGGCCGCTCGCGGACGGCGTCGCGGGTCGCTGCTGCGGTGGACATACACGAGCGCAACGGCGGCGGCGTCAAAAGTCCATCCACCCGCGGGCGTCGGGGCGGGCTCAGGTCAGCGCGAGCACGACGCCGACGAGCGCGACCAGCGCCACGAACGCGGCGGCGGCGACGACGACGGCGCTCTGGACGACGACGGAGACGCCCACGGCCGCGAGCAGTGCCACGGCCGCGAGCGTCAGCAGCCCGAGCGTCTCGGCGTCGAGCTGGTCCCGGATCCCCGCCTCGGACTGTGGCTTGGCGAGGGTCTCGTCCACGTCGATCCCGTAGCCGCCGGCGCGGGACGGCTCGATGCGGAGCTCGATCGTCGCCGTCTCCGCGCCGTACCCGGCCGACACCGTCAGCTGCCCGGTGACCGGCTCCGACAGCGGCTGGGCGTCGACGCCGATCCGGGCGGTCGCCTCGGGCTCGACGTAGCGGCTGTCCTCGCGGAGCCGCGCCGCCCGCGAGAGCGACTCGTCGAGCTTCACGTGGACGTGCGAGCCCTGCCCGTGGTTCTCCAGCGCTACGTCGAACGGCCCGTCGGCTACGTACGACGCCGGCGCGTCGATGTCGCGAGGGCGGTCCCGGTTGAGGTGGACTGAGAGCGCCGGCACGGTTGGCGGTCACACCCCCGTGGGCAAAAAGGTTCACCCGAGTGGCGGGTGCCGAGAACCACCGATACCCGTCCGCTGCGGGGGATTCTGGCCAAAGACTTATGCCGTCTCCCTCGAAGGTCGACGTATGGGTACAAGTAGCACACCGCCCGTCGTCCGCGACTCGCCGCCCCGGGATCGCGGTCCGGATCTGTCACCCCTCGGCACCGACCTCGTCATCTGCGACGGCGAGGCGATGACCTACGGGGAGTACCGGCGGGAGCGGGACGCGGCCCCGGCGGACCGCGAGCGGGAAGCGACCGTCGAGCGCTGAGTCGCCGGCTCAGAACGCGTCGCCTTCGAAGCTCGTCTCGGCGTGGAGCGAACTCTTGAGCGCGTCGTGGACCTTACAGAGGTCGAACGCGCGGTCGATCGCTTCCTGCCCGTCGGCGTCGCTCACGTCGTTCTCGACGGCGATGTCGAAGTGGACGCTGTCGAGTTTGTCGTCGTCGTTGAGCTCGCCCGTGATCGAGAGCTCGATCTCGCCGAGCTCGCCCACGTCGCGCTGCTGGGCGCCGACGCGCAGCGCCGGCACGTAGCAGGCGCCGTAGGACGCCAGCAGCGACTCCAGCGTGTCGGGCGCGGACTCGCCGCCGGGGTCGATGTCGACGGAGAAATCGCGGATCTCGGTCGTGGAAGCGTAGCCGTCCTCGGAGACTGTGGTGACTTCTTTGCTCATCGCGACCGGAAGTTGGTCCGGTCGCGGCCTAAATCTTGCTGCCCCGGCCGAGGGCGGCCGGTCGCCGGCGCCGGGGCGTCGACGGCTACTCCGCCAGCGTGTACGACTCGTCGCCGTCGAGGACGACGACCTCGGTGTCGCTGCCCGTCGCCCTGACCTCGCGGACGAACTCGTCGGTGTCGATCTCGATCGGCGGGAACGTGTCGTAGTGCATCGGGAACGCCACGTCGACGTCGAGCCAGTCGACCGCGATCGCGGCCTGGGCCGGACCCATGGTGAAGTGGTCGCCGGCCGGCACCGCGGCGGCGTCGGGCTCGAGGAACGGCGCGATCACGTCCTTCATCTCGGAGTGGAGCGACGTGTCGCCGGCGTGGTAGAACGCGGTCGAGTCGGCGTCGGACTCCTGGGTGGGTTTCGTCTCGCTGATCACGTAGCCCGCGGGCATCCCGCCGCTGGCGCCGTAGTCGGTGTCGAGCCCGTTGGAGTGGTCGGCCCGCACCATCGTGACGAACGCGTCGCCGAGCTCGACGGTGCCGCCGAGGTTCATCCCCGTCGAGTGCTCGACGCCGTAGTTGTCCGCGAGGTAGCTCGTCACTTCCGGCGTCGAGACGAAGTGGCTCCCCTCGAAGCGGTCGGCGTCGCCGATGTGGTCGGCGTGCCCGTGGGTGATCAGGACGTGATCGGGGTCCAGCTCCTCCGGGTCGGTGTCGGTGAACGGCGTGTCGAAGAACGGGTCGATCAGGAACTCGGTGTCGTCGACGGTGACGCTCCAGGTCGAGTGGCCGTACCAAGTGAGGTCGAAGCTCATTACGACCGTCCGTACGGTTTCGCGCATCCTCAATGTTACTGCTCCCGCGGTAATTCACTCGCAGTGATAGCTACTCGCGGGAGGCAGGACGTATCGAAGGAGCGAGCAGCCCGACGACGCGAAAAAGGTGTTCGGCAGGAGAGACGCCCGTCACTCGACGACGACGGCGCCCTTCATCCCCATCGTCTTGTGGGGCATGCAGTAGTACTTCGTCGTCCCCGTCTCGTCGAAGGTGTGGCTGAACGTGTGGCCGGCGTCGCCCACCATCTCGCTGGCGAAGCTGCCGTCGTCGGCCTGCACGTCGTGGCTGCCGCCCTCGCCGGTCCACTCCCAGACCACGGTCGTGCCGGGGGAGACCGCGACCGCGGCGGGGCCGAAGCCGAACCCGCCGCCGTTGGCCTGCGAGCCGACCTGCACGGTGATCTCCTCCTCGCCGGTCCGGTCGACGACGCCGTCGTAGTTGTCGACGTTGTCGAACCAGCCGTCGAACTCGGCGGGGCCCTCGCTTTCGCCGCCCGCCTCCTGACCGGGGTCGAACACGTCCGTGTTCGGCTCACCCTGCACGTCGATGACCGCCAGCGCGCCCTTCCGGCCGACTCGCGAGAGCGCGTGGTCGACGATCTTGATCGGGCCCGGGACGGGCGAGTGCAGCGTCGCGACCACCGCCGATCCCGGCGGCACCGGCGTCGTCTGGATGTTGCGGTGCACGTCGCTCCCGATGCCTCCCTGGGGGTGGACCTCGTCCCAGACCGAGCCGATGGGGTGGAGCGAACTGGAGAGGTTCGGCCCCCCCGAGACGTAGTAGAGCCGGGCGCTCTCGCCGGTCTCCATCTCCATCTCGTTGTAGCCGTTGGGGCCGATGGCGTACTTCTCGCCGTTGATGAGGACGTACGTCGGCTCCTCGGCCTTCATCGCCTCGAAGTCGAAGTCGTGGTGGCCCTCCTCGCCGGCGTCGCCGGTGGTGTACAGCTCGTGCTGGCCGAGGTAGAACTCGTGGTCGACCGCGGGCAGCCCCTCCTCGGGCTCGATCAGGATCGCGCCGAACATCCCGCTAGAGATGTGGTAGTCCAGGTTCGGGACGGCGCAGTGGTAGGTGAACAGCCCGGGGTAGGTCGCCTTGAACGTGAACGACTTCGTCTCGCCCGGGGCGACCATCGTCGCCTCGGCGCCGCCGCCCGGCCCCCGCACCGCGTGGAGGTCGATGTTGTGCGGCATCGAGTTCGACTCGTCGTTCGTGATCGTCATCTCGACGTGGTCGCCGACGCGGGCCCGGATCATCGGCCCGGGGATCCGGCCGTCGAAGCTCATGTACATGTACGTGACGCCGGGCTCGATCTCGGCGACCTGCTCGTGGGTGGTCATCTCCACGCTGACGGTCTCCGGGCTGTCGCGGTCGATCGGCGCCGGGACCGCGGTCGGGTTGCCGGCGATGCGCTGGGTGTCGAGTGCGGGGCTCTCGTTCATGCTCGGGGGTTGCGGGGTGGTGTTCGCCGCCTCCTCCTCGGCTGGCGGGGCTGAGACGCAGCCGGCGACCGCCGTGGCCCCGGCCGCACCCATGCTCTGCAACACGCGCCGTCGGGTCGTCGTGGGTACTTCGCTCATCACATCTAGACCATGGGGCCGAGGGAGTATATGGGGGGCTGCCGATTCTCAGTTTCTTAGAAATCGCCACACAGAGACGCTGTAACACCGGTCCAGCTGATAAACCTCCCACGCTATGCAGGGGCGGTCGTTCGCGGCCACGAGCCGACAGTTCGGCGGGGGTTCCGCCCCCGACACACTTGAGTTCGGAGCGCGGCGCAACCCGACCGATGGCCGTCCACCGACGCGCGGCCGAACTCACCGACGCCGGCGAGACGGTCGCGATCGCGACGGTGACCGACGTCGAGAGGAGCGCCCCCCGCGAGCCGGGGGCGACGATGCTCGTCCGGGAGAACGGCGACACAAAGGGCACCATCGGCGGCGGGACCGTCGAGGCGCTGGCCCGGGAGGTCGCGAACGCGTCGACGACGGCGCCGATCACGTCGGCCGGGACGAACGGGTAGTCGACCGGCGATAGCAGCAGGCCGTCGGCGTCCCGCGCCTGCGCCACCCGGACGCGCGCACTGAGGAGAGCGTGCCCGCCAACGTACTCCTGGTTCTCGACGACGGTCGCCCCCGAGAGGTCGGCGCGGGAACCCACCTCTCGGCCTCGGAGCCGACGATGACCACGTCGTCGACGCCCGCCTCGTGGGACTGCTCGATCAGTCCACTGTCTCCACGGGGTGGGAGGTACGCGGCCAGTAGCGGTCAGATGAATCTCGAGATTTCGCCGTAGATAGTTTCGAAACAGCCACCGAACCCGGGGTCGATCCACGAGTTCCCGGCCGGCATCGGTCCATGAGTGAAAGGACCATGGTACCAAACGACAGTTTTATCTGCTATTTCTGATAACAGAGTGACCACATGTCTGACCCTCACGGACGACGTGGTGACGACAGCAACCCAGGTATCAACCGTCGTCGGTGGCTGCAGGCCATCGGCGTCGCCGGTGCAGCCGGGATGGCCGGCTGTACGGGCGGCGACGGCACCGACACGGCGACGGATTCACCGACCGACACCGAGGGCGACGCGATGGGCGAAGACACGGCCACGCCCGAGGGCGAGGTCGAGATCCCCGAGGTCGGCGGCACGTACAACACCGTCACCTCGAGCCCTGTCGACACCCTCAACCCGCTGTTCAACACCGAGGCCGGCGCCGGTACGCTGATCGGCTACGCCCTCGACATGGGGTACACGTTCGGTCCGGGTAACGAACAGATCCCCCAGCTCTACGAGCTGACCACCGACGACGGTGGGAAGGTCTGGACGGGGAAGGTTCGGGAGAACCTCCAGTTCGGCGGCGACTACGGCCAGGTCACCGCCGAGGACTTCGTCTACCTGGTGCAGGAGGTCCACAAGTCCGACTGGGCGGCGACGTCCGCCACCAGCTCGTGGCCGGAGACGACCACCATCACGCAGACGGGCGAGTTCGAGTTCCAGATCGAGCTCGAGAGCGCCAACCTGCTGTACCCGGCGACGTACGACCCGCTGATGTACCCGATCCCGAAGGAGCTCCTCGAGCCCTACGTGGCCGAAGAGGACTCCCAGGGGCTCCAGGAGGACCAGGAGCTGCTGAACCTCGAGTTCACCGGGAACCTCGGCGCCTACACCCTCGAGGAGTGGAACCGCTCCAGCGGGCAGACGTACACCCGCAACGAGGACTACTACATGCAGGAGGCGACCGACATCAACCAGCTCTTCGAGAACGCGCCCTACTTCGAGACTCTCGAGAGCCGGGTCGTGCAGGAGCAGGCCTCCCGCCTCGGCGCCCTCGAGACCGGCGAGACCGACTACGCGTCGGTGCCGCCGGAGCGCGTCGAGGAGTTCGACGGCATGGACAACGTCAACGTGTACCTCCAGCCCCAGCCGTACAACGAGGTCTGCGTCTACAACATGCGTGAGAACGGCTGGAACGCCGGCCCGGGCAACCTGTTCCGGGAGAAGAAGTTCCGCCAGGGGCTCGGCTGCGCCGTCGACAAGCAGGCGCTCGTCGAGGGCGTGTTCCGCGGCTACGCGAACGTCGAGTACACGTGGCAGCCGCGCTGGTCCAAGTGGTACCCGAGCGACGCCGACGTGCCGGAGTACGGGACGGGCGACCTCTACGGGCAGGAGGCCACCCAGAGCCGCATCCAGGAAGCGATCGACAACGTCGAGTACGACTACAGCTACGACGGCCAGGGCCGCCTCCTCAACCCCGAGGGCGACCAGTGTACGCTCACGCTCTACCACAGCGCCGGCCAGAACACCGAGCGCTCGATGGCGGAGTTCATCGCCCAGGAGTTCGAGCGGAACGCCGGGATCGTCGTCGAGGTCAACGCGATCCAGGGGTCGCAGTTCTCCAACCAGTACTGGCAGCAGGAGATCCCCGAGAACGCCGACGAGCTCGAGTGGTCCAAGGGCGCCTACAACGCCGGTCCGCGTGACGAGGCCACGAGTAAGAACGCGTGGGACATGACGGTCGTGTTCGGCCTCAACACCTACCCGCTCAACCCGCTCACGGCCGAGGTGTTCTTCGACAAGGACTCCTTCTACAACCCGTACGGCTACGTCCCGTCCTGGGACGCGCCGTCGCTGTGGGAGGAGGCGAACAACGCCGAGTCCACCGAGGAGCTCCAGGAGGTCCTCAGCGAGATCTTCGTGAAGGTCGCCGAGGATCAGCCGATGGGGATGCTCGCGTTCCCGAGCAGCCGTGCCGGGTACGCCGCCGACATCGTCGGCCCGCAGGAGAACTTCTTCAGCGGCTGGGACTTCCCCGCCTGGTACCGCGAGGAGTAACGACACAGCGGGCCTTCGGCGTTTTTTGAGCGCCCGATCGAGCTGTCCACCGAAACACACATGTGGTAATCATGTCGTACCGGTACACACCGGTTCGACGGTTGCTACACGTACGCACACGCGGATGGGGGAGCATGCATATACAGCAGAAACGACGGTCGAAGCTTTCAGCAATACACACATGAGGTCGTTATAAGCAATGGGAATGGAATGGTACATCGTCCGACGGGTCGCGTGGGCGGCCATCGTGACGTTCATCATCGTGACGATCACCTGGGGCCTGATGACGGCGGCGCCGAACCCCCAGGTTCAGGCGGCGGTCACACAGGCGGCGATGGACGGGGAGAACCCCGCCGCGGCCGAGGAGCGCATGGAGGCACAGCTCCAGCTCGATCGCCCGCTCCACGTGCGGTTCATGGACTACGTGGTCGGCGTGTACACGCTCGAGTGGGGGTGGTCGAACACCCGTAACGAGCCGGTGACCGACGCGCTGGTCACCGCGCTGTACTTCACCGTCCAGTATTCGGTGCCGTGGACGATATTGACCGTGTTGATAGGTCCGATCGTCGGCGTCTACTCCGCGGCCAACCAGTACAGCTGGCGGGACCACGCAGCCACGGGCTTGGCGTTCTTCGGCTACGCGATCCCGAACTTCTTCTTCGGGATCATACTGCTGTTGATATTCGGGGTCCAGTTGGAATGGATCCCCATCGTCTACCAGACCGACGTGCCGGTGTTCAGCGTCCAGAACGTGATCCAGCTCACGATTCCGATATTCGTGCTGGTCACCGGCTCCATCGGCGCCATCATGCGCGTCTCGCGCAACGAGGCCGCGGAGTACGCGAACGCGGACTTCGTCAAGACGGCGAAGGCCAAGGGCGTCTCGACGTACCGGATCTACGCACGCCACGTCATCCGGCCGACGATGGTGCCGCTGTCGACGACGATGGTGGGCTACCTGCTCGCCATCTTCACCGGCTCGTCGCTGCTGGTCGAGGTGGTGTTCGGCATCCCGGGGCTGGGGCGGACGCTGTACGACGCGGTGGTCGCACAGGACACGAACCTCGTACTGGGTTCGACCCTGTTCTTCACGTTCGTGGCGACCATCGGCAACCTGCTCCAGGACCTGGTGTACACAGTGCTTGACCCGCGGATCAGCTTCGAGGATCGATAATGGCGACGGACAGACAATCCTTCGACGAGATCGACTGGGCGCAGATCGACGAGGAGACCGAACGCGAGATTTCGCCGAACTTCATCATCGTCGCGGTCGGCACGGCCCTGATGGGCCTAGTGTGGGCGTTCGACTACTTCTTCGTCACGGGAACGTACGACGCCGCGATCGGGATGGACTTCGGCAACCAGTACACCCCGACGTTCCAGTTCATCGGCTGGGGGTACGACGTGACCCAGCTCGACTGGCTGTTCGCGTTCTCCCTGCTGCTGTTCGGGGCGTACATGATCCTGCCGCTGTACCAGAACCCGCGGATGACGAAGTACTACTGGCGGGACATGAAGCGCAACCGCCCGGCGATGGCGAGCCTCGGGTGGCTGCTGTTCATCTTCGTCATCGGCGTCATCGGCCCGGCGGTGATCAAGGCGCCGACGGTCGACCTGATGACGAAGTACCAGCCGCCGATGTTCCTGGAGATCAACAATATCTACCCGATCAACTGCGCCGGCGACGTCGTCGGCGGCGCCTGTCAGGGATCGCTCGAGCACCCGCTCGGGACGACCGGCGACGGGAAGGACATCTTCCGGATCATCGTCTACGGGATGCAGATCAGCATGAAGATCGGCTTCATCGCGACGCTGTTCGTCGTCACGATCGGGAGCATCGTCGGCACGGTCGCCGCCTACGCCGGCGGCCTCGTCGACGAGGTCCTGATGCGCTGGGTCGACATCCAGCAGTCGTTCCCGACGTTCATCCTCTACCTGCTGATCCTCTACATCTACGGGGCCAGCCTGTTCCTGTTCATCGTCCTCTTCTCGCTGTTCTCGTGGGAGGGGACCGCACGCTACGTGCGGAGCAACGCGCTGGCGAAGACGGAGGAGGAGTACATCAAGGCGGTCCAGCTCAGCGGCGCGAGCACCTACCGGGTGATCCGCTCGCACATCATGCCCAACAGCGCGAGCAGTATCGTCACCGACATCACGCTGCTGATCCCGTCGTTCATCCTGTTCGAGGCGCAGTTCGCGTTCCTCGGGCTGGGTGACTCGACGATCCCGTCCTGGGGCGTGCTGATCGCGCAGGGGCGCTCGGACCTGGCGTTCGCGCCGTGGATCACGCTGATCCCCGGGCTGTTCCTCTTCTTCACCATCCTGGCGTTCAACTTCCTCGGGGACGCGCTCCTCGACGCACTGAACCCCGAAGCCGACGCGGAGGCCGAAAAATGACTGACGAACCACTACTGACGGTCGACGGACTCACGACGGAGTTCGACACCGACAACGGCGTACTGACCGCGGTCGACGGCATCGACTTCGAGATTCCGCGCGGCGAGACGGTGTGTCTCGTCGGCGAGTCCGGGTCGGGCAAAACCGTCGCCAGCGAGTCGATCACCCGGATCGTCCCGACGCCGCCCGGCGAAGTGACGGGCAGCGTCACGTTCGACGGCCGGGAGATCACGTCGCTGAGCGAGTCCGAGCTCCGGGAGATCCGCGGCGGGCGGATCGCCCACGTGTTCCAGAACCCGCAGGACGCGCTCAACCACTGCTACACGGTGGGGTGGCAGATCGTCGAGGCGATCCAGACCCACGAGCCGGACACCTCCGAGCAGGCGGCCCGCGAGCGGGCGATCGACCTGCTCAACGACGTCGGCGTCGCCAACGCCGCCGCGCGGCTGGACGACTACCCCCACGAGTTCTCCGGCGGTCAGAAACAGCGCGTGATGATCGCGATGGCGCTGGTCACCAACCCCGACCTCCTGATCGCCGACGAGCCGACGACGGCGCTGGACGTGACTGTGCAGGCCCAGATCCTCAACCTGCTCGAGGATCTCCAGGACGAGTACGACATGAGCATCCTGTTCGTCACGCACGACCTCGGGGTCGTCGCCCAGATCGCCGACCACGTGGTCGTGATGTACGCCGGGAAGGTGATGGAGCGGGGCACCGTCGAGGAGATCTTCGACGACCCCTCCCACCCGTACACGCGTGCGCTGCTCGAGTGTCTGCCCGGGCAGGCGCGCTCGGCCGAGGGGATCCCCGGGACGCTCCCCTCGCCGATCAGCCCGCCGGACGGCTGCCGGTTCGCACCGCGGTGTGACTACGCGGTCGAGGAGTGCACCGCCGGCGAGCAACCGCCCGAGGAGCCGCTGTCGGACACCCACGCCGTCTCGTGTGTCCACTACCAGCAGGGGTACGACCCCGCGACCGTGAAAAGCGAGTTCACACAGGAGGACGGCACGGTAACCGGAGGTGTCTCCGGTGACTGAGGAGCCGATCCTCTCGGTCCGGAACCTGAAGAAGCACTACCCGATCACCGAGGGGATCCTCTCCCGACAGGTCGGCGCCGCCAAAGCCGTCGACGGCATCAGCTTCGACATCGCCGAGGGCGAGACGCTCGGCCTGGTCGGCGAGTCCGGCTGCGGGAAGTCAACCGCCGCCTCGTCGATCATCCGCCTCGAGGAGGCCACCGAGGGCGAGGTGATCTTCAACGGCGGCGGCCGCGCCGGCCGCAGCCGCGAGGGCGACGGCGCCCACCCCAACGACGTGACCACGTTCGACGACGAGGAGCTGAAGTCGTTCCGCCGGGACGCCCAGATGATCTTCCAGGACCCCTCCTCGAGCCTGGACCCGCGGATGACCGTCGGGAGCTCGGTCGCCGAGCTCCTGCTCGTCCACGGGATGACCGACAAACAGCGACGCCGCGAGATCGTCGAGGACCTGCTCGAACGCGTGGGGCTGGAAGCGGACTACTACGACCGCTACCCCCACGAGTTCTCCGGCGGGCAGAAACAGCGCATCGCGCTGGCCCGCGCGCTCGTGCTCAACCCCGAGTTCATCGTCGCCGACGAGCCGGTGTCCGCGCTCGACGTGTCGATCCGCGCGGAGATCCTCTCGCTGCTCAACGACATCCAGGAGGAGTTCGGCCTCTCGATGCTGTTCATCAGCCACGACATGAGCGTCGTGCGGGAGGTCTGTGACCGGGTCGCCGTGATGTACCTGGGCGAGATCGTCGAGATCGGCGACACCGACGAGGTGTTCCGGAACCCCCAGCACCCCTACACGGAGGCGCTGCTGTCGGCGATCCCCCGGCCCGACCCCTCCGCGGAGCAGGAGAACATCGAGCTCAAGGGGACCGTCCCGAGCCCCACCAACCCGCCGTCGGGCTGTAAGTTCCACACGCGGTGTCACATGGTGATCCAGTCCGACGAGTTCGACCTCGAACAGGAGCGCTGGCGCTCGCTGCTGACGTTCCGCGACCGCGTTCGCAGCGGCGAGGTCGATCCCGAGAGCATCCGCGAGGCGCTCGCGTTCGAGGCCGACGACCTGTCGGCCGTCGACGACGAGACGATCAAAGACGAGCTCAGAACGGAGTTCGAGCTCGCCGAGGAGCTCTCGGACCCCGAGGCGGAGTCGATCCTCCAGGACGCGCTCGACGCGCTCGCCGAGGGCCGGATGGAGGACGCGAACGACCACCTCTCGACGTTCACGACGCCCTGCGAGGAGCAGGTGCCCGAGGAGACCGACCACGGCAACGGCCACATCTCGGCCTGTCTGCGGAACAAGCCCGAGACCGAACACGGCGCGCCGCTGGCCGACGACTGAACGGCGCGCTGTCAGCCGTGAAGTTCGACGACTGAACGGCGAGCGGTCAGCCGTCAAGTTCGACGACTGATAGGCCCGCTCGGACCCAGAGCGCCCTCCGCACTCCTTCTACGGACCGGCATACCCAGGTTCGACGCCGTCGAGCGCGTCGACGGCGGCCGTGGCACACCAGCGACCGTATCGAGAGGCGTATCCCCGTCGAGTGCGAACCGCCGATAATGAACGGTGTCGCGACCGCCGGCCCGCTCGTGGCCGGCGTTCACGGGCGCGAGCCCGTGACGTTCCTGCTGCTGAGCCTCGCGGCGGCGCTGACCGCCGTCGTCGCCGGCCTCGCCGTCGCCGCGTTCGTCCGGCGGCGCTCCCGGCGCTACCTGCTCGTGGCGCTGGCGCTGTCGACGCTGCTGGCCCGCAGCGCCGTGGGGCTGGCCGCGTACCTGGGCGCGGTCGGGCCCGGAATCCACCACACGCTCGAGCACGGCCTCGACGTGGCGATGGCGGCGCTGGTGATCGCCGCGGTGTATCTGGTGGGGAAGCCGTCGGCCGCGGGTGCCACCCGTGCGGACGGCGGCGCCGACGACGGGGGTGATCGGGAGCGATGAGCGACACGCGCGAGCGCCTGCTGGCGCACGTCCGCGAGCACCCCGGCCGCCACGCCAGCGCGCTCGGCCGGGAGCTGGACCTCGCGACCGGCCAGCTCCAGTACCACCTGCGACGCCTGCGCCGCGCGGGCCGCGTCGTCGCCGACGACCGCTACGGCCGCACCCACTACTTCCCGCCGGGGTACGACGACTGCGAGCGGGAGCGGATCGCGCTGGCGCGCCGGGAGACCGCCCGCGCCGTGCTCGTCGCGCTGCTGTCGGGCGAACGCCCCGCGGCCGAGCTCGCCGACGATCTCGACGTCGCCCGGAGCACCCTCTCCTACCACGTCGACCGCCTCCGCGAGGCCGACCTCGTCGACGAGCGCCGCGACGAGCGGGGACGGGTCCACCTCTCGCTGTCAGAGCCCGAGACGACGCGGGGGCTGCTCTCGACGGTCGAGCCCGAGATGGGCGACCGGCTCCTCGACCGGTTCACCCGGCTCGTCGACGACCTGCTCGAGGGGTAGCGCCGGTTTCGAGAGGCTCACCAGAACCCACTTTCCCGTCGCTTTCCTACGGCGCCCATGAGCGACTCCCACGGCATCGACCGCCGCGCGTTCGTGAAGTCCGCCGTCGCCATCGGCGGCGCGGCGGCGCTGTCGGCCTGCCTGGACCGCGGGACCGAGATCGACGTGCCACGCGGGCCCGAGGACCCGACTGCAGCGTTCCCGGAGCGCCAGCACGCCTGGAACGCCGCGCTGCCGACCACCGACGCCGGCAACAACCACCACCCGCGCCACCGCGTGCTGCTCGCGCTCGACTACGGCGAGGGAACGCCGACCGAGGCGGAGCGCGAGACCGTCGAGGCCGCGCTGGCGGGCGTCGAGCGCGCCTACGAGCGCTCCGCGGCTGGACTGCTGCTGACGATAAGCTACTCGCCGTACTACTTCGACCGGTTCGACGCCGACCTGCCCGAGAGCGTCGACCTGCCGGAGCCCCGCGCGCTCTCGGCCTTCGAGGACCCGGCCGCCGATGACGCCGACGCGATCGTCCACCTCGCCAGCGACCACGGCGAGGTGGTGATGGGCGCCGAGGAGGCGCTGAAGGGCGAGCTCGACGAGCTCAACGGTGTCCCCCAGCCCGACGCGGCGCTGACCGACGCGTTCTCGGTCCGCGAGCGCCGGACGGGGTTCATCGGCGACGGCCTCCCCGCCGAGAACCAGGACGTGTCGGGCGTCCCCGACGACGGCCCGGTCCCCGAGGACGCCCCGCTGTACATGGGGTTCGAGTCGGCGTTCGAGGGGAACCAGCCCACCGAGGACCGCGTGACGATCCGGGAGGGGCCCTTCGCCGGCGGCACGACCCAGCAGCTCTCGACGCTGACGCTGAACCTGACCCAGTGGTACGAGCAGGACACCCGCGAGCAGCGCGTCTCCAAGATGTTCTGTCCCCACCACGCCGCGAACAACGTGGTCGAGGACGCCGGCGAGAACCTCGGCACCGATCCGCGGATGGACGACTGCGGCGACCCGATGGAGACCGCCCGGAGCGAGGGCGTCGTCGGCCATAGTCAGAAGATGGTCGACGTGCGCGAGGACGACGCGCCGATCATCCTGCGGCGGGACTTCGACTCGACCGACGGCGACCGCGCCGGCGTCCACTTCCTCTCGCTCCAGCGGACGATCTCCGATTTCGTCACCACCCGGGAGGCGATGAACGGCGAGGAGATCGACAGCGACTCCGCGGTCGGTCAGCGCACGAACAACGGGATCCTGCAGTACATCACCACGGTGCGGCGGGGGAACTTCCTCGTGCCGCCGCGCTCGCTGCGGGCGCTCCCGCCCGCCAGGCCCGACGCGGACGTGGCCGAGGTCGCCGAGCGCGCGGAGGTGGCCGATGCGTGAGCGCTCCCGGCGGGCGTTCCTCGGCGGCGTCGGCGCCGCCGGCGTCGGCGGTCTCGCGGGCTGTCTGGGCTTCGAACTCGAGTCGGGGAGCCGCGAGCCGGCGCTGGTCGAGAACCGCCCCGACGCGGTTTACCGCCCGACCCACACCGAGGGGATGGCGATGGCGGGGGTCGTCAGCGACGGGGGGTACAGCTGCGCGCTGACGTACAGCTACCCCCACCGGTTCTGGACGGTCACGGGCGACGACACCACGCAGGTCGAGGTGGGGGCCGACGACGCGCTCCACCTCATGCCGGTCGTCTGGCACAGCGAGACGGGGGTCGTCCCCTCGGACGTGAACCCGAGCGTCGACGTGACCCGGGACGGCGAGTCGGTCGTCGACGGGCTGAACCCGTGGCCGATGCTCGCCCAGCAGATGGGGTTCCACTTCGGCGACAACGTCGAACTCCCCGAGCAGGGGGAGTACACCGTCACAGTCTCGGTGGGCGCGGGCGGCGACCGCCGCACCGGCTCGCTGGCCGAAACGGAACGCGCGGAGTTCGAGTTCACGCTCGACTACCAGCGGTCCGAGCTCCGGGAACTCCCGTTCCAGGACGTCCCCGAGGCCCGACAGGGGACGCTGGGCGCCGCCGAGCCGATGGAGATGGAGATGGTGCCGCTGATGCGGGCGCCCGCGAGCGACGACCTCCCGGGGACGGTCCGGGGGACGACCGAGAGCGGCGACGCGCAGTTCGTCGTGACGACGCTCGAGGACGCCACGCCCTTCGGCGGCGACGAGGGACAGGGGTACCTCGCCGTCTCGCCGCGCACGCCGTACAACCGGTTCCCGCTGCCGCAGCTGTCGCTGTCGGGGACGCTGTCACGCGACGGCGAGACGACGTTCGACGGCTACCTGAACGAGTGGCTCGACCCCGACCTCGGCATCCACTACGGCGCGGTCGTCGACGGCGTCGAGGGCGGCGACGAGCTGACGATCACCGTCGACACGCCGCCGCAGCTCTCCAGACACGAGGGGTACGAGACCGCGTTCATGAACCTGCCGGCGGCGACGCTCACGCTCTGAGGCGTTCGCCCTACTCCACGCGGCGGACCGATCGCTGCCCCTCGTGGAGCTTGATCTCCTCGATCTCGTCGGCGGGGTCGAAGCCGAACGTCTCGCCGTAGAACGCGAGCTCGAGCTCCAGCGCCCGGCGGGTCGCCTCTGCGGTCCGGAACCCGTGGCGCTCGCCGGGGAACAGCGCGTAGGCGTACGGCGTCTCCGTCGCGACCAGCGCGTCGACCATGTCCTCGGCCTGCTCCTGGGGGACGACGCGGTCCTCGCCGCCCTGCAGCAGGAGCAGCGGCGCGTCGATCGCCCCGGCGTGGAACGCCGGCGACCGCTCCTCGTACGTTTCTCTCGCCTCCGGGAGCGGGCCGACGAGGCCGTCGAGGTAGCGCGATTCGAACTTGTGGGTGCCCGTCGCCAGCGCCTCGAGGTCGGCGACGCCGTAGTGGCTCGCGCCCGCGTCGAACGTGTCGTGGAACGCGAGCGCACAGAGCACCGCGTAGCCGCCCGCGCTCCCGCCGGTGATCGCGAGGCGGTCCGGGTCGGCGCGCCCAGTCGCCGCGAGATGCTCGGCGGTGTCGATGCAGTCCGCGGTGTCGAGCACGCCCCACTCCCCCTGCAGCGCGTCGCGGTAGTCGCGGCCGTAGCCGGTCGAGCCGCGGTAGTTCACGTCGGCGACGGCGAACCCGCGGGTGGTGTAGAACTGCACCGCCAGCTTCGCGATCGGCAGCGTCTGGCTCGTCGGGCCGCCGTGGACCATCGTCACCAGCGGCGGCTGCTCGCCCTCGGGCGCGCGCTCGTCGGCGTTCGTCGGCGGGTAGTAGTACGCGTGCGTGGTCTCGCCGTCCCGCGTCGGCACGTCGACGTGCTCGGGCTCCGAGATCAGCCCGTCGGGCAGGTCGAGCGAGAACGACTGGCGGAGGTGAACCGGTTCGACCGACTCGTCCGTGCGCTCGTCACCCGGCGTCCAGCGCGCGACCGTCTCGGGCGTCGTCGGCCCGCCGCCGACGAACGCCAGCGTCTCGCCGTCGGTCGCGAGCCGCGCGTGGGGGTACGCCGAGAACGGGAGGTCGGCCCCCGTGAGCCCGTCGTCCTCGTCGAGCAGGCAGAGCGACCACTCGCCGTCGCTGTTCCGCAGGACCGCGACCCGGCCGTCGTCGAGGAAGCCGTACGTCGCGAGGCCGAACGTCCACTGCGGGACGCCGAACTCGGCGTCCTCGGGCGTTCGGTTCCGGGGGCCGTCGTCGCCGTCGAGATCCAGCGCGTAGAGGTTCCACCAGCCGGTCCGGTCCGAGACGGCGTGGAGCTCGCCGTCGGGGCTCCAGCCGGGCTGGAACACCGACTCCTCGGGGCCGCCCATCACCACTCGCTCGTCCGCGAGCGTGCCGTCGGCGGCCACCTCGGCGACGTGGAGCTCCGTCCCGTCCCACGGCATCCGCGGGTGGTCCCAGGTCGTCCACGCGAGCCGGTCGCCGCCGGGCGAGAGCCGCGGTGACGAGTAGAAGTCGTGGCCCGAGGCGACGATCTCTGGCGCACCGCTCCCGTCGGCCGGGAGGGTGACGAGTTCGTTGACCGCCTCGTCGTCGGCTCCCGGCCCCTCGTGGCGCTCCCGGACCGCGTAGAGGCGCTCGCCGTCGGGAGCGACCTCGACGTCGGCGTAGCGCAGGCCGTGTTCGGTCTCCGGCTCCGGCGTGATCGCCGTCGGGTCGCGCCCGGGTCGTCGATCCGGTACAGTCGCTGGTCCGAGAACGCGGCGTAGAACACCGTCCCGTCCTGCGCGGCGAAGTCGCCGCCGCCGTACTCGTGGACCAGCGTGCGCACGTCCGTGTCTGCGGGCGTGACCTCGACCGGCTCGTCGGGCGCGCCCGCCTCGGCGCGGACGACGACGCCGCGGCCGTCCTCGTCGGGGCGGCGCTCCAGCCAGTAGACGCTGCCGTCGTCGACCGAGACGGGGCCGAACCGGAGCGTGTCGGCGGCCACGTCGGCCGCGGAGACCGGCGACTCCCACTCTCCGTAGGGGGTGGTAGACATGGACAGGGGTTGTGGCGGCGACGGCTTGTCAGTTCGGGTGGACGAAGCTGTCGCCGCGGTACTACTCCCCGTCGGTCCGCAGGTGGTGGAACACGTACGTCTGGGCGTAGCCGCGTAGGCGTCGACGCCGCTCTCGCCGAACGGCTCGTCGCGCTCGGGCAGGTCGGCGCCGAGTCGCTCCCGGATCGCCCGCGAGGTCTCGGCGTAGCTGCCGCCGTCGCAGTCGGGGAAGTAGTCGCCGATGGCGGTCTGGATCCACGTGTCGAGCGGGATCGCCTGCAGGTAGCCGAGCGAGAACAGCAGCACGCAGTCGGCCACCTTGTCGCCGACGCCGACGAACTGGGTCGTCGCCTCGCGGGCCTCCTCGTAGGGCAAACCGCGGGCGTCCTCGGGCCGTCCCTCGCCGGCGGCGACCATCTCGGCGGTGCGCTGGACGTACGGCGCGCGGTAGCCGAGACTCAGCTCGCGGAGTTCGGCCTCGGTGGCGGCCGCGAGCGCCTCGGGCGTGGGGTAGGCGTGCAGCGTCCGGTCGCCGAGGTCGACGGGCGTGCCGTACTGCTCCCGGAGCGCGCGCTGCATGTCGAAGATCCGGCTGACGCGCATCTGCGCCGAGCAGATGAACGAGATCAGGCAGGGGAACGGCGGGTCGCGGATCAGGCGCAGCCCGCGGTAGCGCTCGTAGGCGCGTTCGAGCAGCGGGAGCCCGTCGGTCGCGTCGTAGATCGCCCCGAGGTCGTCGTCGAGCCGGAGCAGGTGAGTGAGGATCGCCTCGCCGTCGACGGGGTCGGTCGGCGCCGCGGGGGCGTCGTCGGCGTCCGCCGGGACCGCGCCGGCCTCCCACTCGACCGTCCCGTCGTCGACGCCGCCGCGCTGGCGGGCGCGCACGACCGTGGGTCGGTCGGTGAGCCCCGGCGTCGGCGGCAGGACGGTCTCGTACCACGCGTCGCCGCCGTGGGCCGCCGACTCGGTGTAGCCGTCGCCGTCGGCGCGCTCCCAGAGGTACGTCTGCCCGCTCTCGAGCGTCGACTGCAGGTCGAACGGTCCGTCGAGCGAGGAGACGTCGATGCGGCCCGACTCCATTACGCGGGAGTGGGCCGTGGGGCGGTATCCGGGTTTCGATACTGGCCAGTCACGGCGCACGAACTGTCGCGATCTCCGTGTCGCGACCACAGAGACTACGCCGTGACTGTGCGAACCGAACCGACCAGAAAGCAGAGCGTGCCGCCGATCAGCGGCGCTTCGGGAGCGTGTCCGCGGCGGCTGCGGCGGCGTCGCCGGCCGTGGCCGCCATCGCCTCGGCCATCTGGAGGAACGCGGCCGTCTCGCGGGTGGTGCCGTTCATGCTACTACCTGACACGACCGACCCTTGAGTATCTTCGGGGGGTTTGACATCCTCCCACCCCTGAAGGGGTGGGCTTCCACTCGCTACGTCACAACGGCTATGGGCGGGCCGACCCGAACGAACCACATGACCACGAGCGACTGGGGCGACTGGCTCCCGCGGGCGATCGCGGCGGCCCACCCCGACGGCGTGGCGGTCTGGTACCTCGGCTGTAACGGGTTCGTGCTGAAGGGCGCCGGCGGGACGACGCTGTTCGTCGACCCCTACCTCGGCACGGGCGACCCACCGCGAACCGTCCGGATGATCCCGATCCCCTTCGACCCGATCGACGTCGACGACGCCGACGCCGTGTTCGCGACCCACGAGCACAGCGACCACGTCCACGGCGAGTCCCAGGCGCCGATCCTCGAGCGCACCGGCGCGCCGTTCGTCGCGCCCGACGCGTCGATGGCGGCCGCCCGCGAGGAGCAGGCCTGGGCGGACCGCTGGGAGCTGACCGACGACCAGTTCCAGGAGGTCACCGAGGGCGACGTGCTCGAGGTCGGCGAGTTCACCGTCCACGTCGTCGAGGTGAACGACCCCGACGCCGAGCACCCCGTGGGCTACGTGTTCGAGCACGACGCCGGCACCGTGTTCCACCCCGGCGACTCCCGGCCCGCGGACTCCTTCGCGGCGCTGGGGGAGCAGTTCGACATCGACCTCGGCATCGTCGCGTTCGGCACCGCGGGGATGATCCCGGACAAGCAGACGCGGGAGCCGACGTACACCAAGTGGTACAACGACGCCGGCGAGGCCGTCGAGGCCGCGAGCGCGCTCGGGGTCGACCGCCTGCTGCCGAGCCACTGGGACATGTGGAAGGGACTCACCGCCGACCCGACCGAGCTCCACGACCACGTCGACTCCTTCGACCACCCGCGCCGGCTGGAGCTGGTCGAGATCGGCGACCGCGTCGACCTCTGAGCGCGGCCAGGCTGTCGTCGGTTTTCCCGCGGGTCAGTACGTCCAGCGGCGCTGCACGCGCGAGTCGATCCCGGGGTGGCGCTCCCTGATCGCCGCGGGGTCGGTCTCGCCGTCGACGTTTATCACGTGCACCTCGCCGCGCTTGCCGTCGTAGGCGTCCTGGAAGTCGTAGACGGCGCCGACGACCTGCACCGACTCGGGCACGTCCTCGCTGTCGAGCAGGAACTCGACCTGGCGGTCGACGTTGTACTCCACGAGGTGGTTCACGGCGTCCTCGCGGGGGAGGTCCTCCGGGAGCAGCTCGACGCCGGGCTCGAGTCCCGGCGCGAGCAGGTCCAGACAGTGTTCAATCCCCGGCGGCTCCGCGCTGCCGTCGGTGAGCTTCTCGTACGTCGCGGTGACCGCGCCACAGCCCGTGTGGCCGACGACGACGGCCACGTCGGTGTCGGTGTGGGCCAGCGGGTAGAGCACGTCGCCGGAGACGCGCGGGCCGGCGTCGGTGCGCTGGACGACGCGGTTGCCGATGTTGCCGCAGGTGAACAGGTGGCCGGGCTCGTCGTTGCCCCAGAGGTGGTCCTGTAGCACCCGGGAGTCCGAACAGCAGACCGTCACCGCGTCCGGGTGCTGCTCGTGCTGGAGCCCGTCGAACCGCGCGTCGAACGTCTCGGCGTGGTCGGCGTTCCGATCCAGCATCTCGAGGAACGTCTCGTCCATGTCCGTGCGCCCGGCCGGTCGGGGCATAGCTCCGACGGTTCGTCGTGACGAAAAGGTTAGGTCAGTGACCGAACGACTGGGTGACGTGTTCCCGGGCAGACAGCTGCTGGCGCGAGCCGCGGTCGCGCTCGTGGGGGCGACCGCCGTCGTCGCCGCCGAACTGCTCGCCCTCTCGATCTCGGTCCGCCTCGCGGCGGGAGGCGTCGACGGCGCCCCGCCGGCGTCGTCGCTCCCCGTCGTCGTCGTCAGTGTCGCCGCTGCGGGCGGCGCCGTCGCCGTGCGCCGGCGAGCGGACGGGACCGCCACGTTCGTCGTCTCGGGGGTGGCGCTGATCCTCGCCGCGCCGGTCACCGCGTTCGGCGGCGGCTGCGGGGTCGGAGCCGACACCCCCGAGCTGTTCCGGAGCGGCGTCCGCGTCGGGATCGCCGCCGACGGCTGCGTGACGTTCCTCAACGGGGCGCTGCTGGTGCTCGGCTACGGGCTGCTCTCGGCCGGGCTGTGGCTGGCGGCCGAGGAGTTACCGATCCCGAGCCCGCGCCGGCGGCAGGTCCCGGACCGCTCCGACTAGGCCCACTCGATTCGAAACAGTTCGACCTCGACGACCTCGCGCTCGCGCTCGTGGTGGTCGTACAACCGCGGCACGTCGAACTCCGCGGCGAAGGCGTGAGTGACGAGGCCGCCCTCGTCGGCGGCGAACGACTCGACGAACGCCCGGCTGCCGGCGTTGTGGATCGAGTAGGAGACGGTGGCGACCGACGCCGCCGTCGTCAGGAACGCGCGGTCGGCGCCCTCGTTGCCGGACTGGGCGCCGAACGGCGGGTTCATCACGACCGTGTCGACCGAGTTCGGCCCGAACGGCGCGCGCGTGGCGTCGCCGCGGAGCCAGTCGACGGGCGTTCCGGGCGCGACCGTGCGCTCGTTCTCGCGCGCGACCGCGAGCGCCTCGGCGTCGCGTTCGAGGCCGAGCACGCGGGCGGGGTCGCGACAGGCGGCCGCGAGCGCGAGCACGCCCGTGCCGGTGCCGAGATCGAGGACGGTGTGGCCAGCGATGTCGCCCTGGAGGTCGGCGAGGTGGAGAAGGTGGGCCGCGAGATCCGGCGGTGTCGGGTACTGTTCGAGGCTGACGTCGGGCTCTGAGAACCCCGCGAGCCCGTGGAGTCGTTCGGCCAGCGCCCGTTTGCCCATTCAGGTCGACACGTCGAGGCCGTCGACCGAAAGCGTGACGCCTTCGCGGCGGGCGCGCTCCTCCAGCGCTTCGAGCGCGGGGCGGACCTTCTCGCGGTCGCCGACGGCGTCGATCTCGACGCGGACGACGCCGACGCCGAGGAACGCGCCCGCCCGGACCACGTCCCGGAGGCGGTCGGCCTCCCGCTGGGTCGCGAGCGAACAGTCCTCCCCGAAGCTGGCGCTCACGGAGAGTTCGGCGGGCTGGTACCCCTCGGCGGCGAGTTCGGCCTTCAGCTCCCGCAGGTACTCCGGTGCAGTCGTCGACAGCGACGACGCCGAGAGCTCGACGGGTTCGACGTTCGACGGGCGACAGGACGACACGGCGGATTCGACGCGCGTCGGGCTCATGCTCATACGGCTGCATAGCTACTGGTTATCCAAAAGTCTTTCTTAATTCGCAGTAGTAATCAGTCGGCGACGACATCGTGGTGGCCCGGCCGGTAGTGGGATCTGACACGAACGACGGCGCGGGGATGCAGTCGGGCGATTAGTTCTGTGCCCCAGTCGAGGACGAAAAAAGCCTTATCCGTCGGGGTCACCAGAAACCTTTTAATGGAACGTCCGAGCCGGGAGCGACAGCGGGAGTCCGAGGACGAGTCCGAGTCGGCCGACGAGGTTCTCACTTGTCCCGAGTGCGGATCAGACGAGGTCGTCACCGACGACGATCAGGGCGAGCTCGTCTGTGACGACTGCGGACTGGTGCTCGACGAGCGCCAGATCGACCGCGGCCCGGAGTGGCGGGCGTTCAACCACTCCGAGCGCCAGAGCAAGTCCCGCGTCGGCGCGCCGATCACGGAGACGATGCACGACCGCGGGCTGACGACGACGATCGACTGGAAGGACAAGGACGCCTACGGTCGGTCACTCTCCTCGGAGAAACGCAGCCAGATGCACCGCCTCCGGAAGTGGCAGGAGCGGATCCGGACGAAGGACGCCGGCGAGCGCAACCTCCAGTTCGCGCTCTCGGAGGTCGACCGCATGGCCTCCGCGCTGGGCGTCCCGCGCTCAGTCCGCGAGGTCGCGTCGGTGATCTACCGGCGCGCGCTCAACGAGGACCTCATCCGCGGGCGCTCGATCGAGGGCGTCGCCACCGCCGCGCTGTACGCCGCCTGCCGCCAGGAGGGCATCCCCCGCAGCCTCGACGAAGTCGCGGAGGTCTCCCGCGTCCCTCAGAAGGAGATCGGCCGCACCTACCGCTACATCTCGCAGGAACTCGGCCTCGAACTGAAGCCGGTCGACCCCAAACAGTTCGTCCCGCGCTTCGCCTCCGAACTCGGCCTGAGCGAGGAGGTCCAGTCGAAGGCGACCGAGATAATCGACGTCTCCGCGGAGCAGGGGCTACTCTCGGGGAAGTCGCCGACGGGGTTCGCCGCCGCCGCCATCTACGCCGCGTCGCTGCTCTGTAACGAGAAGAAGACCCAGCGCGAGGTCGCCGACGTGGCCCAGGTGACCGAGGTCACCATCCGGAACCGGTATCAGGAACAGATCGAAGCGATGGGCTTCCGGTAGCGCGACGCTCCCGCCCCGCGACTGCCGTTCTCAGGACGCCACGAACACGACCAGCCGCCGGTTCGTCAGCCCCTGCTCGACCGTGTAGCGCTCGTACCCCGAGAGTCGCTCGGCCACCGCTCGGCGGTGTTCGGGCGTCGTGACGACCACCGGCGGCGCCGACGCCATCCCGTCCGGGGCGTCGACGCTCGCGGTCTCCGCGTCTGCGCGCTCGACGTACCACGTGAACGGGAGCCGCGCCGAGAACGCGTCTTGTGCGGACGCGGGGACGGGTGGACGGTCCAGCGTCGACTCCTCGGCCACCGCGAGGTCGGCGCCGACGTAGAGCACGTCGACGCCGCCGGGATTCCCCCCGACGGCCGCCGTCATCGCCGTCGCCGCGGCGCGGAACTCCGCCCCGGGCTGGGCGTACCCCGGCAGCGTGTCGCCGGCCTCGGGCGCGTCGTACACCTCGCCGGCGACGACGGCGCCGGTCTGGACGCCGGCCGCCGAGAGCAGCAGCAGCGCCGCCGTGAGTCGGGCGACCTCCTCGGCGGCGAGGCTCTCCCGCGCCGCGTTCCAGAGCGCCGCGAGCCCGACGGCCGCGGGGACGGTCGCCGGCGCGAGCACGTGGACGGCGACCCACGGCTGGTTCACCTCTGTCGCCAGCGGGAACAGGAGCAGCCCCGCGCCGGCCCAGTAGGCGGCGAAGTTCACCAGCGGTCGCGACCGGCCGGCGTATCGCTCACGGAAGAACCCCCAGAAGGCGAGGCCGACGACCGGCAGCGCCGCCGCCAGCAGCACCTCGGCGGTGCCGGCGACGAAGGGGAGCAGCGCGTGGTCGTTCGTGTACGTCGGCGGCGCGTGCCGACCCAGCACGCGCACTGCGAGGAACCGTTGGATCGCGCCGACTGTGCCAGCTTCGAGGGCGGCCAGCAGCGAGGCTGGCTCGGCGAGGTCGACCCGCCCGCGCGGGAGGTAGAACGCGATCGCGACGGCGACGGTGACGACGGCGGCGCGGAGCAGGGCGACGGATCGCTCGGCGACGGCGTCGACGCCCGCGCGAACGCGGTTCCGGATCGCCCGCGGCGGATCGCCGCGGATCCGCGCTTCGTCGACGGTGAGCACCGCGGCGACCAGCCAGCAGCCCAGCACCGCGAGAGCGAACCCCGAGGTCGTGAGCGCCAGCCCGAACGCGGCAGCGCCGGCGTACAGCGCGCGTCGGCTCTCGAGTCGGTGTGCGCGCCAGGCGAAGCCGACGGCGACGAGCGAGAACGCCGCCAGCGGGAGATCCCCCCGGAGGACGCGGGAGTAGTACAGCAGCGGCGGCGCCAGCGCGAGCAGGAGCGCGAGCGAGACGGTCTCGGCCCCCGAGAGCCCGCCGCCGGGTTCGTCATCGCGGACGCGGCGGAAGGTCAGCGCCGCGAGCGGCAGCAGGCCGCCGATCAGGGCGACCGGGAGGCGTGCGGCGGCGTCGCTGGTCAGCCCGAGCGCGAACAGCCGCCGGCCGACGACGTAGAGGAACGGCCCACCTGCGACCGGGCGGTACTCGTAGGCGCCGGTCTCGAGCGAGCGAAGCGTCCAGTAGCCGACGCGGGCCTCGTCCCAGTGGAACGGGCGCGCGCCGAGGCCGTCGAGCCGGACGGCGAGGGCGACCGCCGCGACCGCGACGACGGCTCGCTCGACCCGGTCGAGTCGGCGCATGGCCGTCCCTGTCGCGCGCTGTGGCAAGAAGGTTCGGAAGCGGCCACGCCGCGAGGGACCGTTCGGAAGCGGCCTGCCGCGAGGGAACGTTCGGAAGCGCCTTTTGCCGCGGCGGTCGACGCCACCGTATGCGTGTGCTCGACTCCCTCCCGGATCGCCCGCTGACCGACGCCGAACTCGCCTCGTTCAACCAGTCCGAGGCGATCGAGATCGCCGTCGAGGTGGCCGAGGCCGACGACGACGGCATCGGCGGCGTGATCCTCGCGACCGAGGACTGGGTGAAGGGGCTGGCCTACGGGGCCGAAGGCTGGCGGGTCGCGGAGACGGTGTCGCTGGGCGACGGCGAGAACGAGCGCTACGACGGCATGCGGGCCTGCGAGTCGGCGGTGCGGGAGGCGCTCGACTGAACCGGGGTTTCTAAAGCCTGCCGACCCTCTGTGGGGACGAGATGTACGACGACATCCTCGTACCCACCGACGGGAGCCCCGCCGCGACCGCCGCCATCGACCACGCCGTCTCGCTGGCCGAGACGTACGACGCCACGATCCACGCGCTGTACGTCGTCGACGCCAGCGCGTTCTCCTCGATCGAGTCCGGCTCGGAACTCGTGATCGACGCGCTCGAGGAGGAGGGCCAGCGCGCGGTCGAGGAGGTCGTCGCCGCCGCCGAGGCCGCGGGTGTCGACGTCGAGACCCACGTCGTCTCCGGGACGGCGTACCGGCGCATCCTCGACTACGTCGACAGCGAGGGCGTCGACCTGGTCGTGATGGGCACCCACGGCCGCAGCGGCGTCGAGCGGTTCCTGCTCGGCAGCGTTACCGAGCGTGTCGTCCGCACCGCCGACGTGCCCGTGCTCACGATCCGACAGACGGACGAGGACGAGGAGTAGGCCCGAATCAGGAAACGCTTTTCTCGCCGCCCCACCCACCACCGGGGTATGACCGAGCACACCGTGGAGTTCGTCGGCACCGGCGAGACCATCGAGGTCCCGGAGACCCGTCCGATCCTGCAGGTCTGCATGGAGGAGGGGATCGCCCAGGAGTACTCCTGTCGCGTCGGGATGTGTCTGGCCTGTTCCGCCGAGATAATCGAGGGCGAGGTCGAACAGACTGTCGTCGAGCAGCGCGCGCTCACCGAGGCGGAGGCCGAGAACTACGCGCTGACCTGCATGGCCCGCCCCAAGTCCGACCTCAAACTCGACCGCGGGAGCTACCCGCCGAGCATCGAGGACGCCCCGGCCGACGCCGCCGGCGCCGCGGCCGACGACGACTGAGCCGACACCGGGATGGACGGCGCCGCCTTCCGGGAACGGCTGCGAGCCGCGAAATCGACCGAGCTGGACCGACTCGGCTCGAAGCTCCTGCTGCCCGCACTCACCGACGGCGACCCCACGACGCGACGCGTGCTCGAAGCGGCCGCCGACTCCGAACACGCCGCACACGTCACGTTCTCCCGCTGGGCCGCCGACGAGCCGGACGACCGGGCCCGCGAGGCGTTCGCCGCGGTCGCGGCCCGAGAGCGCGACCACCGCGAGCGGGTTCTCGACGCGATGGACGGCGCGTACGACCCGAACGACGGCGGCCCGCTCCACGAGTACCTCCGCGGGCGCGAGGGGGCGATCCTTCGGGTCGCCGCGGGGACGGTCGGGCGGGGGCTCGTCGCCGATCGGACCCACTCGCGGCTGGTCTCCTTCTTCGTCGACGCGGGCGACAGCCGGCGCGCCGAGCTGTTCCGGGAGCTGCGCGCGGAGACCGAGGCGGGGACCCGGCGCGGGCTCGGGCTGCTGGAGGCGCTCTGTGAGAGCGACGACGACTGGGCCGACGCCCGTGCCGTCGCCGAGTACACGGTGCTGGTCGCCTACGACGACTACGCCGACGCGCTGCGGGGGATGGGTGTCGACCCGGCGTCACCCCCCTAGAGGCGTGCGGCTCCCGGCCGCCGCTCCGTGGGGGCAGGGGTGGCCCAACTTTGAAACGGCTCCCGGGGCAACTTTCCCGGAGAGCCAATGAGCGCAGGGCTCCTAAGCTCCATCTCGGACGCGATCTCCGGCGGGTCCGACGGCGACGACGAGGTGTTCACCTACGAGTGCGTCTCGTGTGGCACCGAGTTCGACCTCCCGAAGACCCGCATGATCGGCGTGCGCTGTCCGAACTGTCGCTCGATGGACGTGCGGGACGCGTCCGACGCCTGAGGCCGGCACCGGTCGGGTGGAACGGCCGACCGGCTACTACCCATTTTTCACGCAGCCCGGCGGCAGGAACGGGGACCGGATCGCGGATCAGTTGTCGCTCGAGTCGTACCCCAGCGCGGCGGCCACGTCGAGGAGGCCGCTGCCGGACTCGTTGCTCCCGAGGCCGATATCCTCCGCAGAGCTGCTCAGCGTGTCCCGCGCTTCGGTGTTGGTCGCGCCGTTGGCCATCAATTGCCCGGCCGCGCCGGCCACGTGCGGGCAGGCCATCGACGTGCCCGAGAACTCGCTGTAGCCGCCGGGGATCGTCGAGTTGACGTTGTCGCCCGGCGCCGCGATCTCGACCTCCGGCCCGGTCGAGGAGAAGTCAGCGAGGCTGTCGTCGGCGCTGGTCGCGGAGACCGCCATCACGGTGTCGTACGCTGCGGGGTAGCCGACACAGTCCGAACACGGGCCGGAGTTGCCCGCAGCAGCGACGAGGAACACGCCCTTGTCGTGGGCGTACTGGCAGGCGTCTTTGAGCGTCGAGGAGCTGCTGGAGCCGCCAAGGCTCATCGAGCCCACGTCCCAGCCCTGGTCGGCTACGTACTCCACCCCGGCGGCGATGTCGGAGAACGAGCCCGAGCCGCACTTGTCGAGCACCTTCACCGCGTGCAGCGTCGCTGTCGTCGACGTGCCGACGACGCCCTGGCTGTTGTCGACGGCGTCGGCGATGCCGGCGCAGTGGGAGCCGTGGTCGTTGTCGTCGTCCCACGACTCGTAGCAGGTGTTGTCGGCCGGCTTGGCGCCGAACCGACAGCCGCCCTGGGTGTCACAGCTGACGAACGCCTTCCCGGCGCCGACGTTCGCGGTCAGGTCCGGGTGGTCGGAGTCGATCCCGGTGTCCAGGATGGCGATGTCGGCGCCCTCGCCGGTGTCGCCGTTGGCGTGGGCCACCTCGCTGTCGACGCGGTCCTGCCCCCACGGGAGCGACTGGGCCAGCGCCTCCATCGTGCCGTTCTCCTCCACGTACCGGACGTGGGGGTTCTGCTCCAGCCCCTCGATCGCGTTCCGGGAGACGCGCATCGTGAGCGCGTCGAAGTTGAACTCCCGGACCACCTCGCTCGCTGCCTCGACGGCGGCGCCGCGGCCGCGCTCGTTCTCGTAGCCGACGTTGACTTCGACCGTCGCCTCGCCCGCGGACGCCAGCCCGGAGAACGCCCCGGCCGCGACGGCGCCGCTGGTCGCTTTGAGTACGGTTCGACGCTTCGTGCCCGCGTCATCCTCTGGCATGGCAGTGGGGAACTAACGTAGCGGCATGAAAAATCTATCGGCGGTGAGTTGTAACTAACTCTCGGTAGACATATTCTCCCGTGGCTGGTGGAGAAATATTCTTCACCTCGAACGGCGTGGTCGCCGTGATCGATCGACCGGATGGACAGTCATATGCGGGCCGGCGTCCAAGCGAGCGTGTGCAGATCGTGGGGTACGACGCCGGCGACGGCGGCCTGCTGCTCGCCCGGGACGGCGACGTGGAGTACGTCGACCTGACGCCCGGCACCGAGCTCGCCTACCAGTTGGGCGAGCGCCACTGCGCCGGCGTCGTCGAGGAGGACGGCCACGCCGCCTGCGACGCCGACGGGGCGCCGTACTGCGACGACCACAGCCAGGTCTGGGTCTGTGCGAAATGTACCGGCGACTGTCTGAAAGACGAGATGGACTGCTTCGAGGACCACGCGGTGTACCTCGCCGCCTTCGCCCCGGACACGTTCAAAGTCGGCGTCACCCGCGAGTGGCGCCTCGAGACCCGGCTGCTGGAGCAGGGCGCCGACCGCGCGGCCCACGTCCGGACCGTCGACGACGGCCGCGCCGCCCGACGCATCGAGGCCGGCATCGCCGAGCGCATCCCGGACCGCGTCCGCGTGCCGACGAAGATCGCGGGGCTCGACCGCTCGGTCGACGACGACGCGTGGGCGTCGCTCCTCTCGGAGTTCGACCCGATCGAGACGTTCGATTTCGACTACGGCCTCGAGCTCGACGGCCGGCCCGTGACCGAGACGATGGCCACGGGGACGGTCCGGGGCGTCAAGGGCCGGATCCTGTTGCTCGACCGCGCGGGGAGCAGCTACGCCGTCGACCTGCGGCGCCTGGTCGGGTACGAGGTGAGCGAGGGGGCGAGCGAGCGCGAGATGCAGTCGAGCCTCGGTGCCTTCGGCTGACTGGAGGGCGACGGTTTATGGTCCCGGCCGTGGAACCGTGAAGCATGATTCCGCTTGAGGATGCCGTCACCGCGCGGCTCGAGTCCCACGGCGAGCGCTTCGAGGTGCTGATCGACCCGGACGCCGCCCTGGAGATGAAACGCGGCGAGTTCGAGGGCGAGCTCGAGGACGTGATCGCCGCCGAGGACGTGTTCGAGAACGCCTCGCGGGGGGACCGACCCGCCGAGAGCGCGCTGGAGGAGGTGTTCGGGACGACCGACCCGCTGGAGATCATCCCGGAGGTCGTCGAGCGCGGGGAGATCCAGATCACCGCCGAGCAGCGCAAGGAGATGGAGGAGCAGAAGCACAACGCGCTGATCAACAAGATCGCCCGGAACGCGGTCAACCCCCAGATGGACAACGCACCGCACCCGCCCGAGCGCATCGAGCGGGCGCTCGAGGAGGCCGGCTTCTCCATCGACCCGATGGAGCCCGTGGAGGCCCAGGTCGACGACGCCCTCGACGCGCTCGGCCGGTGATCCCGATCCGGTTCGACGAGGTCACCGTCGCGGTGAACGTCCCCGCGGACTACGCGGGCAGCGCGCAGGCGAAGATCCGCCAGTACGGCGATCTCGAGCGCGAGGAGTGGCAGGCCGACGGCTCCTGGATCGGCGTCGTCACGTTCCCCGCGGGGATGCAGAACGACTTCTACGACATGGTCAACGAGGAGACCAGCGGCGAGGCCGAGACGCGGATCGTGAAGGAGAAAGACGACCTCAAGACGCGCTAGGGGTTCTCGACGCTCGTTACGCCCGCCGCCAGCCGACGTAGAACCCGCCGGTGAAGCCGGCCGACACCGACATCGTCGAGAGGATCGTCTCGAGCCACGACGGCGGCGTCCCGCTGGCGGCGTCCTCGCCGGCGCCCATCAGCCCGGCGGTGAGTCTGTCCCAGTCGACGGTGATGATCTCCCGGGACTCGAGGAACTTGAACAGCGCCAGTTCGATGCCGACCAGCACGGCGATGATCTTGGCGACCTTCTTCGCGGCGAAGCCGATGAGGGCGCCGATGAGGGCGCCGGATCCGGCCTCCACGCCGAGCTGCCGGAAGTCGATGTCTAACTGGAGCGCAACGGGGTCCATGGGGTTCACTGCGTCGCTCTGGGTTAAGTGGTTTGTGGGAGCCTACCGTCGACTGTCTTGCCGGCCGGCGGCGAGCACCCGTGTTCGTCGCGGACGGTAGCGTCGGCGCCGAGCACACCGCCGCGGCACAGCCTCAATGCGGCGACACGGAGGCCGCGGCGGGGCGAGCGCCGTGGCCTCGGTACGTCACAAGACTCATACACGACGCCGGCGGACTGGCACCCATGAAGCAGTGGGTCCGGGAGCAGTTCGCGCGGGCCTACGAGCGGCTGCTCCGTCGCGAGGGCGACGGCGGCCCCTCACACGTCGCGATCATCCAGGACGGCAACCGGCGCTACGCCCGCGAGCAGGGCGACGACGCCCCCGAGGGCCACCGCGCCGGCGCCGAGACCACCGAGCAGGTGCTCGAGTGGTGTCAGGACCTCGGGGTGAAGGAGCTCACCCTCTACGCGTTCTCGACGGAGAACTTCAAGCGCCCGCCCGAGGAGCGCGAACACCTCTACGACCTGCTCGAGGAGAAGCTCACGTCGATCGCGGACCACGACCGCATCCACGAGAACGGGGTCGCGATCCGCGCCATCGGCGAGACCGACCGCCTGCCCGGCCGCGTGCAGGAGGCGATCCGGTACGCCGAGGACCGCACCGCGGGGTACGACTCGTTCCGGCTCAACGTCGCGCTCGCCTACGGCGGCCGGAACGAGCTCCTCCGGGCCGCCCGCGACGTGCTCGAGGACGTCGACGCCGGCGAGCTCGACCCCTCGGCGATCGACATCGAGCTCGTCGACGACCGCCTCTACGGGCGGCAGGTCCGGGACGTGGACCTGATCATCCGCACCGGCGGCGACGAGCGCACCTCGAACTTCCTCCCGTGGCACGCCAACGGCAACGAAGCCGCCGCCTACTTCTGTGCCCCCTACTGGCCGGAGTTCTCGAAGATCGACTTCCTCCGGGGGATCCGAACCTACCAGTCCCGCGAGCGCTCCTGGCAGCGCACCCGCCGCGAGCGTGCCGCGGCGATCGTGCGCGCCGTCGCCGAGACCGAGCTCGCGGAGGCCCGCACGGTCGCCGGCCGCCTGCGCGAGAAGCTCCCCGGGGGCGCCGCCCCCGAGATCGACGCCGAACTCGACGCCAACACGACGGAGTCAGCGGATTAGCTCAGTAGTCGGGCGAGCCACACCCGGACCCCGGGCAGCCACGTGTCGGCGTCAACGGCGACCGGATCGGCGGTCACGTCGAGATACGTTCGCTCGGTCGTCCCGTTACGGGTCCAGACGAGTTCGCCAGAACGACCGCCGTCACCTGTGCCGTACAGCTCGTACCCGGGTGGCGCGCGCAGCGTGAACCGGTCGACGCCGAGGTAACGCGGCCCCTCGCCGCCGGCGACGAACAGACCGTCCGGACTCTCCGGCGTCAGCGGCGTGAACACCACGGTACCGACGGTTCTCTCGGCGGCCTCGGCGTCGCGGTAGCGGACCGTCATCGTCTCGCCGTCGACCCCGCTCCGGACGTCCTCGGGTTCGGCGATACTCCGGCCCATCGCCTCGTCGACGACGACTCGCCGGAGCGAGTCGTTCTCGGCCATCGCGTCGGCGCCGGCTGTGAGTTCGATCGTGGCAACCCACGTCGTCGAGCCGTTCTCGTGGAGCTGGATCGTGAGTTCGCTCTCCCCACCGGCGACGTGCGTGCCGTCGACGGTCGTGTCGACCGAACAGACCCCACAGACCGGCGTCGGTGGCTCGCGCGCCTCGGCCGTCGGAACCGCGGTGACGGCCGCGAGCGTGATCAGTAGCACCAGTGCGACGGGGAGGCGAGTTCGGGGACGCATGAGTGCGTCGTTCGTCGGCGCGAAGGTAAAGCTGGTCCGGCTACTCGCCGAACCGACGCTGTCGGTCCTCGAACTCCCGAACCGCGCGGAGGTAGTCCCGCTTGCGGAAATCCCGCCAGTTCACGTCCGTGAAGTAGAGCTCCGAGTACGTCGACTGCCAGATCAGGAAGTCCGAGAGCCGCTCGGCGCCGGTTTTGACGAGCAGGTCCGGCTCCTCCGGGAACACGAGGTGGTCCGTGACCGTCTCCTCGTCGACGCCCTCGGGGGCGAGATCGCCGGCCGCCACGTCCTCGGCCATCTCCCGGACCGCGCGGGCGAACTCCCCGCGCCCGCCGAGGCCGACGTTGATCCGGATCGGCGCGGCGGCCCGCTCGCCGTCGTCGGGGCCGCGGACCGCGACCTCGCGGGGCGCGTCGATGCCGCGGAGCTCCCGGACGAGCGTCGGCACGACCGCCTCGTCGAGCACGGACACCGACACCGTCACGCGCTCGGCGCCGTAGTCGAACGCCCAGCGCAGCGTCGCCTCAAGCGTCTCGTAGGCGCCCTGCTCCAGCAGGTCGCGCTCGGTGAGCACCAGCGCGACGTGGTCGGGGCCGTCGGCGTCGGCGAGGCGGTGGCGGAGGGCGAGATAGGCGTCGTAAGCTCCCACGTCGCCGAGTAGCGGTCGCGTGCTCGAAAACCCTTCGCCGGCGCTCGATGCCGCCGGGGTCCCCCGAGCCCCCGTCTCCGGGGACGGCGTGGTGTCGGGACCGTTAAGTAGGCGTCGCAGGTAGCCGACGACGTGAACCGGAGGCTCAGGCGCGACGCCGGCTTCGCCGCGGTCTCCCTGCTCGCGCTCGCGGCGCCGCTGCTGGGGCGGGCGACGGCGCTGCCGTTCCTCGCCGTCGCCGGCGCCGCGGCGTTTCTGGTCGACGACGGCCCCCTGTACGAGCTGTTCGCCCGCCCCCGGGACCGACAGGCGGGCCGGCTGTACGGCCTCGCCTCCTTCGCGCTCGCGGCGGCCGTGCTCGCCTTCCTCGCGGCGCCGCCGGTCGCTGCGACGTACACGATGCCGCTCCCGGCGTTCGCCGCCAGCGTCGTCACCGTCGGCGTCGGCAACCTCGGCGCGACCGCCGTCCGCGACCGGTTCGACGAGCAGTTCCTCGTCGTCGCGGCGTTCGCGATCGCCGCGTTCCTCGCCGCGCTGCTGGCCCAGCTGATCGTCGTCGCGCTGGCGTCGACGCCGTTCGCCGCGGCCGGCGTCGACGTTGGCTTCGCGGCCGCGCCGACGTTCACGTTCCACGCCGCGATGGCGGCGCTGATCGGCGCGCTCACGCGCTCGATGCTCTCGCCGGGCGACACCGCCGCCGTCACGTTCGCGGTCGGCGCGTCGATGCTCGTCGTCGGCGCGCTCGTCCCCGCGGTCCACGTGCTCGACGTGGCGCTCGCGCTGGGCGTCGCCCTGTTCCTCGGCGGCTTCACCTACGCACCGGCACCGCCTCCGGCGAGGGGATGCTCGCTGGCGTGGTGTTCAGCCTCGTCACCATCGGCTTCGGCGGCCCGGGCTGGTTCGTCATCCTCCTCACCTTCTTCGGGATCGGCTCGCTGTCGACGAAGTTCCGCTACGAGGAGAAGGCCGACCGCGGCGTCGCCGAGGCGAACGAGGGCGCCCGCGGGCTCGGCAACGTGCTCGGCAACGCGGGGATCGCCCTCGCCGCGGTCGTCGGCTTCGCGGCCGTCGGCGCGGGCGAGTTCCCGATCGACCCGAACCTGTTCCGGCTCGCGTTCGCCGGCTCGCTGGCGACGGCGACGGGCGACACGCTCTCCAGCGAGATCGGCGGCCTGTTCGACACGCCGCGACTGGTCACCACCGGCGAGCGCGTCCCGCCGGGCACCGACGGCGCCGTCACCTGGCAGGGCGAGCTCGCGGGGCTCGTCGGCGCGGCGCTGGTCGGCGTGCTGGCGGTCCTGCTGCTGGGCGTCACTCGGAGCCCGGCGGCGGTCGTCGCGCTCGTGACGCTGGGCGGGTTCGCCGGGATGACCGCCGACAGCCTGCTCGGCGCCACCGTCGAGGGCGACCGGCTCGAGAACGAGACGGTGAACCTGCTCGCGACGCTGGCCGGGGCGCTCGCGAGCGTGCTGGTCGCCTTCGTGGTGTGATCCGCGAGGGCCGCCCCGCCGACCGGCCCGCGATCCGCGGCCTCCAGGAGCTCCTCCCCGAACCCGCGCCGGAGCTGCTCGACCCCGTCGCCGGCGGCGAACTGTTCGTCTCGACGGCGGCGGGCGGGGTCGTCGGCTACCTGCTCTGGCTCCCCGGGGATCCCGTGTACGTCGCCGAAGCCGTCGTTCACCCGGAGTACCGCCGGGAGGGCCGCGGCCGCGCGCTGTTCGAAGCGCTGTTCGACCGGTTCGAACCGGAGACCGCTGTCGTCCTCAGGGTCGCCGCCGACAACGAGGGCGCGCGGGCGCTCTACCGGGAGCTCGGCTTCGGGCGCGTCGGCGTCGAGCCCGACGCGTACGACGGCGGCGCGGGCTACCTGTTTCGCGCCGTCGTCGACGGGTGAACTGCCGATACGCATACAGTTCTGGAGCGTGCAGTGGTGTGTGAGACCATGCCGAAGAAGCCAGGCGACTCCCGCGCCGTGCGCTACCTCGCCGAGCACGGGCCCTCCCCCCGCGACGAGCTCCCCGTGAAGAACCTCGCGAAGAACGTGCGGTCGCTGATCGGGACGCTCAACATCTCCGGCGGCCCGGGCGGCGGCGGGTCGACGGCCGGCGTCGCGGGCGGGCTGACGGGGATCGCCTACCTCCGCGACGAGCACGCCCTCTCGGAGGTCGTCGAGGCCTGGCTCGCCGAGAACGAGTCCCAGATCGAGGAGATATCCCCGGACTCGGTCCGGCGGCGCCTACGGGCGTCGGTGCCCCACGAGAAACGCGACGTGGTCAGCGAGGTGCTCTCCGCCGAGGGGTACGAGGTGGACTACACCGACCGCGGCGGGCGACAGACCGAGCCGTTCGAGTGTAGCCTCTGCGGGGAGTCGGTGCCCGACATCGCCTCCCACCTGCCGGAGTGTCCGGAGCGGTAGTCAGTCGAGGAACCCCTCGACCGGCCGCACGTGCGGGGTCGCGGGCTGTTTGACGAACTCGCCGGTCGACCGGGCGACCGCGTGCTGGAGGTCGCGATCGGCCGCGGCGTCGAGCGTGCGCTGGTCGAGCTCGCCGTCGAGCACCAGCGCGTGGGCGCCGTCGCTCCCGTCGACGGTCTCGTAGGCGTCGTCGGCCGGCGCCTCGGTCAGCGTCTCCAGCTCGTCGTCGAGCAGGCGAACCGTGCCGGCGTTCTCGCCGACGACTTCCCGAACGTGCTGGGTCAGCGTCGGCGCAGCCTCGGTCGGTTCCGCTTCCGTCTCGGGTTCGGCGGCCGCCTCGACCTGGTCGACGAGCGACGGCTCGGCCACCGCCGCGGCGCCGCCGTCCGCCGACGCCGTCGCGCTGGTGTCAGCGGTGGAGCCGTCGCCCCGAGCCGCCGAGGCGGGCTCGTCGTCGGCGTCGGCGGCGTCCGAGCGGGCCTCGTCCCGCAGCGGCGGCGCCTCGCCGTCGGCGGCGGACGAGGAGTCGGTCGCCTCGCTCCGGACGTGGCTCGACCCGCCGGTCGCGACCTCGCGGGCGGACTCGGGGTCGCCGGCCTGCCGGGCGCGCTCGTACACCTCGTAGGGCGTCTTCTCCCGGAGCGCGGCCAGCAGTTCGCCGCGCTGGAGCTCCTCGACCGACTCGCCCTCGGGGGCGAACGCGACGAAGTCCACGTCGCCGACCTGGCCGAGCTCCCGGAGGATAAGCTGGCCGCCGCGGTCGCCGTCGAGGAACGCGGTCGTCGTCCGCTCTTTCGTGAGTTCGGCGACGGCGTCGGGGACGTTCGTCCCCTCGACGGCGACGGCGTTCTTCACGCCGAACTCGAGCAGGCGGGCCACGTCGGCCCGGCCCTCGACGACGACGATGGCGTCGCCGTCGTCGACGTTCGGGCCGGCGGGGTAGCCCTCGTACTCGTGCATCTCGCCGGCGCGGACCGACTCGCGGACCTCCTCGTGGAGCTCGTCGCTGGTGAGGACGGTCTCCTCGAAGGAGTTCGCGAGCAGCTCCTTGGCGCGCTGGACGACGATGCGGCGCTTGGCGGCGCGGACGTCCTCGATGTTCGTCACTTCGATGCGGGCCTGACAGGGGCCGACCCGGGAGATGGTTTCGAGGGAGGCCGCGAGGATCGCCGTCTCGACCTTGTCGAGCGAGGAGGCGATGGTCACGTCGCCGAAGGACTGCCCGCCCTCCGTCTCGACGCTCACGTCGATGCGGCCGACTTTCGAGGAGTCCTGCAGGTCCCGCAGGTCCATCTCGTCGCCGAGTAGCCCCTCGGTCTGGCCGAACACCGCGCCGACGACGTCGCTGCGCTCGATGACGCCGTCCGCCGATAGCTTCGCGTGGATGAGGTATTTGGCTGTGTCTTGCATGGTGAGTGCCCGATCCGGGCTGAATGGTGATGTGCGGCGGTCGCTCCGCTCGTTCGAAACGAGGCGATACGGTGGGTTATACCTGTCGTCGGGTGGGTTCTCGCACGGCTTTCGGCCGCCGAGGGCGGCGACGGATCGCTCTCGATCGAGAGCAGGGAACCCACTAGGAGGAGCAGCGGCCCGAACAGGGACAGTCGTCGCCTACTCCCCGGTCAGCGCCTGACTCGCCGGCGAGAACTCGATCGTCTCGCCCAGCCCGGCGTCGACGGCCTTCTCGTACAGCAGGTACGCGCCGGCGACCGTCTCGATCCCGGTGCCGCCGGAGTCGAACACCGTGATCTCCTCGTCGTCCGTCCGCCCCTCGGCCTCGCCCGCGACCACCTCGCCGAGTTCGGCGTGGATGTGGTCCTCGTCGACGACGCCGGCCTCCAGCGCGTGGAGGAACGAGCCCGCGTCCTGGGTCGCGCGGGCCCGGAGATCGGGGACGTATTTCGCGCGCTCGATCGTCGTCGCGTCGAGTTCGCGCTTGTCGGGGTCGTACTGCCCCATCGCCGTGACGTGGGTGCCGGGTTCGAGGTCGTCGCCGTCGAACACCGGCTCCGAGGCGGTCGTCGCCGTGATCACCACGTCGGCGTCCTCGATCGCCGCGGCGGAGGAGGCCACGGCGGCGACGGAGGCGTCGAGGCGCTCGTTCATCTCGCCGGCGAACCCCTCGCGGGACTCCTTCGTCGGGGAGTACACCCAGACCGTCTCGAGGTCGCGGACCTCCGCGGTACAGCGCAGTTGGCCGCGGGCCTGCGCGCCGGAGCCGATCACGGCGACGCTGTCGGCGTCCGCGCGGGCGAGCGCGTCGACGCCGACGGCGCCCGTCGCACCGGTTTTGAACGGGTTCATCGACGCGCCGTCGAGCAGCGCCAGCGGCTCGCCCGACTCGGCGTCGAACAGCGGCGTCGCGAACCACGCGTCGCGCTCGGCGAAGCCGGCGCTGTACATGTACCCGCCCATCGCGCCCGTGTCCGGCAGCACCGCGCCGTAGGTGGTGAGCATCCCCGGCGGCTCCTCGCTGCCGAGTTTGGTCCGGGGTTCGGCGGCGGCGCCCTCGCCGCGCTGGCGGTACCCCTCGCGGACGGCGTCGACGAACTCCGCGGGCGTCGCGAGGCCGTCGAGCTCGTCGCTTCGCAGGAACAGCGTCTCGGTCATACCCGAACCGTGGTCGGCGAGCGTCTAAAGCGTACTTGCCGACCCCGTCGGCGATCAGTCGGCGTTCGACGCCGGCGGCTCCGAGCGGCCGGGCGCGTCGGGCGCCCCGTACCCGTCGGCCACCGGGTTCCTGACGAACAGCGCGTGGCCGACTACGACCGTCGCCGCCCCGGCCCCCAGCGCCAACGCCCCGCGCAAGGGGATTCCGAGCAGGGAGAGCGCTGCCGTCACTCCGATCAACACGGCCGGAATCAGGGCCAGAACGTAGTCGTAGTAGCCAGTCATGTTCCGGTAACGAGTTTGCCACGATCGCTATTAACTGTTACTCCGGTCGTCGAGGTAATCCGAACCGTGGTCACTGATGGCCAGTTAGAAACGGTTGCCGAATCTTCTCAGTGAATTCTGATAACTTATGCGTCGTCGGTCACGGCCCCGTGGCTGCCGGTTCGTGCTGGAAGTTCGCGTCGAGAAGAACGCGTCGCCTACCGGAGCTTGAACGCCAGCCAGCGCCAGCCGCCGAGGGCGACGCCGCCGGTGACCAGCATCACGCCGAGGAAGATCAGCAGCCCCTGGTCGAGGTTCGTCTGCAGCACGCCACGGAGGAGGACGCCGACGACCGCCGCCGGCACCCACGAGCGGAGCGCCAGCGGCACCGCGGCCTTCGCCGACTCGGCGGCGCCCGCGGAGTAGGCGCCGATCGGGACGCTCGCCACGGCCCAGCCGACCAGGAACGGGGCGGCGGTCTCGATCAGCGCCGTCGGCCCCGTGAGGGTGCCGTGGCCGTACTTCATACCTATCGCGATCACCGCGACGATCGCGATCACGTCGCCGACCGCCAGCGGCGCGGCCGACCGGTCGACCCGCTTCGAGAGGAACGACTCGCTCATGGCCGCGGCTTCCCCCTCCTCCGTAGTGCTCCTTCGCTCCCGTCCCGATCAGTCCGCCCCCGGGACGCGACCGACCGCGGTGTACACTGTCCCGCGATCGAGCACTCGTGACTGCAGGCCCGCCCGCGTGAGCTCCTGCGCCGCGGCGTCGGCGGCGACGAACTCGGAGTCCATCCCGAACAGCGCCTCGCCGAGGGCGATCCCGCGACCCGGGAGCGTGGTGGGGTCGAAGTCCCGGATCACCACCACGCCGCCGGGTGCGACGACGCGTGTGGCCTCCCGGATCGCGGCCTCGCGGTCCGGGAGGTGGTGGTAGGCGTCGACGACGACCGCGGCGTCGACAGCGTCGTCACGGAGCGGCAGTCGGCCGGCGTCCGCACGGACCGTCGGGAGCCCGCGGTCGTGTGCCCGGGCGAGCATGCCCACGGATACGTCGGCGACGACGGGGTCGTAGTCGTCCGCGAGCGCAGCCGAGACCCGGCCGGTGCCGCCGGCGAGATCCAGCACGCGCTCGACCGGGCGGTCCGCGAACGCGAACGCGTCGGTCGCCCAGTCGGTACCGGAGGGCGGCATGAACACGTCGTACAGTCGCGCGACACGGTCGAAGAAGCGCACGTCGCCCCGGCCGAGCCAGCCAGTCATTGGCGGCGGTTGGCGCCCCGGCGGAATCAACCCTCGGACGAGCGAACGCTGATAAGGGTGCAGCCGTTTCGGTCGGATATGGAGTTCGCGCTGCTGGGCTGGCCGGACGCGGGGCCGACGCTACGGCTCGACTTCCGGGAGTTCAGCTACGCGGGGAAGTTCGTCATGAGCAACACGGGGAAAGCGGTCGCTCGGGACCCCGGCGGCCCGCGGGCGGCGCCGCCGCGCGTCGACGCCGACATCGACCGCCCGGACCCGGGCAGCGAGGGCGACCCCTTCGAGCGCGACGTGGTCGCCGCCGCGGCGTTCAACGAGGACCGCACCGACCCGGGGGTGCTGTGGATCCGCTACATCACCACCCGCCACGACCGCCGGGGAGAGGGGATCGGCGCCCGGCTCGCCGCGTTCGTCGCCGAACGCGCGGCCGAACGGGGGTACCGACGCTGCCGGATCGCGGTCAACAACCCGTTCGCCTACCACGCGCTGTACAAGGCGGGGTTCGTGTTCACCGGCCGGGAGACCGGGCTCGCGGAGCTGGTGCTCGAACGCCCCGGCCAGCGCGACGCGGCGACCTACCAGTGCGGGCTGGACACGTTCCGGACCGACGAGGACCGCGACCTGAGCGACGACGAGCGCGCCTTCCTCGACCGCCACGAGGGCGACGCGGCGCCGGATCTCGTGGGGGTACCGAACGAGGAGGCGCCCGCGACGACGCCGGGGACGACGGCGCGGCCGACCTCCCCGAGCCCTGACCGTCGACCCTCCACCTTCAAGCCCGCCCGTCGGCTACGCGACCCATGGGCAACGCGGATCTCCGCGACGTGGCCGCGATCGAGGCGGTCTCCTTCGACTCGCTCGCGGGCAGCGTCGTCGCCGTCGACGCGCACAACTGGCTCTACCGCTACCTCACGACGACGGTGAAGTTCACCGCCGACTCCGTGTACACGACCGGCTCGGGCGAGGAGGTCGCGAACCTCGTCGGCGTCGTCCAGGGGCTGCCGAAGTTCTTCGAACACGACGTGACGCCGGTGTTCGTGTTCGACGGCGGCGTCACCGACCTCAAGAGCGACGAGGTCGAGCGCCGCCGCGAGCAGCGCGAGAAAGCGGAGGAGCGACGGAAGGAGGCCGAGGAGGCCGGCGACGGCGTCGAGGCCGCGCGGCTCGACGCCCGCACCCAGCGCCTGACCGACACGATCCACGAGACGACCCGCGGGCTGCTCGACCGACTCGACGTGCCGTACATCGAGGCGCCGGCGGAGGGCGAGGCGCAGTGCGCGCACATGGCCGCCCGCGGCGACGTGGACTACGCCGGCAGCGAGGACTACGACACGATGGTGTTCGGCGCGCCGCGGACGCTGCGCCAGCTCACCTCGAAGGGCGATCCGGAGCTGATGGACCTGCAGGCGACCCTCGAGAAACACGAGATCACCTACGAACAGCTGGTCGACGTGGCGCTGCTGATGGGGACTGACTTCAACGAGGGCGTCAGCGGCTACGGCCCCAAGACCGCCGTGAAGGCGATCAAGGAGCACGGCGACATCTGGGGCGTGATGGAGGCCGACGACGTGTACGTCGAGAACGCCGACCGCATCCGGGAGCTGTTCTTCGACCCGCCGGTCACCGACGAGTACGAGGTGAATCTCGACGTGGACCCCGACATCGACGCCGCTCGGGCGTACGTCGTCGACGAGTGGGAGGTCGACGCCGACGAGGTCGAGCGGGGCTTCGAGCGCATCGAGGAGTCGCTAGTCCAGACCGGGCTGGACGACTGGACGTAGCTCGGGTCCAGAAACCGCCGGTCGCCGAAACCACCTACTCCGCTTCCACGAACGAGACCGACAGCGCCGCGGCCGGCGACGCCGCCCGGTGGGCGTACGCGACGGCGGCGTCGACACCGTCGGGCTGGCGGGCGATCCCGAAGCAGTCGATCCGGACGACGAGGCGGCCGTCGTCGACCGTGCCGCGCAGCACCGGCCCGGTGCTCGAGAGGACGACGTACGGCGGCGCGGCCACGGGCGTCGCCGGCAGTGCGTAGCCCGCGGCGTCGACGGCCGCCGCGAGCGCCTCCGGGAGCTTCTCGAGCACGCCGGCGTCGGCGAGTTCAGCGCGTAGGTCCTCCACCAGCGCGTCGCGGTCGGGGGTCGCCCGTCGGCCGTCGTCGAGTCGGGGCCACTCCGCCGCCACGGCGTCGGCGGCGGCGAGCACGGCGTCGACGGCGTCGGCGCGGGCGTCGAGCAGGTGTGCTCGCGGGGCGGCCGCGGGGTCGTCGGCGGTCACGGCCACTGGTCGGCGGGCCGGCGGCTTGAGTGTGGCTCTCCTCGTCCCCTACCCACCGACCCGTTTTTCCCCGTCGCCCCCCGGGTGTTGGGTATGGAGACCGACGAACTCGAAGCCATCATCGAGGCCGAGATCCCCGACGCGGAGGCGACGGTCGACCTCCCGCGGGCGCACCACGACCGGAACCACCAGGACGCCCACTTCGCCGCCGTCGTCGTCTCGCCGGCGTTCGAGGGGGAGACGCTGGTCGACCAGCACAAGATGGTGTACGACGCCGTCGGCGACGAGATGACCGACAGCGTCCACGCCCTGGAGATCGAGACGTACACGCCCGCGGAGTACGCCGAGCGACAGGACGAGGCGTAGCGACCGACGGCGGCCGGCCGCGACGCCGACACCGGAGGGTTTTACGCCGCACCGGCCGACCTATCGCGCATGAGCGAGGACTACCGAACCGAAGCGGACAGCCTCGGCGAAGTGCAGGTACCGGCGGACGCCTACTGGGGCGCCCAGACCCAGCGCGCGGTGGAGAACTTCCCGATCTCGGACGTCGTGTTCGGGCGGCGGTTCGTCCGCGCGCTCGGCGTCGTGAAGAAGGCGGCCGCGCAGGCCAACCGCGACCTGGGCCACCTCGACGACGACACCGCCGACGCGATCGTCGCCGCCGCCGACGAGGTGATCGCCGGCGAGCACGACGACCAGTTCCCGGTCGACGTGTTCCAGACCGGCTCGGGCACCTCCTCGAACATGAACGCGAACGAAGTGATCGCCAACCGCGCCGCCGAGATCGCCGGCGCCGAGATCGGCGAGCGCGTCGTCCACCCCAACGACGACGTGAACTTCGGGCAGTCCTCCAACGACGTGATCCCGACCGCGATGCACGTCGCCGCGCTGGAGGCCGTCGAGAAGGACCTGGTTCCGGCGCTCGAAGCGCTCGAGGACGCGCTGGCCGCGAAGGAGGACGAGTTCGACGGCGTCGTCAAAACCGGCCGTACCCACCTGCAGGACGCCACGCCCGTCCGCCTCGGCCAGGAGTTCGGCGGCTACCGCACGCAGGTCGAGAAGGGGATCGACCGACTGGAGAGCGTCAGCCCGCGCCTCGCGGAGCTCGCGCTGGGCGGCACCGCGGTCGGGACGGGGCTCAACACGGACCCCGAGTTCCCCGAACTCGCCGCGGAGTACATGAGCGAGGAGACCGGCCTCGAGTTCCGCGAGGCGGACGACCACTTCGAGGCGCAGGCGGCCCACGACGCCATGAGCGAGGCCCACGGTGCGCTGCGCGTGATCGCCGGGAGCCTAAACAAGATCGCCAACGACCTGCGCCTGCTCGCCTCCGGCCCGCGCAACGGCCTCGGCGAGATCGAGCAGCCCGAGAACCAGCCCGGGAGCTCGATCATGCCCGGCAAGATCAACCCCGTCGTCGCCGAGGCGGTCAATCAGGTCCACAAGCAGGTCGTCGGCAACGACGCCGCCGTCTCCGCGGGCGCCGCGGAGGGCCAGATCGACCTGAACCTCTACAAGCCCGTCATCGCGCACAACTTCCTCGAGTCCGCGGAGCTGCTGAGCAACAGCGCGACGACGTTCGCCGAGAAGTTCGTCGCGAAACTGGAGGCCAACGAGGAACACTGCGAGGCACAGGTCGAGCGCTCGATGGCGCTGGCGACGGCGCTCAACCCCGCGATCGGCTACGACAAGGCGTCGAAGGTCGCGAAGCAGGCGCTCGCGGAGGGGAAGTCCGTGAAGGAGGTCGCCGTGGCTGAGGGGTACCTGACCGAGGACGAGGCCGAGGACGTGCTCGACCCCGAGAAGATGACCCACCGCGGGATTCTGGGCGACGAGGAGTAAACCCGACTGGGGCCCCGGCATCCACCACGAAGGTTTTTGCGCCGAGCGTGGCACCCGTCGGCCATGTCCGACGCTGCCCTCCGGCGGACCGTGCGTCGATGTCTGGCGGTGCTGGTCGTCGTGGTATCGCTGCTCCCGATGATGTTCGTCGCCCGTATCCGAATGGACTACGGGCGAACGCACTCGTTCACGAACCCCGTCCTATCGATGGGGGACGAACTGGCGCTGGGTGTACTCCTCTGTGCGCTGGCCTACCTCGTGGGGAGTTCCCTCCTGCAGTTCGTCCGTTCGAGTAGCGCCCCCGAGGAGGAAGCGGCGTAAACGCTGCCAGAGCGTGGCGTCGAAGCCGCCCACAACTGCGACCATTTTTACCCCCACCGCTCCCCAATCAACGTATGAGCGACGACGCCCGCGACTACGAGGAGCTCGGCCTCGTGGCCGGCCTCGAGATCCACCAACAGCTGGACACCGAGACCAAACTCTTCTGCGAGTCGCCCACCGAACTCCGCGAGCCCGAGGAGGCGACCCACACGATCACCCGGGAGCTCCACCCCACGCGGAGCGAACTCGGCGAGCTCGACGAGGCGGCGATGGAGGAGAGCCGCGTCGACCGCACGTTCGAGTACCTCGCCTACGACACCACCTGCCTCGTGGAGGAGGACGACGAGCCGCCCGCCCGGATCGACGAGGAGGCGCTCCAGGTCGCGATGAGCATCGCCGACCTGCTCGACGCCGACGTGGTCGATCAGGCCCACGTGATGCGGAAGCTCGTCATCGACGGCTCGAACACCTCCGGCTTCCAGCGCTCGATGCTGCTGGCCCAGAACGGCGAGATCGAGACGGGCGAGGGGAGCGTCGGCATCGTCGACGTGATGCTCGAGGAGGAGTCCGCCCAGCGCGTCGAGGAGACCGACGAAGGCGTCCGCTACTCGCTCGACCGCCTCGGCATCCCCCTCGTGGAGATCGGTACGGCGCCGGACATCAGTACCCCCGAGCAGGCCCACGAGGCCGCCGAGCACATCGGGATGCTCCTGCGCTCGACGGGCTCCGTGAAGCGCGGGCTCGGGACGATCCGGCAGGACGTGAACGTCTCCATCGCCGACGGCGCCCGCGTCGAGATCAAGGGCGTGCAGGCGCTGGGCGACATCCGCGACATCGTCGCCAACGAGGTCGACCGCCAGGTCGAACTGCTCACGATCCGCGACGAACTCGAGAGTCGCGACGCCGCCGTCGGCGATATCGTCGACGTGAGCGGCGTGTTCGCCGACACCGACTCCGGCGTGATCGGCGGCGCGCTCGACAGCGGCGGCGAGGTGCAGGCGGTCCCGCTCTACGGGTTCGACGGGCTCGTCGGCCGGGAGATCCAGCCCGACCGCCGGCTCGGCACCGAGCTCTCGGACCACGCCAAGCGCGCCGGCGCGGGCGGCATCTTCCACACCGACGAACTGCCGGCCTACGGCGTGACAGCCGAAGAAGTCGACGCGCTCCGCGATGCCGTCGACGCCGACGAGGACGACGCGGTCGCCATCGTCGCCGCCGGCGCCGACGTGGCCGAGCAGGCGATCGAGGCCGCCGCGGACCGGGCACGGACCGCGATCGAGGGCGTGCCCGAGGAGACCCGCGGCGCGAACGACGACGGGACCACGCGCTACCTCCGGCCGCTCCCCGGCGCGGCGCGGATGTACCCCGAGACCGACGTGCCGCCGGTGGAGCCCGACCCCAGCGAGGTCGAGACGCCGGAGCTCCTCACCGAGCGCGTGGAGCGCTACGCCGACGAACTGGGGCTGGACGAGGGGCTCGCCGAGCAGGTCGCCTTCGGCCGCCGGATGGTGCTGTTCGAGGAGGCCGTCGAGGAAGGCGTCGACCCCACGTTCGCCGCCTCGACGCTGGAGTCGACGCTGACGGAGCTGCGCCGCGACGGCGTCGACGTGGAGAACATCCGCGACAACGCGCTGCTCGGGACGCTGCTGCTCGTCGAGGACGGCGACCTGCCGAAGGAGGGCGTCAACCCCGTGCTGACCGCGCTCGCCGAGAAGCCCGACCTCACGCCCGAGGAAGCGATGGAGGAGGCGGGCGTCGGCGGCGTGAGCGAGGAGGAGGTTCGCGAGGCGGTCCAGGAGGTCGTCGAGCGCAACGCCGAGCAGGTCGAAGAAGAGGGGATGGGCGCGTTCTCCGGCCTCATGGGCGAGGCGATGGGCGCGCTCCGCGGGCAGGCCGGCGGCGACCTCGTGAGCGAGGTGCTGCGCGAGGAAATCCAGAAGCGGGCCTGAGGGGTCAGGCGAGCCGTTCTCCCTATTCGTCGGCCAGCATCCCGACCAGCGACTCCAGCGAGTAGCTCTCCAGCGGCCGCTGGCCGTCCCGCAGCGACTTGATCACGAACGTCGAGTCGGTGCGGTCGACCTCCTCGATGTCCTCGAAGGCGCGGATGAGCCGCTCCACATCGTCGCTGTCGGGGAGTCGGGCGACGACGACGAAGTCGGTCTCGCCCATCGTGAAGTACGCCTCCGTCACGCCCTCGACGGCGAGGAGGCGCTCGCTGAGCTGTTCGTGGGAGCCGCTGTAGTCCGCCAGCACCTCGATGACGACGGTCACCCCGAGCCCGAGCGCGTCGAGATCGAGGTCGTACAGCTCGTTCTCGATCACGCCGTCCTCCCGGAGGTTGTTCAGCCGGTAGTGGATCGTCGAGACGGGGATGCCCGTCTCCTCGTGCAGTCGCTCCGGGCTCCCCGTGCCGAGATCCGAGATCGCCTTCAGCAGGCGCACGTCTCGCTCGTCCATGGATCACTGTTCGGGACCGTTAGCCAAAGGGATTGCGGTGAACTGAGCTCTATCACCAACTGAAAACTAATTTTCCGAACTGCCTTCGAAAAAAAAACGGCGTACCGGGGGAGACAAGCATAAGTACGCCTCTCGATTCGGTTCAAACACGAAATGAGTACGATTCGCTGGAGTCGCGGCCAACTTCTGGCCGCAATGTTGTTCGTCGTTCTCGCGTGGGCGTGGGGCGGCGCGTTCGTCGCGATCGAGATGGGGCTGAGTTCGGTGCCGCCGCTGTGGTTCGCGGGGCTGCGCTACCTCCTCGCGGGGGCGGTCATCTCGGCCGTCGCGGCGGCGACCGGTCGGTTCCGGCCGCGCAGCCGGACGGAGTGGCTCTCGGTCGGCGTCGTCGGCGCGTTCCTCGTGGCCGGCTACCCCGCGCTGCTGTACCTCGGCACCGCCAGCATCTCGGGGTCGATCTCGTCGGTGATCGTCAGCCTCAACCCCGTGCTGACGACCGTCGCCGCCGGCGCGCTGCTCGCCGACGAGTCGCCGGATCTCGTCGACGGGCTCGGGCTGCTGTTCGGGCTCGCGGGCGTGTTCGTCATCGCGGACCCGGCCGGCGGCGACGTTCCTCTCGACGGCGTCGCGCTGGTGTTCGTCGGCGTCGCGCTGTTCGCCGCGGGCTCGGTCGGCCTCCGGGCGCTCGACTCGGGGCTCCCCGCCGCGTCCCTCCAGGGCTGGGCGATGCTGTTCGGCTCGACGATCCTGATCGCCGGCGCCGTCGTCCGCGGCGAGGCGTTCCCGGCCGGCGTCGCCAGCGGCGCGTCCGCGCTCCCGTTCCTCTACCTGGTGTTCGGCGCGGGCGTCGTCGGCTACCTGACGTACTTCGAACTGCTCTCCCGGATCGGCCCGGTCCGGGTGAACCTCGTCGCCTACCTCGAGCCGGTGACGGCGGCGATGGCGGCGTGGGCCGTCCTCGGCCGCGCGCCGACGGCGACGACCGCGACGGGGTTCCTGCTCGTCGCCGCCGGGTTCGCGCTGGCGACCGTCGACGACCCGCTGACGAAGCTGGGCGTCGGCGACACCGAGGAAGTCGTCCACAGCGACCTCTCGGAGAGCGGGAGCGTCGAGGTCCACTACGCGGACTGACCGACGCCGGAACAGCCAACACGACGCCGGGCGAACGACGGCCGTGACCATCTACTTCGAAGACGTCTCCGTCGGCGACACCGACGAGTTCGGCACGTACGACGTGACCGAAGCGGAGATCCTGGAGTTCGCCGGCAACTACGACCCGCAGCCGTTCCACACGGACCCGGAGGCCGCCGCCGAGACGATCTACGGCGGGCTCATCGCCTCCGGCTGGCACACCTGCGCGATGACGATGCGACTGCTCGTCGACGGCCACTTCGACGACAGCGCGGCGATGGGCGCGCGCGGCGTCGAGGAACTGCGGTTCCCACGGCCGGTTCGCCCGGGCGACTCGCTCCGGGTCCGGACCGAAGTGCTCGAGAAATCGGCCGACAGTCCGGACCGAGGCACCGTTCGAGTTCGTTCGGAGACGGTGACCGACGACGACGAGCTGGTGCTCTCGATGATCAGCGAGGTGATGTACGCGCGACGGTAGTTTCGGGCGGAGCCGTCGGGCGGACTCAGCGCCGCAGCGTGTCCTCCTCGTCGAGCTCGTCGAGCAGCTCCCGGCGCTCGTCGAGCTGGTCGGTCGCTCGGCGGAGCACGCCGAGCAGCGTCGTGATTTCGCGGTCGGTCGGGTTCGCCCGGCCGACGAGCCGGCGGAACATCCGCTCGGTCTTCTCGTGTTTGTGCTCGCGGTGGCCCATCGCGGTCAGGAACTCGTCCCAGTACTCGTGGAATCGCTCGACTTGCTCCGGGTCGGCGCGGTGGGGCTCGGTGTCGGGCAGCTGGGTCCCCTCGAGGGTGAGCTTCCGGAGCTCGTACAGCGTCACGGTCGCCGCCTGCCCGAGGTTCATCACGGGGTAGTCGGGGTCGGCGGGGATCGAGGCGACCTGATCCAGCCGGCTCAGCTCCTCGTTCGAGAGCCCCTTGTCCTCGCGGCCGAACACGAGCGCCACCGGCTTATCGACGCCGGCGAGCTCCTCGACGAGGCTTTCGGGCGTGCTGTAGGGGAACCGGACGTGCTTGCGGCTGTCCTCGCCCGTGATGGCGGTGAAGCCGACGGTGTGGTAGCGCTCACAGAGCTCGTCGAACGTGATCTCCTCGGCGCCGGGGAGCACGTCCTCGCGGGCGTGGCCCGCGAACCCGTACGCCTCGCCGTCGGGCTCGATCGCGGGCGGATCGATCAGCAGCAGCTCCGAGAGGCCGAAGTTCTTCATCGCCCGCGCGATGGTGCCGACGTTGCCCGGGGTCCCGGCGTCGACGACGCAGACCGAGATCTCCGGGGTGGCGTCGGCGACCTCGGCGGTGTCGTCGTCGACGGCGTCGTTCCCGTCGGCACCCTCGGCGTCGGCTTGTCGCTCCTCGCTCATTCGCCGCTGGGGTACTCGGTGTCGAGGTCGAGGTCGGCCACGTCGAGCTCGTCGTCCTCGCCCTCGCTCTCGGCCGCGCGGAGGTCGTAGCGCTTCTCCTCGAAGTCGACGGCCTGCTCGAGGCGGCGCTGGGCCTCCTCGGGCGTCGGGAGGTTCGGCAGTTCGCTCGGCGCCTCCTCGACGTGCTCGTCGGGGCCGTACCCCTCGGGCGCGCGGTTGTCGGCGACGAACCACTCGTGGAACTCGTCGCGGAACTGCTCCTCGCCGGCGAGCTCGCTGCCGCCCTCCTCGCGGAACCAGTAGAGGAAGTCGGGCTCGTGGTCGTCACAGAGCAGCACCTCGTCGCCGGGTTCGCCGTAGACGATGGCCGCGGGGTTGGCGCGTTTCTTCTCCGCCTCGCCGTACTCGAGGTAGCAGGCGTCGCAGGGCTGGTCCATCAGCAGGCCCAGCCGCAGCAGCCGGTTCCGGGCGTCGTCGGGCATCTCGTCCAGCGGCGCCCACTCCCCGTCCTCGGTGAACACCTCGTCCTCGTCGAACCGCCACCCGCGAAGGCCGACGCTCACTTTCGCCATTACCGGAGGTTCCCGCTACGCGGGCAAAAAGGGCGCGTTCCCGGGGCGCCAGGATCGCTCCCGGCGACGGCCGTCACTCGTTTACTCGTTCCCGGAGGTCGTCGAGTTCGGCCTGCAGGGTATCGATCGCCTCGATGCTGTCCTGGCGGGCCTCCTCCCCCATCTGTTCGACCCGCTCCCGGAGCGTCGCGACCGTGTCTTCGAGGTCGTCGAGGGCGTCGTTCGCCTCCTGACGGACCTCCTCGCCCGACTCCTGCGAGTCGGCGACGGCGGCGTCGAGTTGCTCCTCGGTCTGGGACCGTATCGTCTCCAGTCGGTCGTCGAGTTCCTCCAGCGACTCCTCGACGGTGGTCCGGAGCTCCTCGCTGAGCTGGTGAGAGGCGTCGATGGCTTCGTTGATCTCCTCGCGGACACGGTCGATTCCTCGGTCGAGTCGTTCGAACACGTCGGTGCTCATAGCGTCTGAATATTCGTTCAAACACGACATTAACGTTGTGCAACATATCACCGACTGGGAAATGCAGGTGGTCACTGTTCGGAGCGGGACGGACGGCGTTCTGCACTGCCGGAACGTCGTTCGATCCGCCGCGACGCTCTCGGGTTCTCACGTTCGAAAGACGAGAAGCGGGCCGGAAGGGGATTTGAACCACGGTCACTCCGCTTCGCTCCGTTCCCTGGTTCAGAATCCCTTCGTGGCGTTTTCACTGCTCACTTCGTTCGCAGGAAAACGGGCCGGAAGGGATTTGAACCCTCGACGCCCTCCGGCGCTTTCAGCGCCTACGGGCAGGAGGATTACCGGGGTATCGCTGTTGGTGTGCTGAGCGCGAGGCCCACTAATGACGACCGAACTCCAACCCATCGAACCGCAGGAAGCGAAGGAATGGTACCTCGAAAACCGTCGCGGCGAATTGGCTGACGCCACCTACAAAGCCCACAAGTATCGGCTCTCTCCCTTCGTTGAGTGGTGCAATACCGAAGGAGACGTCACGAATATGAACGACCTCAGCGGTCGGCACTTCCACCGGTACAAGAAGTGGCGTCGGGAGAAAGGCGACTGCAACAAGGTCACGATGGCGACACAACTGAGTACGCTCAAGGTCTTCATCGACTTCTGCGAGGGAATCGACGCGGTTCGACCCAATCTGTCGGACTACATCGACCCGCCGACGATGAAGAACAAGGAGGACGTGAACGACGATTACGTTGACTCCGAAACTGCACAGGCAATCATCGAGTATCAACGGAACTTCAACTACTCTCAGCGGGAACACGTCATCTTCGAGCTACTGTGGCACACGGGGATGCGAAACGGCGCACTCCGCACTATCGACCTTGATGACTTCGACAACAACGAACGCACGCTTGAAGTCCATCACCGACCGGACGAAGACACTCCGTTGAAGAACGGGAAAGAAGGCGAGCGTGTCGTCTCTCTCAAGCCAAAGGTCAACCAAATCGTGCAGGACTACATCGACCATCATCGGTTTGCCAAGACTGACGAATTCGGTCGTGAACCACTCCTAACAACCCGTCAGGGACGTATCTCGAAGACCTCTATTCGAAGTAACTGCTACCGCACTACCCGCCCGTGTGATTACGGCCTTGATTGTCCACATGACCGCGACCCTGAGGAATGTGATGCCGCAAATTCCTACCACGCGGCGTCGAAGTGTCCATCCTCTCACGCGTCGCACTCCCTGCGAAAAGGTGCGATTACCTACGCCCGCCGTAGTGAAGTCCCGATTGAGGCTGTCTCTGAACGGATGGACGTGAGTGCAGATGTGCTGAAGAAGCACTACGACAAACGGACGAAGGAACAGGAAATGAAGAATCGCCGAGGGTACTTCGACAACATCTAACGCCGAGGACAAACGCATAGAGCGGGAGTCCACCTCCTCGATGCTGTGAACCTTTTCGGAATTCTCCCTATTGGATACTATAGCCACCCTTCCGAAAGAAGCGGAACAACACATCGAGGGGCTGAGAACCAACCACCTTGTAGAGTTCCTTCGACTTGCCGCGTTGATCTCTACTGATGAGTGTTAGTTTCGGAGGGAGCGTGACGGAATAGGCGGGAAGTAGGGTTGCGCATTGAGCGCCAGAAGACACTTCCGTGACAGTACCGAGATATTGGCCATGTCTCCTCGTTCTGTACTCAGCGTTCTCGCGCTCGTCGTCGCAGTCTCGCTGATTGGTGCACCGTTGACAATGCATGATTGGGGCGAGAAGGCGGGCATCCGTGCCGAGCCAATCGAGAACACGTCAAGTGTATCTGAGGAGACACCGGTACTACAGTACGAATCGCTATCCCCGAACGCACAGCAGGCGATTCGCGTAGCGATTCAACGGGATGGAGTCACGATATACGGCACGGAGGACTGGCCGGATGAGTTCGCGTACACCGACGTGTTGAGGCAATATGTGGTCGTCTATGAGGGACAACCCTACCGAGTAACAACAGCTGGAGGAATCGGAGTGGGTAAAGACCCGGTCGAACGGACGGCGTTCCAGTTGCCGTTCGTCGGCTACGGACTATTCCTGCTGTACGTCAAGCGTCAAACCGACCGCGACGACCTTTCACCCCGAACACCCGGAGCATTCGTTGGCATCGGGGCATCCTTCCACCTGCTCGGCCCGGAGTTCGACTTCTGGATGCTCAGTCCCATTGGATTCTCCGCACTCGGGTTTATCGGATTCCTCGTCATCGGCTGGTGGTCAATTCGTGACGCACTATAGGTTGCCACGCCGTTGATACTGAGTGATTTTGTGTGGCTCCTGTACTTACCAAAGACCGAGAGAATGACCACGTAGTGGTTGCCGACTCAATGGCGTGATTCTCTTTATAAGCACCAACACGCGTCTGTCACCACCATCCCGCCGCAGTACGTCGGTTCTTGCACAATAACTTAGTAGGGGGATGGGGGTGTTGTGTGTAGTAGGTAGATGGGGGGAGAGAGTGTGTGAACCAGAGGGAATCAACACATCGAGGGTGGGTGCCAACCAGCTAATCTGGAGTGAAACAGCCGGTAAGTGGGGTTGCGAATATAGCGAATTAGCCGAGTGCTTGTTTGAACTCTATCCCATCTTCCTTGATTTGGACACTAAGGTACCCGCTTCCGTCCCCCCATTCAGATTTCGGTAAAATGTCCATCTCGTGTTGACCTTCATTCCCGTCCTCGGTTCTGACAACGAGTCTCTTCATTCCTCCCTCATCGTACATTTGCTCGTACTCGTGCGCTTCGCTCGGCTGAATCGTCTGTCTGTCGTTGAATACGCGTTCTTCAGATTCTGATTCGATGTTATACAGTTCAATTGTGACAGTCACCGGGTTCGGTCGAGCATTGTACACCCGCACCTGTGGGTCGTCATCCTTCAAACAGCCAGCCAATCCGATGGTCACGGATGAAATGGCTACTGACGTAAACAGCCGACGTGGGATAGATTTCCCCCGTCCAGAACTCATTGGATGTTGTTCAAGTGGCTCCGGTAAGTGCTTTGTCTGTACTTACCGAAGCGACTCACCACATCGAGCGGCGATCACCACTTGCCTGAGCCGCCAAAATCACCGTGTGCTGAGTCTGCCAAATCCGGGTGTATGGAGGGTCTGATTGCGAAGCATCTCACCCCATCTTACTCTCCATGCGATTCACCGCATCGAGGAGTCTGGAACCACAGCTCGCTCTATGAAGTGAATCGCACGAAGTGAAACACCTGTGCGTTGTGGAGTATCTTGCGGAGACGAACTCCCCACCTCGATGCATCGAATCACGCTTTTCGGAACCCTGCCTCTACTACACTATACCCTGCCTTCCGAAATCACTCGGAGAACTCGACGTGGCCGTACTTTGGTGCTTCGTCGAGGCAAACGTTTGAGAAGTGGAGGGCGTTACCTCGACCACCCTGCCAACTGTCGAGATACCCCTGTTTCACGAGAGTCTTGAGGTGCTTACGCGCGTATCGGTCAGATATCGCCACACGGTCGGCTATGTCTCCCACTTTCCACTCCCGTGTAGGCCAATCGTCAAGCGCATAGATTGCCTCGATTACCTTCCTCATCCCGTCCTTTTGGGTCATCCATGAGTCAACCGAGACGAGCCGCTTCTCCGGCTCTACCCACTCCGGGAGAGCTGACGTATGGACGTACACGGTTGCCCCCTTCTCGCCATGCCTCTCCTCCCGCCCAAAGCGCATCACCGCTTGCAGGACTTCGTTCTGAACAAGCGCCTCCATGACGGAGTTTCCGAAGAATCCGTAGTCGGTAGACTTGCCTTCGGTACCTTCTCGTCGTTCTGCGGAATGACCAGCGAGTGCGCTCCACTTCTCGATCACGTCGTCACCGGGATGAGGATTCCCGAGGATGATGCCGAGTCGTGTCGTTCCGAAGGCGTTGCTCCCTTTGAGGTTCCCGTAGTTCTCGGTCTTCGATGCCAACGCGTCCAACCCGTGATTGTCGTACTGGTTGAGGCCCTTCTTGGAGGTGATAACCCCCGGGGTTCTCCCTTCGAGTTCCCCTATTTTTTCGACAACCGGAATGTCCACCGTTGGGGAGACACCCTCACCGCCCTGATAGGCGTTCCAGTTCTCCGTGGTCTGTACGATTTCGAGTCCGAGAACATCCTCAAGATACGACTGCTTTTGCCCGTCATCGAGGAGCGGAATCCGTTCGATTTCGTCACCCATTACGAGTTCCCACAGTTCGATGACCGGCGTTCCATCGAGGGCTACAACGCTCTCCGCTTCTTCGAGATTAGGTGGTAGCAGGAACGACCATTCGTGTTCGGTGTAACCAGCGGCAACCTTTCCGTCACCGAGATCGGCGTGTCGCCATCGGTTATCCAGTCGCTCTTTTTCCAAGTTCGCCATCGTCATCAATGGGCCGAGAGTGTGAGCCGATGAGTTCGCGCTTCGGAGAACGTGGGTGGCGTCGTAGTGTGACCAAACATCCTGCTTCCACGCTTCGACTTCAGCAATCGACTCAGACTGACTTTGTAGGAGATCTTCGTAGTCGCGGAACGGTAGTCGATCTTCCTGCTCTACGTAGGCACTTACAGCCGGTGCGACTTTTCCCGTGAACTCTTGGACGAACGCATCGCCGGGGAACTCATCAATGGCGACGTACCGTTCATCTGTCCAGTCAGTCTGGTATGCGTGGAGATAGTGTCCGAGGAGAACATCGTAAGCATCGGTGTCGAGGTCGAGTTTCTCGAGGAAGGAACACCGTCCCTTGTGTTGACAGGGAAGACGTTCCCCGAGAAGTCTGCTGGCCTGCTGGTGAATCGTTTTCCCCTTGATTCCTTGGCGATACAACCCGAGAATTATCTTTGTTCTGGCATCTTCGGGTTCTCCATCGGCGTCAAGTGACACGCTCGCACAGTCCCGATGGAAAGAAGGGAGCCGTTGGACGGAAAGATCAAGATCGTCTTCCGCGCACCACTCCTCGTACTCGTCCAAAAGGTCATGTCGCGGCGCGAAGACCGTTATCTGGTTTTCCGTTTCAGCGGCCCACTTCAGAACTCCGTAGCTCTTACCCGAGGCAGGAAGCGCCTCGATGAGCGCAATCTCTGAGGTGGAGAATCCCTGTCGAATCACGTCGTCTCGGCGGCGTCGAACACGTTCTTTCGTCAGCTCTCCCGTCAGTTCTTGTGGTGTAGATAGTTCTACAGACATGGTTGTCGAAAGGAAATGAGACACGCAGGACGTACGTCTCTCCCTCGATGCGTCGAACCAGCCGACGAAACACGACAGTTACGACTGGTAGGGTAGGAGTCCCGCGAGAATCTGCCTTCACTCTACAGAGGGCTTCCAGCAGGATATAGCTACCGAAAACCCGCCGACTGCATCGGGTTTCTACAAAGAATGGAGGATAGTCTTAGGTGGTCGAACCCTTGGGGTTGGGCCGGAGAAGTAGCTTGAACCCGCTACTCCATTCCGAACTTCTTGTGGCGAACCTACTGCTACCTACGACCGATTGCGTGCCGAGATGCTCTTGAATCCAGCAACAGATTCCGCGCGCGCTCGATGCGGTGAACTCTATGGTGTCGGTGCCAGCCGGCGACGGCTAAGGAACAATCCCGGTATAGCGTCGAGCCTCACCACATACGAAACGAACTGACGCCGATTTTGGGTGTGTTTCCGAACCTTATAGTGGGTCTAACCCGTAGAAAGTAACAGCTTAGCCGCTAACAGTCTGACTCCGGTTCAGTCCTTCGGAAAACGGGCCGGAAGGGATTTGAACCCTCGACCGACGGATTAAGAGTCCGTCGCTCTCCCTAACTGAGCTACCGGCCCTCACAACCACATCCCGGCGGGCCGATAAAGAGGGTTTCCTTTTCGCGCCGGACCGAACGGTGGACCTTAAGTGTCGTCCCGCGGAAATCCCGGTAACTCATGAGCACCGGGGTCAGCATCTCCTCGATGTCGTCGTACGCCATTCTCGGCTGCGGGAGCGTGGGCCACGCCGTCGCCGAGTCGCTCGACGCCGAGGGGAAGGACGTCCTCATCCTCGACAAGGACGAGAGCCGCGTCGAGGCGCTGCGGGATCAGGACCTCAACGCCGTGGTGCAGGACATCGCCACCCCGGGCGTCGTCGACGCCGTCGCCGACCGGGACGTGCTGCTGATCCTCTCCTCCGACGTGGAGGCGAACAAGGCCGCCGTCGAGTCGATCCGGGAGCGCGACGAGGACCAGTTCATCGTCGTCCGGGCATCCGACCCAGTCAGCGGCGACGAGCTCCGGGAGCTCGGCGCCGACGTGGTGATCAACCCCTCCGAGGTGATCGCCGACTCCGCGCTGCGCACCCTGGAGTCCGGCGAAATGGAGTACAAGGCGCGCCAGCTCGCGGAGATCCTGCGCAACGCCGACGGCGACCTCGCGATCCTGACCCACCACAGCCCGGACCCGGACTCGATCGCCAGCGCGGTCGCGCTGCGGGCGATCGCCGAGAGCTACGACGTGGAGGCGGACATCCTCTACGACGGCGACATCGGCCACCAGGAGAACCGCGCGTTCGTCAACCTGCTCGGGATCGAGCTCACCGAGCGCGACGAGGCGCCCGCGCTCTCCTCCTACGGCGCGCTCGCGCTGGTCGACCACATGAAGAGCGGCGAGCTGGACATCGACGCGCCGATCGACGTGTTCATCGACCACTACGAGCCCGAGGAAGAGATCGACGCCGCGTTCGTCGACGTACGGCCGAACGTCTCCTCGACGTCGACGATCCTGACGAAGTACATGCAGGAGTTCGACATCTCGCCTGGGAAGGAGGTGGCCACCGCGCTCCTGTACGGCATCCGGGCGGAGACGCTCGACTTCAAGCGCGACACCACGCCCGCCGACCTCACCGCCGCCGCCTACCTCTACCCGTTCGCCGACCACGAGACGCTCGAGCAGGTCGAGTCGCCGTCGATGTCGCCGGAGACGCTCGACGTGCTCGCGGAGGCGATCCAGAACCGCGACGTGCAGGGGAGCCACCTCGTCTCCAACGCGGGGTTCATCCGCGACCGCGACGCGCTCACGCAGGCGGCCTCCCACCTGCTGAACCTGGAGGGGATCACCACCACCGCGGTGTTCGGCATCGCCGAGGACACGATCTACCTCTCGGCGCGCTCGAAGGACATCCGGCTCAACATCGGGAAGGTGCTCCAGGACGCCTTCGGCGAGATCGGCGAGGCCGCGGGCCACTCCACGCAGGCAAGCGTCGAGATCCCCCTCGGCGTGTTCGGCGGCATCGAGACGACCGAGGAGAACCGCGACACGCTGCTCACCCTCGCCGAGGAGGCGGTTCGGCGGAAACTGTTCGAGGCGATGGGCGTCGAAGGCGAGGCGAGCAACGGGTCGTAGAACTGCTCGGGCGACGACGGTCAGCCGCCGGAGGAGACTGCTCCCGCGGCGACGGTCAGCCGCCTGAGGAGGCTACCCACCATCGGCGACGGACAACCGCCGCGGAGAACCGACCTCGCGGCCGTCGACGCTCCGCAGGAGAACTACGCCAGCGTCTCTTCGGCCTCTTCGGGCCCCTTGAGTCGCTCGATGATGTCGTTGATCAGGATCACGTCGCCGACGGCGCGGACCCAGCGGTACGGGATCATCACGCCCTTCCCGCGTTCGATGTTGCCCTGGAACAGCTCGGTGTTCAGATCCGCGAGCGCCAGCCCCGTCACCTGCTCGGCGCCGAGGTCGAGCCGGACGTCCTCGACTTCGCCGACGAAAACCCCGTTGTTGGAGTAGACCTCCCGACCCACGAGCGCGGTGATCTCTTGGGAATCCACGTTCATACCCCGGCCGACGAACCGGCGGACAATAATACTTCGCTGTCCCCCTCGCCACAACGCACTTGCTCGCGGCACCCGACTACGCAGCCATGGTCGAGATACGCGTGACCGACGACTCGGTCGACCCGACGGGCGCGACGCTGATCGAGGGGATGCCGGGCGTCGGCCTGGTCGGCAAGATCGCCACCGATCACGTGATCGAGAGCAGCGAGATGACGGAGTTCGCCAGCGTGCGCGGCGACGGCATCCCGCCGGTCACGGTGTTCGACGGCGACGAGCGCGACGTGCACTCCCCGATCCGGCTGTACGCCGACGACGACGCCGACCTGATCGCGCTGCGCAGCGACGTGCCGGTCCACGTGATGGACGCGCCGCTGTTCACCGAACGAATCACCGAGTGGATCGTCGACCACGACGTGCTCCCGATCTACCTCGGCGGACTCCCCGCGGAGCGCGGCGCCGACGAGGTGCCGTCGATCGAGGGGATCGGCGTCGGCGCCGGACGGGACCGCCTCGACGAGGCGTCGGTCGCGCCGCCCGACGACGGCGGGATGATCTCCGGCCCGCCCGGGGCGCTGCTCTCGGAGGCCGCCGACGGCGACGTCGACGCCGTGGGGCTGATGGTCGACACCGACCCGCGGTTCCCCGACCCGCAGGGCGCCCACGCGCTGATCGAGCAGGGGATCAACCCCGTCGCCGGCGCCGCGGTCGAGACGGAGCGACTGCTCGATCAGGCCGAGGAGATCATGGAGCGTCGCAAGGAGCTGGCCAAACAGATGCAGCAGGCCGACCAGCACAAGTCCTCGCAGGTGTCCCGGACCGGAATGTACCAGTAACGGCGGCGCAGCTACTGAACCGCCGCGTACGCCTCGCCCATTATCTCCAGCGCCTCCTCCAGTTCCTCCGTCGCCGTCGCGTAGGAGAGCCGGGCGTACCCCTCGCCGGCGTCGCCGAACGCCTCGCCCGGGACGACGACGACGCCGCGCTCGATACACTCATCGACGAACCCCTCTGGCACCTCGGGCATCGCGTAGAACGCCCCCTCCGGCGTGGGCACGTCGAGGCCGATGTCTCGGAGGCCGTCGACGACCAGATCCCGGCGCTGTTCGAACGTGTCGACCATCTCCGTCACTACGTCCTGCGGTCCGGAGAGCGCGGCCGCGGCAGCGTACTGCGCCGGCGCCGACGCGCAGGCCTGCACGTACTGGTGGACCCGCAGCATCCGCTCGACGCGCTCGGGCGCGGCCGCGACCCAGCCCAGCCGCCAGCCCGTCATCGAGTACGTCTTCGAGCAGGCGTCGACGACGACCGTCTGCTCGGGCGCGAACTCGGCGGGCGAGCGGTGCTCGCCGTCGAACACGATCCGGCCGTACACCTCGTCGGAGACGCAGAGCAGGTCGTGCTCGCGGGCGATGCGGGCGAACGCCTCCACGTCCGCGAGCGGCGACACCGCGCCGGTGGGATTACCCGGGCTGTTGACGATAAAGGCGGCCGTGTCCTCGGTGATCGCGTCCTCGATCGCCGCGGGGTCGATCGTGAGGTCGTCCCGGACCGGCACCGGCACCGGTTCGGCGCCGGTCAGCTTCGTCAGCGCGTCGTACGCCACGAACCCTGGGTCGGGGATGATCACCTCGTCGCCGGCGCCGACGTGGGCCTCCAGCGCGATGTGGAGCGCCTCGCTCCCGCCGGCGGTGGCGATCACCTGCCCGGGGTCGTACTCGAGGCCGAGGTCGCGCTCGTGCTTCTCGACGATCGCCTCGCGGAGTTCGGGGATCCCCTTGTTGCCGGTGTAGGCGTCGGTCTTCCCCGCCTCGATGGCGTCGACGGCGCCTGTCGGGCGTGATCGGGCGTCGGGAAGTCGGGCTGGCCGAGGCCGAGGTTGATGGCGTCCTCGCCGGCGGCCTCGAACACTTCCCGGATCCCGGAGATGCTGATGCGCTCCACGCGGTCGGAGAACTGGGGCATACCCACGGCGTCGGCGGCGAGTGCGTTAATGGTTCCTCTCCGGGGGAGTCAGAACCGGCAGCAATCGCCGATTTCACCGACGGCGGGATTCCGCGGTGATCGGCGCCAGGGCGACTCCGCGCGGCGCTCCGTGGCCGTACCGCGGGGCCGGGGCGTCGTCGACGCGCCGAGGTTCTCGCCGCCGGCGGCGGCGAGTTAAGCCGAGCGCCACAACCGGGCGTAATGAGCGATCGACACCGCAGTTTCTCGCGGCGCGACGCGCTGAAAGCGACCGGTGCGGCGGCGACGTTCGGCCTGGCCGGCTGCCTCGGCGGCAGCGGCGGCGCCGACGACCTGACCGTGGCGTACATGCCGATCTACCCGGACATGCAGTACTTCGTGATGCAGGAGGAGGGGTACCTCGACGAGCTGTCCGTCGGCGTCGACGCCAAGGAGTTCTCGAGCGGCCCCGACATCGTGCAGGCGTACGCCTCCGGCGAGATCGACGTGGCGATGTTCGGCATCGTGCCCGCGATGATCGTGATCGACCGCGGGATCGCCGCCCAGGTCGTCGCCGCCAACATTCAGGAGCCGATGGGGATCCTCGCTCACGAGGAGTTCGCGGCGATCTGGGAACCCGAGAACCCCGCCGACTCCTTCGCGCAGTGGGCCGACGAGAAGGGCCGCCCATTCGAGTTCGGCACGTTCCCCGAGGGCTCGGTGCCGGACATCCTGCTGCGCTACTGGCTCTCGGACGAGCTCGGGATCGACCCGGCGAGCAACGAGCACGTCGAGGTGACGGGGCTGGGCGGCGCGAACGCGGTGTTCCAGGGGCTCGCCAACGGCGAGGTCGACGGCACGTCGATCATGGAGCCGGTGCCGACGAAGATCGAGGCGGAGGGGCTCGCCTACGAGTTCCTCGCCACCGCCGGCGAGTTCATGCCCGGCCAGCCCGCGGCGGTGACGCTGATGAGCGACGAGGTGCGGAGCGCCGACGCCGGCGCCGAGTTCGTCCGCCAGCACCGGCGGGCGACCGAGTTCGTCCGAGCCAACCGTGACACCGCCGCCGAGCACGCGAGCAGCGTCGTCGGCGAGTCCTCGCTGGCGCCCGAGACGGCGAAGCGGGCGATGGACTCCCCCCTGTCGAACTTCGTCACCGACCCCCACGTAATCGAGGACGGCACCGAGGTGTTCGCCGAGTACGCCGCCGACCTCGGCAAGACGGACGCGGAGCTGGGGATCGACCGGGTGTTCGACTACTCCCTCTACGACAGCCTCGAATGAGCACGAGCCTCGAGCCTGATTTCGGGACCGAGTTCGGCGGCGACCTCGACCGTCGACGCCTCCTGCTGGGCGCGGGTGGCGTCCTCGGGTTCCTCCTCGTCTGGGCGGTCGCCGCCCGGTTCAACCCGCCGTACGTCCTCCCCTCGCCCGGGGCCGTCGCCGCGGTGTTCCTCGCCGAACTCCGGTCGGGCGCGATGGCGGCCGCGCTGCTCGCGAGCGTCACCCACTGGCTCCCGGGCACCGTCGTCGGCACCGCGCTGGGGATCGCCCTCGGCGTGACGATGGCGTACAGCGACCTCGCGGACGACCTCGCGACCCCCATCGTGCGGGTGCTCCGCCCGGTGCCGCCGCTCGCGCTGATCGGGTTCGCGATCGCGTGGATCGGGCTCAACCACACCGGCGCCGCGTTCATCATCGCCGCGGGCGCGTTCTGGATCAACTACTACGCGGCCTACGGCGGCGTCGACGGCGTCCCCGACGAGTTCCTCGACGTGGCGAAGTCGCTGGGCGTCGACACCGACCTCGGGCTGATCCGGAACGTGGTGCTCCCGGCGGCGCTCCCGGAGATCATCACGGGGATCCGGACCGGGATCGGCCGGTGCTGGATGCTGATCATCGCGGCCGAACTGATGGGCGTCCCCGGCGTCGGCCGGGAGCTGTACACCGCCTCCCAGAACCTCTCGGTCGACGCCGTGCTCGCGTACATCCTGCTGATGAGCCTCGTCTACCTCGTGCTCGACACCGGCGTCGGCGCGGTCCAGAACCGGGTGTTGGCGTGGCAATGAGCGGGGACGATCGCGTCGTCGTCGACGGCGTCTCGAAGCGCTACGGCGGCGAGGACGCGGTGCAGGCGCTCGACGGCGTCGAGTTCGGCGTCGACGACGGGGAGTTCGTCTGCGTCGTCGGCCCCTCGGGCTGCGGGAAGACCACGCTGTTCCGGATCATCGGGGGGCTGGAGTCGGCCACCGCCGGCGAGGTCCGGCTCTCCGGAACTCCCGTCACGGAGCCCTCGCCGGACCTCGGGATCGTGTTCCAGGAGTACCACCTGTTCCCGTGGCGGCGCGTCCGGGAGAACGTCGCGTTCGGCCTCGAACAGCAGGATGTCGGCGCCGAGGCGCGCGAAGAGCGCGTCGACGCGATGCTCGACCTCGTCGGGCTCGGGGACGCCGCCGACAGCTACCCCACGGCGCTCTCCGGCGGGATGAAACAGCGCGTCGGCATCGCCCGCGCGCTCGCGGTCGACCCCGAGATCCTGCTGATGGACGAGCCGTTCGGCAGCGTCGACGCCCAGACGCGCTCGATGCTTCACGAGGAGCTGCTGTCGATCTGGAGGGAGACGGGCAAGACGGTGCTGTTCGTCACCCACGACGTCGACGAGGCGGTGACGCTCGCCGACCGGATCGTCGTGATGGGCGCCGACCCCGGGCACGTCCGGGAGATCGTCGACGTGGGTCTCGACCGCCCGCGCGATCGGACCGACGAGGCGTTCGCCGAGCAGGTGGCGTACGTCCGCGGGCTGATCAGCGAGTAGCGCTACTCTTCGACTTCCTCCCGCAGCGCCTCGATCTGCGTCTCCAGCTGGGAGAGCGCCACGTCGGCGTTCATGTACCCCTGCTCGTACTCGCTGTACACCGTGTCGGCGGCGTCGAGGAACTCCGAGACGCCGCGTCGGCGTCGTCGCTCATACCCGGCGCTACCGGCGCCGCGCGGGTAAACCGTTCGGAGCGGCCCCGAAATCCACAAGCGCCGCGGCGGCCAACGCAGCGTGTGACGCTCACGCTCCGCTTCGAGGACGGGACGGTCAGGGTCGTGAGCGACGGCGAGGAGCTGTCCGCGCTCGCGGAGGGGATCGACTGTCTCGAACGCGACGACCGGAGCGGTGGGTACCGGACCCCGGCTTACCGCTACGCCGACCTGCGCGGGGCGCTCGACGACCGCGGCGTCGACTACCGCGACCGCGTGCTTGACACCGAACCGCTCGCGCTGTCGACGCGCTACCAGCTCCGGGAGTACCAGCAGGAAGCCCTGGACGCCTGGCACGCGGCGGGCGACCGCGGCGTCGTCGAACTGCCGACGGGCGCGGGGAAGACCGTGCTCGCTATCGCCGCGATGGCGGAGCTGGGAGTCCCGACGCTGGTGGTCGTGCCGACGGTCGATCTGCTCGACCAGTGGCGCCGCGAGCTCGAGGCGGAGTTCGACCGACCGATCGGCCAGTTCGGCGGCGGCGAGCAGCGCCGGGAGGCGATCACCGTCTCCACGTACGACTCGGCGTACCTGAAAGCCGACGACGTGGGCGGCGAGTTCGGGTTCGTCGTCTTTGACGAGGTCCACCACCTCGGCGGCGAGGGGTACCGCGAGATCGCCCGCCTGCTCCCGGCGCCGGCCCGGCTCGGGCTGACCGCGACGTTCGAGCGCCCCGACGGCGCCCACGAGGCGATCGTCGACCTCGTCGGCCCCCGCGTGTACAGCCTCGACCCCGACGACCTCGCCGGCGAACACCTCGCCGACTACGAGATCCGCCGGATAGAGGTCGACCTGACCGACGAGGAGCGCGAGGCGTACGACGACGCCCAGTCGACGTTCGTCGACTACCTGAAGCGCTCGGGGATCTCGATGAACCGGGGGAGCGACTACCAGGAGCTCGTGAAGCGGTCGGGGCGAGACCCCGAGGCCCGCGAGGCGCTGCTGGCCAAGCAGCGTGCCCGGCGGATCGTCCGCGAGGCGGAGGGGAAAGTCGACGAGCTCGGCCGGCTGCTGGACCGCCACCGCGAGGATCGCGTGATCGTGTTCACCGCGAGCACGGATCTCGTGTACCGGCTCTCGGAGCGGTACCTCCTGCCGGCGATCACCAACGAGACCGGCGCCGTCGAGCGCCGCGAGATCCTCGACCGCTTCCGCTCCGGCGAGTACTCCCGCGTCGTCACCGCGAACGTGCTCAACGAGGGCGTCGACGTGCCCGACGCGAACGTCGCGGTCCTGCTCGCGGGCTCCGGGAGCGAGCGGGAGTTCACCCAGCGCCTGGGGCGGATCCTGCGGCCGAACGCGGACGGGTCGCGGGCGCTGCTCTACGAGGTCGTGAGCGAGGCGACCGCCGAGGAGCGCGTCGCCGAGCGCCGCCGCTAGAGCTGGCCCGCCCAGCCGTAGGAGAGCCCGCCGCCGTCCCGCCACGTCTCGTACGACACGTCGAAGACGAGTCGCACCTCCGCCTCGGCGCCGGCCTCGACGGAGACCTCCCGGCTGGTCTCGTACTCGGCCGTCCCGTCGTCGGTCTCGACGGTCGCTCTCGCGACGAGCGTGTCGCTCCGCGTTCCGTCGGCGGTGTTCTCGACGGTGATCACGAGCACGAGGGCCCCCTCCTCGCCCTCGCGTGGGATCCCGTCGACGATCCGGAGGCGCCGCGGCTCCTCGATCGGCCCGCCGCCGGCGGGCGTCGCCGGGGGGTTCCGCGGTCCCGAGCCGCCGCTGGCGCCGACACAGCCACCGAGCCCGACCGCGCTCAGCGCGAGGAACTGGCGTCGCTGCACGGACGAGCCTGTGTCGGGAGGGACAATCAGCGTTCCCCTGTGGAACACGCCGGCGTGGCTGGCCCCGTACGAACAGGCGGCGATGTCGCTCCGCGGGGGGTTCGCCGCGCTCCCGCCTCGGCCGCCCCGCGGCCCTACTCAGCGGACGTGGGGGCTGGTCCCGTCCTCCTACTTGAACTCCGGGGCGGTCACCGCCGTCGGCGTTTTACGCTGGCGCCGCCAACTCGACCCGTGCTGCGGAAGGAACACCTCCGGGTGTCGCGGGCCGGCGGGGGGTACAGCCCCCAGTTCACCGACGAGGACGACCGCGAGCTGGCCGCGAGCCTGCTGGGCACGTTCCAGGGGCACGTCGGCGAACGCCGGGCGCGTCTCCGGGAGGCACTCGAGGCGGCCGAGCGCGAGGCCGACTCGTTCAAGCTGGTCCGCGGACTGGCGGCGCTGTTGGAGCGCGACGCGACGTTCGAGACCCGCGCCGCGGTGCCGCCGCGTCGGACCCGACGGGTAGCCTTCGAGAGCGCCGAATCCGTCGGCGTCGCCGGCGACGGCGAGCGCGCGGAGGCGCTCTCGCTGGCCGCCGACCGGCTCGGCGTCGACGCCGCGACCGTCGAGCGGTCGCTGTACGCCGACCGCGAGGAGAACCAGGTGCTGGCGTCGTTCGAGCCGCGCTGGGACCCCGAGACGCTGCTGGCACAGTACGACCTCTCGCTGGCCCAGACCGCGCTGTTCGACGCGACCGAGGTCCGCGTGCGGGGTTCCGAGCCCGCGGCCCTGGTGAGCGCCGTGAAGCGACTCGGCCTGATGTACGAGGTCCGCCAGAGCGACGAGGGACGGGAGCTGGTCGTCACCGGTCCGGAGTCGCTGTTCCGGGCGACGCGGCGCTACGGCAGTTCCTTCGCCCGCCTCCTCCGATCGGTCGCGAAAACCGACGACTGGCGGCTCGTCGCGACGATTGACGACCGCGGCCGCGAGCGGACGATGACGCTGACCGACGCCGACGTGTCGGTGCCGGGCGTCGACCCGGTCGCGGAACCGACGTACGACTCGACGGTCGAGGCGGAGTTCGCGGCCGCCTTCGAGAGCCTCGATACGGACTGGGAGCTCGTGCGCGAGCCCGAGCCGCTGGCGACCGGCACTCGCGTGATGATCCCAGACTTCGCGTTCGACTACGCGCCCGCCGGCGCCGACGTGGGGTCGGTCGCCGACCGGTTCCGGGTGTACTTCGAGATCATGGGGTTCTGGACGCCGGAGTACGTCGAGAAGAAGCTCTCGCAGTTGGCGACCGTCGAGGACGTGGCGCTGCTCGTCGCCGTCGACGAGTCGCTGGCCGCGAGCGAGGCGATCGAGGCCCGCGACCACCGCGCGATCCCCTACTCGGGCTCGGTCCGCGTGAAGGACGTCGTCGACGCCCTCCGGGAGTTCGAGGCGGAGTTGGTCGCCGACGCTGCGGGCTCGCTGCCCGCGGCGCTAGTCCCCGACGCCGACGCGGTGGCGCTGGCGGACGTGGCCGCCGAGCACGGCGTGAGCGTCGACGCCGTCGAGGGGAAGTCGTTCCCCGAGCACCGGCTCGTCGGGCGGACGCTCGTCCGGCCCGCGGTGCTCGACGCCGCGGGCGAGAGGATCGAAGACGGGATGGAGCTCGCCGAAGCGGAGGCCGTGCTCGCCGACCACGGCCTCACCGACGCCTCGGCGGCGCTCTCGGCGCTGGGGTACCGCGTCGAGTGGGAGGGGCTCAGCGGCGGGACCGTCCGGGAGAAAGCGGAGGAGGCGGAGTAGCAGTCAGTCCAGCACCGCGAGCTCCTCCTGGTACCCCTTCGGCACTCGCGACCGGAGCTCGCCGTGGAGGTAGAGGCCGACGCCGATCGGTTCGCGCTCGCCCGCGAGCTCGTGAGCGGCGATCAGGTAGCCCCAGTCGCCGTCCCAGCGGTCGAGCTGCTGGTCGTGGCCGGCCGCAAAGGCCGCGGCCTCACCGGGTTCGAGCTCGATCACGTTTTTGGTCGCCTCGCGGGCGAAGCGCTTCACGCCGGTGGTGGTCGGCTTCCAGTGCTCCTGGCGCGTCCGGAGCACGGTGATCCCCAGCCCCTCGGCCCGTACTGGCGAGGGGAGGTCGGCGCTGAACGCCCAGATCTTCCCCGATCCCTTCTCCCAGAAGGTGACGCTCTCGAACGTCTCGGGGCCGACGCCGAAGCGCTCCTGCCACCAGTCGACGACCTCCTCGCGGGAGGCTCGTCCCTCGACTTCGCGGTCGGCGGGCGTCGCGGGCAGGCGGTCGAACCGCTGGCCGTCGTTCTGACCGAGGTCGGACTCCGTCATGCGCCCACCTCCTCGGTCGCGTCGTCGCCCGCGTCTGCGCCCCCGACGCGGAGTTTCGCGACGAAGAACCCGCCCGTGTCGTTCTGGTGAGGGTAGACGCGGTGGGCCTTCTTCAGCGACTCGTCGAACTGCTCGTCTTCCCACTCTGTGACGCCGGGGGCGGTTTCCAGCGGCGCGTCCCACTCCGCCATCTCGGCGTCGGTCGTCTCGATCGCGTGGTCGACGACGGCCTCGTTCTCCTCGGGCGCGAACGTGCAGGTGGAGTAGACCACCTCGCCGCCGGGGCGGGTCAGCTCGATCGCGCGCCGGAGGATCCCCTTCTGGATCCCGACGAGGCTCTCGACGTGGCCCAGCGACCAGTTCTCCAGCACGTCGGGGTTCTTCCGACAGGTGCCCTCACACGAGCAGGGCACGTCCGCGACCGCGCCGTCGAGGGCGTCGACGCCAAGCGAGTCGAGCGAGAAGTTCCGGGCGTCCTCGTTCGTGACGACGAGGTTGCTCACGCCGAGTCGCTCGGCGTTGTGCCGCAGCGCCGAGAGCCGGCCCAGGTTGTTGTCGTTGCCGATCAGCACGCCCGAGTCGTCCATCAGGTCCGCGAGGTGGCAGGTCTTGCTCCCCGGCGCGGCGCAGGCGTCCCAGACCCGGTCGCCGGGGTCGGGGTCGAGCGCGAGCGCCGGCAGCGCGGAGACCTCCTCCTGGCCGTGGAGCCAGCCGTGGACGTACGGCCACGTCGTGCCGGGCGAGCCGTCGGGCAGGCGGAGCAGCCGGTCGTTCCAGCCCACCGGCTCGTAGCTGACGCCTTCCTCGTCGAGCGCGCGGCGGGTGCGCTCGGGCGTGACCCGGAGTTCGTTCACCCGGACCACCGAGGGGAGCCGTCGGTCGCAGGCGTCGCGGAACGCCCCGGCGTCGTCGACGAGGCGCTCGTAGCGGTCGAGCGGGTTCATACCGGGGATGGCCGGCCGCGGCGCTTGTCGGTTTCGGAGCGGCCTAGGCGCCGACGCCGTCGAGGACCGGCTCGCCGCGGGCCAGCCGCCAGAGCACCGTCCCCACGGCCACCACCGCGGTGAGCACGACGCCGACGGCCGACCCGGCGACGGCGCCGAACCACAGGAACGCGTGCGTGCCGGTGACGACCCGCGGGAGCGAGTCGGGGAGCAGCCAGCCGAACGCCGTCACCAGCGCGACCGCGGTGACGAACGCCGCGGTCGCCGCGGCCGCGCGGACGACGGCCGGGCTGTCCGCCAGCGGGCCGAACCGGAGCCGACCGCTCCCGGCCGGGAGCGCGTAGCCGACCTGTGCGACGAGTGCGCCGACGGACTGGACGAGCAGGACGTAGACGACGGCGAACCCCGTCGGCACGCCGTCGCTGTTCGGCGGTGGCTCCGGGATGGTCGCGCCGACGTAGACGCCGTAGCCGAAAACGAGGACGCCGACGGTCAGCAGCGCGACGCGGAGGGGTCCGAGATAGCGTTTCGGGGACACGCTCGGAGGTCGGCGGGAGCCCGTATAGGCTTTCTGTCAGTTCCCGGTGTCGTACTTGTACGTCGCCTCGTCGGCGTCGATGCCGAAGTCCTCGGCGGTCTCCTCGGGCTCTGCGGGCTCCGAACCGCCCTTCTCGGCCTCCTTGAACCGCTGGCGGAGCGCCGCGGGCATCTCGAAGGCGCCGGTGTCGACGGCGACGACGACCACGTCCTCGCCGACGGTTTCGCGTTTCTGCTCCAGTCGGTCGGCGATCACCGGCGGGCGCTCCTCGGCGTCGACCGACTCGAAGCCGAACTGTCGGAGGTAGTCGTCGCTGTCGGTGATCGAGTACACCGTCTCGAACCCCTCGTCGGCCGCGAGGTCGATCAGTCGCTCGACCACGTGGGCGCCGACGCCCTGGCCGCGCCAGCCGTCGACGACGCCGATCCCCGTGAGCTCGCAGACCTCGCCGTCATCGGTCTTGTGGATGCGGTAGCGGCCGAAGCCGGCGCGCTCGTTCGTGCTCTCGTCGACCGCGATCACGTAGTCCCGCGAGCGGAACGCCACGCTGTCGAGCCCCATCTCCTCGATCCGGTCGAGCAACCACGCCTCGTCCCGGTTCCGGGCGTCGCGGACGTACATGGGCGACCGTACGGCCCCGGGGGGCAAAGGACTGTCGCGGCCCCGGGTTACGCGTCGTCGGGGTCGATGCCGAGCATCCCCGGCGTGATCGTGTCGGGGATGAGCTCGCCGAGCGTGTACTCGTTGTACTCGCCGTCGCCCGTGTCGCAGTACACCGGCACGTCGTCGTCGCCGAACTCCGCGAGCGTCTGCCGGCACATCCCGCAGGGGGTGACGCCGTCGCGCTCGGCGGAGGTGACCGCCACCGCGGCGATCGAGCGGTGGCCCGCCCGGACCGCGCTCCCGACGGCGACCTCCTCGGCGTGGAGCGCGTTGCTGTAGTTGGCGTTCTCGACGTTGCAGCCGGTGAACACCTCGCCGTCGGCGGTCAGCACGGCGGCGCCGACGCGGTACTCCGAGTACGGCACGTAGGCGGCGTCGAGCGCCTCGCGGGCCCGCTCGATCAGCGCCGCCACGTCGGTAGGCTCCATACGCGTTGCTCCGAGTGCACCGACTTGAAACGACTGGAACATCTCCTCGCGCGGACGCGATCCGGGCTGTGTCGCGGGAGGGCGTCGGCGTCGTCCCGCCGGCGCCGACGACGGCGGCGGATCGTGTCGCCGAATTTAGTGATTCCGCCGATTTCGGTCAATCCAGCCGGTGTATCGCCATTGCTTGGTAACTATTCACAAAGTAACCCTATAACCCTCCAGCCGGTAGGTGAGCACGGACATGAAGAAGCAGGAGCTCATCCACCTCCACGGCCTTCTCTCCGAAGTACGGGCCGAGTACGAGGACACGGATACGCCGGAGATCGACCTGAGCGACTACCGGGAGTTCGGGGTGCAGCCGACCTCGATCCACCGCTCGAAAACCGACCACAAACGCGCCGTCTTCGAACTCGTTCACGGGCTGACCGACTCTATCGACGCCGAGGAAGCGGTCACGCCGACTGCCGACTGATCTGCGGACCCGACTCCGTCTGAACCGACCAGTTCCCGAGCGGCCGCGCCGGACTGACTGCTCTCTGTTCCGTACCGACCTCGCGGCACGGAGGCCGCGACGGGGCGCGCGCCGTATTCGGTCACACACGACCGCGGCGGTCAGCACCGACCTCGCGGCACGGAGGCCGCGAGAGGGTGCTCGCCGCATTCGGTCACACACGACCGCGGCATTCAGTGCCGGCGTCGCGGCACGGAGGCCGCGAGAGGGTGCTCGCCGTATTCGGTCACACACGACCGCGGCGTTCAGCACCGATCTCGCGGCACGGAGGCCGCGACGGGGTGCTCGCCGCGGTCGGTCATTCTCGATGCCGTTCGACCATCTCCTCGAACTCCGGGAGCAGGGTCTCCTCGTCGGCGTCGTCGTCGCCGTCCTCTGCCCCCGCCGTCTCCGCTTCCGCCGACTCGGACGCCGCCTCGTCGATCGGCGTACACGAGACGCGCTCCAGCGGGATCCCCTCCAGCCGGCGGCCGATCTCCGAGCGGGCGATCGTGACGGCGTGGTCGGCGTCCTCCACGTCGTACACCGTCATCGCGAGTTCGAGCGCGACCATCCCCTCGCCGGCGGCGACGGTCGCCGGCGGGAGCTCGGCGCCGCGGGGCGACCGCCGGCTCCGGGGCTCGATGTCGACGTAGGAGAGCTCCGGGTTGAGCGACTCGCCGACCTTCGAGATCGCCGCCCCCACGGCCGCCTCCGGCGTCGCCACGTCGTAAACCGGCACCGCAGCCTCGAGCACGACTCGACAGTCCATCACCGTCGGTTGGCGCGCCGCGGGGATGAACGTTCGCCCCCGCGACAGCTATTTGCCGGTTCGAACGAATCAGTGCTGTATGGGTCACGTCGCCGAACTCACAGGAATCGCCACGGGTGACACCCCCTCGGGCGAGGCGGTGCCGGCCGCGCTGCTGCGCGCGCGGGGTGAGTACCTCCCGGTGTTCGTCACCGACGATCAGGCCGACGCGATCCAGCGGGGGCTGACGGGTGACTCCTTCGAGCGCCCGCTGACCCACGACCTGCTCGTCGACATGGTTGCGGAGTTCGGCGGCGCCTTCGACCGCGTGCGGATCGACGACCTGCGGGAGGGGACGTTCTACGCCAAGATCGACGCCCAGCGCTACGAGGCGGGCGAGGCCGAACCGCTCACGTTCGACGCCCGCCCCAGCGACGCCGTGGCGATCGCGGTCCGGGCGGACTGCCCGATCGAGATCGCCGACAGCGTGCTCGACGCCGCGGGCCGCAGCGGCGAGGAGCTCGGCGTCGACGGCGTCGGCGACGGCGAGTAGCCGGGGCACTGCCGGCGCGTGGCCGGCGGCGCGATCGGCGCGTGACCGGCGGGTTTGAGTGGCCGCCCGTCCGAGCGTGTTGCATGACCGAGACGGCGACGCTCGCGGAGTCCTACACCGAGATGACCGAACTCCTCCTGCCGAACGACACCAACAACCTCGGGCGAGCGCTGGGGGGCGCCGTCCTCCACTGGATGGACATCTGCGGCGCCATCGCGGGGATGCGCTTCGCGAACACGCAAGTGGTGACGGCGTCGATGGACCACGTCGACTTCATCTCGCCCATCGATCTCGGCGAGGTCGCGGTGGTGCAGGCGTACGTGTTCAACACCGGCCGCACGAGCGTCGACGTGAAAGTCGACGTGCGCGCCGAGGACCCCCGCGAGGGCGAGGAGCGCAAGACGACGGCCTCGTTCTTCACGTTCGTCGCGCTCGACGAGGAGGGGACGCCGACCGAGGTGCCCGACCTGGAGTGCCCGACCGAGGAGGAGGAAGCGCTGCGGCAGGAGGCCATCGAGGGGCGGAAACAACAGTTCGAGGATCTCGTCGAGCGGATGGAGGAGTAGTCGCCGCCGGCTACCGGGGATCGGGCCGCGTCCCCAGCGTCACGTCGACCGTCTGGCGCTCGCCGTCGCGGATCACCGTCACCGAGATCGTGTCGCCGGGGCTGGTCTCCAGCGCGAGATACGTACCGAGCTGGCCGGTCGTGTCGACCCGGGTGCCGTCGAGCGCGACGATCACGTCGCCGCCCGTCGGTTGGGGCGACCCCTCGACGGTCACCGACTCGGTGCCGCCCCGCAGGACGCCGTCGGCGGGGCTGCCGGTCGGCACCGCCGCGACGTAGACGCCGCGGGCCGACTCCAGATCGTTCGCCTCCGCGAGCAGCGGCGTCACCGGGAGGATCCGGACGCCGAGGTATGAGTGCTCGAAGCTCCCCGTCTCGACCAGCGCGGGGATCACGCGCTCGGTCAGCGCGGCGCTGATCGCGAACCCGATGTTCTCGGCGCCGGCCTGCGTGATCACGCCCGCGACCTCGCCGTCGAGCGTGAGGAGCGGGCCGCCGCTGTTGCCGGGGTTGACCGCGGCGTCGGTCTGGACCGCGCCGGAGATCGTGAAGTTCCGCACCGAGGAGATGGTGCGGTTCACGCCCGACACCACCCCGGAGGTGAGCGACCCCTCCAGCCCCAGCGGCGCGCCGACGGCGGCGACCTGTGTGCCGACTTCCGGCTGTTCGTCGAGCAGCGGGAGCCCGCCGGCGCCGTTCGGCGGGTCGACCGACAGCGCCGCGAGATCGCTGTAGGGGTCGGTCCCCAGGATCTCGACCTCCACCCAGTCGCCGTCGGCGAACTGCGCGCGAACCGTCTCCGCGCCGGCGACGACGTGGTCGTTGGTGACCAACACGCCGTCGTCGTACAGCCAGCCGGAGCCCTCCGCGAGCACGCCGATGCTGTCGTACACGCGCAGCCGGACGACCGAGGGCGAGACCGACTCGTAGAGGTCGACGTACGGCTCGTCGCCGGCGCCGACGGCGCCCGAGCCGCTCTGGGGGGCCGTACAGCCCGCAAGCGAGGCGATCCCGGCGCCGGCCGCGGCCAGGAACCGCCGCCGTGTTCCGTCCATGTCCGTCGTTGGGTAGTCCCGCGAATAAATGACCGGGTGGTCCCTAACTGCTTAGGCTGTCAGTTGAGGTAGGTAGGGTCGTTACGTGAGGACGGAGGTACTACCTCCGAGCGAGAGCGTGCTACCGTGACCGGTTCACCCGAAGCGACCACCGGTCGGTCGTGGCCCGCCCAGCCACGACCGACACCGGCCTCACCGGGGTCGAGCGGTTCGGCGCCATCCGACCGCTACGCGGAAGGGACTCCCGGTGGAGACCGCTTTCCGTTGTCGCCGAGGGAGTTTTCACAGCGTAACCTGTATGGGTGAGTATGTCACTGCGCACGTCCACGGGGGACTCCGGGCCGGTCGTCGAGCTCGAGTTCGGCTTCGACGACCCCGAGTACCCGTTCGTGGGCGCCTCCGCTGCCGCCGGCTGCCGGGTCGAGCTGGAGGAGATGGTCCCGCGTGGCGACGGCGCGTACGCGGAGTTCTACAGCGTCCGCGGCGCCGCGCCGTCGGCGATCGAGCCGCTGGCGCGCGAGCATCCGGCGGTGTCGGCGACGGTGATCGAGCGCTACGACGACGGCGGCCTGATGGAGTTCGTGGTCGGCGGCAACTGCCCCGCCGTCGGCCTCGCGGAGCTGGGCGCACTCCCCCGGTCGGTCGTCGGCGACGACGGCGAGGGACAGATCGTCGCGGAGCTCCCGGCGGCGTACGACGCCGAGGAGGTGGTGTCGACGTTCCAGTCGGAGTACGGCGGCGAACTGCTCGCCAAACGCGAACGGGAGTCGTTCACGCCGCTGTTCAGCCAGCGCGAGCTCGATCAGGCGCTCGATCGGCGCCTGACCGACCGCCAGCGCGAGATTCTGGAGGCCGCCTTCGAGGCGGGCTACTACGCCTGGCCCCGCGAGACCAGCGGCGCGGCGCTGGCCGAGGAGCTGGGGATCAGCCAGCCGACGCTGTCGGAGCACCTGACGACCGCCGAGCGCAAGCTGCTCTCGCTGGTGTTCGACGGGTAGCCGCGCCGCGGCCCGCATCGACGGCGGCGGGCGTCGACGCCCGCGGCGGTCCACTCCGTCAGCGACCGTGTGCCCCGGACGCACGCGACTGACGGAAGCGCCGGGATTATCCGTCCCGGCCGGGTAGCACGCGTAATGAGTCAGGACGCCGCCGGCGACGCCACGACCGAGGGGGACCTCCGGAACACGGGGATGTCCCTGAAGCACGACCGGGAGTGGGACTACGAGCTCGACCGCATCATCGAGGAGATCGAGGAGAAGGACGCGAAGAAAGTCGGCCTCCAGTTCCCCGAGGGGCTCAAGCGCCGTGGCCCCGCGGTCGCCGACGACCTGCGGGAGCTGGCGCCCGACGACGTGACGTTCATGCTGTCGGGGCAGCCCTGCTACGGCGCCTGCGACCTCGACACGTACCTGATGCGCCGGACGGACGTGTTCGTCCACTTCGGCCACTCGCCGATGAAGAACTCCGAGAAGATCATCTACGTGCCGCTGTTCTCCAACGTCGACCCGTTCCCGATGATGGAGGAGGCGCTTGAGGAGCTGCCCGAGGACGACGTGGGGCTGGTGACGACGGCCCAGCACATGAACCTCTTCGGCGAGATGAAGGAGTGGCTGGAGGACGAGGGGTACGAGGTCCACACCCGGAAGGGCGACGACCGGCTGACCCACGAGGGGCAGGTGCTCGGCTGCAACTACGCCTCCGCGGACATCGACGCCGACCAGGTACTGTACGTCGGCGGCGGGAAGTTCCACCCGCTCGGGCTGGCGATGGAGCACCCCGACAAGAAGGTCGTCATCTGCGACCCCGTGAACAACGTCGTCACCGTCGCGGACACGGAGAAGTTCATGAAGCAGCGCTACGGCGCGGTCCACCGCGCGATGGACGCCGAGAAGTGGGGCGTCATCTTCTGTACGAAGATCGGCCAGGGCCGCTGGGAGATGGCCGAGAAGATCGTCGACGAGAACGAGAACGCCTACCTGATCACGATGGACGAGGTCACCCCGGACCGCCTGCGCAACTTCGACATGGACGCGTTCGTCAACACCGGCTGTCCGCGGATTACGACGGACGACGGCCCGCAGTTCCACAAGCCGATGCTGACGCCGGGGGAGTACGAGATCGCGATCGGCAACGAGCCCCTGGACTCGCTCGAGTTCGACACGTTCCACGGCACCTGGTGAGCGAACGGTTCGCCACACCGCGGAACTGACCGCGACGACAACGCCTTTGCCTCCGCCGGCCGCCATCCCGGCCATGGACATCGACACCAGCTCGCTCGACGAGTACCTCGACGCCGAGGGGCTCGACGGTTACGCGGTGTACGCCGACGGCGACGACTCCACGCAGCGCTACCTCTCCGGCTTCGACGCGCCGGACCCCTTCTTCACCGTCTACACGCCCGCGGGGACGACGCTCCTGACCTCGGGACTGGAGTACGGCCGCGCCTCGGAGGAGGCCCGCGGCGCCGTCGACCGCACCTCAGACTACGACTACCAGCAACTCCGCGAGGAGTACGACTCCGGCGTCGCCCGGGCGAAGCTGCAGGCGGCGTTCCTCGACGCCCACGACGTCGACGCGATCGCGGTTCCCGAAACGTTCCCCGTCGGCGCCGCCGACGGCCTGCGCGAGGAGGGCGTCGCGCTCGCGGTCGACAGCGAGGGCGTCGTCGACGACATCCGCGCCGTGAAGACCGACGCGGAGATCGAGCACGTCCGGGAGGCCACCGTCGCCAACGAGGCGTCGATGCGGGCCTGCGAGGAGCTGCTCGCCGCCGCCGAGGTCCGCAACGGCACGCTGTACTACGAGGACGAACCGCTCACGAGCGAGCGCGTCGCGACCGAGATCGAGGTCACGCTGTTGGAGCACGGCTGCGCGCTGGACGAGACGATCGTCGCCTGCGGCGTCGACGCCGCCGACCCCCACGACCGCGGGAGCGGCCCCCTCGAAGCCGGCCAGCCGATCATCGTCGACATCTTCCCCCGGAACAAGGCGACCGGCTACCACTCCGACATGACCCGCACCTTCGTGAAGGGCGAGGCCAGCGGTACGGTTCGGGAGTGGTACGAACTGACACAAGAAGCGAAGGAGGCGGCCTTCGACGCACTCGAACCGGGCGCCACCGGCGCCGACGTGCACGCCGCCGCCTGCGAGGTGTACGAGGACGCCGGCTACCCGACGCTCCGGCAGGACCCCGCGACGGAGACGGGGTTCATCCACAGCACGGGCCACGGGATCGGCCTCGACGTGCACGAGGCGCCGTCGCTGTCGCCCCGCGGCGAGGAGCTGGAAGCCGGCCAGATCGTGACGATCGAGCCAGGGCTGTACGACCCCGACCACGGCGGCGTGCGGATCGAGGACATCGCGGTCGTCACCGAGGACGGCTACGAGAACTTCACCGACTACCCCGAGTCGCTCGAACTGTAGCGAGAACCGACCCCTTTTCCCTCGACGACGCCCTCGATCCGGTAATGACGCTCTGTATCGTCGGCGCCGGCGCGATGGGGCGCTGGGTCGCCGAAACCGTCGCGGCCGCGCCCGCGTTCGACGCCGACCTCGCGTTCGCCGACACCGACGGGGGCGCCGCCGCGGACGCCGCCGCCGCGTTCGACGCCGCCGCGACCGTCCCGCTCGCCGACGGCACCCCCGAGGACGACCGCACGTTCGAGACAGTCTGCCTCGCGGTCCCGATCCCGGCCGTCGAGGACGCCGTCGCCGCCTGGGCGCCCCACGCCGAGGCGGCGATGCTCGATCTCTCGGGCGTGATGGCCGGCCCCGTCGCGGCCATGCGCGAGCAGCTGCCCGACCGCGAGCGCGCGAGCCTCCACCCGCTGTTCGCCCCCCAGCGCGCCCCGGGCAACGTCGCCCTCGTCGCCGACGCGGTGGGCCCGACGCTGACCCCACTACTGGACGCGCTGCGGGACGCCGGCAACGAGCTGTTCGAGACGACGCCCGAGGAGCACGACGACGCGATGCGGACGGTCCAGGCCAAGAGCCACGCCGCCGTGCTCGCGTGGGCGCTGGCCGGCGACGACGTGCGCGAGGAGTTCCACACGCCGGTCTCCGCGGGGCTGGCCGACATCGCGGCGACCGTCACCGAGGGCGACGCGCGGGTGTACGCCGACATCCAGGACGCGTTCGGCGGCGCCGACGCGGTCGCCGAGGCCGCGCGGGCGGTCGCCGACGCCGACGGGGAGGCGTTCGCCGACCTGTACGCCGAGGCGGGCGCGAGCGCCGACGCGCTCTCGACGGAGGGGGAGCGATGAGCGTCGACCGCGACCGCCTCCGGGACACCGTCAACTACCTCCGGGAGGTCCGGCCGATCGACCCCGGCGAGATCCAGGAGTACTTCGACGACGCCCCCCACCCCGCGGTGGTCAGGCAGGAGCTGCGCGCGGCGGCGTTCGAGTTCGACCTCCTCGAGCGCGAGGACGGCACGTTCGTCCCCGCCAGCGGCGCGCCCGTCGACCCGCCGGGCTGGTCGCCCGACACGCTCCCGGACCGCTACGAGCGCGTCGTCGTCGATCGGCTCGTCGAGCGGTTCGGCCTCGACTGGGCCGACGGCGACTCCGGCGACGAGCTCCGTGCGGCGATCCGCCGGCTGAAGGCGGACTACTACCACGGCAACCCCGTCGAGTACGACGAGACCGCGGCGCTGGGGTACGCGATCTACCACCTGCCGGACTACTACGCCGCGATGGGGTACGTGCTGGACGACCTCGCCGAGAACCGCGACCTCCCGCGCACGCTGCGGGTGCTCGACGTGGGCGCGGGCGTGGGCGGCCCGGCGCTGGCGCTGATCGACTACCTGCACGAAGCTGTCGGCGACGACGGCGACCCGCCGCTGATCGAGTACCACGCGCTGGAGCCCTCGCCCGCCGCGGACCTGCTGGAGGCCCTGCTCGACGAGACGCCGCGGAACGTCCACGCGACGGTCCACCGCGAGACGGCCGAGGCGTTCGACCCCGACTCGGTCGGCGAGATCGACCTGCTCTCGTTCTGTAACGTGCTCTCGGAGCTGGACGACCCGGCGGCGACCGCCGAGCGCTACCTCGGTTCGGTCGCCGACGACGGGACGATGCTCGCGATGGCGCCCGCGGACCTGGAGACGGCGACGGGGCTGCGCGAGGTCGAGCGCGCGCTCGCCCGTCCGGACTCGGGGCCGTCGGTGTACTCGCCGACGCTGCGGCTCTGGCCCGGCGAGGCGCCGTCGGACCGCGGCTGGTCGTTCGACGTGCGGCCCGAGATCGAGGCGCCGCGGATGCAGCGCCGACTGGACGAGGGCGACCGCGGCGCCGACGGCGGCGGCGAGGGGAACGAGCCCGGCACGTTCCTGAAAACGTCGGTGCAGTTCGCATACGCGCTGCTCCGGCCGGACGGGAAGCGCCGCGTCGACGTGCGGGCGTCCGCGGAGCGCCACGCGAAGGGCGCGGAGATGGACCGCCACGTGAGCAACCGGATCGACCTGCTGACGGTGAAGCTGAGTCCGGACCTGAGTCGACAGGGCGAGCGCCAGCGGGAGTACGGGAGCGACCCGAACCCGGTGTTCAAGATCGGCGACGGCAGCGAGCAGGTCGAGCAGTACGCCGTGCTCACCCAGCACACGGAGCTGAACCGCGCGCTGGGGGGAGGCGCCCTACGGCGCCGTCCTGTCGATGGAGAACGCGCTCGTGCTCTGGAACGACGACGAGGCGGCGTACAACCTCGTCGTCGACGGGGAGACGGTCGTGGACCTCGTCGCTCCGTAACGACGCCACGGCTCGCGACCAGCGATCGACGCCCGTCGATCGCACGGAGCCGACGCCGTGGGGGTGTGAACGACGCCACGGCGCGCGAGCTACCGCGACCGCAGGGTCGCGGTCACTGAGCTCACGCCGTGGCGGTGTCTACGCCAGTTCCGGCGCCTTCTCGCCGGCGGGCACCACCACTTCCAGCCAGTTCTCTTCGGGCGGGACCGGGCAGGCGAACGTCTCGCTGAACGCACAGAACGGCGAGTACGCGAGGTTGAAGTCGATCGTGACGGTGTCGCCCGTCTCGAGTTCTCCATCGGGCTCCAGCTCCATGTACCGGCCCCCGGCGTAGCTCTGCTGCCCCGTGGTCTTGTCCCGGAACGGGACGAACAGCGGGTCGTCTTCGGCGGTCTCCTGGCGGTAGGCGTGGAGTTCGCAGTCCTCACCCCGGAGTTCGAACGCGAACGTGGCGACCCGGAGGTAGCGCGCCGGCGGGCCGTCGGTGGTCTCCATCTCGACCGGTTCGGGCTCCTCGTGGACGGTCACCTCGGCGTCGACCCGGAACGCCGGGTCGGGCTCGAAGTAGTCGAGGCCGTCGAACTCCTCGCGGTGCTCCGGCGGGATCGGCGACTGCGGATGCTCTGCGAAGAAGTCGTCTTTCTCCTCGCGGTTCCGTCTGAGTGCTGCTTCCCACTCCGACGACTCGGGATCGCTCATGTGTTCGGTTCGGTGCGCGACGGCATGAGTCCGGCGCTCCCGGGAGCCGGCTGTCGGCCGTCGATTCGCTCCCCTCCCCTGCCGCGAAGCGAACCACTATCAGACGCCACTCGTTAGCACGACCCGATGAAGGCTATCGACTGTGGCACGCTCGTCGACGGCACCGGCAAGGACCCGATAGACGACGCCCGAATCCTCGTCGAGGACGGCCGCGTCGTCGAGGTCGGGCCCGCCGAGGCCGTCGACGCGCCCGACGACGCCGAGCACGTCGACCACTCCGGCGAGACCGTGATCCCGGGACTGATCGACGCCCACCTCCACCTGAAGGGGACGCGCTCCATGGACCCGTTCGACTGGGTGCGGGAGTCGAGCGAGCTCAACACCGCCCGCGCGACCGCCGACGCGCGGACGCTGCTGGAGTCGGGCTTTACCGCCATCCGGGACGTGGGCAGCGACGCCGGGATCCCCGTCCGGGACGCCATCGACGACGGCACGATCCCGGGGCCGCGGGTGTTCACCAGCGGCCGGAGCTTCTCCCAGACCGCGGGCCACGGGGACGCCCACTACCTCCCCTACGAGTGGGCGACCAGCCGCGACGCCGGCGGCGACGGTATCGTCGACGGCGCCGACGAGTGCCGGAAGGGCGCCCGCAAGCGCATCCGCGAGGGCGCCGACCTCATCAAGATCATGACCACCGGCGGCGTGCTGAGCGAGAAGGACAGCCCCACCCAGAGCCAGTTCACCGACGAGGAGATCCAAGCGTTCACCGAGGAGGCCCACCGCGTCGGTATCCCCGTGGCCTCACACGCGCAGGGGGCGCCGGGGATCAAGTCCGCGCTCCGGAACGGCGTCGACACCATCGAGCACGGGTTCTACATCGACCAGGAGTGTCTCGACCTGTTCGAGGAGACCGGCGCGACGTTCGTCCCGACGCTCGCGATCATGCACCGACTCGTCGAGCGCGGCGACGAGTTCGGCGTGCCGGAGTACGGCCTCCGGAAGGCCCGCAACGCCAGCGAGGCACACTTCGAGGCCACCCGCCGGGCCTACGAGGCGGGCATCCCCATCGCGCTCGGGACGGACTTCCTCGGCCCCGACCCGATGGGCCACGGCGAGAACGCGCTCGAAGCGGAGCTGTTCGTCGACGAGGTCGGCATGAGCGAGCACGAGGCCATCGTCGCCGGGACGGGCACGGCCGCTGAGACCGTCCCCGCAGAGGACATCGGCACGCTGACGGTGGGGAACCACGCGGACGTCGTCGCGTTCGAGGAGTCGCCGCTCTCGGACATCACGAACCTCTACGAGCCGTCGGCGGTGTACAAGGGCGGCGAGCGCGTCTGAGCGGCGCCCTATCCGAGGACGCCCGTCCGATCCAGCTCGTGGGCGATCTCCCGGCGTTTCAGCAGCGAGAAGCCGACGAGTATCAGCAGGAACCCCGCGACCGTCTCGACTGTCACCAGCTCGCCGAGCACCAGCCAGCCCGACAGCGCCGCGAACACCGGCGCGACGTAGGAGACGAGGTTGATCTCGATGGCGCCCAGTCGGTCCAGCAGGTCGAAGTAGATCAGGAACCCCAGCGCGCTGGCGAGGATCGAGAGGTAGCCCAGACTCGCGACGATGGTGACGTTCCAGGCCACGGCGCCCAGCGCCTCGCCCAGCCCGAGGCTGACGACGTGCATCAGCAGACCGCCCAACAGCATCGACCAGGCCTCCATCCCCTCGATCGAGAGGTCGCTGTCGATCCAGCGAGTCAGCACGCTCCCCAGCGCGAACGCCGTCGCGGCGGCGACGATGAGCAGCTTCGCGCCCATCCCGCCCGCGAGCAGGTTCGCGGGATCGGGGTTCGCGATCACGACGGCGCCGACGAGGCCGAGGAACAGCCCCGCGAGGCCGATCGGTTCGAGGCGCTCCTGGGGGACGAACACCCTGGCGAACCCCGTCGTCAGGATCGGGCTCAGGCTGACCAGCACCGACGCCGAGGCGCTGGTGACGGCGTCGTCGGCCTCGCCGACGAACAGGAACGCGTGGTAGGCCGCGATCATCAGCACCGCGCCGACCGCGACTTCGGCCCACTGCGTTCGCCCGCGGGGCAGGGGGTCGTCGAGCGCCCACCACGCGTAGCCGAGCATCAGCACGCCCGCGATCTCGTAGCGAACCGCGGCGAACAGCACGGGCGGGAAGCCGGCGTCGAGGCCGGCCTTGATCGCCATGAACGCCGAGCCCCAGACCGCAGCGAGAACGAGAAAGAGCGCGAGGTTCCGGTAGCGAGTCACACCACCGACTCAGCGGAGGGGGGCGCTTAGGCCCTCCGTTCGACGGGCGGGCTGCCGGGTTCGGGGCGTCGACGGCCGCCTCTTCAGGCCGGTTCGGTGCCGCGCACGCCAGCCTCAGGCCGCGCCCGCGGCGCCGCGCTCCCGCTTGAGCCCGCGCAGCAGGTCCTGCCGGGTGATGATGCCGACCAGTTCCTCGTTGTCGAGCACGGGGACGCGGTTGATGTCCCGTTCGGGGTTCGCCAGCACGTCGAGCAGTTCGTCCAGCGTCGCGTCGGCGTCGACGGTCACGGGGTCGGCGGTCATCACCGAGCTGATCGGGTCGTCGGCGTGGGCGGCGATGTCCACGTCGTCGCCCGGCAGGTCGAACGCGTACGTCAGGGTGTCGACGATCGGCGGGATCCCGATCGGGATCCAGAGCACGCGGTCCTCGACCTCGAACAGGTCGACGAGGTCGCCCTCCGTGACGACGCCGACGACGCGGTCGTCCTCGTCGACGACGGGGAAGCCGCTGTAGTCCACGTCGGCCAGCCGTGCGAGCACCTCGCCCACCTCGTCGTCGGGCGACACGGTCTCCACGTCGGTCGTCATCACGTCGGATGCGTTCATACCCGAACCGTGGGGCGGGGGCTACGTCAACGTTGCTGCATAAGTGAGAGGCGGCGACGGTCAGCCGCCGGTCTGTGACTGAAAGGCGGCGACGGTCAGCCGCCGGTCTGTGACTGAGAGGCGGCGACGGTCAGCCGCCGACTTGTTGTCCAAAAAGAGGCTGCCGGCTCAGTCGTGGAGGTGGCAGGCCACGACTTCGCCGTCGGCGCCGGGGGTGTCGTCCGGCGGCGTGGTCTCACACACCGTCTCGAAGCGGTCCCGCAGCGTCTCCGCCGCGGTGTCGAACTCGCCGTCGGCGACGGCCTCGAGCGCCTCGTCGACGACGCCGGCGTTCTCGCCGGCGATCCCCGGCACCGCCTCCTTCCGGTAGGCTGCGGGTTCGGCCTCCCTGACCTCGGCGGGGTCGAGGTTCTCGGCCTCGATCTCCTCGCGGAGGTCCATCACCGCGCGGAACGCCTCCTGGTCGATCTCGACGTCGTCGGGCGGGATCACCTCCGGACAGCGCGTCCGGAACCGACAGCCCGACGGCGGGTTCCGCGGCGACGGCACGTCGCCGGCCAGCGTCGCCACGCGGCGACCCTGTTCGCCGACCTCCGCCCGCGGGACGCTCTCGAGCAGCGCCTCCGTGTAGGGGTGGTCGGGGTTCTCGAAGATCTCGTCGGTCGGGCCCAGCTCGGCGACCTTGCCGAGGTACATCACCGCCACGCGGTCGCAGATGTGCCGGACGACCGAGAGGTCGTGGGCGATGAACAGGTACGTCAGCCCGAACTCGTCCTGCAGGTCGTCGAGCAGGTTCAGCACCTGCGCCTGCACGGACACGTCCAGCGCTGAGACTGGTTCGTCGAGCACGATGAACTCGGGGTCGAGCGCGAGCGCACGGGCGATGCCGACGCGCTGGCGCTGCCCGCCCGAGAACTCGTGGGGGTAGCGATCCACCTGATCGGCCGAGAGCCCCACCCGTTCGAGCAGGTCGCCCGCACGCTTCTTCCGGATCGCGTTCTCGCCCCCGGTGACGCTGACCTCGACGTGGAGGTCGGTGTCGCGGTCCTCGACGGTCGCGCCGAGCAGCCCCTCGTGGCTGTCGACGCTCGCTTCGTACCGCGTCTCGTCGTCCTCGTCAGTACGCTTCCGGACGCTCACCGACACGCGGGCGACGCCGTCCTCGGCGTCGACGACGCGGTCGAGGTCCTCGGCGACCGACACCTCGACGGTGCGGTCGATGCCGTCGCCGACGGTGAGCTCCGCGGCGGTCGCGACCGTCGGGTCCGACTCCGGCAGCCCGTGGATCCGCATCCCCTCGGCGACGATGGCGCCGACGGTCATCCGCGGGTCGAGGCTGGAGAACGGGTCCTGGAACACGATCTGGGCGCGACGGCGGAACGAGGACATCGACTCGTCGTCGAGGTCGAACACGTTCTCGCCGTCGAACGCGACCGTGCCGTCGGTCGCCTCCCGCAGGCGGAGCAGCGTCTCGCCGGTCGTGGACTTCCCACAGCCGGACTCGCCGACGAGCCCGAGGGTCTCGCCCTCGCGCACGTCGAAGCTGACGCCGTCGACCGCTTTCACGCTGGTCGCGTCCCGACCGAGGACGCGGTCGAGCAGGCCGCCGCCGTCCTGGTAGTACTTCCGGAGGTTCCGCACCTCCACGAGCGCGTCGTCGCCGGCCGACTCGCGCTCCGGGGCGGCCTCAGTCATCCGAAATCACCCCCTGTTTCGCGGCGCTGCCGAGCGCCTCCGACTCGTCGTACTCGCGGTCGGCGAGCACACAGCGCACGAGGTGGTCGGCGTCGTCGGTCGCCGCCGGCGCCTCGCGCTCCTCGATGTTCGTGAGGCAGGACTCCATCGCCTTCGGGCAGCGGTCCGCGAAGTAGCACTTCTCGCCCATCTCCGCGTCGAGCAGGCTGGGGACGTTCCCCTCGATGGGCGAGAGTCGCGGCGCGGGGTCCTCGAGGTCGGGAATCGATCCCAGCAGCCCCTCGGTGTAGGGGTGGACCGGGTTCTCGAACACGTCCTCGAGCGAGCCGCGTTCGACGACCTCGCCGGCGTACATCACGCCGACGCGCTGGCACATCCGCGCGATGACGCCGAGGTTGTGCGTGATCAGCACCACGCTCATGTCCTCCTCCTCCTGCAGGTCCCGCAGGAGGTTCAGGATCTGGGCCTGGATCGTC
>NZ_BBJN01000051.1 GCF_000739555.1 Halolamina rubra
CGGTGCGAGGGAGGCATCGCCGCCCCGCGGGTCCGGCCGGAGAACAGAACTTTAAAGCGCCGTTCGGACTGAGCAGTACCAAGAGATGCTCCCGCTCCAGGTCATCGACAGTTTCCTGCTCAACTACGAGATCGGGCAGGTGCTGTTGCTCGTGTTCGCCCTGGGAACGATCGGCCTGCTCGGCCTCGGGTCGAAGAAGGTTCTGGGCCTCCACTTCGGCGCGTTCGGCCTGATCTTCCTGCTGACGCCACAGGCGATCAACTCCCGTATCTACCTGTTCCTCGGGCTGGCGCTGGTGATCGTCGCCCCGATGCTGTTCGCGATCAGCGACGAGTAGCGAGCGAGCGCCAGCTTTTTCGCGCGATCCGGGCTACGACACCCCATGCGAACAGTCCGGGCGCCGGCGACCAGCGCGAACCTCGGTAGCGGCTACGACACGTTCGGCGTCGCGCTCTCGCGCCCGGCGGACGTCGTCTCAGTCGAGCGCGCCGACCGCACCACGATCGAGGTGACCGGCGCGGGGGCGCAGTTCATCCCGGAAGACCCCGAGAAGAACACCGTCGGCGCCGTCGCGCGGGCGCTCGACGCCCCGGCCCACATCAAGATCGACAAGGGCGTCAGACCCGCCTCCGGGCTGGGCTCCTCCGCGGCCTCCGCGGCAGGCGCGGCGCTCGCGCTCAACGACCTCTACGACCGCGGGCTCTCCCGCGAGGAGCTCGTCCCGATCGCCGCCGAGGGCGAGGCGGTCGTCTCCGGCGCCGCCCACGCCGACAACGTCGCCCCCGCGCTGCTCGGCGGGTTCACGATCGCCACCGCCGACGGCGTGCGCTCCGTCGAGACGAACGTGCCGCTGGTTGCCTGCCTCCCGGAGGAGCCCATCTCGACCCGCGACGCCCGCGAGGTCGTCCCGACCCACGTCACGATCGAGGAGCTGGTCGCGACGGTCGGCAACGCCGCGACGCTGTCTGTCGGGATGTGTCGCTCCGACCCGGAGCTCGTCGGCGCGGGGATGGCCGACGAGGTCGTCACGCCCCACCGCGCGGCGCTCATCACGGGGTACGACGACGCCGCCGACGCCGCCCGCGCGGCCGGCGCCTACGGCGTCACCGTCAGCGGCTCCGGCCCCGGCGTGCTCGCGGTCTGTCCCCCCGAGCGCCGGCGCGAGGTCGCGGCCGCGATGGTCGAGGCGTTCGCGGACAACGGCGAGGACGCGCGGGCCTACCCGGCCTGGACGGGCGACGGCGCCGAGTTCGTCTGAGCCTCGGCGGTTCCCGGGCGTTCGAGCCTCAGCGGTACTGGTTCAGTCGCTTCTTCAGCCGCTCCGCGGCGTCGCCCGCGGCTCCGAAGTACGCGTCCTCGTCCGGTTCGTGACCCCCAGAGGCGCCCGAAACCGTGTTCCGGCCCACGTCCTCGCCGGCGAAGATGATCCCCCGCGAGGAGTTGACGAGCCCCACGTCGACGCCGGCGCCCTCCCGCGCCGCGAGACCGTGCTCCACCGCGGCCTCCGCGTCGCCGCCCTGCGCGCCGACGCCGGGGACGAGAAACGGGATCTCGGGGACGATCTCCCGGACCGTCTCCAGCTCCTCGGGCGCGGTGGCGCCGACGACGAGCCCGACGTTGCCGTGTTCGTTCCACGTGTCCGCCAGCGCCGCCACTCGCTCGTACAGCGGCTCGCCCGAGGCGAGTTCGAGGTCCTGCAGGTCCGCGCCGCCGGGGTTGGAGGTGCGACAGAGCACGAACACGCCCGCGTCGGCCTCGGCGAGGAACGGCTGGAGCGAGTCGCCGCCCATGTACGGGTTGACGGTGATCGCGTCGACCTCCTCCAGCACCTCGGCGTACTGCCGTGCGGTGTTGCCGATGTCGCCCCGTTTCGCGTCGAGCAGGACGGGGACCCCCTTCCCGTGGGCGTAGGCGACCGTCTCCCGGAGCGCGCGCCAGCCGTCGGCGTCCTCGTAGAACGCGGCGTTGGGCTTGTAGCAGGCGGCGTGCTCGTGGGTGGCGTCGATGATCCGGCGGTTGAACGCCCAGCGCGGCAGGTCGCGGTCGTCGAGGAACTCCGGGATGCGGTCGGGGTCGGCGTCCAGCCCCACGGAGACGACGCTGTCGACGGCGTCGATGCGGGCGGCGAGGTCGTCGAAGAAGGTCATACCGGGAGCGCGCGCCGCCGGAGTAAGAACCCTGCCGTTTCGGTCAGCGTCCGTCGTCGCTCGTCCCGTCGTCGCTCGTCCCGCCGCCTCCCGCACCGTCACCGCCCTCGGCGAGTTCCTCGACTCGCGTCTCGAGCTCCGCGATCCGGTCTCGGAGCGCGTCGAGCTCCGCCTCGTCGGCGCCGCCGCCACCCCACCGGCGGTAGAGGTAGACGATCCCCAGCACGACCAGGGCGATTATGGCGAAGTTGAACACCAACGCGAAGAGGATCACGAAGATCTCGATCCCGCCAGGGACCTGTAGCGGGCTCATTCCTCCTCGCGCCGCTCGTCCCCGACGGACACCTCGTTGCTCGCCGCCTCGCTGCCGGCCGCGACCTCCGCTTCGAGTTCCTCGATCCGGCCTTTGAGTTCCGCGACCTCGTCGTCGCCGTCGCCGCCGACGCTCCGGACGACCAGGAACAGCCCCACGAGCACCACGGGGACGCCGACGAGCAGCGCCAGCACGAGCAGGATGATCAGCAGTTCCGGGCCGCCGGGGATCTGGAGGAGCATGGCTCCGGGTTCGCTCGCTCGGGCCATGGGCTTTTCCCCCGAACGCGTCACACGGCCCGCGACGAATTCCGGGTGTGGGTGAAACGTACCGCCGCCCGCCGTGAGGGCTGACGCCGGCCCCGGTGGGAAGCTATTTGAGGTGAGAGCGACAGCCACCCGACATGAGCGATCCGGTCCACCGCGCTGCGCCCGAATCGGCCCGAGGGCGTGGTTTCCTCACTCTCCTGTCGAGCAGCGTCGCCGCCATCTGTTTCGTCGCGGTGCTGTTCATGCACGGCACGGTCGTCCCCGTTCTCGGCGGCCTGGGCACTGCCACGATCGTCGTGGCACTCGTTCTCGGACACGGGCTCACGACGCAGGCCGCGGCGGCGCCCGATGACGCGAACCCCGCCGCCAACTGGAACCGACTCGAATCCGAGACGACCGACCCGATCAGAACCCTCAAGCAACGCTACGCCGAGGGCGAACTCACCGACGCGGAGTTCGAAGAACGGATGGATCGGCTGATGGAGAGCGACACGCGAACCGACGACGGACACGCGAGAGAGCGTGATCGCGAGCGGGCAGTCGAGCGGTAGCGGGCCGCGCGACGCTACCGGTCGTCGTACACCACGTCGCCATCGACGACCGTCATCGCCACGTCGATCTCGTCGATATCGTCCGCGTGCTCCCACGGCGACTGCTCCAGCACGGTGAAGTCCGCGAGCTTCCCGGGCTCGACCGTACCGAGCCGCTCCTCGTCGAAGCCGGCGTACGCCGCTCCGAGCGTGTACGCCCGGAGCGCCTCGGTGACCGAGAGCCGCTGGGCGTCGACCTCGGTGGTGACGGCGTGGTGGACACCCAGCAGCGGGTCGAGCGGCATGCAGTCCGAGCCGAACGCCAGCGGCGCGCCCGCGGCCGAGAGCGACGCGTAGCGGTTCGTCCCCGTCCGGCGGTCACCGAGCCGGGAGTCGTAGAGCCCGCCCGGCTTCGCCCACTTGAGGAAGTTCGGCTGGACCGAGGCGACGACGCCCATCTCCGCGAAGCGCTCGATCGCCTCGTCGGAGGCGAGTTCGACGTGCTCGACGCGGTGGCGCATCCCGCCGGGGTCGTCGGTCGCCGCGTAGGCGTCGAGCACCGCGTCGACGGCCTCGTCGCCGATTGCGTGGGCGGTGACCTGGAAGCCGGCGTCGTCGGCGCGTTCGACGATATCGTGCAGTTCCTCGGGGTCGACGACCCACGAGCCGTGCTCCTCGGGCGCGTCGTCGTAGGGCTCCGAGACCTTCGCCGTGCGGCCGCCGAAGGAGCCGTCGGTGTAGGTCTTGATCGCGCCCGTCTGGACCATCCCGGAGCCGTGGTTGGTTCGCAGGCCGGTCTCGATCAGCGCGTCGAGGTGGTCCGCCCAGTAGTTGAGCCGGACGCGCAGCGAGAGCTCGTCGGCGAGGTCGAGCTCGCGGTACACCTCGGGCGCGTAGGAGCCCCGGACCATGTCGTGGATCCCGGTGACGCCGCGCTCGTTGGCGTGGGCCTGCGCGGCTTCCACGAGGCGCTCGGTCTCCGCGGCGTCGGGCGCGACCGCCTCGTACAGCACGTCGACGGCCTCCTCGACGAGCACGCCCGTCGGCTCGCCGTCGTCGTGGTGGACATTCTCCGCGGCCATCTCCTCGACGTAGCGGTCGAGCACGACGCTGTTGACGGAGGCGACGTGCATGTCCTCGCGGAACGCGACGACCGGGCGCTCCGCCGAGACGGCGTCGAGATCCTCGCGGTCGAGGTAGCGGTCCTCGGGCCAGCTGCTCTCGTCGTAGCCGTACCCCCGGACCCACTCGGAGCCGTCAGCGTCGCTCGTCGCGGCGTGCTCGCGCAGGATCGAGACCGCCGCGTCAAGGTCGTCGGCCGTCGAGAGGTCGGCGTGGACGAGGTACTTCCCGGCGGTCGTGAGGTGCGTGTGGGCGTCGACGAACCCCGGGAGCAGCACGCGGCCGTCGAGGTCGACCACCTCGGTCTCGGTGCCCGCGAGGAACTCCACGTCGTAGGTGGCGCCCACGCGGACGACCTCGCCGTCGCGGACGGCGACGGCCTCGTGGGTCTCGTCGGGCTCGGTCAGCGTGTGGATCTCGCCGTCGATGAAGACGGTGTCGGCGGCCTCGGTCATTGCCCGATGGCGGGTCGGACCGGCCAAAACCGTTCGGGAAGCGGGCGGCGCCGGGGACGGGAGCGGACCGCCCGCCGCGGATCGGTAACGGTTTGCCCGCCCCGGCAGAACCCGGGGGCATGACCGACCGCGTCGACGCCGACACCGCGGCGGAGCTCGCCGACCGGGTGGAGGCCGGCGACCTCCGACTGTACGAACTCGAAGAGCACGCCGACGCCGACACCGCCGCCGCGGCCCGGCGACTGGTGGTGGAGCGCCACTCCGGCGCCGACCTCGAGACCACGGGCGACTACAGCTTCCCGGCCGACCGCGCGGCGGGGAGCAACATCGAGAACATGATCGGCGCCGCCCAGATCCCGATGGGCGTCGCCGGCCCGGTCACGATCGACGGCGGCGCGTACGAGGGGGAGACGTACCTCCCGCTGGCGACCACGGAGGGCGCGCTGCTGGCCTCCGTCAACCGCGGGCTCTCCGTCATCGACGACGCCGGCGGCGCGACGGCGCGGGTGACCAAACAGGGGATGACCCGCGCGCCCGTCTTCCAGACGAGCGGGATCGCCGAGTCCCAGGCGCTCGCGGACTGGGTCCGGGAGAACGTCGACGACCTCCGGGAGGCCGCCGAGTCGACCACCAGCCACGGGAAGCTGCTCGACGTGACGCCGTACGTCGTCGGCGACAACGTGTTCCTGCGGTTCCGCTACGACACCGCCGACGCGATGGGGATGAACATGGCGACCATCGCGACCGGCGAGGCCTGCGACGTGATCGAGGAGCGCACCGACGCCTCGCTCGTCGCGCTCTCGGGCAACCTCTGTACGGACAAGAAGCCCGCCGCGATCAACGCCGTCGAGGGGCGCGGGCGCAGCGTCACCGCCGAGGCGACGCTCCCCCGGGAGTTCGTCGAGGAGACGCTGAAGACCACGCCCGAGGCGATCGCCGAGGTCAACACCCGGAAGAACCTGATCGGCAGCGCGAAAGCCGGGAGTCTGGGGTTCAACGCGCAGGTCGCGAACGTCGTCGCGGCGATGTATCTCGCGACCGGGCAGGACGCCGCGCAGGTCGTCGAGGGGAGCAACGGGATCGTCTCCGTCGAGGCCCGGGAGGACGGGCTCTACGCCGCGGTCTCGCTGGCGTCGATCGAGGTCGGCACCGTCGGTGGCGGAACGAAGCTCCCCACCCAGTCGGAGGGGCTGGACGTGCTGGGGATCCGCGGCGGCGGCGACCCGGCCGGCTCGAACGCCGACGCGCTGGCGGAGTGTGTGGCCACCGGCGCGCTGGCCGGGGAGCTGTCGCTGCTGTCGGCGCTGGCGTCGCGGAACCTCTCGAGCGCGCACGCCGAACTGGGTCGGTAGGCGTTTCCGAGCGCGGCGAAGGTTTTAGTGTGATACATCTGTATCACAGAGCATGAGCACAGACACCGAAAACGGGGACGACCGAATGCGGAAGATCAACGTTCGCGTCCCGGAGCCGTTACTGGAACAGATCGAGGCGCAGTGGGAGCGTCGCGGTTACTCCAGCAAGTCCGAGGCGATTCGGGACGCGCTCCGCGACTGGGTCGATCCGTCCACGAAACTGAGCGACGAGACACTCGACGACCTCGAAGAGAGTCGTGAGCAGCGGGAGCGTGGCGAGACCGTGTCGGAGGAAGAGGCACGCGAACGGCTCGGGCTCGATGACTGAGGTCGAGTACACCGAGCGGGCAATCGAACATCTCGACGGACTGGATCCACAGGTCGCCGATCGGGTGTTGAACAAGGTCGAAGAAGCGACCGAGTGGACCGAGCATCGACTGGAACCACTATCGGGCTATCCGTACTACAAGCTCCGAATCGGCGACTACAGAGCCATCGTCGACTGGGATCGCGGAAACGATGTGCTCGTCGTCGAAGCGGTCGGACACCGACGGAACGTCTACGACCGCCACCTGCCGCCCTGAACGCTACACCAACCGCAACTCCCCGCCCGACTGGATCACTTCCCCCTGTCGGCGGAGCTTCTCCAGCAGTTTCTCCGCGGCGCCGCGCGGCACGCCGTCGTCGACGGCGCGGTCGACGACTTCTGCCTCCGTTCCGCCCTCCCGGACCGCGTCCCGGACCTTCTCGTCGCGGCTGCGCGAGGACGCCGTCGAGGTGTCGCCCGCCTGCTGCACCTCGTCGGCGTCGATGCCGGACTGTTCGAGGTACGCCTCCTCGGACAACCCGCTCTCCTCGACGCGCTGTTCGAGTTCGGAGACGTGTGCCACCTCGTCGAACGCCGCGCTGTCGCCGTGTTTCTTCGCCAGCAGCGCCGCGCGGGCCTCGCGGGCGGCCTCGCGGTCGTCGGTCTCGTAGAACCGGTTGAGCTTCTTCGTCTGGTGGCGCCGCCCGCACTTCGGGCAGGTGGCCGAGTCGCTCTCCCGGGGGTCCGTGAGCAGCCAGTAGGTGCCGCACTCGGTGCAGCCGACGACCGCGTACATGCCTCGGTGTGGTGCGCTTTCGGCCATGAATCCTCCGCTCGCCGCGGCGGGCGTCGACGCCCCGCCGGCGACGCGGCGGGCCGGGCGCATCCCGAGGCTTATCCCCGCCTCCGCCGAGTTCCGGGTATGCGCGTGCTGGTCACCGGTTCGGAGGGTCGCGTCGCCTCGGGAATCAAACAGAACCTCGACACAGACGACTCGGACCACGAGTTCGTCCACCTCGACCGCGAGGACGCGCCGGACGTGGACCACGTCGCCGACGTGTCGGAGTACGACGAGATCCGCCCGGCGTTCGACGGCGTCGACGCGGTGGTCCACCTCGCGGCGGACCCGAAAGTCTCCGCGACGTGGGAGTCGGTCCACCAGAGCAACATCGTCGGGACGCGGAACGTGCTCGAGGCCGCCGCCGACGCCGAGGTCGAGCGGTTCGTGTTCGCCTCCTCGATCCACGCCGCGGGGATGTGGGAGGAGGACGGCAAGCCGGACGTGTACGAACTCGACGACGGCACGACCGTCACCGTCGACGACGACGAGCGCCCCGACTCCTACTACGGCGTCTCGAAGGCCTATGGCGAGGACATGGGTCGGTTCTACGTCGAACAGCGCGAGTACCCCGAGCGGTTCTACGCGGCCCGGATCGCCAGCGTCCGCGGCGGGCTCTACGACAACCCCTACGGCGACGCCGAGAGGGGCGTCGAGAACGGCGACTGGGAGCGCGGCAGTCCGGCGTACACCGAGCAGGTGAAGCGCCTGAAGGGCACCTGGCTCTCGCTGCGGGACTGGGCGCAGTTGGTGGATCGCTGTCTAGAAGACGAGGAGACCGAGTTCGGGATCTTCTTCGCGACCAGCGACAACCCGCGGAGCTGGTTCGACCTCGAGCACACGAAGGAGCTACTGGGGTACGAGCCGCAGGACTCCGCGAGCGACTGGCAGTCGCCGCCCGCTGAGTTGTTGGAGTAATCGGTCTTTTTGCGACCTTCGGGGATCTGGTGGTGGTGTTCTTCGAAACGGAACAGCCACCGCAAAACGTCACCGCGGAGTGAGCTAGACCAGTTGTACCGCACTGCGCTCGGCACAGCGACCACGAGTCTCCCCAGTCGACTCGCTCCCGGTTGGTCGCTCGTCCCTCGCGCTGATTCGCACACGGAGGCGTCGTGCGGGCGACCCACGCGTCGCCCGCACTGCCAGCGATACATCCGGTCTCGCCCTGCTCGCGCTTCGCCCCGACAGCGGCCGCGGTGCAGTGGCGGTGGACGCCTCGCGCGCCAACGGTCGGCGGGCGCGGGGGGAGGGGTGGGGAATCGGCGTCTCGCCGGACCTCGTGTCCGGCGCACTGCGGTCACAAGTGGTCATGCATCGAGATGCTGTCGCGGTTACCGTTCCCGTAAACGGTCGGTTCGCTACCCGGACCCAGAACTCACTTTCCCACGCAACGTAGCCGGAAGCTGAGGAACTATACGGCTCCGCACGCCACACACCCACATGGACACGTACACACCCAACGACGACGACTTCGTCGAGGCCGTCGACGACGTGCACCTGACCGTCGGCGCCAGCGGCGACGAAACGAGCGTCCAGCACTTCGAGATCGAACCCGGCGCGGAGGTCCCCTCACACAGCCACCACCACGAGCAGGCCGGCCTGATCACCCAGGGCGAACTCACGTTCGTCCTCGAGGACGGCGAGGAGGTGACCGTCGGCGCCGGCGAGTCCTACACCCTCCTCGGCGACGAGGTCCACGCCGCCGAGAACCGGGGCGACGAGACGGTCGTCGGCATCGACGTGTTCGCGCCGCCGCGGACGAACCCCGACTGGGCGGAGTAGCGACTGGCGGGCGAACGGCGAAAGAAAACGGGGCAGAGAGCCGCAGAGACTGGCTTACGCGAGTTTCTCGATGTTCTCGACGACGGCCTCGGCGTACTCCGTGGTGGAGACCTTCTCGGCGTCCTCACGCTGGCGCGCGAGGTCGTAGGTGACCGTCCCCTCGTCGATCGTCTTCTCGACGGCGTCGCGGATCAGCTGGCCGGTGTCCTCCCAGCCGAGGTACTCGAACATCAGGCGCCCCGAGAGGATGAGCGCGGTCGGGTTCGCCTTGTTGAGCCCGGCGTTCTTGGGCGAGGAGCCGTGGACGGGCTCGGCGAGCACGCGGCCGTGGCCGAAGTTCGCGCCCGGCGCGATGCCGAGGCCGCCGATCTGGGCGCCCGCGGCGTCGGAGAGGTAGTCGCCGTTGAGGTTCGGCATCGCCAGCACGTCGAACTCGTCGGTGCGGAGCTGCATCCACTGGAGCATCGCGTCGGCGAGGCGCTCCTCGACCATGACGGCGTCCTCCGGGATGTCGACCTCGTCCTGCTCCTCCCAGAGCGAGTCGGGCGCGGCGAACACCTCGTCGTCCGGGTACTCCTCATCGGCGACCTCCATCCCCCAGTCGCCGAACTGCCCCTCGGTGAACTTCATGATGTTCCCCTTGTGGACCAGCGTGACCTTGTCGCGGTCGTTCTCGATGGCGTAGTCAATCGCCTCACGGACGAGGCGCTTCGAACCCTTCTCCGAGATCGGCTTGAGGCCGAGCCCGATCGGGCCGTCGTGCATCACGTCGTCGAACCCCATCTCGTCCTCGACGAAGTCCCGTACCTGCTCGGCCTCGTCGGTGCCGGCCTCCCACTCGATGCCGGCGTACACGTCCTCGGTGTTCTCCCGGAACGTCACCATGTCCATCTCCTCGGGCGCCTTCATCGGCGACGGGACGCCGTCGAGGTAGTAGGTGGGTCGGACGTTCGCGTAGAGGTCGAGCGTCTGGCGCAGCGCGACGTTCAGCGACCGGAAGCCGGCGCGACGGGCGTCGTCAGCGGGCCCTTGATCGCGACGCGGTGCTCGCGGATGGCGTCGACGGTCTCCTCGGGGAGGTTCTCGTCGTACTTCTCGCGGGCGGTCTCGCCGGCGTACACCTCCATCCAGCTCACGTCGCGGCCCGTCGCCTCGGCGGCGGCGGTCAGCACGTCCTGGGCGGCCGGGCCCACGTCCTTGCCGATGCCGTCGCCGTGGATGATCGGGATGACCGGGTTCTGCGGTACGTCGAGCTCGCCGGACTCCTCGTCGGCGAGCGTGATCTTCGACCCCGACTCGGGGGGTTCGATGTGCTCGTAGCTCATGGCACTGAAAACGTCTCACAGCGGAACCAAATGCTTGCCGTTCTTCCGGCCGCGGCCGCCCGGGAGCGGAACCCGGCGCAGGCGACCGTTTCCCGTGGATTGATGAGCGCTGACAACGCTCACACGAGCATGCGCATCATCGTCCACGGCGGCGCCGGCGGCACCCCCGACGAGCCCGAACCCCGACAGGCAGTGCTCGACGACGCGGCCGAAGCGGGGGCGGCCGAGACCGACCCTGTCGACGCCGTCGAGGCCGCAGTGAACGTGCTCGAGGCGTCCGACCGGTTCAACGCGGGCTACGGCGGCGCGGTCCAGTCCGACGGCGCGGTCCGGACCGACGCCGGCCTGATGACCGCCGACCGCGAGGTCGGCGCCGTCGCGAGCATGGACGGCGTGCAGGAAGCGATCTCCGCGGCGCGGGTCGTGATGGAGGAGACGCCCCACATCTTCGTCGCCGGCGAGCACGCCGTCGATCTCGCCGACGAGTTCGGCGTCGAGACGGGCGTCGACCTGCTCACCCCCGAGAAGCGCGAGGAGTACGAGAACGAGGACCCGCCCAGCGCGGGGCCGAAAGCCCACCTGGAGTGGCTCGAGGAGCGCTTCGGCGGCCACGACACCGTCGGCGCCGTCGCGTTCGCGGACGGCGAGTTCGCCGCCGCGACCTCCACCGGCGGGCGCTCGTGGGCGCTCGCGGGGCGGGTAGGCGACGTGCCCCAGGTCGGCTCCGGCTTCTACTGCACGCCCGCCGGCGGCGCCTCCGCGACCGGCGCGGGCGAGGACATCGCGAAGGTGACGCTGAGCCAGCGCGCCGTCGACAAGCTCGAGGCGGGCGCCGACGCCCAGACGGCGGCCGACGACGCCATCGCGGAGTTCGACGAGCTCACGGGCTCCTCGGCGGGCGTCATCGTCTGCGACGAGGACGGCACCGGCGCGGCGTTCAACTCCGAGGGGATGCAGACGAGCACGGCGACGCGGTAGTTCCGGGCGACGCCCGGGCCGGGGTCGCGCCGTCCTGTCGGAACCTCTTTCCCCCGCACAGGCCAACCCCACAGCCATGAGCTACGGCGATCTGAGCGAGGAGGCAGTCGAGAAGCACCAGGAGGCCGGCGACATCCTCGTCGAGGTGATGGAGGAGGCCCGCGAGCTCGTCGAGCCCGGCGTGACCCACCTCGAGGTCGCCGAGACCGCCGAGGAGCGCATCGTCGAGCTCGGCGGCGAGCCGGCGTTCCCGGTCAACATCAGCATCGACCACGAGGCCTCCCACGCGACCCCCGAGGCCGACGACGAGACGGTGTTCGGCGAGGACGACATGGTCTGTCTCGACGTCGGCGTCCACGTCGACGGCTACATCGCCGACTCGGCGGTCACCGTCGACTTCTCGGGCAACGACGAGCTGGTCGAGGCCGCCGAGCAGGCGCTCGACGCGGCACTGGACGAGGTCGAAGCCGGCTCCGAGGTCGGCGTCGTCGGGGGCGCGATCGAGGACGTGATCGACGGCTACGGCTACTCGCCGGTGCTGAACCTCTCGGGCCACGGGCTCCAGCGCTACGACGCCCACACGGGCCCGTCGATCCCCAACCGTGGGGTGGACCGCTCCGCCGAACTCGAGGCCGGGCAGGTCGTCGCCATCGAGCCGTTCGCCACCGACGGCAGCGGGAAGGTCGGCGAGGGGAGCCACGAGCAGATCTTCGAGCTGCAGGAGGAGCGCTCGGTCCGCGACCGCGCCGCCCGGCAGGCGATGGACCAGATCACCGCGGAGTTCGACGGGCTCCCGTTCGCCGAGCGCTGGCTCGACACGCCCCGGCCGTCGATGGCGCTGCGCCGGCTGAAAGCCGACGGCGCCGTCAAGGGGTACCCGGTGCTGCAGGAGGACGAGGGGAAGCTGGTCTCGCAGGCCGAGCACACGCTGATCGTCACCGAGGACGGCTACGAACTGACGACCGCGGGGCTGTTCGAGTAGCTAGTCGGTCCCGTTGTCGAAGAATACGGCGCCGAAGGCGCCGATCCGACGCATAGCCGGCATCGCTCGTCGCGGGCCCCCACACCCGTCGACGGCCACTGCCGGGGGTTACGCGTTGTTCATCCGCGTCGCCGTCTGCGAGTCGCACGTCTGGCAGACCGCCACGCGGTACGGCTCTCTGGAGAACTCCGAGTTCTCCTGTTGATCGCTCTCGGTCCGGATCTCGACCCGGACGTCGTGGATCGTCTCCCCGTCACACTCCGGACAGCTCTCTCGAACGTTGTCAGGATCGGAGGGTTGAGTGGCCATGCGCCCACCCCTTCTCGGAGGAGTCTGATAAAGGCGGCGCTAATCGACCCGACAGGACGGCGTCGGAACGGCCGAAATCGGTGTCGAGACGACCACTACTGGCCGTTCTTCGATCCAGCCGTCGATCCGTGCCTGTCCGGCGGGCGTCGGATACGCGTCAGACGTACGGCAGGGGAGACATATACGTTACGGCGAACCCGTCAGGGCTGGGGCGGCGCGCCGTCGTAGGCGTCGAGGTCGCCGTAGAAGTTGAGCATCCCGAACTTCACCTTCTCGGGGTTCATGTCGATGAGCTCGTCGCGCTCCCCCTCGGGGAACGTGTCCCGGACCGAGTAGCGACCCATGTCCGCCCGGGTGTAGCGCTTGTCGGCGAGCACGCGCACGCCGAAGTCGTCGGGCGAGCGGATCACCCGCCCCAGCGCCTGCCGGGTCTTCCGGACGGTCGGAATCTCGACGGCGTAGCGCCAGCCCGCCTCGTCGCGGTCGCCGTACGCGCGGTCGTAGGCGTCCTGCACCGCCTCCAGTCGGTCGTCGATGTGTGGGTACGGGACGCCGACGACGGCGACGCTCCGGGCGTCGTCGCCGTCGAAGCTCACGCCCTCAGCGAGCGTCCCCCACAGCGAGGTGAACAGCGCGGCGTTCTCGCTCGCCACGAACCGCTCGCGCAGCTCCTCGGTGTCCACGTCCGAACTGTCGAGCATGAGCTCGGCGTCGCCACCGTCGGCGTCGCCCACCGGGCGCCCGTCGCCGCCCAGGCGCTGGTAATAGCGCTCGGCCTCGGCGTAGGAGGGGAAGAACAGCAGCGTGTTGCCCGGCGTGAACTCGGTGAGGTCGGAGACGAGCCCGGAGACGGACTCCTGGACCTCGGGGTCGCCGCGGTCGTTCGCGAACAGCGCCGGCGTGCCGGCGGCGTACGTGCGGCGCCGGTCCTCGGGGTACTCCAGCCCGTACGCCATCGTCACGGGGTCGTCGAGCCCCAGCACGTCGGCGGCCACGTCGAACGGGCGCAGCGTCGCGGACATCAGCACGCTGGCGTACACCTCGTCGAACAGCGCCTCGGTCACGCGGCGCGGGATGCAGGTGTACAGCTCGGCGCGGCCGTAGATCTCGTCGGTGCCCTCGTTCCGGCGCACCGACACCACGGGGTACTGGCCGAGTTCGGCGTTCTCGTCCATCCAGGTCGCGAGGAACCGGGCGGCCGCGAGCGTCGAGCTCTCGGCGCGGGAGGTCGCCTCGCCGTTCTTGTACGCCTCCTCGTACTCCTCGTCGATCGCCTCGCCCAGCTGGACCGCGAGCTCGATCTCGGTGTCGATCCCCCGCCCCTCGTAGTTCCGGAGGAAGGCGAGCGTGAGGTCGTCGCGGGCGTCGTCGTTGGCGATCGGCACGTCCGACCAGTTCTCGTCGACCTGCTCGCGCTCGCCGAAGGCGAACCCGTCCTCGTAGCTCTCGACGAGCGCGTCCCGGAACGCGCCGACGACGTTCTCGGCGGCCTCGGCCCGGGAGTCGTCGCGGTCGTCGAGCTCGTCCAGCGCGCTGTCGAGCGTGTTCTCCGTGAGGCTCCGGCTCGCGTGGTCGCGGGCGGCGGACTCGATGTTGTGGGCCTCGTCGAATACGGTGACGACGCGCTCGGGCTCCCGGTCGAGCCACCGGAAGAACTGCTCGCGGATCGTGGGGTCGAGCAGGTGGTGGTAGTTGCAGACCACCAGGTCGACGGCCTCCATCCCCTCCTTCAGCAGCTCGTAGCCACAGAGCTCGTTCCGGTCGGCGTAGGCGTAGATCTCCTCGGGCGTCCGGACGCGTCGTAGAGCCACTCGTAGAACTCCTCGTTGTCGCCCAGCAGGTTGTTCCGGTAGTGCTCGCAGACGTTGGCGCTCTCGACGTCCTCGATGCGGTCCTCGACCTCGTCGAGCTCCTCCATGATCGCCTCGCGTCGCTGGGCGGCGGCGGCGTCGCCCTCGCGGCTGGCTTCGAGCAGCTCGCGCTGCTGCTGTTCGAGCTCCCGCTTCTCGGCCCGGTCCTCGACGAGTTCGCGGGTCGTGTCACGCAGCGTCTGACACTCCTGGTAGTCGACGCCGATGTGACACATCGACGACTTCCCCTTGAACACGACCGCGCGGATGTCCTCCTCGTCGTTTATCGCGCGGGCCTCCTCGACGAACTGGCGCATCTGCTGGTGGACGTTGGTCGTGATGACGACGGTGCGGTCCTCCTCGCGGGCGTGCTCCAGCGCGGGCACGAGCGCCGAGAGCGTCTTGCCAGTCCCGGGCGCGCCCTCGAACAGCACGTCGTCGCCGTCGTCGAGCGCGGCGGCGATGCGGGTCATCGCCTCCCCCTGGTTGGGGTAGGGGCTGTCGTACGGGAAGAACCGGCGTGTCGTCTCTGCCACTACCGGGCGTGGGGCGTTCTCGGCCAAAAGTTCTCGGGCACGAGGTG
>NZ_BBJN01000050.1 GCF_000739555.1 Halolamina rubra
TCGCATCAGAAGCCGTCCTGTGGCGGACCACGGGGGCGGCGTCCTCATCTTTCTTCGGACCCGAGTATTTCGCCCGACTGGGCATAAACCCATCGGAAGCGATCCGGGTCCACGCACCGTTCCCGAGTCGCCCCGGGCCGCGGCGCGTTCTTCGCATTCCATTCGATGGGTGTGTACTACTTAACCCTGATGTTTCGAACCCGTCCTGGGGCGCGTTGTCGTGCGGTTTCCGTTCACACTGTCGGCGCTCCGACACCGTCGACGCCGCCGGAACAGTATATAAGGGAACCCTTTATAAGGGCTGGGTGAGCATTAAAGGCTGAACGATGAGTTCGCCGGCAGACTCAATCGAGATCCAGAACGTGGTGGCATCGACGGGCATCGGGCAGGAGCTCGACCTCGAAGCGTTGGCCGAAGACCTCCCCGGCGCCGACTTCAACCCGGACAACTTCCCCGGCCTCGTCTACCGGACCCAGAGTCCGAAGGCGGCGGCGCTGATCTTCCGCTCGGGGAAGATCGTCTGCACGGGCGCGAAGAGCATCGACGACGTCCACGAGGCGCTGGGCATCATCTTCGAGAAGCTCCGGGACCTCACCATCCCGGTCGAGGACGATCCCGAGATCACGGTCCAGAACATCGTCTCCAGCGCGGACCTGGGGCACAACCTCAACCTCAACGCCCTCGCGATCGGCCTCGGGCTCGAGGACGTGGAGTACGAGCCCGAGCAGTTCCCCGGCCTCGTCTACCGCATGGACGAGCCCGACGTGGTGATCCTCCTGTTCGGCTCCGGGAAGATCGTCATCACGGGCGGGAAGCGCACCGAGGACGCCCAGGAGGCCGTCGAGCAGATCGTCGAGCGGATCGAGGGTCTCGGCCTCCTCAGCTGAACCGTCGAGCACGCTTCTTCCGACCCGTTTTTCGCCCACACACCGGCACAAGAGGCATAACCCTCCGGCGCAAACGCGGCGATAGTGGCATCCCGTGACCACGGCCCGGACGGCCGGGGCGCCCCGGGCCCAGAGACGCAGCACCGTACGGCCGAGCAGGCGACGGCCCCCGAGGCGGTCCGGCGGCAGCCGGAGGATCCGCCCATCCGGAACCCGGGGCAGTACTCGCTGACCGACCACGTCCGCGAGCGGCTCGCCCAGGGCGGGCGCTACGTCACCCTCGACGGCATCGACGCCGCGATCCGCGAGGGGCAGCTCCGCTGGAACACCAGCGACGGCTGGCGGTTCGCCCGCGTCGAGGACGGCGTCCGGTTCGTGGTCGTCGTCTGTGACACCGAGACCGCCTCGCCCGTGGTCGTCACGGCGTGGACGGAGATCGACGACATCGGCGCCGCCGAGGCCTCGGAGCGCTGGGACCGGACCGACATCGAGACGATCCGCCTCCGCAGCACGCTCTCTGAGCGTTCCGACGAGCACGTGCCCGAACACATCCGCCCGCGCGACGTGCCCCGCCCGTTCTACGTCCGCGGCCACCACCTGGTCACCGACCCGGGCGACGGCCACCTGCGCTGTGTCAACTGTCACGGCCGCTTCCGCTCGAAGGGCGAACTCGACCGGGCTCGCTGTTCGCGCTAGCCCGCGCGAGCGCGCGAGTCACAAGCCGTATTCCCGCCGACCGCCAACCACGCCCAATGACGGATCTCTCGCTCTCGGAGTTCTACGACGCCGTCGAGGCGACGGGGCGGCCGCTGCTCACCGCCGACGAGTTCGCCCGCCGGCTCGACGAGTCACAGGCCGACGCCGACGAGGCGCTCAGCCGACTCGCCGACCAAGGGCTACTCGAACGCGTCGACGTGGAGAACGATCCAGTCGTCTGGTACCCGACGGAGTGGGGCGATCTCGCCTCCCGGGAACGCGTGGTCGTCTTCCCCGACCGCCGGGAGATCGTCGTCGACCGCCCGACCCAGTACACCCAGGCCCGGCTCTCACAGTTCGCCCACCTCGTCGACACCACGGGCACCGAGCCCGGCACCCGCGGCTACCTCTACCGCATCCGTCCCGAGGACGTGTGGTCCGCTCCCTTCGACGGCGTCGCCGACCTGATCCTCGCGATGCGTGGGATCTTCCCCCGGCGCTACGAGGGGCTGGAGGAGTGGGTCGAGAGCCAGTGGAAACGGGCCAACCGCTTCCGGCTCGACACCCACGAGGACGGCTACACCGTGCTGACCGCGGCCACCGACGACCTGCTGGGCAACGTCGCGATGGAGAAGCTCGACGACGACGCGATCCGCGCGCCCATCTCCGACACCGAGGCGTGGGTCAACGAGGACGCGATCGCGGGGATCAAGCGCACCCTCTACGAGGCGGGCTACCCCGTCGTCGACGACCGCGACCTCGAGAGCGGCGACCCCATCGACGCCGAACTCGTCACGGAGCTCCGTGAGTACCAGCAGTCCTGGGTCGACAGCTTTCTCGAGAAGCAGGCCGGCGTGCTCGTCGGCCCGCCCGGCTCGGGCAAGACCGTCGCCGCGCTGGGGACGCTCACGGCGGTCGGCGGCGAGACGCTGATCCTCGTCCCCTCCCGCGAACTCGCGGGCCAGTGGCGCGAGGAGATCCAGCGGCACACCACCGTCGACGCCGAGCACGTCGGCGAGTACCACGGCGGCACCAAGCAGATCCGCCCGATCACGATCGCCACCTACCAGATCGCCGGGATGGACCGCCACCGGAAGCTGTTCGACGAGCGCGAGTGGGGGCTGATCGTGTTCGACGAGGCCCACCACGTCCCCGCGCCCGTGTTCCGGCAGTCCGCCGCGCTCCAGAGCAAACATCGACTCGGCCTGACGGCGACGCCCGTCCGGGAGAGCGACGACGAGACGGACATCTACACGCTGATCGGCCCGCCGCTGGGGACCGACTGGTCGGCGCTGTTCGACGCCGGCTTCGTCGCCGAACCGGAGGTCGAGCTCCGCTACCTCCCCTGGGACGACGAGCTGGCCGAGAACGAGTGGGGGAGCGCCGACGGCCGCGAGCGCCACCAGCTCGCCGCCACCAACCCCCGGAAAGTCGAGGAGATCGAGCGACTGCTCGCCGACGCCGACGGGAAGGCGCTGGTGTTCGTCGACTACCTCGACCAGGGCGAGGCGATCGCCGACGCGCTCGACGCCGCGTTCGTCTCGGGGGAGACCCCCCACCACCGACGCGAGAAGCTGTTCGAGTCGTTCCGCACGGGCGAGCGCGAGGCGCTGGTCGTCTCCCGCGTCGGCGACGAGGGGATCGACCTGCCGAACGCCGAGCTCGCAGTCGTCGCTTCCGGCCTCGGCGGCTCCCGCCGCCAGGGCGCCCAGCGCGCGGGGCGCACGATGCGCCCGGTCGGGCGCGCGGAGGTGGTCGTGCTCGCGACCCACGGCACCCGCGAGGAGGAGTTCGCCCGCAAGCAGATGCGCCACCTCGCTGAGAAGGGCGTCCGCGTCCACGAGACCGTCGTCGGCGACGCGGCCGACGGCGACGACGGAGAGCCGGGCGACGAGGAAGACGCGAGCGGCGACGACGCCACCGCGGAGTAGTCGCCCGCCGACCCGCCTACCGAGAGCGTTTAGACGCCGGGCGCCGGCGACGGACACATGGACGACGATCGCCAGGCGACGTTCGGAACCGACGGCACGCTGGAGACGGACCGACCCCCGGAGGCCGCCGGCGAGGACGACTTCGGCGAGGAGAAGGATCCCGACGAGACCGACGGCGGGTTCAGCCGCTACGTCGTCTCGAGCCTGCTCCAGAAGGCGGTCCGTCGCTCCGACGAGGAGGTCGCGGCGTGGGCGGCCTGGGAGCTCGCGCGCTCGGGGTTCGGCTGGAACCTCTGGGAGCGGCTGAACCTCTACGTCGTCGAGGACCTCCGGGCCGGCCAGGACGTGGCGACCCAGGTCGCGCGCTACGAGGAGCTGGCGACCGAGCGCTGGGAGGCCGACGAGTGGCGCGGCCGCCTCTGTGCGATCCACGCGGCGCTCGCGTGTGCCCGCGCGCAGTCGTCACGCGAGGCCTCAAACGCCGACGAGTACTTCGGCGCCGTCGCGGAGCACCGGGCCGAGGCCCGCGAACGCGGCGAGGCGCCGAGCCACGACTTCCCGGTCGGCGACCTCGAGCCCGAGGGGCGCTTCGACGCCGTCTTCGACGGGCACACGGGCGAGGGGTCGCGCCGCGACCGCGGGACGGCGTTCTTCAAAACCCACGGCGCCCGCGTCGGCCCGGAGGGCGAGGGCGACCTCAGCGCCCGCTGGCAGCGCCTCGCGATGGTGCTGTCGTCGACGGAGTTCGACGAGGCCGACATCGAGCGCGCGCTGGAACCGACCGACGCCGACGACCCGTGGAAGGATCCGGAGGCGTAGTCGCGCCGCTGACGGGTGCTCGACTCCGGATCGACTTCGAGAGAACTCCGCTCTCTGCGAGTGTGAAGGGGAGCTTCGTCTCGCCCTCGGACGGTTTCGCCGTCCTCGGTGAGACAGAGTCGCGGCCCGACGACCGCGAAGTCGATCTGCCGTCGGCGGCACCCGGTCGCTCCGTGGTCCACGGGTTCGAACCGGCCCACGACCGGAAAAACGACATCGAACCCCGCGATCCCGAGACGGGAAAAGAGATGTACCACCGAGAACGGGAAGGTGGAGTTCCCGAACGGACGCTACGGGCACATTACTACCGACTCGTTCACTTCACCCGCCGGTGGAACGAGGGGGGCATCGACAGTATGAACGGACGTTCCGGTGGGAGACTCCACGAGATCGTCGTCGTCGGTCGTTCGCGGCACCGCTACGAACGTTGTGGGGTGGGGGCCTCCCTGTCGGAGACATCGTCGGCGGGTGACCCGGTTACCTTCTCGTACGCCACCGCGGCGTAGTAGGCGACCTGTCCGACCGTCGGTAGCGGGTCCCGGAGGGAGACGATGTCGTGGGTACACGGCCGGGGAGACGGCGTGAGGAACTCCCTGACGGCACGCAGGCGGTCCGCTCGCTCCGTCAGCTGGAGTGCGTCCGTGAACAGACACCGCGAGCGGACACCGACGTCGTACTCGAGCACGGGGGGCGGGGACTCGTCGATCGCGAGTCGGTAGAGCAGGTACGGGAAGTCGACTCCGGCGAACGTCGACAGGGAGAGCGACCCCCAGAACCGCGGGTTCAGCTCGATGAGTTTCGGCTCGCCGGTCCTGGCGTCGATCCGGAACTCCACCATCGCGAGCCCGCTCCAGTCGAGGGAAGTCAGGAACTCGTCGGCGACGGCGACGAGATCCGGGTCCGCGACCGTCTCTCGGTAGGTGCTCGCGCCACCCTCCGGGGGGCGCGAACGGAGGCGGCGCTGGACCGTGAGCCCGACCATGGTCGTCGAGGCGTCGTAGAGCGTGTACACACCCCGCTCGCCGCCGTTGGGGACGAACTCCTGGAACAGCACGACGCCGAACCGCTCCTCGCCACGTCGTGTCGCCCGTTCGAGCTCGTCGGCGGACTCGCAGATGTAGACGTTCTTCCCGCCCTCGCCGAAGGGGTACTTGACGACGACAGGGTACCCGAGTGTCGCCTCGACGTCGGCGAGGGACGCCTCGTCGGAGAACAACGTCTCGGGTAGTGGACTGCCGGCCTCGCGGGCCGCTTCGACGGTCCGGCGCTTGTCGAGGCCGACGAGGAGCTGCTCGTACGACGGGAACGGAACCGTCGTGTGACGTTCGAACCGGGACCGATTATGAACGACGGTCTCCACGGTCTGTTCGTTAATCGGCAACAGCACGTCGTAATCCCCCCTCGCGAGCTCCCCCTCGACGGCCTCGAGGAACTCGCCCGTCCGTCGCGCCGGGTCCGGATAGATCAGGTACCGGTCGACGTCCCGCGAGAACCGGGCGGCACTCCACCGCATCGAACTCGCCGCAGTCACGTCGATACCTCGGGCGGCCAACCGTCGGATCGCGACCAGCCCGCTTTTCGCGTGTGCGTTGAGGACGAGTACAGAACTCATGAGAGGCTCTTGACGACTACTGTGGGGGCGCCAGCGGTATTGTTAGTAAACATCGTGTCGAAGAAACACCGTCATACCCAGGTCGACGGTATGCGGCCGGACGGACCGCCCCCGAGCGTAATGCTCGATTACTGGTCCGAATCGGGAGCGACAGCTGCTGCGGGAGCGGGGGCCGATCGTTCCCCGAAAGGCCGTCGAGCGGTCCCGAGGTGCCTCGTCGGGTCCGGAACTGCGACTGCCCTGCTCGGAACACTGAAGCGGCGTTTCACTGCTCACGTCGGTCGGAGAAGTCCGCCCTGCCCGATTCGAACACAGTGAGACGTGCTCGCTTCGCTGCGCGCGACTCACAAGCTCAGATCGGCTCGGTTGGACACTCGGCTCTGACACGGTTCGCTACGCTCACCGGTCAGAAGCAAAGGTATCCGCCCTCCCCGATTTGAACGGGGGGCAAGCCGATCTACAGTCGGCTGCTCTACCAGTCTGAGCTAAGGGCGGGCACTCGTACGTAGGACCTGGTTCGGACTTAAGGATTGTCTCTTGGCTCCGCCACGTGTGCCGGTATCGCCCGCCGGCACGCCGCTGGATCCCCGGCTTCGAAACCGGTAAGCACGCGGAGTTTGGACCGTTTCCCGTGTCACTCGCCGCGATCGAGGAGCGCGTGCCGCCGATGGCCGGGCTCGCCGTCGCCGTCCTCGCCGTCAGCACCAGCGCGATCCTGATCCGCTGGTCGAGCGCGCCCAGCGTCGTCAAGGCGTTCTACCGGGTGGTGTTCACCACCGCGCTCCTGCTGCCGTGGGCGTTCGGCCGCTACCGCGGCGAGTTCCGCCGGATGAAGCCACAGGACCTGGGGGTCGCCGGCCTCACCGGCGTCGCGCTCGCGCTGCATTTCGCCGCCTGGTTCGAGAGCCTGAACCACACCTCCGTCGCCGCCAGCGTCACGCTGGTCCAGACCCAGCCGCTGTTCGTCGCCGTCGGCGCGTGGGCGCTGCTGGACGAGCGCCTGACCCGGCGGATGCTCGTCGGCATCTTCGTCGCACTGTTCGGCGCCGCCGCGATGTCGCTCGGCGACCCCGTGCTGGCGCTGCTGGGCGTCGGGAACGCCGACGCGCTGGCGGGCACGGGGATGCTGGGGAACGCGCTCGCGCTCGTCGGCGCCGTCTCCGCCGCGGCGTACGTCCTCGCCGGGCGCTCCCTCCGTCAGCGCGTCTCGCTCGTCCCCTACGTCGTCGTGGTGTACCTCGCCTGCGCGGCCGTGCTGCTCGCGATCGCCGTCGCCCAGAACGCCCCGCTGGTCGACTACCCGCGGCGGGAGTGGCTGCTGTTCCTGGGGATGGCGGTCGGGCCCGGGATCTTCGGGCACACAGTGATCAACTGGGCGCTGGCCCACGTCGAGTCCGGCGTCGTCTCGGTGAGCCTGCTGGGCGAACCGGTCGGGAGCACGCTGCTCGCGATGCTGCTGCTCCCCGGGGAGATCCCGACGCCGACGACGATCGCCGGCGGCGCCGTCGTACTGCTCGGCATCTACGTCACCGCGGCCGCCCGGGACCGTGACTGACTCCAGCCAGCCCGCCGAGGCGGCCGACAGCTCCATCGACGCCGCGACGGCGCGGCGCTACGTCGCCGGCCAGGTCGGCCTGTTCCTGCTCACGCTCGGCCACGCACTCCTGACGTGGCCGCTCCCCGAGACGGCGGCACTGTTCGCCGGCGGCGTCGCCGTCGCCTTCACCGTCGAGGCGCCCGCGATCCGGGCCGGGCTGTTCACGCACTCCCTCCGCCCGCAGCTCGCCGGGGTGCCGGTGTCGATCCTGCTCGCCTGGCCGGCGGTCGTCTACCTCGCCGTCCGTGCGGCGTCGCTAGTCGTCGACGGCCCGCTCGCCGTCGCGGGGACGGCGGCGGTGCTGGCGACGCTCGCAGACGCAGCGGTGGAGCCTCGCGCGGTCGGCGCGGGCGCGTGGGCGTACGCGGAGACGATACCCGGCCCGAGCGTGCGCGGCGTCCCCTGGTGGAACGCCGCCGGCTGGCTCGTCGTGGTGTTCGTGACGGCGCTGCTGCCGACGGCGGTGTGAGCCGCGGCCGGCGTCGTGCTGGTTACTCCAGCAGTTCCTTCGTCCGCCGGTGGCGGTAGCGGAACATCGGCTCGAAGCCGACGACGCCGAGCGGCCCCAGCGCCTTCCCCAGCCCGCCGAGCGGGAGCCGGTAGACGAGCCGGTCCTCGACGACGGTCTCGTCGCCGTGGGCGCGGAACCGGTGGGTGTGTCGCCAGCGCGGGAACGGGCCGTCGCGCATCTCGTCGCGGAACCACGCCACCTGGTCGCCCTCCTCGCGGTCGGTGATCACGGAGGTCCAGCGCTGGCGCGGCCCGACCCCGAACGGGCGCATCGCCATCTCGATCTCGCTGCCCGCCAGCAGCGCGTCCGGGTCGGGCTCGCCGTCCGGCCCCCGGATCGCCTCGACCTCGAGGTTCATGAACCCGGGCGTGAGCGCCTCCAGCCCGTCGACTCGCGAGTGGAACTCCCAGACCTCCGACAGCGGCGCGTCGACGCGGGTCCGCCGGGTGTACGTCGGCATACGTCGAGGAAGGGCCCGATGGGGGATAACGCTTCGCCGCGCCGGGTTACAGCCGGTCGGTGTCGATATCGACGCCCTCGGGCGTCACGACGAGAAACCCCCGGAAGTGGGTGAGCGAGCCGCCGCGATCCCGGATCTCGCGGGCGAACCCGGCCGCCAGCCGGTTCAGGTCGCCGTCGACGGCGAGGACGAGCACGTCGCCCGACTCGACGGCGTCGATCCACTCCTGGCCGTCGGTCGAGCCGTCCAACACCCCCAGCACCACCTCGCCCGCGGTGTCGAGGTCGTCGAGCTCCTCCTCCGCCCGGGTGAGGTCGAGGCCGAAATCGCTCATGGCCACGCTTGATCGCGAGAGGGTAAAAAAGGAGTCGGGCCGTGCCGGGGTTCGGCCGGTGTACTGAAGCCGGTGGCCTCACAAGCGTGATACATGGCTTGTACCCACGAACTCGACGGCGAGTATCTGACCCGGAGCGACGGCGCGATCACCGAAATCCACGGCTCGGGCGAGTCGTTCCGCATCGACGTCGTCGTCCCCTGCCCGGACTGCGGGCAGACCCTCGAACTGACGATGGTCGAGGAGCAGCGCGAGGAGGTCGACGTCGACTTCCCGCTCGACGACGCCGAGATCGCCAACAGCTAACGCCGGAGTCGGGACCGGCCCCTACTCCTGGTACGCGATGCGGACCTGCTCCCAGCGACCTTTCTCGACCAGGTGCGCCTGCAGCATCTCCGCGTAGCGCTCCAACAGCTCCTCGGCGTCCTCGGTGCGGTCGCTGCCGCCGTCGCCGCCGCCGAGGCCCAGGCTCTCCTTCACCGACGAGAACACCCCGCCGTCGTCGCCGCCCGCGGCGCCGCCCCCCGCCGGGGCCGCCGCCCATCGCCCCGTCCATCTTCTCGACCTCGGGCATTATGCCCGCGACCTTCGAGGTGTCCGGGACGATCCGGGCGTTCTCGGGGTCGTCGGCGTCGGCGATGTCGAACTCCGCCGCGGTCATGATCAACCCCCATTCCTGGTTGGTGAATGGGGAGTCGCGCACCTCCGCGGCGAACTCCTGATCGACCGCCATCCGCTCGCCGACGATGGCGTCGGTCCAGTCTGACTCGCTCATGGCGCGCCCTACGCCGAGCGCGGGTTTCAGGGTTTCCCCAGCGGCGGCCGGGGTGGGTCGCGTGCAACCGGGGCCAGTCGGACGTAGACGGCGTCGTCTCGTCACTGCGACACGGCGGTCGCGGTGGGTCGCGTGCCGTCGGTGCCGATCGGACGTCGACGGCGTAGTCTCGACGCCCCGGCACGGAGGCCGGGGCAGTTCGTGTGCCGTCGACGCCGTCGCGCACCCCTGCCAGCGCCTACACATAACTTACAGCGAAAGGTTCGGTGGGCCCCGCGCGTTATCGGCCGTCTTTACGAGTTCCACCACTCAGTTTGCCCCCAGCACAACCGTGCTGGAAACGCAAGCAAGCGCCGGGGTGTTCCGCTCCCCGCACCCAACAACTACTTATACCGGGACGGGATGTGGAGCACCACGGAGATGAGCCGAACTATCCGCCGCGCCACGCTGTTCGCACTCTACCAGTTCACGGTCCTGCTGGGGATCGTGCTGTTCCCGCTGGCGATGTTCACCCGCCGGCTGGGCGTCCCGCTCCCGCTGGGGCGGGCCGTCGACGGCGCGAAGGCGGCGTACGAGACGACGGAGTAACGCGTCCAGTTTTCCGAACACACCGCCCGACCCAGCCGCGCTGCCCGGGTTTCGAAGGCGGCCCGTTCTCCCCGAAGGGGTGGCTTTATCAGCGTTCCCCGACTAGCGTTCGTCAATGCGAACACCTGCTGATCAGTCAGGGCTCGACCCGCTGAGCGGCGACCAGTCCGACGTCTTCGGCCCCGAACTCGGCGAGTTCTCCAACGCCGACCAGCGCCGAGCGCAGGCGTCGACGGACGAGGGGATGAAGACCGGGACCACGACCGTCGGCATCGACGCCGGCGACGCCGTCGTGCTCGCGACGGACATGCGCGCCAGCATGGGCAACATGGTCTCCAGCAAGGACGTCCAGAAGGTGGAGCAGATCCACCCGACGGGCGCTCTCACCATCGCGGGCTCGGTCTCCGCCGCCCAGTCGCTGATCGAGACGCTGAAAGCCGAGTCGAACCTGTTCGAGGTCCGCCGCAGCAAGCAGATGTCGATGCAGGCGCTCTCCACGCTGACGGGCAACCTCCTGCGCTCGGGCGCGTTCTTCATCGTCTCGCCGATCCTCGGCGGCGTCGACGACACGGGCTCGCACGTGTACTCCATCGACGCCCTCGGCGGCACGACCGAGGAGGACTACGCCGTCTCCGGCTCCGGCTCCCAGTTCGCGCTGGGCGTCCTCGAGCAGGAGTTCGAGGAGGACATGGGCGTCGAGGCCGCGAAGGACGTGGCGACGAAATGCATCAAGAGCGCGATGGAGCGCGACACCGCCTCCGGCAACGGGATCAACATCGCCGTCGTCACCGACGAGGGCGTCGACGTGACGAAGGAGAAGGACATCGACGCGCTGCTGTAGACGCCCCACCGCGTTTCTCCGGCTATTTCTGCCGAGTAGCGCGTGCGCCGTCGACTGGGTCGACGCCGGCCGGCGTCAGTCCCAGTTCGCGAACGTCCCCTGGAGCAGCGTCTCGCCCTGCTTGTGGACGTACTCGCGTTTGGTCGCGGTCACCGCGTCGGCGAAGGAGTCGCCGTCGGCCACGCGCGACCGCACGCGATCGACCTTCCACGACGCCGGCGTGACGCGCTCCTCCACGCGATGCCGGAGCGGGGCGAGGTACTCCTCGGCGGCCGCCTCCGAGCAGCCCGCGGCCTGCAGCCCCGCGCTGGCGCTGTCGAGCAGGTCGGCGTAGATCGCGTCCAGGTCGGTGGTGGGCTCGCCGTCGGCCGTGATCCAGTGCAGGTCGGCGTCCAGCCCCTCCCGCATCGCGCCGTAGAAGTTCGACTCGGCGTCGGCCCAGTCGAGCTCGTCGACGGGGTGGGCGTGCCGCGGGAGCTGCACCATCAGCCCCGCGAAGGCGGCGAGGAAGGCGACCGTGTCCGAGACGGTGGGCTGGCCCGGCAGCGGCCGGAACTCGATGCGGGCGTTGGCGTCGGACCGCGTGGCGCCGCCGAACACCGGGCGGACCCACCGCCAGTAGGTGCCGTGTTTCGCCCGGAACGCCGGGAACTGGTCGTCGAAGCGGTCGCCGCCCTCCTCGACGGGCATCGGCACGACCACCTCGTCGCCCGCGATCCGGTCGACCGCCTCCTCGACCGTCTCGACGTCCTCGGGGAAGGTGACCTTCTCCGTGCCGCCGGCGTTGAGCACCGACTCGAACACCGCGATCCGGTTCTCCATGTACGAATCCGCGAGTATCGTCTCGGCGTCGACGCGTCCTCGTACAGGTCCGGCGGGAAGAAGGGGGCGTTGACGCCGAGCGCGAGCAGCGGGCCGGCGACCCGGATCGCGTACGTGTGGTGGCGCGGGAGGTCGGCGGCACGGCTCATCTGGTAGTGGGGCTGGATCGACGTGATCAGGCTCTCGGGCATCACCGTGTCGGCCTCGATGTCGACGTGTGGCGCGTCGACGGTCATCGGCGGGTCGATCGCGCCGCTGTTGGACATCGCGTGGTAGCGCACGGCGTCGCTCATGTTGACGGCGATCCGGACGCCGTCGTCGACGACGCTGTCGGTGAGGTACTCGCGGGCCGTCTCGCCGGCGGGCGGGATCGTCCAGATGCCGTCGCTCACCAGCCGCATCCCCTCGGCCTTCGTCAGGTCCCTGGCGTTCTGGAGGTGGGAGCGCACCTCGGCGGCCTGTGCGGCCATCCCGTACCCGTTGAACGGCTGCGGGCTGGTGGTCATCTCCGCGTTGTGCAGCCCTAGCTCCTTCTCGAAGTCGATCAAGTCGAACAGCCGCCGTGGCACCCGCATCAGGGTGCAGTCGGTCGCCTCGTCCTCGGCCCACCGCCCGTCGGCGGCGGCGTAGAACTCGTACTCCAGCCCGATCACCGCGCGGTGGTTGTCGAACGCCCCGTCCCGCAGCAGCGACTTGACGACTTCCGCGTCCTGGGCGGCCTGCTGGGCGAACGCGTCGGCGTCGACGGCCAGCACCTCCTCGACCCGCTCGGCGAGCGTCTGGTCCATGCACGTGGTTGTGTGTGCGAAGCGGGAAGTACTCGGGGGCCGGCCGACGCCGTGCGGGCGCGGCGCATCGGCGCCCTTTTTTGCGGGTTCCCCGTAGCCCGCCCAGATGCAGTTCGCCGCCTTCGCCGACCGCGCCGCCGAGCTGGAGGCAGAGCCCGCCGACCTCGAAACCGTCTCGCTGGTCGCGGCGCTGCTGCGGGACGCCGGCGACGACGTCGGCACGGTCGCCCGCTTCCTCCAGGGCCGGGTGTTCCCGGGCTGGGACGCCCGCACGCTCGACGTGGGGCCCGCGCTCTGCTACGCCGCGCTGGCGAAGGCTGCGGGGCCGAACGTCACCGCCGACGACGTGGAGGAGCGACTCGCCGACGAGGGGGAGATCGGCGCCGTCGCCGCGAACCTCGACCTCGGCGGCCAGCAGGGGCTCGGCGCGTTCGGCGCGGGCGGGGACGCCGACGCCGGGAGCGACGGCCCGACGCTCGCCGAGGTCGACGCCGAACTCCGCGCGGTCGCCGCCGCCGAGGGCGACGGCAGCGAGGACACGAAGCTCGCGACGCTGTTCGGCCTGTTCTCCCGGGTCGACGACGACGAGGCGCGCTACCTCGCTCGCCTCGTGCTCGGGGAGATGCGCCTCGGCGTCGGCGAGGGGACGGTTCGGGACGCGATCGCCGAGGCGTTCGCGGTCGACCCCGAGCTGGTCGCCGACGCGCTGCAGGTGAGCAACGACTACGGCCGGGTCGCCCGGATCGCCCGCGACGAGGGCGCGGACGGGCTCCGGGCGACGAGCCTCACGGTTGGCCGGCCGGTGCAGTCGATGCTGGCCCAGGCCGGCACCGTCACGGGCGCGCTGGAGTCGTGGGAGGCGGTGGCGGCGGAGATCAAGTTCGACGGCGCGCGCGTCCAGCTCCACCACCACCCCGACGGGATCGCGCCGCCCGACGCCGAGCGCGAGCCGACGCCCGACGACCCGACAGTCCGGCTCTACTCCCGGAACACGTCGGAGGTCACCGACGCCCTCCCGGAGATCGTCGAGTTCGCGGAGGAGCGCCTCGACGCCCCGGCGATCCTCGACGGCGAGGTCGTCGCCGTCGACGACGACGGGGGTCCGCTGCCGTTCCAGGAGGTGCTGCGGCGCTTCCGCCGGAAGCACGACGTGGACCGGATGCGCGAGGAGGTCGAGCTCGAACTCCACGCGTTCGACTGCCTGCTCGACGGCCGGGCGGGGAGCGACGGAACCGACCTGCTCGAGGCGCCGTTCCGGGCGCGCCACGCCCGCCTGACCGAGCTCCTGCCCGCGGCCGCGAGCGAGGTGCTGTACGCCGACGACGCCGCCGAGATCGAGGCGTTCGAGGCGGAGGCGCTCTCGGCGGGCCACGAGGGGATCATGCTCAAACGGCCCGACTCGGCGTACACCCCCGGCGACCGCGGGCAGGACTGGCTGAAGCGCAAGCCCGACGTGGAGACGCTGGACTGCGTCGTCACTGGCGCGGAGTGGGGCGAGGGGCGCCGCGCCAACGAGTTCGGCACGTTCCTGCTCGCCGTCGGCGCCGACGACGGCTACGAGACGGTCGGCAAGGTCGCGACCGGGATCACCGACGAGCGCCTCGCCGAGCTCACCGACCTCCTCGAACCGCACGTCACCCGCGAGGACGGCCAGACCGTCGAGTTCCGCCCCGAGGTCGTGTTCGAAGTTGGCTACGAGGAGATCCAGGCGTCGCCGACGTACGGCGCCGGGTACGCGCTCCGGTTCCCGCGGTTCGTGGAGGTGCGCGAGGACAAGGACCCCGCGGACGCCGACACCGTCGAGCGCGTGGAGCGGCTGGCGAACGGCGACGACGAGTCGGGCGGCGACGACTGAGCCGCCGTCGACGACCCCGTTCCTCGAAGCGTACGCCTAAGGGTAGCCCGACCGGAGCGTTGCGCATGACCGTACGCCACGACGGCCTGCAGGTGACGTGGTTCGGCTACGCGACCACGCGTATCGAGACCGAGGGCGGCTTCGTCGCCTACCTCGACCCGGGACGCTACGGCGTGCTGACGGGCGAGTGGACGCCCGTCGGCGGCGGCAACCCCAAGGCGGCCGCCCACCCGCGAGCGACCGACTACCGCCCGGAGGACGCCGATCTCGTCTGTGTCACGCACGACCACCACTACGACTCCGACGGGATCGACCGCGTGGCGAACGAGGGGACGACCGTCGTCGTGTACGAGGCCGTCGATCCCGCGGGGATCGACCGCGACGTAGCCCCCGTCTCGGAGCTGCCGGGCGAAGTCGTCCGGATCGGCGAGACTGACCACCTCGCGGTCGACGGCGTCGACGGCGGCGCCGACGTCTGGTCGATGCCGGCGTACAACGAGCCGGACGGCCCCCGCGCCGACGCGGACGGGAACGTCGGCCACCCGAAGGGGTTCGGCGTCGGCTACCGCCTCGCCCTCGGCGGCACGTCGGTGTTCTGGCCGGGCGACAGCGACGCGCTCGACGCGTTCGCGGAGCTGTCGGTCTCGCTGTTCCTCGCGAACATCGCCGGCACCGTCGTCAGCAGCGCCGCGGAGTCGGCCGAACTCGCCGAGCGGATGGACCCCGATCTGGTGCTACCGGTCCACTACAACACGATCGAAATACTGCAGGCGGACTCCGGCGAATTTGCGAGGGACGTGGCCAAGCGCGGGGTGCCAGTCGTGCTCGACGAGCAGGAAGGGTGACGCGGTCGGGGCGCCTCAGTGGGCGGTCTCGCCGGCCGGCGCCTCCATCGACTCGATCTGGAGCACCAGCACGTTCGCGGTCGCGTCCTTGCCGTCGACGGTGCCCTCGACCACCAGCGCGGAGAGGGGGGTCGGCCCCGCGCGCACGTGGTCACCTTCGTGGAACGCCTTGACCGAGCCGCGCAGGTGGAGCTCCGCCCGGCAGAGGTCGGGGTTGTGAACGCTCGTGAGCCGGATCTCCTCGACGTTGACGCCGTCGACCGGCTCGCCCTCGTGACTCAGCGGCACCGACGCCGGCTCGTCCATCTGCTGCACGTCGAGCGCGTCGAACGCGTTGGTCGTCGGCTTGTAGCCGCCCTTCGGTCCGGGGACGCCCTCCACCAGCTGGAGCGCCTTCAGGCTCTGCATCTGGTTCCGGATCGTGCCGGGGTTGCGACCCACCTCCTCGGCGATCGCCTCGCCTTTCACCGCGGACTCCGCCTCCCCGTGGAGGTTGACGAGCGCCCGGAGAATCGTGCGCTGGCTGGCTGTTAGCTCGATCGAAGACATTTGTTGACTGATTGCCCACGGGAGTACATAAACCTGCGGCCGACTCCGAAAAAGTTGGAGAGAGTTTCGAAGGAGTCGCCCGAAAACTGCTGTATCCGTTCAAAACTTCGGCCCAGTCCGGACACGCGTGGGTATCGCCGAACGACAGGCCTTTGCCGCCGCCGGGAAGAGGGCCGAGCATGAACGGCAAGCGCGTGCTGGTCACCGGCGGCGCGGGGTTCATCGGCTCGAACCTCTCGAACCACCTCGCGACCGACAACGAGGTGATCGCGCTGGACAACTGCTACCTCGGCACCCCCGCGAACCTCGACGACGACGTTCGGTTCGTCGAGGCCGACGTGCTGGACGACGACCTCCCGACCGACGTCGACGCGGTGTTCCACCTCGCGGCGCTGTCCTCCCGGCAGATGCTGGAGGAGAACCCCCGACAGGGCGCCCGGGTCAACATCGAGGGGTTCGTCAACGTCGTCGAGCAGGCGATGGCCGACGGCTGTGAGACGTTCGTCTACGCCTCGACCTCCTCGATCTACGGCAGCCAGCAGGAGCCCTGCACCGAGGAGATGCCCGTGGAGGCGTCGACGGGGTACGACGCGTCGATGATGGGCCGGGAGCGCTACGCGGAGTACTACTCCGACTTCCACGACCTCACGCTCGCCGGGATGCGGTTCTTCTCCGTCTACCAGGGGTACGGTGGCAACGAGGGCCACAAGGGCGAGTACGCCAACACCATCTCGCAGTTCGCCGACGCCATCGCCGACGGCGAGTCGCCGGTGCTGTGGGGCGACGGCACCCAGACCCGCGACTTCACCCACGTCGACGACATCGTCCGCGGCCTCGAGCTCGCCGCCGAGGAGGAGCTCGACGGTGTGTACAATCTCGGCGTCGGCGACCCGTACACGTTCAACGAGATGGTCGCGATGATCAACGAGGAGCTGGGCACCGACGTGGAGCCCGTCTACGAGCCGGTGCCGCTCGACAACTACGTCTACCACACCCACGCCGACCCCTCGAAGTTCAAACAGGCCACGGGCTGGGAGCCCGAGATCAGCTTCGAGGAGGGCGTGAGCCGGGTGTGTGCGGCGTACGAGCAGACGGAGGACGAGCAGGAGCGCGAGCGGCTGCGGGAGTAACCCCGCGCGAGGCGCCGAGTTTATCACCGGGAACCGACCCAGTTCGGGTATGCGCGTCGAGAACTCCTTCATCCCCGTCCGCGGCGTCGGCGAGGCGACCGAGCGCCGCCTCTGGTCCGAGGACATCACCCACTGGGACGATTTCCACCCCGCCGCCGTCGGCCGGAAGACCGGCGAGAGGATCAGCGAGTTCATCGACGAGGCCCGGCCGCGCCTCGACGCCGGCGACGCCGCCTTCTTCGACCAGGCGTTCCCGAGCGGCGAGCGCTGGCGCCTGTACGAGAACTTCCGGGAGTCGGCCTGCTTCTTCGACATCGAGACGACTGGGCTCGACCACGACCGCAACAAGGTGACGACGGTGTCGTTCCACCGCGACGGCGAGACGACGACGCTCGTCCACGGCGACGACCTCACGCCCGAGAACGTCCGCGCGGAGTTCGACGCCGCCGACCTGCTGGTGACGTTCAACGGGAAGCGCTTCGACGTACCGTTCCTCGAGACCTCGCTGGGGCTGGACGTAGACACCCCGCACCTCGACCTGATGTACACCTGCAAGAAGCTCGACCTCTCGGGCGGGCTCAAACCGATCGAGCGGGAGATCGGGATCGAGCGCGACCGCCCGGACATCTCCGGCCGGGACGCGGTCCGCCTCTGGAAGGAGCACGAGCGCGGCGAGGACGGCTCGCTGGAGACGCTGATCTCCTACAACCGCGAGGACGCGGTCAACCTGCGGGCGCTGGCCGACGAGGCGACCGAGCGGCTGGATCGCCGGACGTTCGTCGACGGCTGACCGGTGGCTCCCCGCCCCCGGACTTTTGTATGACCCGGCAGAGCCTCGCGCGTATGGGAGACGACGGTGACGACCAGCGTACCGACGACCCTCGACGCCCGTCGGGCGATCCGGGGGAGGACAAGACCGTCCCGCGCGTGGACCTGGCGCTGCAGGAGCTCTCGGTCACGGTCACGGGACGCTCGAACGACGACCTCGAGGACGTCGAGGAGAGCGCCCGCGACCTGATGGGGTATCTCGTCGCGGAGGCCGGCGAGCTCGAGGAGGACCACGACGAGTACGGGCTGAGCTGACTCAGACCGACTGGACGATGTCGCCGATCCGGCGGGGCTCGCCCGAGATGCTCGGGTCCTCCTCGACGATCTTCAGCACCTCGTGGTCGGTCACGTCCGGGTAGGACTTCCCGGTCGCCTCCTCGATCAGCGCCTTCTCCAGTCGGAACTCCGTCCCCTCGTAGACGACGTCGATGCCCGCCTCGTCGAAGGAAAGTGCGGTCATGCGACCGCCTACGGATCCGTCGTGGTTAACCCCACGCTTCCGGCATCGACGCCCGGGCCCCGAACCGCCGACCGCAGCCGTGCACTCCCGGGATCGACGGAGAACCTAACAGCTCGCCGATAAATGTCTGACGGAGCCTTTTAAGCGTAGAGACCCTCCCACGGCGTGTATGTCGCTCCGACAGGACCCGCTCGACGAACTGACCATCCCCAGCGGCACCGTGGTCGAGGAGCACGACCTGGTGACCGAGAGCGACGTGCTGGTCGGTGGCCAGTCGACCGTCGAGTTCGGGGTCCGCGGCCGCTCGGTCGCGGCCGGCGAGCGGAGCAGCTTCGGCGGTCACATCGAGGCGGAGAACGACTGCCGGCTCGACATGTGGACCGACGTGGACGGCGACGTGCTCGTCGGCGAGGACGCGTACCTCGGCGAGCGCGCCCGGATCGGCGGCCAGCTGATGGTGTCGGGCGACCTCGACATCGGCGACGACGTGGAGATCGAGGAGGGGTTCGAGGCGAACGGCTGGATCACGATCCGGAACCCGATGCCGACGCTGGTGTTCTACTTCATCGTGCTCTCCCAGCTCCTCCGGCTGGGCGAGGAGGAGGCCGCCGACGACCTGGCGTACGCGCTGGCCGACGGCGGCGAGGCCGAGCAGGAGCCGCTGGTAATCCCGCGGGGCTCGTCGGTGTCGGACGACGCCTGGCGCGTCTCGACGCCGGCGACCGTCGGGAGCGACTGCCGGCTCCACGGCAACATCCGCGCGACGGAGGTGGCGATCGACGAGCGCTCGGAGCTGTTCGGCAGCGTCCGCGCCCGCGGCGACGTGCATCTCCACTCCGGCAGCGTGATCCACGGCGACGTGACCACCCGCGACGGCGCCGTCACCATCGACGCCGGCGCGAGCGTCCGCGGCGACGTCTCCTCGGTCGACCTCCGGGTCCACGAGCGCGCGAACGTCGAGGGGACGATGCGCGCGGACGGCGAGATCCAGCTGGTGCAGTCCGACGACGGCCCCGAGCCCGGGGAGAACCCGCAGGCACAGACCCCCGACTTCTGAGGCCGGCGCTTCGACCGAAAGGCAGTTCCCACCGTCCGCTGAACCCACTGCCAACGAATGCTCTCGGTCGCGCTCGCCGGCAAGCCGAACGCCGGCAAGTCCACGTTCTTCAAGGCCGCCACGATGGCGGAGGTCGACGTGGGGAACTACCCGTTCACCACGATCGACCCGAACCGCGGGGTCAGCCACGTCCGCACCGAGTGCCCCTGCCTCGACCGCGAGGAGCGCTGCGACAGCGACAACTGCCGCGACGGCAAGCGCTACGTCCCGGTCGAACTGCTCGACGTGGCGGGGCTCGTCCCCGGCGCCCACGAGGGGCGCGGGCTCGGCAACCAGTTCCTCGACGCACTGACCGACGCCGACGTGATCCTCAACGTCGTCGACGCCGCCGGCGCGACCGACGAGGAGGGCGAGCCCGTCGAGGTCGGCACGTACGACCCCACCGAGGAGGCCACCTTCATCGAGGAGGAGATGGACCGCTGGCTCGCGGGGATCGTCGACCGCAACTGGGAGTCCGTCGAGCGCAAGTCCCGCTCGCCCGACTTCGACATCGACGAGGCGCTGCACGAGCTCCTGACCGGCTTCGGCGCCGACGAGTACGACGTGACCGCCACGCTGCGCGGGATGAACTACCCCGAGAACCCCCGGGACTGGACCGACGACCACCGCGAGACGCTCGCCCGTGACCTCCGGGCCCGGACGAAGCCGATCGTCCTCGTCGCCAACAAGGTCGACATCGCGCCCGAGGAGAACATCGACGCCCTCCGGGAGACCGACAAGCCCGTCGTCCCCTGCACCGCCGACGGCGAGCTCGCGCTCCGGAACGGCGCCGAGGCGGGCGTCGTCGACTACGACCCCGGCGACGCCGACTTCGAGATCCTGGGCGACGTGAGCGAGACACAGGAGCAGGGGCTGGAGCGGATCCGGGAAACCATGGCCGAGCACGGCGGCACGGGCGTCCAGCAGGCCCTGAACGAGGCGGTGTACGGGCTGCTCGACCACCTCACCGCCTACCCCGTCCAGAACGAGTCGAAGTGGACCGACGGGACGGGGAACGTGCTCCCCGACGCGTTCCTGCTCCCTCGCGGGTCGACGCCGAAGGATCTCGCCTACGCGGTCCACTCCGACATCGGCGACGGCTACCTCCACGCCGTCGACGCCCGCGCGGCCGGCGGATCGCCGAGGACCACGAGCTCGAGGAGGGCGACGTGATCAAGATCGTCTCCACCGCATCATGACCGACGAAGCGAATCGCACGACCGAGGACGCGGCCGTCGAGGCGTTCCGCACCCACGACGGCCGCTGCATCGTCGCCGAGGACCGCCTCCGGATCGAGTCGGGCGAGCGCGGCGCGATCGGGACGCTCCGCGGGGCGCTGACCGACGGGGCGATCCCGCCGGTCCGCCGCGCGGGCGTCGCGCTGTTCCTGGTCGCGCTGCTCGTCGGCGCCGCCCTCGCAGTCCGGACGCTCCCGGCGTGGCTCTCCGGCGCCGCCGCCGGCCTGCTGCTCGCGTGGGCCATCTGGACGCGGCTCCGCGGCGCCAACCCCCAGAAGGAGGTGGTGATCCCCTTCGACACGATCGAGAGCGTCGAACCGGAGTACGGGCTCCCGCTCCTGACCCGGCCGCGCTTCGTCGTCCGCCACCGCTCGGAGGGCGGCGTGAAGCGGCGCTACGTGCTCACGCCGTCGCGGCTCTACGGCTTCGGCGCCTACGAGCGCGGGAAGGAGCTGCTCGCGGCGCGGGGGCTGATCGACGGGTCGCCCGCGGACGAAAACGCGGAGTGAGGACCGTCCGGCCGGCGGCGAGCTACCGCAGCCGGGCGACGCGTTCGCCGTCGCGCTCCTCGATCTCGACCAGCCCGTCGTCGGCGAGGTCGTCGAGCAGCCCCGCCAGCCACTCCCGACCGTGCTCGCCCTCGGGCGCATAGTCCACCCGGATTCGGTGGCCGAGATCGTCGACGGCGACGGCGTCGCCGTCGCTCAGCGCGCGGACGATCCGCCCGCGGAACTGGCGCCGGCTCCCCTCGAAGCTCGGCTGCGTGGGCACGTCCGGCGCGGTGAAGTCGCCGGTCTGGTAGGCGTCACACCACTCGCGCCACGGGCAGCCCGCCTCGTCGCAGGCGGGTGATTTCGTGCAGGCGACGCCGCCGAGCTCCATGATCGCGTTGTTCCAGACCCGGGACTGTCCCTCCGGCATCAGCGTCCGGGCCGCCTCCTCGAACGCGTCGTCGTCGTCAGGCGTGTCGAACGCTCGGTAGGTGACGCGCTCGACGTTCGTGTCGACGACGGCGTCGCCGTTGTTGAACGCAAAGGACGCGACCGCGTTGGCGGTGTACGGGCCGACCCCCATCAGCTCAGCCAGTTCGTCGGGTTCCTCCGGGTACTCGCCGCCGTACTCGTCGACGACCTGCCCCGCGGCCTCGTGGAGGTACTTCGCGCGGTTGTTGTAGCCGAGCGAGTGGTCGGTCCAGAACGCCACCACGTCGCTGCGATCCGCGGCGGCGAGGGCGTCGACGGTCGGCCAGCGATCCCGGAAATCCTCCCACGCGGAGACGACGCGGTCGAGCTGGGTCTGCTGGCTCATCACCTCGCTGACGTGGATCTCGTAGGCGTCGTCGGTCTCGCGCCACGGGAACGGCCGGTGGTCGGCCTCGTACCACGCGATCAGCGCCTCGCGGACGGCGTCGAGGTCCAGCTCCGGCGGGAGCGGCGGGCCGTCGGCGGCCGCGTCGTCGCCGGCGTCGGCGGCGTCGGTCATGCCCGTGGGTGGGGCCCGGCGTCGCTAAAGCGGCGCGGTCGCGGCGCGGAGCCACAAGCGGTATTCACCTGCCGACGAACCCACGGGTATGAGCCTCGACGACCTCGACGAGAACGTGACCGCGAACTACACCGCGCTGGGCGAGGAGGCTGCCGTCGAACTCGACCCCGAGACGCGGAACGAGCTCGCGCTGCTGTCGGCGGCGATGGGCACCGACACCGAGGAGCTGCTCCGCCGCGGCGTCCACACCCTGTTCCAGCAGGCGGTCCAGAGCGGCAACCTCGACTTCCACCTCCGCAGCGGCTACGACGTGACGTACGACGAGTACCTCGCCGGCGCGACGTACGACGAGATGACCGGCGCCGACCAGTACCCCGAGCGCGACGACGAGCGGCGCTACCAGATGTAGCTCGACGCTTCGACCTTTTGCTGCGGGCCCCCGGAGGGCCTGGCAAAATCTCGAACGAAAGCCTCGCGCCTCCCGGTGTCTGCGGGCGACCCATGCGTCGCCCGCACGGCCTGAGAGACGGCTCCGCCGTCTCTCTCTGGTCGGCGCTCGGCCCGCTCGCTCACTGTCGTTCGCTCGCGGTGAACCGACTAGCTGAACGTACTGTATCCCCTGCCCCCCGCTCAGTTCCGACCGATCCGCACCGCGAGCGTCGACGCCGCGTAGCCGCCGATGGCGACGAGCACGATCGTCCCGCCGGCGGCCACGTCGTACAGGTACGAGAGCGTCACGCCCGCGGTCGTCGCGAACAGCCCCGCGGCGACGGCGACGGCGATCGAGCGCTTGAACCCCCGGATCGCCGCGGCGGTCGCGGTCGGCACCACCAGCATCGCCGCGACGAGGATCACGCCCATAATCTGCATCGCGCCGACCACGACCACCGCGGTCAGCACCGCGAGCAAGCGGTTGTAGCGCCCGACCGGGATCCCCGCGGCGCGGGCGCCCACCTCGTCGAAGGTGACGTACAGCAGCGGCCGGTAGGCGGCCCCGACCGTCGCCGCGACGACGGCGCTCATCGCCAGCAGCGTCGCCACGTTGGCCCGCGACACCGTCGCCAGCGAGCCGAACAGGTAGGCGTCGATCCCCACGGCGATCCCCCCGTCGGTCGCGGTGAGCAGCACGCTCCCGACCGCGAACGAGCCGGTGAGCACGATAGCCAACGACGTGTCCCGGTAGGCGCCGGCGGCGTCGATCAGCGCCTGGACCAGCAACGCGGCGACGGCCGCGACCACGAGCGCCGCGAGCAGCGGCGGCACGGCCACCGCGAACAGGCTGTTGACGAACAGCCCCGCGGCGACCCCGGCGAACGCGGAGTGGGCCAGCGTGTCGCCGATCATCGCCATCTCCCGGTGGACGAGGAAGCTCCCCACCAGCGGGCCGAGCACGGCGACACAGACCGCCGCGAGGTAGGCCCGCTGCATGAACGGGAACCCCAGCAGCTCGATCCCGGTCACCCCGGCGAGGGCGTCCAGCAGGCCGCCCCAGAGCTCGTCGACGACGAACGGGATCGCCCCGTCGGACTGGAGCGGGCGTGGCGTGGAGGAGAGCGTTCCGGCCATCAGTGCTGGTGGTGGACGATCGACTGCGAGCCGCCGTACGCCGCCGCGAGCGCGTCGGTCTCGACGAACACCGCGGGGTCGCCGTGGAAGTAGAGCTCGCGGTTCAGGCAGGCGATCTCGGAGGCGTGGGTGGTGACGACGCCGATGTCGTGTTCGATCAGCACGATCGTCATCCCGTCCTCGTTCAGCTCGCCGAGCAGGTCGTAGAACGCCTCCCGGGACTCGGCGTCGACGCCGACGGTGGGCTCGTCGAGCGCGAGGAGATCCGCCTCCGCCGCGAGCGCGCGGGCGATGAAGGCCCGCTGGCGCTGGCCGCCGGAGAGCCGCCCCACCCGACGCTCGGCGAGATCGTCGATCCCCACCCGCCGAAGCGCGGCGTCGACGGCCCCGCGGTCCTCGTCGTCGAAGCGACCGAACGGCCGGCGGGGGTAGCGACCCATCCGCACCGCCTCCCGGACCGTGACGGGCATCCCGTCGGCGGCGTCGGAGACGTTCTGCGGGACGTACCCCACGCGCCGGCCGGTCGACCGGGCGTGGGCGGGCTCGCCGAACAGCCGAACCGAGCCGGCGTCCGGGCGCCGGAGGCCGATCAGGAGCTCGAGCAGCGTGGTCTTCCCCGAGCCGTTCGGGCCGACCAGCCCGAGGAACTCGCCGGCCTCGACGGTGAGCGAAACGTCCTCGACCACCGGTCGGTCGCCGTAGGTGAACGACACCTCGGTGGCCTCGAGGACGCCCGTCATGCGTCGAGCGCCCGCTCGAGCGTCGGGACGTTCACGTTCCGCATCACGTCGACGTACCCCCACCCCTCGCGCTCCCACTCGTCGGTCAGGCCCGGGATCGCCGTCAGCGGCAGCACCGCCTCGGCGTCGGTCTCGGCGACCAACTGCTCGGCGGCCTGCTGGGACTCGAGCGGGTCCGCCACGACGTACCGCAGCCCGTGCTCGTCGACGATCTCCTGGGCGTGGCGAACGTCCCGCGTCGTCGGCCGGTCGTCGGGCGACACGTCGGTTAGCGCGGCGACGTGGACGCCGTAGCGGTCCTCGAGGTAGCCGAAGGAGTCGTGGCCCGCCACGAGCAGCGTCTCGGTCCCGGCGTCGGCGACGACCGCCTCGATCCGCGCGTCGAGATCGCGGAGTCGCTCGCGGAACGCGTCGGCGTTCGCGGTGTAGGTGTCCGCGTGGGCGGGATCCAGGTCGGCCAGCGCCGACTCGACGGTACCGGCGGCGTCGGCGACCCGCGTCGGGTCGAGCCAGAAGTGCGGGTCGGCGGTGCCGTGGTCGTGGCCGCTCTCGGTCCCGTCGTGGTCGTCGTGGCCGCCGCCGGCGGGCAGGAGCGCCACGTCGCTGGCGGCGTCGACCGTCGCCACCTCGGCGCCGTCGGCGTCGAGGTCGGCGAGCACGTCGTCGACCCACGGCTGGAACGTCTCGGGGCCGTGGACGAGCAGGTCGGCGTCGGCGACGGCCTCGCGAACCCGCGGGCCGGGCTCCCAGCCGTGGCCGTGTTGGCCGATCGGCACCAGCAGCTCCGTCGCGGCGGCGTCGCCGGCGACCGCCGCGGCGATCGAGCCGAACACGAAGAAGGACGAGGCGGTCGTCGTCTCCGAGTCCGCGCCGGCACTGACCGAGCCGTCGACACAGCCGGCGAGCGCGCCGACGCTCGCGGTCCCGACCCCGGCGGCTAACAGCTGTCGTCTCGTGAGCGCCATCTGATTGTTAATACTGGCCGTGGAGATAATAACTCTTGTTACCTGCAGCTCTCGTATTGTTAAATGGCGGGCGGCGACGGTGGAACGAGATCGGTGTGGTCACTGGCCGATGCGGCGCGCGGTCGGGCGGGAGACGGGGAGAAAACCGGCTCGCGGGTGGTCTCAGTTCGCGTCCTCGATCGCCGCGGTCAGCAGCTCCGCGCCGAGTTCGATCTCGCGTTCGGTCACGTCCATCGGCGGCAGCACGCGGATCGTCTGCTTCCCGCAGGCCAGCAGCAGCAGGCCGCGCGCGAACGCGGCGTCGACGATGTCGTCGCGCAGGTCCTTCGACTCGAAGTCGAGGCCGAGCATCAGCCCCTTCCCGCGGACGCTGGTGACGCCGTCGAGGTCGGCGTCGCGCATGAGCTCCTGGAACTGACGGCCGCGCTCGGTGGCGTTCTCCAGCAGGTCGTACTCCTCGATGGCGTCGATGGTGAACGCCCCCTTCGCGGCGGCGAGGTAGTCGCCGGCCCCCCACGTCGAGGAGAGGCGCCCGCGCTCCTCGGGGAAGGTCTCCGCGTCCGAGATGGTCGCGCCCACGCGCATCCCCTTCGCGGAGGTGATCACGTCGGGGTCGAACGGGTAGTGCTCGGAGGCCCACCACTCGCCGGTGCGGCCCAGCCCGGACTGGATCTCGTCGGCGACGAGCGTGATGTCGTGCTCCTCGGTGACCTCGGCGACGTCGCGGGCGAACGCCTCGCTCGGGAAGCGGTAGCCGCCCTCGCCCTGGATCGGCTCCATCATCAGGAACGCGACCTCCTCGGGGTTGACGTGGCCCGTCTTGGGGTCGAGTTTGGCGCTCAGCGCCGACTCCTCGCCCCGGAAGTAGCCACACTCACAGCCCGACGGCGCGTCCTCGCACGAACAGAACGGGAAGTCGTGGACGCTCGCGATCTCCGGGAAGCGTCGACGGTACACCTCCTTCGAGCGGTTGAGCGAGAGCGCGCCCAGCGTGCGGCCGTGGAACGCGCCCTCGAACGTGAGCGCGTACTTCCCCAGGGGGTTGTCGTCGTAGGAGATCTTCATCGCGTTCTCGACGGCCTCGGCGCCGGAGTTCGAGAGGAACACCGTGTCCATGCCGAACGAGGAGGAGATCTCCGTGATGCGGTCCATCAGGCCGGCCGCGCCGGGCATCCCTTCGCCCGGCGAGCTCCCGTCCGAGGCGTAGAAGTCCTGGCCCGCGATCTTCACGGGGTCGGTCAGCTCGAACTCCGCCATCGGCTCCATGATCTTCGGGTTGTTGTAGCCGAGCGGCGCGGCGGCGACGTGACTGGTGAAGTCCATCAGCACGTTGCCGTCCACGTCGGTACAGAACGGGCCCTCGGCGGGCGCGGTGTGGTCCCAGACGAACTCGTAGACGTACGTGCTGGGCGCCGAAAACTCGTGGTGGTAGTCGACCCACTCCTGCGCTCGGTCGCCGGGGAGGTCGGTGACCTCCGGCTCGACAGAATCCCGGTCCATGCTTAGGCGAGAGAGGCTGCTATTGTTAAGCTGACGGTCGACTCAGACCCCGGGCCCGAACAGCATCGACGCCGCCGCGACCAGCGCGGTGACGACGAGCAGCAGCACCGACCAGATCGCCACCGACCGGCCGAACCGCCGCGGGCCGGTCAGCGTCAGCCCCGCCTTGACGGCGATGCTCGACGCCGACGCGAGCAGCACCGAGATCACGGCGGGGCCGCCCGCGACGCCGCCGCCGATGTACAGCAGCGTCGCCGACGTGGTCGCGCCGGCCGAGGAGACCAGTCCCGAGACCGCCGCGCTGACGTACAGCCCCGCGGTGCCGAAGCGGGCCTGGGCGAACGCCGAGCCGACGAGGATGACCGCGAACACGCCGCCGAACGCCAGCGCGTTCCGCAGCGAGAACGGGCTCTCCAGGTCCACTTCGAGCGTCGCGTCCCAGTCGGCGGTCAGCGCGGCGGCGCCGACGCTCGCGACCACCAGCGCGCCCAGCGGCGCCGCCGCGCCGACGAGCACGGGCACCCCCGAGGTGAGCGTGAAGAAGAGGACGATCGCGAGGTTGCGGGCGGCCATCGCGGCGTCGGCCAGCAGCACCGCGGCGACGGCGTACTCGGTGACGGAGCTCCGCTGCTGGACGTGATCCAGCATCGACCCGACGACCGCCGTCGACGACGCCAGCCCGCCGAAGAAGCCGGTGATCGCGACCCCGCGGCCGCCGTACGTGCGGACCAGCGCGTAGTTGGCGATCCCGATCCCCGCGACGGTGACGACCATCAGCCAAGCCACCCGCGGCGGGAAGCCGACGCCGAACAGCTCGACGGACTCGGGCGGCAGCAGCGGGTAGATCACGAAGGCGAGCACGGCGAACTCCGTCGCCGAGCGGAGCTCCTCGCGGTCGAGCCCGCCGGCGAAGGAGTGGAGCTCCCGCTTGAGCACCAGCAGCGCCGAGGAGATCACCGCCACCGTCACCCCCTCGATCACCAGCCCCGCGGCGACCAGCGCGCCGATGCCGTAGGCGACGAACATCGAGACGCTGGTCGTCAGCGAGAGCGAGGCGTCGGCGGCGCCGCTCTGGAGCTCCCGGACGGCGAGCAGGCCGCCCATCAGGAGCACCAACAGCCCGCCGACCGCCAGCAGCGCCCCGGCGGCGTCGACGCGCTGGGCCAGCAGCGTCGCCGTCGCCCCGGACAGCGTCAGCAGCGAGAACGTCCGCACGCCGGCGGATTTCTCGGACCACTCGCGCTCCAGGCCGAGAAACAGCCCCAGCGCGCCCGCGATGGTGAGTCGCACCACCGGCTCCGAGAGGGGCGCGGCGAACAGCGCGTCGGCCTGTAGCGGCGGCATGGGTCGCTACGTACCGCCCTCCGGCTATATAGGTGTGGGGGCCGGCGTCGACGCCACCCCCACACGCTTATACTCGCGCCGACACCTCTCGGAGGTATGGAGCTCTCGGCGGTCGACAAGGGGCGAGTGCTCTGGGGCGCGTTCGGCCTCGCCCTCGCGGGCGCGCTGGCGTTCGTCGCGTACTCCTTCGTCGGCACGCTCGTGTTCGGCCTGTTCGTCTACTACGCCACCCGGCCGATCTACCGGCAGCTCCGGCGGGCGCTCGACAGCCCCAGCCTCGCGGCCGCGGTGTCGCTGTTCGCGCTCGTGCTCCCGGCGCTGCTGCTGGTGATTTACGCGATCACGATCGTCCTCCAGGAGCTCGACAAGTACGCGCAGAACACGACGATAAACATCGAGCAGCTGGGGATCGACCCGACGCTGATCGACCGCGTCGCCGACCCCGAACGCCTGCTGCAGGACGGCTTCGCCGAGATGATCACCGAGGCGAACCTCTCGCAGCTGCTGCAGTCCGTCGAGTCGGCGTTCGGCACCGTCGCCGTGCTTGGCGTCGCCGCGATCCACCTGTTCGTGATGCTGGCGATGGCGTTCTACCTGCTGCGCGAGGACCACCGCCTCGCCCGGTGGTTCGTCCGCCACTTCGACGACGACCGGGGCACCGTCCGCGCGTTCGCCACCGCGGTCGATCGGGACTTCAACTCGATCTTCTTCGGCAACATCCTCAACGCGATCCTCACCGGCACCATCGGTGTGATCGCCTACTCGGTGCTGAACGTGTTCGCGCCGCCGGGCACCGCGATCCCCGCGCCGGCGCTGGTGGGGATGCTCGCCGGCATCGCGAGCCTGATCCCCGTCGTGGGGATGAAGCTCGTCTACTTCCCCGTCGCGCTGCTGCTGCTCGCACAGTCGCTGCTCGCGGGGACCGCCGGCGGGCTGGCGTTCGTGATCGCCTTCGCCGTCGTCTCCTTCGTGATCGTCGACACGATTCCGGATCTGGTGCTCCGACCGTACGTCTCCGGGCGCTCGCTCCACGTCGGCGCGCTGATGCTCGCGTACACGCTCGGCCCGCTGCTGTTCGGCTGGTACGGCATCTTCCTGATGCCGATGCTGCTGGTGTTCGTCGTCCACTTCGCGCGGATCGTGCTCCCGGAGCTCGTCGACGGGTCGCCGATCGAGCCGTACGCGGTCGACCCGGGCTACGTCACCGTCGAGAGCGGGCCGGACGTGGCGGGGGAGGGCGTCTCGGGCGAGAGCGGGGCCGCGCCGGACGACTCACCGGGGTCGGCGGCGGATCAGGGTTAGTCCACGTCGACGTACTGTGCCTCCCACTCCCGGCGGGCTTCGATCTCGCGCGTGCCGCGCCGGGTCAGCGTGTAGTAGTTGGTCCGCCGGTCGCGCTGGCCTTTCTCCACCAGCCCCTTCTCGACCAGCGTGTCGAGGTTCGGGTAGAGCCGACCGTGGTGGATCTCCGACTCGTAGTACTCCTCCAGTTCGTCTTTGATCGCGAGCCCGTAGGGCTCGTCTCTCCCGGCGATCACGTACAGCAGGTCGCGCTGAAACCCGGTGAGATCGTGCATGGGAATGTGTCACTATTGTTTCGGAACGCTGATAAAGATTACGCAAATTCTGCCGGTTTCGACCGTAGACGCCCACGCCACGCCGATTTTCGGGAGCGTCGTTCCGGTCTATCTGTGCGACATATCGGCGACGGCGAACGATCGACGCGAGATAGCCGTCGCTACGTGGTCTCGAAAACGACGACGCCGGGCGGGACAGAAAACGTCCGCGCCCGGCGCCGAAACGGTCCCCGCTGACGCTTCGGCCCTCCAGACGAAGCGTCATCGGCACTTGCCCATCCCGACCCTTAAACGTAGCGTTGCTCGCGAACCGACACGTCCTCAGATGTGCTCCTCCTCGAGCACCCAGCCGAGCGCCCGCTTGTAGTAGGTGAACATCTCCCTGATGGACTCGTGGTTCATCTCCTCGCTGTCGAGCTGTTCCTGGAGGAACTCGTACTGCTCTCGGATCTCCGACTCGTCGCGCATGGGCGGCGTTGGGGCCGCGGCCGCTTGGGCGTGACGGCGGCCCGGGCCCGCACCGACGCCCGCTACTTCCGCTCCAGTCGCTGCAGCCCGTGCCAGATGGCGTCGACCATCCGCGCCTCGCCGGCGCCGTCGGCGTCGTCCCAGCCGCGGGCGAGCGCGTCCTCGATCACCGGAAGCGAGTGGTTCTCGAAGTTGTTCATCCCTCGGAACGCCTCCAGCGCCTCGGTCTGGGCGTCGCCGAAGGCGGTGACCCCCTCCGCGTCTGCCTCGTCGAGGTGGCCCAGCGCGGCCAGCGTCTCCGCGACCTCCCCGGCGGTCTCGCCGGTCAGCTCCCGGGTCTCCGCGGGCGCCTCGCGGGCGAGCAGCGTCACGTCGTACAGCTTGAACACCCGGCGGAGCTCCTGGATCGGCGTCTCGTGGTCGTCGACGCGCACGTCGATCCAGCGGTCGTTGCCGCCGTCGTAGCCGCCGTCGGGCTTGACGACGTACAGGGCCGCGGCCTGCTTCCCGCGGCTGTCGCCGCCCGCCTCGTCGCCGGCTTCGAGCGCCGCGAGCAGTCGCTCGGGCAGGCCGCCGTCGGCGTCCTCGAACGTCTCGGCCATCGCGTGGATCGTTTCCTCGTTCTCGAGGATGTTCCCCTGGACGGTGTAGCTCTCGCCCTGTACGTCGAGCGCCGTGTCGAAGCAGTCCGCGCCCGTGAAGCCGGCGACGGAGCCGTCCGCGCCGACGACGCCGACCTGCCGGCGCTCGGCCTCCTCGTCCGCCGCGATCAGTTCCTCGACGGTCTCCTCGGCAGTGAGCCCGTCACGGAGGTGGTCGAGCCCGTCCGCGCCGTAGGCGACGTTGGCGAAGCTCTGGGTGGCGATCGCGCCCGCGTCGGCGGCCGCGAACGGCACGACCGAGCCGACGCTGACGAACTTCGACTGCACGGCGATCCCGACGGCGTCGCCCTCCCTGGCGACGATTGAGAACGTCATAGCCGAGGGGTGGGCTGGCGGCGAGAAAAGCGTTGACGCCGCGGCAGTCGATCAGGTCGCCCCCGAACGCTCAGTGCGTCGGCGCCGTCGGGTCGACCACAGTCGGCCGATTCGGGCCGTCCGTCGCGGTGTCGCCCGCCGCCTTCGCCGCGGTCAGGGGCTGGCGGGCGATCAGTTCGCAGTCGAAGGCGGGGTGCTCGGCGAAGTGGTGGACGAGCAGGTGGCGGCGGGTTCCCGACACGGCCCCCGCGTCGCTGTCGACCGCGGCGTCCCCGACCGCCGCCGCGTCGAACCGCTCGGGCAGCCTGTGGTACAGCCGCTCCATCGCCCGGAAGTCGCGGAACTGCTTGGCGTTGCCCGCCGAGTCGGCGTTCGCCCGCGCGACGACGTAGCTGCCGTCCGGACGGTGTTCGCCCGCAGTCCGGACGAACTCCCGTCGGCCAGTGAGCGCGGCCGTCAGCTCGTCGCGGAGCCGCCTCGCCTCTGACCGGGAGAGCCGCTGCTCGCCGTCGGGCAGTCGCAGAACCAGTCCGTCCGCCTCAGCGCCGACCGATTTCTCGATCAGCCGCCTGTTGACGGCTTCTCCTATCCTCGAACATAGACATCGTGGATCGACGTCGGGCGCCGACCCACTTATCGATGACGGGCGGGTGCCAACGATCCACAGGGTCGGGCGACCGACCACCGCCGTTTTGCCGCCGGCGTCCCCAGTGTCGGGCATGAAGATCCGCGGCGAGCGCGAGTGCAAGCACTGCGGCACGCGCTGGTCCTACTACGAGACGGGCGAGACCGCCTGTCCCGACTGCGGGAGCCTCCGGAGCGTCGCGGTCGACGACGAGCGTCGGCGCCACACCGACAGCCCCGCGGAGATCGACCTCACGCCCCACCGGGGCGCGATCGGCGACGGCGCCGAGATCGCCGAGATCGCCGCGGACGTCGAGTCCGACTGCCGGGCGTACCTCCGCAAGCGGGGGTTCATCCGCGGCGGCGAGCTGCTGCCGCTCGACGACACGTTCCTGGCGGTGCAGGAGCTCCGCGCGGCGCTGTCGGACTACCGCCGGGCCGAGCGCGTCGGCGGCGACCGCAACGTCGCCGACCCCGACGCCGTCGAGCGCTACCTCCTGGATCTCCTCCGGGGCGCCGACGACGGCGAGCGGCCCGCCCCCGGCGACGTGCCCGAGTCGCTCGCGCCCGCCAGGGGGCTGGCGTACGCGACGGCCGTCGAGGCGTACCGCGACGACGTGGCGACGTACCTCGACGACGCCCCCGACGAGGACGCGCGGCGACTGCTCGGCCGGATCCGGGACCAGGAGAAGCGACTCAGCGCGCTCGGTGGCGATCTCCCGCCCGAGACGGTCGAGTCGCTCGTCCGCGCCTGCCGGGATCTGACACGCTACCTGAACGGCGAGGCGGGCGCGCTCGCGACCGCGCGCCAGCGCCTCGACGAGCTCGACTGACGCCGTCAGGACGGGGAGCTACGGCCGTGAGGGGCCACACGCGTCGCCGGTTCGTCATGTGGTAGCACGTTTTCACCCAGTTTTATCCCCTGACCTGCGTATGGGCGGGTATGGAACACGCACTCGCTGTCGTGGGACCTGACGAAGTGGCGAAGGACCTCGTACGGGAAGCCGGCGAACTCGCGGCGGGCGTCGACGCCCGGCTCACCCTGCTGTGTGTCGTGAGCGAGGAGGAGTACGCCGACGAGCGGGAGGCGCTGGAGGCGATCCCGGAGGCCGACGTGAGCTACTCCGTCGGGCAGGCACTGGAGGGCGCCCGGAGCTTCGCGAACGACATCGGCGTCGAGGTGCTGGACGGCGTCGACATCGAGTACGAGACCGCCGGCGCCGTCGGCGACCGTGCGGAGACGGTGCTGCAGGGCGCGGAGAACCACGGCTGTGACCACGTGTTCATGACGGGGGAGCGCCGGTCGCCGACCGGGAAGGCGATCTTCGGCGACGTGACCCAGCGCGTGATCCTCGACTTCGAGGGGCCCGTGACGGTCGTTACCGCCTGAAAACCAGCCTCACTCCAGTTCTAGCTCGACGCCGGCCTGTCGGGCCGCAGCCTGCACCGTGTTCCGGAGCAGCATCGCCCGGGTCATCGGCCCCACGCCGCCGGGGACGGGCGTGATGGCGTCGACGACCCGCGACGCGCTCTCGTACTCGACGTCGCCGATCAGCTCGCGGTCGTCGCCCTCGCCGACCGCGTTGATCCCCACGTCGATCACCGTCGACCCCGGCGAGAGCATCTCGCCGGTGACGAGCTCCGGGACGCCCGCGGCGACGACGACCACGTCGGCGCGGGCCGTGTGCGCCGCGAGGTCGTCGGTCTGTGAGTGACAGACCGTCACCGTCGCGTCGGCGTCGTCGCCGCGGTTGAGCAGCAGGTTCGCCAGCGGCTTGCCGACCAGCTCCGACCGCCCGACGACGACCACGTCCGAGCCGGGGATCTCCACGCCGGCCGCGACCAGCAGCCGCTGGATCCCCAGCGGCGTGCAGGGGACGAAGCGCGGGTCCCCCGTCACCAGCCGCCCGACGTTCTCGGGGTGGAACCCGTCGACGTCCTTCTCCGGGTCGACGCGTCGCAGCGCCGCCGGCTCGTCGACGCTGTCGGTCAGCGGCCGCTGGATCAGGATCCCGTCGATCGCCGGGTCGTCGTTGAGGTCGGCGATGGTGTCGAACAGCTCCGACTGCGACGCGTCGGTGTCGAGTTCGACGTGCCGGCTCTCGATCCCCACGTCCGCGCAGTCCCGCTGCTTCATCCGGACGTACGTATCGCTGGCGGGGTCGTCGCTCATCAGCACGGTCGCCAGCCCCGGCGTCACTCCCTCGGCCTCCAGGCGGTCGACCGCCCCGGCGACCGTCTCGCGTACCTGCGCGGCGACCGCCTCGCCGTCGATAACGTCCGCGCGATCGGCCCGCCGCTTGATGGCCTCGCTCATGGTTCGATCGGGGGGCTGGGCGAACTTCAACCCTCGGATACGTGTATAGACAGCTCTAGGGATGGCTCGGAAAATACACGAACGTGTATCACTCTGCGGTCGCTCGGCGGAGCCGCAGTCGGACGACGGTCCGGTCGTCCCGGCGCTCGAACCCCACGTCGCCGCCGACAGACTCGACGGCCCACCGGACGAGCCAGAGCCCCAGCCGCTGCCGTGTTGCAGTTGGGTGATGTCCCTG
>NZ_BBJN01000049.1 GCF_000739555.1 Halolamina rubra
GAGTGGTGAGGTAACACCCGTACCCATCCCGAACACGGAAGTTAAGCTCACCTACGTGTGAGCGAGTACTGGCGTGGGCGACCCGCTGGAAAAGTTCACTCGCCGTCTCTCTCATTCATTGCGGTCATTCAGTGTCGACGAGCGGGTCGCTTCCCGTTCGTCGGTGCACCACAGTTTCGAGTCGACGAGCGGCTAGTATTTCGCTCGTGGAGCGCCGATTTCGACGCGTCGCGGGGATGTGCTATCTACCGCGACCCGTATTTTTATACCCGATCAGTCGTTGTAATCGACACGATGCCCGACGACGCTTCGGACGTACTCAGCTTCGGCGTCGAGCGGGCGATGCGCACCCTCCGCGAGCGTGCGGGCGGGCAGAACGTCCTCGCAGTACTCACCGACTCGACGGCCGACGAGTGGCATCGCCGCTGGGAGCGGTCCGGCGGCGACGCCGAACAGATCGGGCTGATCGAGTGTTTCGACCTCGCGCGTGGGGCGGCGGCCGCACAGACGACCGTCGTCTCCGACGACCTCGCCGTCGCGACGATCGAGCGGCCGATCGACGGCGACGGGCTCCGGTCGCTGCTCGAGCGGTTCCTCGACGGCTGGGCGGAGAGCCCGCGCGGCACGATCGTCTACCTCGAATCGCTCGCCGACCTCAGCGCGGACACCGACCGGGAGACCGTCGACGACCTCCTCGGCTCGCTCGGCGACCGCACCGATCGGGGCGCCGTGGTCGCGACGGGGGCCGACTGCGCTGCACGCGACATCGCCGCCTTCGGCGACACCCTGGGCGAAACCGTCGGGGAGCCGCCGTTGGACACCGACGCGCCGGTCGCGGTCCGTCGCCTCAGAACGACCGACCCGACGACGTTCGGCTACTTCCGCAGCTACTGGCGCGAGGCGATCGAGATCCTCGACCGGACCGACCGCTCGTACGTCCAGGCGGGACAGCTCGCCGACGAGACCGAGCTCTCGGCGCGGATGCTGGGGGCGACGCTGTCGGCACTCGCGCGACTCGACGCGCTCGCGCTCCGGGCGGACACCAACGGCCCGAACCGGTACGACTGCCGGAACTACGACGCCGAACGCGCCGCGGAGCTGGGGCTCGCGGTCGAGTCGCTCCCCGAGTAGCTACGGCGCCGTCAGCGAGCTGTCGACCACGGTGCCGTCCGGTCGGAGCGTCACCGTCCCGAGCATCGCCGTCTCCCCCGGTTCAGTCGACGCCGCCACCGCCCGGAGCGTCTCCTCGCGGTCGAGCCGCTCCCAGAGCAGCTCCTCGACCATCCCCTGGAACGACTCGGGGTCGGTCCAGCCCGAGTCGATCTCCGAGGGGACGCGGACGACGACGCGCAGCTCCGCCTCCGTCACCCCGATCCCCACGCCGAACGTGTCGCCCCCCTCGTCGCTCATACCGCTCTCTCGGTGGCCCGCGGGCAAATTCCCTCCGGATCGTCCGTGTGTGAGGTTCTCAGCCGGAGACGCTCCCGATGGGGGCGCTTTTGTCCGGCAGCGACGTCGTCGTTTCCAATGAGCTATCGCATCGGCCTCGTCGGCAAGCCCTCCGTGGGGAAGTCGACGCTGTTCAACGCGGCGACGATGAACGACGTGCCCGAGGGCGCGTACCCGTTCACCACGATCGACCCCAGCGTCGGCGAGGCGTACGTGCGGGTCGACTGTGCGGCCCCGGAGTTCGACGAGACGTGCACGCCGAGCGTCGGCTACTGCGACGACGGCACCCGGTTCGTCCCGGTGAAGCTCGTCGACGTGGCTGGCCTCATTCCCGGCGCCCACGAGGGGAAGGGGCTGGGCAACCAGTTCCTCGCCGACCTCAACGAGACGGACGTGCTGGTCCACGTCGTCGACTTCTCGGGGGAGACCGACATCGAGGGGGAGGCGACCGAGGACCACGACCCCCGGGAGGACATCGCGTTCCTCGAGAACGAGATCGACATGTGGTATCTCGACGTGCTGGAGAAGGGGATCGAGCGCCACCTCTCGGGCTACCACGGCGGCGAGGGCGACGTGGAGGAGGCGCTCGGCGAGCAGATGGACGCCTTCGGCATCGTCGCCGACGAGATCAAGCAGGTGATCCTCGGGCAGGGGATCGGCTTCGACCCCGAGGCCTGGGACGACGACGAGCGCGAGGCGCTGGCCCGCGAGATCCGCAAGCGCACCAAACCGATCGTCATCGCGGCGAACAAGATGGACACGCCCGCGGCACAGGAGAACTGGGCAGCGATCACCGACGAGGAGCAGTACGACCACCTCGACTTCGTCCCCGTGAGCGCCCACGCCGAGAAGTCGCTCAAGGGGGCCAGCGAGGCGGGCGTCGTCGACTACACGCCCGGCGACGACGGGTTCGAGATCGTCGGCGACGTGAGCGCCGAGCAGGAGCAGGGGCTCGAACAGATCCGCGAGTTCGTCGCCGCCTACGGCGGCACCGGCGTCCAGGCCACCCTCGAGACCGCGCTGTTCGACACGCTCGGCTGCATGGGCGTGTTCCCCGGCAGCGCCAACGGCTCGAAAGACGAGAAGGGGGTGTTCCGGGACTGCTTCATCCTCCCCGCCGACGGCACCGTGGAGGACTTCGCGTACACGATCCACTCCGACGTGGGCGACGGGCTGCTCCACGGGATCGACTGCCGCTCGGGGCGACAGGTCGGCGCCGACCACGAGCTCGGCCACCGCGACGTGATCGAGATCGTCACCACCGGCTGACCGCTGGCTACTTCTCTCCCGCGACGCTACGCCCGGGCGTGCAAGTCGACTGCAAGCTGTTCGGGCCGTTCCGCGACGACGCCGGCGTCGAGGACGTGGGCGGCGAGTACGACGCCGGCACGACCGTGGGGGAGATCCTGCGGGAGCTGGAGGCCGAGTACCCGTCTCTCGACGGCCAGCTCGTCGACGAGAGCGCCGACACCACCGCGGGATCGACGGTCGTGACGATCAACGAGAAGAACGTGAAACACCTCGACGGGCTCGGAACGAAGCTCGAGGACGACGACGTGGTCCGGATCGTGCCGTCGGTGTACGGCGGGTAAGTCGGAGCCGCCGCGTCGACGGCGTCCCGCTCAGTCGTCGGCGCTCGCGGGCGCGACCGAGTCGACGCTCGCGTCGGGAACGGTGCCGTCGTCGTTCCAGCCGCGGGCCTCGTAGTACTCCTGGACCGCCGCCTCGAGGTCCGGAATGTCGTACGGGAGGTCGTCGTCGCCCACGTCCTTCCCGCGCTTGTTGTTGAAGTGGCGCTCGCGCTCGACGGTCCGGGCGCCGACGTCCTGCAGCTCCTCGTAGCCGGCGTCGAACAGCACCTCGAGCCGCTCGTCGGTGAGGTAGTCGCCGCCGAAGGCGCAGACGACGCCCGAGTCGCGGACGACGTTGTGGTTTTCCAGCCCGACGAGCGTCTCGGCTTTGCCCAGCGTCCCCTCGGGGTCGACCTCGCCGGAGTACTCCAGGCCGAGCATCCCGCCGTACATGTGGTCGGCGCCGCGGTTCGCGACCGCGTAGGAGAGCCCCTGCCCGTGGAGCGTGCGGCCGTCGTGGGCGGCGAACTCCATCCCCTTCACCGTGTAGTTGTCGACGCCGAGCTCCTCGTGGGCGCGGGCGGTCCCCTCCGCGAGCGTGTCGCCGACCCCCTCGCAGTAAGCGATTTTCTCGAGCGTCTCGTGGACCAGCTCCGCGTCGCCGAAGGCGTCCTCGCTCTTGAGGTAGGCCGCGACCGTGACGCCGGCGGAGATGGTGTCCATCCCGAGCTCGTCACAGAGCTCGTTCGAGATCATCACGTCGACGATGTCGTCGACGCCCTGGCAGGTGCCGAAGGAGTACACCGTCTCGAACTCCGGCCCCTCGGTCTCGACGCCGCGCTCCTCGTCCTTCGTGGGGAGCTTGCAGGCGTAGGCACACTGCGAGCAGGCGCCCTTCTTGTACTTCTTCTCCTCGACGGCGTCGCCGCCGATGTTCGCGATGCTCTCGAACTGGTAGTCGTCGAAGTACCGCGTCGGGATCGAGAAGTTGTCGTTGATGAACTCGGTGTTGCCCGTCGTCCCCTGTCGGCGCATCAGGTCGTCGCTGGTCGCGGCCTCGCGGTGCACGTCCGAGGACGGCGGGTCGGCGATCTCGATCTCGGGCGCGGAGTCGCCCTCGAAGGTGACGCATTTGACGTTCTTGCTCCCGAGGATGGCGCCGATGCCGCCGCGGCCGAACGCCCGGGAGTCGAACGTCATCACCGACGCGAAGCGGACGAGGTTCTCGCCCGCGGGGCCGATGGTGATGCAGTTCTCCGGCCCGAGATCGTGGTGGCTCTCCATGTACGCGGAGACCCGGCTCGTCTCGGCGCCCTCGAGTTCGGGTACCTCCTCGAACTCGACTTCGGGGCCGTCCTCGCCGTCGGTGACGTGGATCGCGAGCAGCTCGTCGCTCTCGCCGACGAGTTCGAGCACCGAGAGCCCCGCGCCGGCGAAGTTCCGGGAGAGGTAGCCTCCGGCGTTCGTGGAGACGAGCCCGTCGGTCAGCGGCGAGAGGCCGGTCATGTTCATCCGGCCGGTGAACGACATCTGGCTCATCTGCATCGGCCCCGTCGAGAGGTAGGCGCGGTTCTCCGGGCCGAACGGGTCGGCGTCGAACGGGATGCGGTCGTGAGCTAATGCGGTCGCCGTCGCGCGGCCGCCGATGGTGCGCTCGAGCACGTCGTCGATGTCGACGGCGTCGGCGCGGCGGTCGCCGACGTCGACGGTGAGCATCGGTCCCTCTGCGTGAAGCATACACAGACCGTGTGGTTGCCGGACCTTATTCCTGTCTCTCGGCGACCCCGGTCAGGACGCTCCCGGCGGCCCGGATCGGGACCGCGTCGGGGACCCCGCTCGGGACCGCGTCGACGACGCCTCGATTCGCCCGACTGGTCGGCGGGCTGTCGTCTTCCTCGCTCGCGCGCGCGTGAGCGTTCGAAACCACTAAGGTCGGAGCGAAGCGAGTACCGTGTATCAAGGCCGCCGATGATACCTGATTCCACAGCCGCATCCGTGCTCCAGAGCGGGCTCGTTCCCCAAGGCACACGGGTGCAAGTGTTCAGCGAGATCTACTGGGTGTTCCTCGGGCTCGGAACCCTAGTGGGAGCCGTCGTGATCGGCTACATGTTGTACAATGCGTACAAATACAGCTACCAGGGCGGCGTCGACGAGGAGGACCGCCCGAAGCTCGGCGAGGTCCCGACCGGCGGGGGGAAAGGCAAGAAGCTGTTCCTCTCGCTGGGGCTGAGCGCGATCATCGTCATCTCGCTCATCGCGTGGACCTACGGCACGCTGCTGTTCGTCGAGGGGCAGACCGGCGAGCAGGGCGTCGACGTCGAGGTCGAGGGGTACCAGTTCGGCTGGAACTTCAACTACCTCGACGACGGCGAGTACACGGGGGTGAACACGACGAACACGCTCCGTGTCCCCGTGGACACGCAGGTGAACTTGTACGTGACCTCCGCGGACGTGTTCCACAACTTCGGGATCCCCGAACTCCGGGTGAAGACGGACGCGATCCCGGGTGAGACCACCGAGACGTGGTTCGAGGCGTCCAGCACGGGGAACTACACGGCCCACTGCTACGAGCTGTGTGGCCAGGGCCACTCCTACATGGACGCGGAGATCATCGTGATGGAGGAGGAGGAGTACCAGGACTGGTACGACTCCCAGAACGCGTCCGCGAACAACGAGTCCGCCGCCAGCGTCGCGGCGGCGGGGGTGTAACGCATGACTGACGACAACCAACCACGAACCGACGGCGGTACGGCGACGGCACTGCCGGGTGACAGCCACGACGACGACCACCTCCCGCCACGGTGGTCGCTGAAGCGCTGGCTCGTCACGACCAACCACAAGGACGTCGGGCTGCTCTACCTCGCGACGGCGATGTTCTTCCTCGTCTTCGGCGGGGTGCTGGCGCTGCTGATCCGCGCCCAGATGTGGAGCCCGCGCGCGCCGGGGACGGGCGTCCTCTCCGCGATGGCGTACAACCAGGCCGTCTCGCTGCACGGCCTGATCATGGTGTTCTGGTTCATCTCGCCGTTCGCAACCGGGTTCGCCAACTACATCGTCCCGCTCCAGATCGGCGCCGAGGACCTGGCGTTCCCGCGGCTGAACGCCCTCTCCTACTGGCTCTACCTCGCCTCGGGGATCCTGGTGTTCGCGTCGTTCTTCCAGGGCGCCTCCTACGCGGGGGGCTGGACGCTGTACGCCCCGCTGAACATCCCGGCGTTCATGCCGAGCATCGGCGCGACGACGACGGTGTTCGGGATCGTCGTGTTCTGTGCCTCGGTCACCGTCGGTGGGGTGAACTTCATCACGACCATCCACCGCATGCGTGCGCCCGGGCTGACGATGCGCTCGCTGCCGCTGTTCACCTGGTCGTGGCTGCTGACCGTCTGGATGATGCTGCTCGCCTTCGCGGCGCTGCTGGCGGCAGTGATGATCCTGCTCTCTGACCGCATGCTCGGGACGACGTACTTCGCCGCGACGACCGCGGGCGGGTCGGTGCTGTGGACCCACCTGTTCTGGTTCTTCGGCCACCCCGAGGTGTACATCGTGTTCTTCCCCGCGCTGGGCGCGATGGCGGAGATCTTCCAGACGTTCTCGGGCAACCGGATCGTCGGCCGCAAGTGGTTCATCGTCTCGATGGTGCTGGTGGCGCTCCAGTCGTTCATCGTCTGGATGCACCACATGTTCCTCACCTCGATCAACCTCGAGGTGAAGACGCTGTTCATGGCGACCACCATCGGGATTTCGCTGCCGTTCGACCTGATGGTGTTCGCGCTGATCTACACCCTGATCAAGGGACGGATCAGGTGGGACACGCCGATGCTGTACGCCTTCGGCGCGCTCGTGCTGTTCATCGTCGGCGGCATCACCGGCGTGTTCCTCGGCGCGGTCGTGCTCGACTACGAGTTCCGCGGCACCTACTGGGTCGTCGCCCACTTCCACTACGTGATGGTCTCGGGGGTGACGGGCCTGATCGCGGGGCTGTTCTACTGGTTCCCGAAGATGACCGGGAAGACGTACGACGAGTTCCTCGGGAAGCTGAGCTTCGCGGTGTACTTCACCGGGTTCAACCTGCTGTACTTCCCGCTGTTCCTCGCGTGGGGGACCCCGCGGCGCGTGTTCGCCTACCGGCCGGAGTACGTCGGCTGGCACCGGCTCGCCTCCGTGGGCGCGGTGATCCTCGGGATCGCGTTCCTGCTGATCATCTACAACCTCGCCAAGAGCATCGTCGCCGGCGACGACGCCGCGGCGAACCCCTGGCCGTACTCGACGACCGCCGAGTGGGCGGTCGCCTCGCCGCCGCCGATCGAGAACTTCCCCGGGAAACCCAGCTACGCGAGCGGTAACCTGGAGTTCCTGGACGACGGCGCGACCGGCGCCGCGGCCGCCGACGGCGGCACGGCCGCCACGGACGGCGGCCACGCGGCGCTCGAGTCGGGCCACGGCGACGACCACCACGTCGACCACGCGAGCCTTTGGCCCGCAGCGATCGGCCTGTTCACCGTCGTGACCGCCATCGGTCTCTCGGGGCTGCAGGTCGGGAGCTACCCGGAGGGCCTCGAAGGGCTGTTCTACCAGGGCACCTCGGTGCTGGGCGTGCTCGGCCTGCTCGGCTCCATCACGGCGATGGGGTACGAGAACTTCACCGCCCACGAGGGCGGCCTCGGCGAAGCGTGGCCGTTCGAGGGCGTCGAGAACACGAAGCTGGGGATGTGGGTGTTCCTCGCCTCCGACGTGGTGCTGTTCGGCGGGTTCATCGGCGCCGCCATCTTCCTCCGTATCGCCTACGGGTGGGAAGCGTGGCACCCGATCCCGCACAACCCGATCCCCGGGTTGGTCAACACGTACCTGCTGCTGACCAGCTCGTTCACGGTGATCCTCGCGCTGGTGGCCGCCCAGAAGCGCAGCCGGAAGGGCGTCGTCGCCAGCCTCACCCTGACGTTCCTGCTCGGGCTCGGCTTCCTCGCCAACAAGGCGATCGAGTGGGTCGTCCTGTTCAGCGAGGGCACCGGGCTGGACGCCAGCGTGCGTGCCTCGACGTACTACCTCACCACGGGACTGCACATGGGCCACGTGATCGCGGGGCTGCTGATCACGGCCTACCTGATCTGGCGGGCCTGGAACGGCGCGTACACGGACGGGAACGACGAGACGCTCGAGTACTTCGGCCTGTACTGGCACTTCGTCGACATCGTGTGGCTGTTCCTGTTCCCGCTGTTCTACATCGTCTAGACCAATGGCACGAACGAAACTCTACACCGGAATCTACGTGGCACTGTTCGTCATCGCGACGCTGCAGGTCGGCGTCGAGCAGATCGGGCTGCTCGAGAGCAGCTACATGCTCGCGCTCGCGCTGATCACCGTCTTCTCGTTCGTCAAGGCGGTGGTGGTCGCGGGCTACTTCCAGCATCTCGTCTGGGAGCCCCGGTCGGTGACGTACGTGTTGGTGCTGGGATTCGTCGGCTTCCTGGCGCTCACGGTCGCGGCGTCGTACTCGATCCTGTAAGGCGCCGTCGACGGCGACTTTTTTCGGACGCTACGTCGCCAGCGACGCGGCTGTCGCGTCGACGCTTGGAGTTCTCGGCGCTTCGCCCGTCGATCAGACGAACGGCGTCTGGACCGTCGGCTGGGCGAGCGCCCACAGCGCCGCGATCGAGTAGACGGTCATCACGAGCACGTAGGGGAGCCCGCTCCGGACGGATCGCTCGCTCCCGGTGAACAGCTCGACCGCCCGCACGTGGGCGATCCAGACCGCGAGCAGGTGGCCCGAAAGCACGGCCAGGGGGCCGATCCAGCCGACCCAACCCGGCAGCCCGAGCACCGGCGGCGCGCTCGGCGGCGAGAGCGGGTCGAGGGCGACGACGACCGTCGCCGGCAGCTGGGTGAGGAGGTACGGCAGGTAGTGGCCGAAGTGATAGCCCGCGGCAAGCGGCACCAGCGCGGGCGCGAACGCGGCGGCGACGCGCGAGGTCGACAGGTACGACCCCCCGAGCCGCCGCGCGCCAGCGGACGCCAGCCAGTAGGCGCCGGCGAGGAGCCCGTACCCGCCGAGTATCGTGGCGAAGTACGTCAGCGCCCCGGGGAGGCCGGCGCGGACGACCGGCGCCGCGACCGACTGCCAGCCCGGCGTGGCGACGACGCCGTCGAACAGCGTCACCCACGCGAGCGCGAGCACGAAGCCAACCTCGCTTGCTCGAGTCGTCGCGTCGGCGTCGGTCCGCGCGAGCGCGGCGCCGGGCGCCGTCAGCGCCAGCCCGTCGTCGGTGCGCTGGATCGGCGCGACGCGCCCGAACAGCTCGAACACGCCCGCGACGGGGTCGAGCTGTCGGCGCCACGTCGCCCGACCGAACAGCAGGCTGCCGGCCAGCGCCGCGGCGAGGTAGGCGGCGACGACGGCGACGAGCTGTCGCGGATCCGCGGAGACGCCGGTCACGATCTCCAGCCAGACCAGCAGCAGCAGGCCGGCGACCGCGGGCCAGCGGCCCCCCCAGCCGGGAAGCGAGCGCCGCCCGGCGGTCGGCAGCGCCGCCGCGAGCCGGCCGAACGGGTCGATCGCGGGCCAGGCGTCCCCCACGAGGTACGTGCCAGCGGCGAGGCCGACCCACCAGAGCACCCAGACCAGCAACACCGCGACGTTCCGGGCGGCCTCGGCCGGGCCGGCGAGCCCGCCCGCGAGCACGACTGCGAGCCCGAGCAGGCCGACGACGCCGCCGACGCGGTCGCCCCGTTCGCGGAGCCGCTCACCCGCGGGGATCGACAGGCGACGGCCGTAGTACGCCGCCAGCAGCCCGCGGTCGGCGACGGCGCTCGTCAGCAGGAGGGCGGCGGCGACGACGGCGCCGCCGGCGAGGAGGAACAGCCACGTCGGCGCGTCGACCTCGCCGGCGGTGATCCCCGGGCCGCCGTGGGCGCGCGCGGGCGTCGCGAACAGCGTCACCGCCGCCAGTGCCGGGAGCCACCCCCCGGCCGCACGGGGCAGCGCGACGTTCCCGAGCCGATCCGTCCCCGACGCCGCGGGCTGGCGGTGATCGCACACGTCTCTCGGGGGGTCGGGAGGGGAGCTACAGGAACGTTTCGGGACCGGATCAGGCCGTCAGCAGGTTCACCGTGATCGCGACGACCACGATCAGGCCGAGCACCCACGAGGCGGCCATCACGGCCGCCGCGCGCCGGTAGCCACGGGCCTTCGCGGCCGCGTAGGTGCCGTAGAAGAGGTAGAAGACGAACGCCGCCGCAAGCGCGACGCCGACCGCCACGCCGCCGGCGCTCACGAGCGAGCCGGAGTACACGTCGCCGCTTACGAACAGCGCCGCGCCGCCGCCGACCGCGAGCGCGGCGACGATAAAGGCGAGGGTCCAGACCGCCTCGTTGCCGGCGAGCGCGCTCCAGACCGACTGCTCGTTCCGCAGGGTCGGTGTGTAAGCTTTCCAGTTCAGGCCCACCACTGCCCCGACGACGGCGAGCAGGAGGAGGACCATCAACGCCGCACTCACGAGGTAGATCGTCGATGCCATAGTACGCTCCGTTAGCGAAGAATGGCCGCGGCGAGCGTATAAAGATTCGTTTCTTCGTCGTGCGTGACGGGGTCGGCCACGCGTCGTCGACGCCGACTCGCGAAGCTCACCGCTCGAACAGTTGGCGTCGACAGAAATGCTCCGGCTGGGATTCGAACCACGGTCGCTCCCGTTCGCTCGCGGGCTCGCTCACCTCTCGCTCCCTGCTTCGAATCCCACGATGACCAGCAGCGGCTCGCGATCGTTGCTCGCCGCAGAAATGCTCCGGCTGGGATTCGAACCCAGGTCATCACCGTGAGAGGGTGATATGATTGGCCGGACTACACCACCAGAGCGCTTCGCACTCCTCAGTATTCGGGTTGAACGTAAAACCGTTGCGTTTCCTCGCCGCCGTGTGGCGGATTCGCAGGTCACGCGGTCGCCCGAAACACCCGGCGGCGTCGACGCGTTACCGAACCTGCTCGCCGCCGAGGAACACCCGTTCGGGCGTCTGCCACGCCCCCACGTCCTCGAGGGGGTTCGCCGGCAGCACCAGCAGGTCCGCGCGGTAGCCCGCCTCGACCATCCCCGTGTCGTCGAGGCCGAGCAGGTCGGCGGCGTTGACCGTCGCCGCCTCCAGCGCCCCCTGCTCGTCCAGCCCGTACTCGACCATGTACGCCAGCTCCTGGGCCGCGTCGGCGTGGTCGTTGAACGGCGTCCCCGCGTCGGTCCCCATCGCGATCGGGACCCCGGCGTCGAGCGCGTACTCCCACGCGTCGGCCATCCGGTCGGCGGCGTCCTGCCCCTTCGCGACGGCCTGCTCGGGGATGCCGGCGTCGCTGTTCTCGACGATCCCCTTCAGCGCCGACAGCGTCGGCACCCAGTACGTGTCCCGCTCGGCCATCATCTCGGCGCCCTCCTCGTCCATGAACGTGCCGTGCTCGACGCTGTCGATGCCCGCCTCGACCGCGTTCTTGATCCCCCTCGTGCCGTGGCAGTGCGCCGCCGTCGACCGCCCGGCGGTGTGGGCGGTGTCGACGAGCGCCTCCAGCTCCGTCGGCGTCAGCTCCGGCGCGCCGGTCTGGGCGCCGGTGGTCAGCACGCCGCCGGTGGCCATGCACTTGATCGCGTCCGCGCCGGCTTTGAGCTGCTCGCGGACGGCTTTCCGCACCTCGGCGGGACCGTCGGCCTCGCGTCCGAACCAGTGGCCGTGGCCGCCGGTCATCACGACGTTCTTGCCGGCTGCCTGCACCCGCGGGCCGCGGATGGAGCCGTTCGCGACCGCGTCGCGGGCGTCGATGGCGACGGCCGCCGGCGCGCCGAGATCCCGGGTCGCGACGACGCCGGCTTCGGCCTGGTTCCGCAGGTTCTCGGCGGCGCGGTAGGCCAGCGTCGCCTCGCTGTCGCCCTGGACGCTCTCGGCGTCGGGTCGGGCGTCCATCATCAGGTGGACGTGGCTGTCGATCATCCCCGGGACGACGAACTGGCCCGACACGTCGATCCGTTCGTCGGGGTTCTCGTCGCTCGCGTCGCCGACGAGTTCGATCCGGCCGTTGTCGATCAGTACGTCCGCCTCGAGCACGCCGTCGGCGTCGACGACGTGGCCGCCTTCGAGCAGTTGCATAGCTACAGGTGGTCGCGCCGGCTACCTAAAGCGTCGGGTGGCGGCCAACGCGGCGAGAAGGGGAGGTGGTTACTCGTCGTCCAGCGCGGCGAGCAGCTCGTCGATCTCCGCGGGGTCGTACGCCTCGTAGCCGTCGTCGACGGTGATCGAGACGACCGAGAGCGCGTCGGCCTGGATCTCCTCGTCGTGCTCGCGGAGGCTCCGGAGCACCAGCTTCAGCCCCTCCTCCAGGGTGAGCTCCTCGTTCCAGCCGTCCTCGAGCACGCCCTGGATCTCCTCGCGGCCGCCGCCGATGATCGTCGCCTTCCACTCGTGGGGCGTCCCCGAGGGGTCGGCGCTGAACAGGCGCGGCGTACCCTCCTCGCCCTCGACGCCGCCCTCGATCCCGCCGATCAGGAGCGCGGCGCCGTACGGGCGGGTGCCGCCCATCTGGGTGTTCTCCTGGATGTGGTCGGTGATGTACTTCGTGAGCGTCTCGACGCCGATCGCCTCGCCGTAGCGCAGGTGGTTGGTCTGGGCCATCCGGCGGGCGAAGTCGATCAGCTGTCGCGCGTCCGCGACGTGACCCGCGGAGGCGGCGCCGATGTGGTCGTCGAGCTTGTGGATCTTCTCGATGCTCTCGGACTCCATCAGCTCCGAGCTCGCCTGCGCCTGCGCGGCGAGCACGACGCCGTCCTGCGTTCGGACGCCGACGCTGGGCGCGCCACGGGAGACGGCCTCGCGGGCGTACTCCACCTGGTAGATGCGGCCGTCGGGGGAGAACAGCGACGTACCGCGGTCGTAGGCCTGCTGGTCGTTTCCTCTCATCGGGAACCCTCCGCCGCGGAGACGGCTTCGCTGTCAGTCATCAGTAGTCGGTACGCCCCCCCGACTGAAAAACCCTGCTTAAGCGGGATTTTACCACCCCGACCGTTGCTGTCGATATCCTCGGTGCGGTCGGGGCGTTCCGACGCCCCATCGACGCTGGGGCGCCACGGCAGTTTATCACCTCGGCGGCCGCGGTAGCCGTATGGCCCACACCGTCTGTCTCACCGTCGACTTCGACGCCGTCTCGCCGTGGCTCCACGCCGGCGAGTTCGGCGACTCGCCCGTCCAGCGCTCCCGCGGCGTGTTCGGCGCCGAGGTCGGCGCGCCCCGGCTGCTCGACCTGTTCGACCGCCTCGACGTGCCGGCGACGTGGTTCGTCCCCGGCCACACGATCGACTCCTTCCCCGAGCCCTGCGAGCGCGTCGCCGACGCCGGCCACGAGATCGGCCACCACGGCTGGAGCCACACCCCGCCCGGCGAGTACGAGAGCCGCGAGGCCGAGCGCGCCGACATCGCCCGCGGGATCGAGAGCATCGAGCGCCTCACCGGCTCGGCGCCCGCGGGCTATCGCTCCCCCTCGTGGGACTTCTCGCCGCACACCGTCTCGCTGCTGCGGGAGTTCGGCTTCGACTACTCCTCCAGCGGGATGGCCCGGGAGTTCGAGCCGTACGAACTCGTCGAGGAGCACGCGCCCCGCGACGAGCCGTACGAGACCGGCGACTCCGTGGGGATCACGGAGGTGCCCGTCTCCTGGCAGCGCGACGACTACCCCGCGCTGGCGTTCTCGGGGGACCGCGCGTTCGCCGACGAGGCCGGGGTGTTCGACCACTGGCGCCGGCAGTTCGACTGGATGTACGAGTTCGTCGAGGACGGCGTCTACGTGCTCACGCTCCACCCGCAGGTCAGCGGCCGCAGCCCCCGGCCGTCGATGCTCCGGGAGCTGATCGAACACGTGGCCGCGAAGCCGGGCGTCGAGTTCGCGACGGTCGGGCAGGTCGTCTGAAAAAGCCGCCCCGTCCCGAAACCGTTTGAACCCTCCCGCCCCCAGTGCGCTCCATGTCCGACCTCGCTGCCGCACTCGACGCCGACGGGCTGACCTGCTTCGTCGGCGCCGGCGGCAAGAAGACCACGATGTACGCGCTGGCGGCCGCCACCGACCGCGCGGTCGTCACCGCGACCGTCCGGATCCCCATCTTCGACCCGCACGTCGCCCGCGTCGCCGTCACCGAGGACCCCATCTCGACGCTGGTCACCACCGACGCGTTCCCGCTCGGCCTCGTGCCCGAACAGGAGTTCGAGGACCGCTACCGCGGCTACGAGCCCGACACGGTCGCGGAGATCGCGGCGGCCCACGACGGCCCGACGCTCGTGAAGGCCGACGGCGCCCGGATGCGCGACTTCAAGGCGCCCGGCGAGAACGAGCCCCGCATCCCCGAGACGGCCGACACGGTCGTCCCGATCGCCAGCGCCCACGTCGTCGGCGAACCGCTCGACGAGGCGCTCGTCCACCGCCCCGAGCGCGTCGCCGCCGTCGCGGGCGTCGACGTGGGTGACGAGATCACGCCCGAGACCGTCGGCCGGGTGCTCGCGAGCCCCGACGGCGGCCTGCGCGGCGTCCCGCCGGGCGCGACGGCGATCCCGCTGGTGAACAAAGTCGACGACGAGGACGACCTCGCGGTCGCCCGCGAGATCGCCGACGCGGTGCTCGACCACGCCGACCGCTCGGTCGTCCCGCGCGTGGTGCTCGCGCGGATGGCCGACGCCCAGATACGGGAGCTCCGCGAGTAGCTACGAGAGCCGCGCGGCGGCCTCGTCGAACTCTTCCTGGGTGTTGAGGTTCTCGAACGTGTCGAGGTCGGTCACGGTCTCCAGTTCCGCCTCGCTCACGACCGCGTAGGAGAGATGCTCGAGCGGCGCGAGGATCTTCCGGTCCCCCCGCTCCAGCGCGGCGTCGCAGGCGTCGGCCATCGCGTCCGGGCGGTAGACGGCCTGCGTCGTCTGGTACCAGCCGTCGCCGAGCCGCGGCACCGCGCCGTCGAACGGCGGTGCCCCCTCGTCGTCGGCACCTTCGGGGGGCGCGATCTCGCCGCTCGCGCGGCCGAACAGGTAGTCGATCGCGTCGGGATCGACGAACGGCATGTCGCAGGCGACGACGGCGGCGTACTCGCCCTCGGCGGCCCGGCAGCCGTTCCTGATCCCCGCCATCGGCCCCTGATCGACCTCTGGGTCGAGCGCGTACGTGGTCGGAAGTTCGAAGCCAGCGAGCGCTTCCTCGATCGCCTCGCGCTGGTCCTCGCGACAGTTGACAACCAGTTCGTCGACGACCGGTGCGAGTCGGTCCGCCACGCGCCGGATCATCGGCGTCCCCGCGAGCGGCGCGACCGCCTTGTCGGCGTCGCCGAACCGGGTCGAGCGCCCGCCGGCGACGATCACGGCCGAGTGCATGGGCGTGGGTCGGCGGCGTCGGGGAAAGTCGCTTGCGGTCGCGCTCAGCCGTCGTACTCGCGCTCGATCACCACGTCGCCGCTCGCGTTCCTGACGATCACGGTGTCGCCGGCGTTGTTCCACACGGGACTCCCCTCGCCCCAGTAGAGATCGCCGTCGCCGTCCTCGCCGCTGCCGGTGTGGAGGGTGAGCGTCTCGTTCGGTCCGATCTCTGTCCCTTCGGGGAACGTGTACGTGTGGTCGGCCTCGTCGCTGACCGTCCAGCCCGCGAGGTCGATCGTCTCGTCGCCGGCGTTGCCGAAGGTGACGTACTCGTCGTTGAGGTTCTCGCGGTCGTCGCCCGCGGCGTCGGCGTGGATCGTCTCGATCCGGAGCGGCGCGCCGCCGTCGGCGACGGCCAGCGGCGTCTCGGTCGCGGTCTCCGGGCTCTCGGTCGCGCAGGCGCCCCAGAGCCCGACGCCGTCGCCTCGGGCGGCCTCCTCGGCGGTCCCGTAGCGATCACGGTACTCGAACCCCGAGTCGTCGTAGCGCCGGGCGAGCCCCCGCGTGATCAGGCCGTAGTTGAACGACTCCCCGTCGACGTGGACGTACGCCAGCAGGCGACCGAAGTAGCCGCGCCGGGGCTCGTTCGCGTCGAAGGATAGCGTCACCGTCTCCCCCATGAGCTCGTCCTTCGCGTGCTCGCTGGCGCGCTCGCCCCAACTCCGGAGGCAGTCGCGCCCGGCTTCCGTGTCCGGCACGCCCGGGAACTCCGCGGGGTCGTTCTCGGCGTGGACCTCCGGCGTGTCGACGCCGAGCAGGCGCACCGTGTCCTCGCTCCCGTTGGGCAGGCGCACGTCGATCGTGTCGCCGTCGACCACGTCGATCACCTCCGCCTCGACCGCGTCGGGCTTGGGCGTCGCCGAGGGGGGCGCGTCGGCGGGCGTCGACGCCCCGGCCGCCGTGGGCGTCGGCGTCTCGGTGCCGAGCGGCATCCGCCCGTCGCCGTCGGTCGATACGGGGCCGCCGGCACAGCCGGCGAGAACGAGCAGCAGACTCAGCGCGATCGCGCGGACGGGAGACTGCATCGTCGGCGGTACGGAGAGCAGCGGGAAAGGTGTTGGCTACGGGGCGAGCCGGTTCTTCCGGTTCTTCATCTCCTCCTCGTAGTACTCGAAGGTGACCGGACACCACTCCGCGGCGAAGTCGAGGACCTCCTCGGTCAGCCCGCGGATCTCCCACTGGGCGTCGGCGGCCGCGCGCATGTCGGCGACGTGCATCAGCGTCCGGGCGTTCATGCTCATCACGACGTTGACCTCCGTGCCGATCGGGAGCACGAACCGCGCGTCCTCCGGGGGCATCCCCAGCTCCAGCAGGCGCTGGTACTCCTCGACGGAACGCTGGACCGAGTTCCGGAACACCTCCTCGCGCTGCTCGACGGTCTCCTCGTCGACGCTGCCGCTCTGCTGGTTGCGGCCGATCCAGTCCGGGTCGGTCGCCGAGGGCGGCGTGACGACCATCTCACCGTCGCCCACCTCCTCGGGGTCGACGTCGTCGAACGCGACGTAGCGCATGCTCTGCACGTCGAAGGAGACGTGGCGGTGGCGGGTGAGCTGAGCCATACACGAGCGGGACATCCCCTCGATCGCGAAGGTGGCCTGGGGGTGCTCGAAGGGGCCGAAGTGGCCGTGGCTCAGCAGGTGGCCGATCAGCGTCTCCTTCTTCTCCCTGATCGTGTCGCCGTCGACGGTGTCCATCGTCTCCGCGAACGTCTGGTCGCCGACGAACGCCGACGCGTAGTCGTTGCGCGCGGCCGAACAGATCAGTTCCTCCGGGTCGTCCGTGGCCTCGAGCAGCTCGACCTCCATCTTACTACGGCACGGGGCCCGGCGCGGCATAACTCTACCTTGTCCGTCCGCGCCCCCCGTGACGCCCTTGGCCCGGAACGAATCGCTTTAGTGGCTCTCCGCGGAATTTGCCCGTATGGCAATCAAGCCGAAGTACGTCAAACAGCTGGGGACGATCCTCCTCGAGAAGTACCCCGAGTCGTTCAACCAGAACTTCGAGACGAACAAGGAGAGCGTCTCCGCGCTCACGAACGTCGAGTCGAAGGAGGTCCGCAACCGGATCGCGGGCTACATCACGCGGAAGAAGGCGGGCGCCGCCGCACAGGAAGCCGAAGCGTAGTTCTCGCGTTAGTAGCTGTACTCGTCGGCCGTCAGCTGGACGTAGCGGTTCCGGTTCCGGAACTTCGTCAGCTTGTACTGCCCGAGTAGCTTCGCACCCCGCAGGCCGGCCCGCGGGCTCCAGGAGAGCATCTCCCCGGCGTCCTCCCCGGCAAGCATCTCCTCGCCGACCGAGAACACCTCGTCCCACTTCTCGGGGGTCCACCCGCGGACGAGTTCGGACAGCGAGACGTTCCGCAGCAGCTCGTCGCCGACGGCCTCGTGCCACTCGTGGTTGTAGTGGCCGAGCTTCCCCTGCGCGGCCAGGCGGCCGGCGATCTCGCCGGTCCGGACCGCGAGGTGGTCGCCGCCCTCGTGGAACGCCGAGGTGGTGCCCATCGCGCCGCCACAGACGGCGACGCCGGCGTCGACGGGCGAGTCGACCGGTCGCGTCGAGGAGATCGGGTACGTCTCCGTCCCGCGGCTCTTCCCCGCGTCCTCGACGATCGGGAAGTCGCTCAGCTCGTACTCGTCGCCGTACTCGCGTTCGAGCAGGCGCTCGATGTACGTCGCGCCTGCGGGATGCGGTCGTCCTCCGGGTGTAGGAGGTCGTAGGAGTCGCGCGCCTCGACGGCGTCGATGTCCATCCCGATGGGCATCGTCAGCCCGACGCGGCAGACCCGGTCCCGGTTCGGGAAGATCCACGGGTAGGCGGTGTGGCCGGGCATCAGCCCCCACCAGAACACGATGGCGTCCTGCACCTGCTGGTAGATCTCCTCGGGGAACTTCCGATACTCCTGGTAGGCGATGTGGTTGGCCGTCGGCGGCGAGAGCACCTGGCTCGCGGCGCGGTGCTCCGGGAGGAACTCGTCGAGCACGTTCATCGTCACCGTTCGCTGGGGGCCGTCACAGAGCAGCAGGTGGTCGGCGCCGACCTCCTCGCCGCTCGCGAGGGTGAGCACGTGCCGTGGGTGGCCGTCCCGATCGGCGTCGACCGCGGTCACCGACGCCTCGACGCGGTAGTGGGCGCCGGCCTCCTCCGCGCGGGAGCGCAGGAAGTCGTCGAAGCGCGCGCGGTGAAAAGTGTAGCCGAACTCGTCGTACGACGACTCGATCCCGGTCGAGCGCAGGTTGCAGGCGGTCGTCGGCCCGCGGAACTCCGCGCGGTCGAGCACGTTCTGGACCACCCCGTCGGGCATCTCGTCGGGGTGGATCCCCATGATGTCGACCCAGTAGTCGAGGATGCCGGCGGCGTCGGTGGAGTCGGGCCCGAGCCCCTCGCGGTCCGCCCGGGGGACCCCCTTCTCCAGCACGAGCGCGTCGGCGCCGTGTTCAGCCGCGGCGTGGGCGGCCGACGTGCCCGCGGGCCCCCCGCCGACGATGGCGACGTCTACGCGTTCCATGACTGCATAGGTGCGGACTCGTCGCGTTAAAGTTACTGACTCGCCCCGTGGGCCGTCGCCGCCGCCCGCCGCGCTACGGCGCAGCCTGCCGCCCTACATGTACATCCGGTCCTCGAACGCCCGCTCGCGCTCCGCCGCGGCCTCGTAGCGGTCGGCGAGCTCGTTGTAGTAACGCTCGATCTCGTCGGCGAACTCCTGGAGCGGCTCGGTGTCGACTTCGAACCCGTACAGCTCCGAGACCGTGTCGATCAGCCGGATCGCGGCGTCGATGTCCGGCATCTGCTCGTGGACCGGCGTGCGGAACACGCCGACGGCCAGCGGCGAGTCGATCCCCTGCTCGACGAGTGCGCCCGTCACGCCGTCGAGATACCCCCGGGCCATCGGCGGCGTCTCCTCCTCGCCGTCGAGCCGCCGCTGGCGGTAGTCGTCGGTCGCGACGTAGTACGTCTGGTGGTCGTCGGGGCTGTGCCGCATCGGCACCGCGTCGACGACGACGACCTCCGCGACGCCGTGGTGCTCGGTCCAGTCGAGGATCGCCTCGCCGAACGGGCCGCTCAGCACGGGCGGGACGAACAGCTCGTTCTTCAGCAGCGTCAGCTCCAGGTCCGGCCGGGAGAACAGCCGCGTGTGGTGGGTCGGCGTGCCGTTCTCGAAGGGGGTGATGCTCGGCATCCCCTCGGCGCTGACGTGGCCGGTCTCGGTCAGCTCCAGCTGGTCGATGAGGAAGTCGACCGCGGTCAGCCCGGAGAGCCCGTAGCTCGCGAACCCACAGAGCAGCGTCTGCTTCGGCGCTTCGGTGTCCTCGACGGCGAACTGCCGGGACTTCGGGGGGGTCGAATCCATACCGTACTGTCACCGCGAGAAACCTTAGTTCTCCGGGCGCTCCCAGTCGCTGGCAGCCGCGACCGCCGCCATCGCCTCGCGCTCGCGGGCGCCGCCGCAGCGGTCGACCACGGCCGCGAGGAAGTCGAGGCGCTCCCTGAGTTCGGCGTCGTCGAACCCGGCCACGTCCAGCCGCGAGGCCGCGACCGTCGCCTCGACCACGGCGCCGAAGCCGCGGTTGATCGTCGGCGCGCGCTCCCGAACGACCTCGCTCTCGCCGGGCCGGAGCTCCCACTCCCGGATCGTGGTTTCGCCCTCCGTCCGCGACCCGACGCACGCGGCCTCGACTTCGACCCAGGCGTCGGCGCTCGGGAGCACCGGATCCGGCTCCTCCCGGATCGTGAGCGCGGCGTCGACGAACGCCCGCGGGTCGGCGACGAACTGGACGACCCCGCCCCCGCGGCGCTCGAAGTTCCGGCGCGTTCGCGTGTTCCCGTAGGTCTCTGCGATCACGGGGTCGCCCGCGTGGAGCCCGAGCGCGGCTACGTTCCACAGCCCGTTTGGCCCCTTCGTCGCGACGACCGACTCGGTGACGCCCCGCAGCGCCACCGGCCACCCCTCTGGCGCGTCGTTCTCGGGGACCCACGATCGCTCCCCGCCGTCGCGCTCGTCCCGGGTCATACCGTCAGCCCCCGTTCGAGCGCGACGAACAGCGCCGCCGCCACGCGGTCGGCGGTCGTCCCGGGGTTGATCTCCTCTTCGACGAACTCGTCGGCCAGCTCCTCGGCCGGGTCGAGCGAGCCGCGCCGCTCGACCGCCGCGAGCGTCGACGCCGCGCGCTCGCGGACCGACTCGGCCGTCGACGCGCCGTGGTTCGTCGCGACCAGCGTGTCTGGCTCGGCGGCGAGCTGCCGGAGGAACGACCGCGCCGCGCGGTCGAGGACGGGGCCGTCGTCGGCCAGAATCGACTCGGCGGCGTCGAACGTCCGGGGGAACCCCTCGACCCACTCCGCGGCGTTGGTGTCGGGCGTCCCCTCGTCGGGGTCGGCGGAGAGCGCCATCACGTCCCAGAGCGTCGCCCCGCGCTCCCGGAGCGCCGGCTCGGCGTCGCTCCCGCGGCGCGCGTCGAGGGCGTCGACGCCCTCGGGCGGGTCGCCGAGCGCCACGTCGACGTGCTCGAACGCGCGGTAGAACGCGACCGCGTCGTCGACGGTCGTCGCCCGACAGCGCTCGCGGACCGCCTCGCGGCCGAGTTCGCCCGCCGCGGCTGCGCTGACGAGCGGCGTCAACAGCAGCAGGCAGCCGAACTGCGTGTTGCCGCCCGACTGCCGGCTCATCCTGGCGACCGCGCGCTCGAATGCCTCGCCCAGCGGCGCGCCGTCGGCCGCGAGTCGCAGCCCCGCCGCGCTCCCGACGCTCCCGGCGAGGAACTGCTCGAACCGGAGGTCGTCGAGGTCGCGGTGGCGGTCGACGTTCCCCGGCTTCGGCGTGCCGGCGACCTCCAGCAGCAGCGCGAGTTCGGCGTTCTCCGCGGGCGTTCGGGCGCGATCGGTCACGGCTCGACCCCCACCGTCCCGGCCTCGTCCTCGGCGCGCCACTCCTCGACGGCGTCGGCGACGCGGGCGAGCACCGCGGCGTCGTCGCTCGGCCGGCCGACGCTGACCGCGTCGGCGCCGTACTCGAGGTACTCCCGGACGCTCTCGCGGCCTCGGACGCCGTTGTTGGCGATCAGGAACAGGTCGGACGCGTCGGCGATCTCGGCGATGACCTCCTCGCTGTCCATCGCGTCGACGTGGATCGCGTCGGCGCCCGAACGCTCGACGGCGTCGGCGACGGCGACGAGGTCGACGCCGTCGAGCTCCGTCCGCACCTTCACGCTCACGTCGGCGCCCGACGACGCGGCGGCGTCGACGAGTGTCGCGAGGCGCTCGGGCTCACGGAGCAGCGTCTCGCCTGCGCCGGCCGCACAGAGTTCGTCCTGTCGGCAGTGGGCGTTGACCTCCACGATCGCGTCGTGATCGGCGGCCACCGCCGCGACCTCGCGGAGGGGCTCCGTCGCCGTCGACCGGACGTTGATCCCCGGCCGCACGTCGACGCCGGAGAGCGCCGCCAACTGGTCGTCGACGAACGCGACCGGGTCCGCCGGGAGGAACTCCGAGCGGTCGCGGTCGGCGACCATCCGGCGGGCGGCCTCGCGGGTCGGCTCGTCGAGGCAGACGCCGCCGAGGAACGCCGCGCCGGCCCACTCGGCGCCGTCGGCGGCCCACTCGGCGTCGGACTCGCCCGAGAGCGACGCGAGCGCGAGGCGGGGGTCGAACACCTACCGCTCACCCCCGAGCGCGGGCAGCTCGCTCGTGTCGAGGTCGTCGCCGTCCAGTTCGGCGGGATCGACGGCGAGGCCGAGGTCGGCCGCGGACGCGCCGACGGCCGAAAGCGCGAGCGCGCAGGCCCGCGCGACCCGCTCGGCGTCCGCCGGTTCGTCGATTCGCGTGTCGGTCCGGACGACCGGTCTGTCGAGCTCGGTGCCGTCGCCCTCGTCCAGCACGAACGCGTCCGCGAAGCCGTACGTCTCCGCCACGCCCGCCGTCGAGGGTTCCCGGCCGGTCCCGGCCATCAGCTCCGCGACGGGGCCGGAGAACGGCTCGTCCTCGCAGAACGGCGAGACGGCGACGACCGGCGTGCGGTCGAGGGCGGCGTCGACGCCCGGCAGCGCCCGGATCGGCCCCACGGAGGTGACGGGGTTGGAGGGGCCGACGACCACGGGCTCCCCGAGTGCGGACTCGACTTCCGGCGTCGGTTCGGCGCCCTCGGCGCCGCGGAACTCCACGTCCTCGACGGGCGGGTCGGCGCGCTCGGCCACCCAGTACTCCTGGAAGTGCATCACGCCGTCGGGGGTGTGGATCATCGTCGCCACGGGGTCGTCGCTCATCGGCAGCAGGTCGATTTCGAGGTCGAACGCGTCGGCGAGCGTGCGCGTGGCCTCGGTGAGCGTGTGCCCCTCGTCGATCAGCGAGGTCCGGGTGAGGTGGACCGCGCGGTCGCGGTCGCCGATCGTCATGAACTCCGCGACCCCCGAGAAGCGCCGCCAGCGAGCGATCTCCCGGCCCGCGGTCTGGGCGTCGTCGTCCAGGTAGCGCGGCCCCGAATCGAGGTCGGCGGCGTCGGCGATGCGGAACAGCTCGTCGTTCGTCTCGTGACTGTCGCCGTCGATCCCCCACCACGTCTCGCGGTCGAGGACGCCGCCGCCGTCGAACAGCACCGTGTCGAGATCCGGCGAGACCAGCAGCCCGCCCAGCTCCACGTCGTCGCCGGTGTTGCCGACGACGCTGACGGCGTCGCGGGCGAAGACGGGGTCGTCGCCCGACAGCAGCTTGGGGGTGCCGGTCCCCCCGGCGAGGAACGTGACCATGGCCGGGGTTTCGGGCCTGCGGGGTTGAAGCTTCCTCTCCCGCGCACACCGGGGCGACTTTGGGGCTCGCCCCCGGGGAGCCCGTATGAACGCGATCAAGGACTCCGTCCACGACTGGATCACCCTCTCCCCGGTCGCGGCGGACCTGCTCGACACGCCCGCCGTCCAGCGGCTCCGGCACATCAAGCAGCTCTCGACGATCCGGCTCGTCTACCCCTCGGCCTCCCACACGCGTTTCGAGCACTCCCTCGGCGTCTACCACCTCGCCAGCGAGGCGCTGTCGCACCTGCGCGTCGACGGCGAGCGCGCCGCCCACGTCCGGGCGGCCGCGCTGCTGCACGACGTGGGCCACGGCCCGTACGGCCACCAGACCGAGGAGGTCATCATGCGCCGCGCCGGCCGCCACCACGACGAGATCGCCGGCGTCGTCGAGGCGACCGGGGTCGCCGACACGCTCCGGGAGCACGACCTCTCGCCGGACCGCGTCGCCGAACTCGTCCGCGGCGAGGGCGAGCTCGGCCAGCTCGTCTCGGGGGAGCTCGACGTGGACCGGATGGACTACCTCGTCCGGGACGCCCACCACACGGGGGTGCCGTACGGCTCGATCGATCACGGGCGGCTCGTCCGCTCGCTCCGCTACCGCGACGGCGAGCTCGTGCTCGCCGAGGGGAACGTCCGCACCGCGGAGTCGCTGCTGCTCGCCCGCGGGCTGATGAACGGGATCGTCTACCGCCACCACGTCTCCCGGATTGCGGGGTCGATGCTCGAACGCGCCAGCGAGCGACTGCTCGACGGCGGGAACGGCGTGGGGATCGACGAGTTCGCCCGGATGGCCGACCACGACCTGCTGGTCGCGCTGGGCGAGCACGTCCCGGAGCTCGGCGGGCGGATCGAGCGCCGCGACCTGTACAAGCGCACGGTCTGGGCGGACCTCTCGGACACGCCAGCCCACCTGCTCGAACTCGAACACGGCGACGAGCGCGCCGCCGAGCGCGACATCGCCGAGCGCGCGGGCGTCGACGAGTCGGCGGTGATCGTCGACGTGCCCCAGCGGCCGTCGATGAAGGAGTCCAACGCCCGCGTCGTCGTCGACGGCGTCGTCCAGCGCTTAGAGGAGGCGTCCGGGCTCGTGAGCGCGATCCGGCAGGCCCAGCGCGACGGCTGGCGACTGGGCGTGTACGCACCAGAGAGCGAGCGCGAGGCGGTCGCGTCGGCGGCCGTCGACGTGCTGGGGCTCCCCGACCGAGTGCAACGGTAGCGCCGCGACCGGTGGTGGCAGGCGGACTCGCCGTTTCGACCCGCCCGTGGAGGCAGACTGCCCTACGCCTCGAGCGCGGCGGCGATCGCCTCGAGTTCACCCTTCCGGAACGATCGATCGATGCCGTCCGTCGCCCCGTTGACAGGGTCGCCGATCATCTCGAGGATTCCGGCCCGCATCTCGGGTTTCGGGGGCAGCGAGTCCCCACCGATCTCGTAGCCGACGGCGTCACAGAGGGCGGCGAGGTCCTCCTTCGTGAACGCCGCCGAGATCTCGCGCTCGAACCGTCCCGTGGCGACCCTGATCTCGTTCCTGAGTTCGTCGACGGTTTTTGCCATACCTGTCCGTGCAGCGAGAGCGCCGTGTAGGTTCTGGTTAGGCGTCCCCGCCGCTCGCGGGCTGGAACGGGCGGCTCGGGAGAATCCATCGTCACACGGGGCTCGGTGGGGGTAACCCTCGTCACTGCCGCCCGGCGGGAGTTGGGAGTGGGGCCGTATCAGTCGTTCGCTACGCGGCGTCGCGGGGAGTCAGTCCAGCACCAGCCACGGCACCTCGATCAGCGGCGGGATGTGCGTCTCGATGTGGTGCTCCCAGACGCCCTCCTCGCCGAACGCCTCGCCGTGGTCGGCGGTGACGACGACTCTCCCGTCGAGCTCGTCGACGAACTCGGCGATATCCTCCAGCACGATCCGGAGGTTCTCCTCGTACAGCCCGAGCGCGGCCTCCTGGGTGCCGTTCTTCATCACCTCCGCGGGGTCGAGCTCGAGCCAGAGCCCGGCTTTCTGGGCCAGCTCGCTGCCGTCGAGCACGCTCTCGACGTTGGTCCGCAGCCGGTCGCTCATCGACGCGAGCGTGCCGCCGTCGGCTTCGGCGTCGCCGTTCTCGGCTTCCTCCTGCTTCCGGATCCCCTTCTGGATCTGCTTGAGCTTCTGGCCCTTCCCGCGGGAGAGGTAGGGCGCGTGGGGCTGCATGTAGTGGAGGACGGTCCGCTCGGCGGCGTCGACGGCGTCGCGGTTGCGCCGGAACGCCTCGGTGATCCCCTCCGGCGGCACCGTCCCGAGCTCGTCGTCCCAGCCCGACTTCCAGACGTCGAACACCTGGCTGATGTGGTCGGAGGCGGTCCACTCGTACTCGCAGCTGGCCCCCCACTTCAGCTCGTTCAGCGGGATCCCGAGATCGTTGATGAACGGGTTTCCGGAGAAGTAGGCGATGTCGTGCTGGCCCGTGAAGTTGCGGTAGGCCCACTCCGGCGTCGAGGAGCCCGCGCTGCGTCGCTTCTCCAGTCGGCCGTCGAGATACTCGTCGTAGATCTCGTCGAACACGTCGAACCGGCAGGCGTCGAGCACCAGGCAGTAGTCCCACTCGGACTCGAGGAAATCCTGATCCCGCATCGATTACGGAGGGGTTCTCAGCCGTTCTACGTATTCCTGTTGCTTTCCCGGAACGCCGGGAGAACGGGTTCGGCGCTTCAACACGACTTTGTGGGGCGCTCCCCTGGGAGCCGTATGGAGCTGTTCGCCGTACCGGAGATACCGGAGATCCGCGAGGGCGACGACCTGGCGGCGACGATCGCCGAGCGGGTCGACCTCCGGCCGGACGACGTTGTCTGTGTGGCCTCGACGGTCGTCTCGAAGGCCGAGGGCCGAGCCGCTGATCTCGAGGAGTTCCCCGCCGGCCCGCGGGCGAAGGAGATCGCCCGGAACCTCGAGGAGATATCCGGCGACGAGAAGGACCCCCGGTTCGCCCAGGCGGTGCTCGAGGAGAGCACCGACGTGGTGATGGAGGAGCCGTTCGTCCTGACCGAGACGCGGTTCGGCCACGTCGGCGTCAACGCCGGCATCGACCGCTCGAACGTGCCCGAGCACGACCTCCTCCTCCTGCCGAAACGGCCGACTGAGTCGGCCGAGCGCATCCACGAGAAGCTCCCCGAGTCGCCGCCGGTGATCGTCACCGACACCTCCGGGCGGCCGTTCCGGCACGGTCAGCGCGGGATGGCGATCGGCTGGGCCGGGATGCCGGCGTCGCGGGACTGGCGCGGCGAGACCGACCGCGACGGCCACGAGCTCGAGGTGACCGTCCAGAACGTCGTCGACGAGCTCGCCGGCGCCGCCAACCTCGTCTCCGGCGAAGGCGACGACGGCGACCCTGTCGTCGTCGTCCGCGGCTGGGAGTTCGGTGACCACGACGGCAGCGACAACATGTTCCGCGAGATGCGCGGGGACTTCGTACGCCAAGCGCTACGTGACTGGGAGTACGAGGACTGAACGATGTCGGACACCACTCCTGCGCCCATCCGCCGCGGGATCGAACTCACGCCCGAACACCCCGTCTCCCGGCTCGCCGAACTCGGGAAAACCGCGGAGGAGGCCGGCTTCGACGCCGCGTTCGTCTCCTCGCACTACAACAACCGCGACCCGTTCCAGGCGCTGACGGCGATCGCCGAGCGCACCGACACGATCCGGCTCGGCCCGGGCGTCGCCAACCCCCACGAGAGCCACCCCGTCGCGCTGGCCTCCCGGATGGCGACGCTCGACGAACAGTCGGGCGGGCGCGGCGCCTTCGGCATCGGGCCGGGCGACCCGTCGACGCTCCGGAACCTCGGCGTCGACGGCGACGACCGCGGGCTGCGCTCGGTGCTGGAGGCGTTCAAGATCGCCGAACGGCTCTGGAACGGCGAACGCGTCGACCACGACGGCACGTTCGTCGCCGACGATGCGGGGCTGAACTACGAGCCGCCGGGCGAGCTCCCCGTCTACGTCGGCGGCGAGGGGCCGCACATGTGCCGGATGGCCGCGAAACACGCCGACGGGCTGCTGTTCAACGGCTCGCACCCCCGGGACCTCGCGTGGGCCGCCGACCGCGTGGATGAGGGGCTGGAGGAGCGCCCCGACCGCCGCGGCGCGTTCGACTTCCTCGCGTACGCGAGCGTGAGCGTCGCCAGCGAGCGCGAGGCCGCCCGGGAGGCCGCGCGACCGCCGGTGGCGTTCATCGCCGCCGGGGCGCCCGAGCCGGTGCTCGCACGGCACGAGATCGACGCCGACCGCGCCGCCGCCGTGGGCGAGAAGATCAGCGAAGGCGACTTCGCGGGCGCGTTCGAGCGGGTCTCCCCCGCGATGATCGACGCCTTCGCCGCTGCGGGAACAGTCGACGAGGTAGCGGATCGACTCGCGGGTGTGCTCGAACACGCCGATGGCGTCGTGTGTGGCTCGCCGCTCGGGCCGGATCTCGACGCGGCGGTCGAACTGGCGAGCGATGCGCTCGTGAAGGCCGAGAGAAGCGGCTGAGAACTACCGCGTCGACGTCGCGCCGAGCAGGTCGAGCAGGCCGCCGGCGGCGAGATACGCCAGCGCGCCGCTGGCGGCGAGCACGAACAGCGCGCCCATCGCGGCCGAGACCGCCGAGAGCGGGTCCTGGGTGACGACGCCCTCGAACAGCCGCCCCATCTCGGGGAGATCAGTGACGAGTCGGGTCGCGAACTCCTGCAGCGTGGCCATGCCCGGCGGTTGGGCCGGGGGTCACTTCGCTCTTCCGAGTGAGGCGAGGGAGTTTTGGGGGCGCCCGTCGTCGTGCTCGGCGTGACGCTCGACCCCATCCACGTCGACACTATCGCCCGCATCGCCGCCTCCATCGCGGGCACCGTCGACGACTCCGACCACGACGACCACGCCGAGCGCGCCTGGGAGCTGCTCGACCCCCTGCGCGCGGACGGCCGGGTCGTGGTCGAACCGCTCGACGAGCCGTCGCTCCGGGCGGCGTCGATCGACGACGTGGCGCTCGCGGACCGGCCGTTCGACACGACCCACGGGCTCGACGCCGGCACGCTCAACCCGACCGGGTTCAAGAACGGGCTGCTGCTCGACGTGGCGCAGGCGGCGATGGCCGCGGCGCCGACCGACCTGGAACTCCACCGCTCGCGCTCGCTGGTCGCGACCGTCCACGCCAACGACGCGACCCGGGAGTACGGCACCGACTGGCAGCAGTACGACGAGGGCTACAGCCGCCAGCGGGTGCTCCAGGTCCCCGAGGTCGCGGAGTTCGCCGACGAGGTGACCCACGAGCTCGCGCTCTACCTCGCGGAGTCCTCCCACGCGCTCGATCACGCCGCCGACGTCGACGACCTCCTGCTGCTGGACGGGCCGCTGTACCCCAAGCGGCTGTTCAACTGGGAGTCACGCGACCCCGCGCTGGCGGAGGCGACACAGGAGGCCGCCCCGCAGGCGATCGTCGAGAACTACGTCCGGCTCGTCGAGGGGTTCGTCGAGCGCGGCGTCCCGATCGCGGGGTTCGTCAAGAATCCCACCTCGCGGTTCATCGTCCGCACGCTGTCGGACCGCACGCCGACGCCGTGGACCGACGACGCCGCGCTGTTCACCCGCCTGCTCGAGTTTCGGGAGGAGCAGGCGGACGGGGCGACGAACGGTCACCCCGCCGACCCGGCGGCCGCCCGCGACGAGTCCGATCTCACCTTCACCTCCTGGTTCCGCTCGCGCGGCTCCTCGGACGAGCCGATGTCCGACGACGGCGACGCGATGGGGATCGAGCGCCGGCTCGACCCCGAGGCGTACGAGGTGACGTTCTGCTACCTCTACGACCCGCGGACCGACGTGACGTACAAGATCGAGGCGCCGTACGCGGTCACGCGCGACCCGGAGACCCGGGAAGCGCTGACGACCCAGCTGCTGAGCGAGGTGGCGACCGAGCGCGGGCCGCCGGAGGCGATCGGGAAGGCAGACGAACTGGCGAAGATCGGCGCCGGCGAGAAGGCGGCGATCCGCCGGAAGTTCGAGGAGACGTTCGGCAGCGAGTCGCGGTCGACGTACGACCGCCTGCGCTGGGGCGAGGAGGAGTAGTCTCGGTTTTCGGTCGGGGTTCGGTCGTTGGTAACTGGGACAGTGACAGCAACCCAAACAGCATCTCGATGCTTGGCTACTTGTGACAGCAGGGCGCCGGGCATGAAGCCCGGCGCGGCACCGAGTCCCCACCCCTCCCCCCGCCGGCGCCGACAGTCGGCGTCACCAGAAATCTCTGATTTCTGGTTGGCAGCCGAGAGTCGTCGACTCTCGGCGACGCTCGCGAGACGTCCACCGCCACTGCACCGCTGAGGCGGTCGGCGCGCGACGTGAGCCCCCCGGGGGCGAACGAGCGCGCGAGGGACGAGCGAGTGAACGAAGTGAACGAGTGAGTCGGCTGGGGAGGCGTGAGGGCTGTGCGGGGCGGTGCGGTCGCAAGTGGCCTTGCTCACTCCGCGGCCGTGTTTGCAGTCGAGATAGCGATTTCCGCGGTCGTGTTTGCGGTCGAGATAGCGAACTCCGCGGCCGTGTTTGCGGTCGAGATAGCGAACTCCGCGGCCGTGTTTGCAGTCGAGATAGCGATTTCCGCGGTCGCGTTCGCGGCTACGCCGGCGTCTCCTTCTCCACGTCGATCGTCACGTCGTCGACGCCGATGCGGGCGAACTGCGTGCGGATGTGCTCGCGCGCGGCGTCGAGCGCCTGCTCGCGCGTGTCAAAGCCGCGGGGCATCGGCGACTCGAAGGCGACCCGGATCTCCTCGCCGTCGATCTCGATCGCCGAGCCGCCGCTCTCGACCTGGTAGAACGCGTCGCAGACCCAGACGTAGGCGGCGTCCTCGTCGGGGGCGCCCTTGTAGGAGGGGGAGTCCTCGCCGCGCTCGAACACGGTGCCGGTGAGGGTCGTCCCGCCGCCGTGTCCGCTGACGTAGATCATACAGTCGCTAGTCGGTCTGCGCCTTTAGGGGTGGTGCCCGCGGCGCCGCAGGGAAAGGTGTATGGCGGGAGCCTCCACGTCCGGCGCATGAGCGATTCGGGCGATCTCGGCGACTTCACCGACTACGTGGGCGACGGGGACGACGACGCCTCCGCCGGCGACGGGGGCGACGACGCGGGCGACGACGCCCCGGCCGACGAGGCCGACCCCGAGACGGAGTTCGAGCGTTACGGCACGGAGCCGGCGGGCGCCGACCGGGGTCTCGGCACCGTCTCCGTCTCCCAGGGGCTCCGGGTCTCCCAGGACGGCGACGAAACGCGGCTGCGGGCGTTCATCACCACCGGGAACCGCGACTCGGTCCGGCTGGGGAGCTACCTGCTCGTCCCCTACCCCGACGACGAGACGCTGTTCTGCTCGATCGCGGCGCTGGAGTACGCTCAGGAGTTCCAGTCCGACGACGCCACCGAGATCCACGCCCGCCGGCAGATGCGCCGCGAGGAGTTCGAGGAGCGCGACTACAAGTTCATGGCCGAACTCGAGCCCGTGGCGGTCATCTACGAGGAGGGCGGCGAGCTCAAGCGGCGGATGACCGACCGCGTGCCCAAACCCGGCGCGCTGGCCCGGGAGGCCGCCGACGAGGAGCAGATCAAGACCGGCCTCAAAATTCCCGGCGACGGCGTCTTCCTCGGCCACCTCTCCGTCGGCGGCGAGAAGGTCCGCACCGCCGCGGAGCCGCCGACGGTCGACTACCGCGTGAAGGACGAGTACGCCGACGGCGACCCGCTGGTGTTCCGGCACACGCTCGTCGCCGGGGGGACAGGCTCGGGGAAGACACACGCCTCGAAGAACGTGCTGCGGCAGTACCTCGCGGAGGACCGGACGTACCCGATGGACGACGGCCGGGAGGTCTCGCCCGCCGTCGTGCAGTTCGACCCGCAGGACGAGTACGCCCAGATGCACGACGACAACCCCGGGATGAGCGATGAGTTCGCCCGCAAGCTCGACCGGGAGGGGATCGCCCACGGCGGCCACGACGACACGATCGCGCTCGTCCCCGTCGAGGACGGCGTGAGCTACGGCGGCGAGAACCACCGCGCCGAGCAGGTGCGGTTCACCATCCCGTTCTCGGTCGTGAACGAGTACGACATGCCGTGGCTCGTCGCCGGCGGGGGGCTGAACGACAACCAGTACCCCGCGCTCCTGACGCTGCTCAACCGCTTCTTCGGCGACTACGGCAGCGACGGCACGTACCAGGAGTTCCTCTCCTACCTCGACAATCCCGGGCTCAAGGAGGAGCTCGACGAGTCCGGGCGCGTCCACGAGGCGACGTTCGACGCCGTCAAGCGCCGCGTTCGCGGGATCCCAAACGGGATCTTCGACCAGGACGCCCGGCCGATCACGGAGCTGGATCACGAGCTCGTCCGGCCGGGCGGGCTGACGGTCGTGCCGACGTACCACCTCTCGACCTCGCGGGCGAAGGAGATGTTCGTGCTCGCGGTGTCGTCGCTGCTCGTCGACGACAAGCTCTCGAACTCCCCGCAGAGTCAGCGGATCAAGGAGACGCCGCTGGTGCTGGGGATGGACGAGGCCCACAACTTCCTCTCGGACGCCGACAACGTGCAGGCCCAGAAGGTGGTTCAGAAGTTCACCGAGGCGGCGAAGCAGGGTCGCAAGGAGCGACTCGGGCTGTTCCTGATCACGCAGGACCCGCAGGACATCGCGGAGCCGGTGTTCAAGCAGGTGAACACGAAGGTCGTGCTCAACCTCGGCGACGAGGACGCGATCTCGTCGGTGAACATCCCGAGCGAGCTGGCCCAGAAGGTGCCGTACATGGAGAAGGGGCAGATGGTGGTGTACTCGCCCGACAACTCCGAGCCCGTGGAGCTGATCGGACTGAGCGAGTGTGTGACCAGACACGGGGAGTGAACCAGTCACGGCTCGTGACCGACCGCGACCGCCGTGTCGCGGTCTCGGAGCGTGCTGCCGTGACTGTGTAGTGCCTCCACTGCTCGCGACCGATCGCGACCCCCGACCTCGGCGCCGGCGCCGCCACCTCGTTTTTTACGGATGCCGCCGAACCGCCAACCATGAGCGAACGCATACTCGTCGCGTACGACGGGACGCCGCAGGCCGAGGAGGCGCTCGAGTTCGCGGTCGAGGAGTGGGGGGAGCACGAGCTCACGCTGCTGTACGTCATCAACCCCGTCGAGGCCGGCTACAGCGCCGGCGTCGGCATCCCCAGCGGTGGCGAGGAGTGGTTCGAGCAGGCCAAAGCCGACGCCGAGGAGCTGTTCGCCGAGGCCGCCGAGGCGTACGGCCGGGAGTTCCGGACCGAGACCGCGGTCGGCCGGCCGCCGCTGGCGATCGTCAACGTCGCCGGCGGCGAGAGCGACGACGTCGACGCCCCCGCGTACGACCACCTCGTGATCGGGAGCCACGGCCGCACCGGCGTGTCGCGGATGCTGCTCGGCAGCGTCGCCGAGAAGGTGGTCCGCGAGTCGCCCGTTCCGGTCACTGTCGTCCGGTAGCGGCGACGACACGACGGTGACCCGGGGGTTACCTGATAGCCCCGAGGTGACCTAATTACGCGGGACACGACAGGCATTAAACGTCGACCGCCTCGCTCGCGTATGGAGTTCGACGAGGCGGTTCGCAGCCGCCGCAGCGTGCACGAGTACAGCGACGAGCCGGTCGACGACGACACCCTCGAGGCCGTCTTCGAGCGGGTTCGCTACAGCCCCTCCAGCTACAACCTCCAGCCGTGGGAGTTCCTCGTCCTCACCGAGGACGGGAACCGCGAGCGCCTGCAGGAGGTTGCCTACGGGCAGGAGCACGTCACCGACGCGCCGGTGGCCGTGGCGGTGCTGGGCAACACCGACCCCAGCGCCCACGCCGAGGCGGTCGCCGAGGACCAGCTCCGGAAGGGGTACCTCCCCAACGAGGAGGCCAAAGAGGGCCTGCTCGAGACGATCGAGGGGATGGCCGAGCGCGACGAGGAGACCAACCGCAACTGGGCCACCAAGAGCACCGCGCTGGCGGGGATGACGCTGCTGCACGCCGCCCGCGCCGAGGGGCTCGCGACCTGCCCCGTCGGCGGCTTCGACGCCGACGCGCTGCGCGAGGAGTTCGACATCGACGACCAGTACGAGCCGGTGATGCTGGTGACGATGGGCCACGCCGCCGCGAACGCGCAGGACACGAACGCGCCCCGGAAGTTCCGCCGCTCCGTCGACGAGATCGTCCACCGCGAGGCGTTCGAGCCGACGGCGGCCGACCTCGACGACGAGGTCGTGACCGAGAGCTACGCGACGCAGTAGGCCGATCACGGCTCGCGACCTGCCGCGGCCTCCGTGCCGCGGCCATGGAGCCTACGCCGTGGTCGTGCAGTAAGCCGATCGCGGCGCGTGAGCGGACCGCCGACGACGTCGGCGTCGCGGAGCGTGATGCCGCGATCGTGCCAGTA
>NZ_BBJN01000048.1 GCF_000739555.1 Halolamina rubra
CCTTCCCAGACGCGCTCTCGCGGTCTGGTGCATCGGTCGGTCTGGATTCCATCGTACTCTCGTCGGGCATATAACCCGCCCGGTTTCCTTCTATCCGACATGGACTCGCGGGGATTCGAACCCCGGGCATCCTCCTTGCAAAGGAGGCACTCTCCCACTGAGCTACGAGCCCTATGGAGCCTTGGTAGTTCTAAGGTGCCCGGTCGGAACCGGTGACACCGAAACGGCGAAAGGTGGGTCTGCCCAGAGGGCAGATCCCGGTCTGTGGAGGTGATCCAGCCGCAGATTCCCCTACGGCTACCTTGTTACGACTTAAGCCCCCTTGCGGAGCCCAGATTCGACCTGCTAGGCAGGCCTCATCCGGACCCCACTCGGGTGCTTTGACGGGCGGTGTGTGCAAGGAGCAGGGACGTATTCACCGCACTCTCCTGGAATGCGATTACTACCGAATCCAGCTTCATGCGGACGAGTTGCAGTCCGCAATCCGAACTACGACCGAGTTTCTGAGATTACCGCTCCCTCTCGGGGTTGGAACCCATTGTCTCGGCCATTGTAGCCCGCGTGTTGCCCAGCCCATTCGGGGCATACTGACCTACCGTTGCCCGTTCCTTCCTCCGCCTTGGCGGCGGCAGTCCTCCTAATGTACCCATCATCCTCAAGGGACATGCTGGCAATTAGGAGCGCGGGTCTCGCTCGTTGCCTGACTTAACAGGACGCCTCACGGTACGAGCTGACGGCGGCCATGCACCACCTCTCTACGGCATCGTGGCGAGGTCATCAACCTGGCCGTCATCACCGTAGTCGGGGCTGGTAAGGTTACCGGCGTTGAGTCCAATTAAACCGCAGGCTCCTCCGGTTGTAGTGCTCCCCCGCCAATTCCTTTAAGTTTCATCCTTGCGGACGTACTTCCCAGGCGGTTCGCTTAGCGGCTTCCCTGCGGCACAACACTCACTCGTAGTGAGTGTCACACCTAGCGAACATCGTTTACGGCTGGGACTACCCGGGTATCTAATCCGGTTCGAGACCCCAGCTTTCGTCCCTCACTGTCGGATCAGTCCTCTCGAGGTGCTTTCGCCATCGGTGGTCCGTTCAGGATTACGGGATTTCACTCCTACCCCGAACGTACCCCTCGAGCCTTCCTGTCCCAAGCCGTACAGTTTTCGCCGGACGCCCACCCGTTGAGCGGGTGGATTTCCCGACGAACTTGCACGGCCAGCTACGGACGCTTTAGGCCCAATAAAATCGGTCATCACTCGAGCTGCCGGTATTACCGCGGCGGCTGGCACCGGTCTTGCCCAGCTCTTGTTCCTGAACCTCCCTACGGTTCAGAAAAGAAAGGGCGATATGCCCTTTCACTCGGGGTCCCCTTATCGCACTGGCGTGCAGTGTAAAGGTTTCGCGCCTGCTGCGCCCCGTAGGGCCCGGAATCTTGTCTCAGATTCCGTCTCCGGGCTCTTGCTCTCACAACCCGTACCGATTATCGGCACGGTGGGCCGTTACCCCACCGTCTACCTAATCGGCCGCAGCCACATCCACCAGCGCCGGAGCGTTTGAGCGTCGATGTATTCAAACAATCAACGCGTATCAGGTGTTAGCCTCAGTTTCCCGAGGTTGTTCCTGTCTGGTGGGTAGTTTGGCCACGTGTTACTGAGCTATACGCCGCGGGTCTAAACCCGCACAACTAGCATGGCTAAATCGGACCCCGATAGCAATGACCTCCGGCAGGATCAACCGGAATGTGTACGTGCTGGTGCACGTGGGTGGCGGGTCGGATCACGCATGTGATCGTTACCATCTGGTCTTGCGTATCGGTTACCGTTCGGAATCCACCGGCCGAACCGGGGGACACCGAACTACCAAGGCTCGCATCAGATACCGTCCTGCGGCGGACCACGGGGGCGGAATCCTCATCCGTCGCGGACAGCGGAAATCCGGGTCGATCCCGGGGTGAATCCCGCTGCCCTCTGCGTC
>NZ_BBJN01000047.1 GCF_000739555.1 Halolamina rubra
CGTCGTCGTCTTCCCGACGCCCGCCGGGCCCGTAAACAGCATGTGCGGGAGCTCGCCGCCCTCGACGTAGCTCTTCACGCGCTCGATAGTCTCCTCCTGTCCGTGGATGTCGTCGAGGGTCTGGGGCCGGTACTTCTCGATCCAGATCTCCCGCCCCGTGGACACGCCCTCGGCGTCGGCCTCGCTCATACGTGGAGACGGGCGCGGCCGGGGCATAAACGGACCGGACGCGGCCGCGGGCGCGGTCACCGCTACCGACCGCGAAGGGAACGCTCAAACCCGCGGCCGGCCCACACCCGGCCATGGAGGTCAGCGTCGAACTCGTCGGCGAGGGCGAGCGGACCGTCTCGGTCGCCGACGACGCCGACTACGCCGCGGTCGTGCGGGAACTGGGCTACAGCCCCCACGAGGTGACCGTGCTCGTCGACGGCTCGCCCGTCCCCGAGGACGCCCCCGTCGACGCCGACCACGTGCGCGTCCTGCGGCTCATCGCCGGCGGCTGAGCCCGGTTTCGCGGCGAGCCCACGCCCGGGCGTCGCCGTTTTGTACTCCGGGCTCTACGTCCGCCCATGGACCGCGGGTTCGTGCTGCCGAACGTCGGGCCGGGGCCCGATCCGCTCTCGTTCTGGGAGCTCGACGCGAGCTTCGCCGTGCTGCTGCTCCACCGCGACTTCTACTGCAGCGAGTGCCGACAGCAGGTCCGCCGCGTGAAGAAGCGCTACGACGAGTTCGAGGCCCGCGACGCCGAGCTGGTGTCGGTGCTGCCGGAGGACCGCGAGACGGCGACGGAGTGGCAGAAGCAGTACCACCTCCCGTTCCCGACGCTGGCCGACCCCGACACCGAACTCGGCGACCGGTTCGACCAGCCGACCCGGTTCGGCCTCCTGGGCAAGCTCCACGACGTGATCGGCCGGATGCCGGCGGCGGTCGTGCTCGACCTGCGCGGCGACGAGCCCGTCGAGTACTACGCCCACCGGGGGGACTCCCGGACCGACCGCCCCCGGATCGACGAACTGCTGGGGGTGCTGGACCGCGCGGCGGCGACCGACCCCGAGCCGGAGGCCGCCCCCACTGATCCAGCCGAGATCGACCGCGTGCCTCCGACCGCCAGCGAGAGCCCGATCGGCGACGACGCGGGGAGCGACGAGTCGACCGGCGACGAGCCGACTGCGGGCAGCGCGGCCGACGACGACGCAACCGGCGCAGGGAAGGGCGAGGCCGACCAGCGCCGCGACGACGACGCGGCACCGAAACCACAGCGCCCGCTGGAAACACCGGAGAGCGTCGACCTCCCGGAGTCCGTCGTGCTCCGGCGGGGCGACAACGACGACGTGGTGGCGGCGATGCGGGTGCTGCAGGGGGCGCTACTGGACATCGACGGCTCCACCGTCCGGGACGCGGCGCCCGAGGGCGAACTGCTGCTGGCCGAAGCGGGCGACTGGGTCGTCGGCGCGCTGGTGCTGCGGGACGGCCACGTCGAGGGCGTCGCCGTCCGGCGGGAGCGACGCGGACAGGGGATCGGCTCGGCGCTGGTCGAAGCGGCCGTCCTCGACGAGGGGAGCACCGTCACCGCGGACTTCCGGGCCGGCGTGCGCGGGTTCTGGAAGGATCTCGGGTTCGAGGTCGAGCAGGAGGGGAGCCGGTTCTGGGGCGTCCGGACGCCGTAGGTCGGCTCAAAGCCGCCGTCGCAGCACGGTCGCCGACGACGGACAGAGCTCGCTGAACTCCGCCGACTCCCGCATCGACGCGGGAACCGAGTCGCGCTCGACGCGCTCGTACCCCAGCCCCGCGAAAAAGCCCGCGGCGGTCGTCGTCAGCAGGTACAGCGTCCCGACCCCAGCGTCGCTGGCTCGCGCTTCGAGCGCGCGGACCGCGGCGCGGCCGTACCCTTGCCCGCGGTGCGGCTCGGCGACGACCGCCGACCGCAGCAGGGCGGCGTCGTCGTACCGTTCGAGGCCGATGCAGCCGACACGGTCGTCGCCGGCGACGACGGTGAACAGCGTCGGCTTCCCGCCGCTCGGCTCCGGCCCGCCGTCGAGGCTGAGATCCGCGGTCGGGAGGCCGGACCGTGCGAGCAGGCGCCGGACCCACTCGGCCTCGCGCTCGCTGCCGACGGGGGCGAGCGTCACGGCCGCGTCAGGGTTCCGGGACATGGTTTGATCAGACCAGCGGCGCGACCAGCTCCCGGCCGGCGTCGAGCACCGCCTCGACCCGCGACGCCGTCGACGCCTCGGCGTACACCCGGAGCTTGGGCTCGGTGCCGGAGGGGCGGACCAGCAGCCACGAGCCGTCCTCGCAGAGCAGTTTGAACCCGTCGACGGTGACGGTGCGCTCGACCGGAACCCCCGCCACCTCGTCGGGGATCACGTCCTCGAGATCGTCGAGCACGCGCTGCTTCTCGCTGTCGGGGCAGTCGACGCTGAGCTTGTCGGCGACGATGCCGCCGTGTTCGGCCTCGAGGCGGGAGATCCGGTCGTCGTAGGACTCCTCGGCCTCGATCGCGCAGGCGAGCAGCGCCATCAGCACGCCGTCCTTCTCCCGGACGTGGCCGCGGATCGAGAACCCGCCGGACTCCTCGCCGGCCATGAGCGCGTCGTGCTCGCCCATCGCGTCGGCGACCCACTTGAACCCGACCGCGGTCTCGATCACGTCCTCGCCGTGGGCCTCCGCGACCCGGTCGATGAGGAACGTCGTCGAGACGGTGCGGACCGCGGGGCCGGACGCCGTCTCGAGCAGCGCGTCGTACGTCGCCGCGAAGAAGCGGTTCTCGCCGAGGTAGCCGTCGGGCGTCGCGACCGCGATCCGGTCGGCGTCGCCGTCGTTGGCGATCCCGATGTCGGCGTCGCCGTCGACGACGCGGTCGACGAGCGCGTGGAGGTTCGACTCGGACGGCTCGGGCGCGCCGCCGCCGAACTCGGGGTCGTCCGCACAGCGCAGGCGCTTCACCTCCGCGCCGGCGGCCTCGAGCACCTCGTCGGTCACGCCCCGGCCCGAGCCGTGCATCGCGTCGTAGGCGACGGTGAGGCCGGAGAGGTCGACTGAACCGGAGCTGTCGGTGCTAAACTCGTAGGAGGCGACGAGCTCCTCGACCGCCGCCGAGTGCGGGCCGATCAGGTCGTCGCGGGTGACGCTCCCGCGCTCTGCCTCGGGCAGCGCCTCCGGTTCGCGGAGGTTCGCCTCGATGCGGTCGGTGACCGCGGGCATCGCCGGCGCGCCGTCGCCGGGGAAGTACTTGATCCCGTTGTACTCCGGGGGGTTGTGGGAGGCTGAGAGGATGACGGCGCCGGCGCAGTCGCGGTCGACCGCGTTCCAGACTGCGGTGGGGGTGGGCACGTCGCGCTCGGGGAGGAGTACGTCGAACCCGTTGTCGGTCAGCACGTCGGCGACGCTCTCGGCGAAGCCGGGCGAGGACGGGCGGGCGTCGTACCCGACGACGACGGGGGCGTCGGCGCCCTCCTCGCGGAGGTAGTCGGCGACGCCCTGGGCGACGATGCGGACGCGGTCGTCGGTGAACGAGTCGAGCGTCGCCCGCCAGCCGTCCGTGCCGAACTGGATGGCCTCGGTTGGGTCGGTCATGCCTCCCGGTTCGTGGGTGGGAAAGAAAAAGGGGCCCCTCACGTCGCCGGCCGGTTCCGACCCGCTTTTCACTCCTTCGGCTAAATTCCGGGCAATGACCCGAGTCGTCGCCGTCAGCGGCAGTCTCCGCGACGGGAGCTACACGAAGGCCGCCCTCCAGTACGCGCTCGACGCCGCCGAGACCGCGGGCGTCGAGACCGACCTGATCGACCTCGCGGCGGTCGACCTCCCGCTGTACGACCCCGACCGCCCGACGGCGGAGGCCGGCGACGCCGAGGAGCTGCTCGCCCGCGTCCGCGCGGCCGACGGGGTGATCCTCGGGGCGCCGGTGTACCACAGCTCCTACTCCGCCGCCTTCCGGAACTTCCACGACTACTGCGGCTTCGACGAGTACGAGGAGACCGTCGTCGGGCTGCTTGTCGCCGCCGGCGGCGGCACGATCGCGGACACGCTCAACGACATGCGCAGCACCGTCCGCGGCGTCCACGGCTGGACGCTGCCGACGCAGGTGGGGCTGCGCAACGCCAGCAGCCGGTTCGAACCGCGGACGGGCGAGCCCGACGCCGACGAGATCGGCGCCGACGCCGAGTACGCGTTCGTCGACGACGACCTGCGGGCGCGCACCTGCAAACTCGGCTACCGGGTCGGCACGTACGCGCGGCGCGCTCCGGAGTTCATCGGCATCGACGACGAGCCCGAGTGGTAGCGCCGCCGGGCGTTCTCAGTCGTCGAGTTCCGGCTCCTCGGAGCCGGCGACGAGTCGCTCCTTCTCGGGCCGGGAGAGCTGCTTGATCTCGTGTTCGCGGGACATCGCGGCCGACCTGGTCTCGAACGACTCGACGTGGACCAGCTCCACCGGCGTCCGCCCGCGGGTGTACTTCGCGCCCTCGCCGGCGTCGTGTTCCGCGACGCGTCGGGCCACGTCGGTGGTGTAGCCCGTGTACAGCGTCTCGTCGGCACACGAGAGGACGTAGACGTGGTGCACGCGGGCACAAACACGGCCGGGCGCCTAAGCGGTCCGGTTCGGCCGAAAGTGAGGATCGAACCGGCGCGGCCGCGGACCACGCCGGGGAACGAGGTAGTTGGCTGGCGATACCCCCCTCAGTGGGTTTCGGTACGGGTCCGGTCCCGCGCGACTTCCGCGATACCGGCGTTCGCAGCGCACGAGGGGCAGGCGTCGAGCCGACCCTTCTCGTCGGCGAACACGCGGGCGAAGCGCTCGGAGACGTGTGACCCGCAATGGTCACAACGTGACATCTGGTTCACCGGTATCCACCGGTACCGGCACGCGGGGGTACGCCACGCACGGGTCAATAGGTTTGTGGGTATTCCTGCCACACGCGGTGAAACGAACGGTTCCGAGCCCACGCTGTCGGTTTTCTTCAGTCGCTTTCGGCTGAATCTCGGCACGTTCGGTCGACGCCAGCGCCTGCGTGGCGCGTGACGAGTTCGGGGCTCGGGCCGTCACACGTAAAAGTCCTGAAATCGGCGGCTGGCGTGTCCCCTTCGGTCGATTTGGGAAATCTTATTAAGAGGGGTCGAGTAGCGGGAGACGCATATGTCCAACCTTATCGTCAAGGCCGCCGTCAAGGAGTACCTCGATGAGAAGAACGTCGCGTCGGACTTCTACGGCGCGCTCGACGAGGAAGTCGAGGAGCTGCTCGAGGACGCCGCCCGCCGTGCCGAGGAGAACGACCGGAAGACGGTCCAGCCGCGCGACCTTTAAATCCGGCCGTAGCCGTTCTCGCTTTTTCCGACCCAGCGCCGACCAGCCGCGGCGTTATCGGTCGCCGACTCAGTAGCGGGTCACGTCGACGCCGTCGTCGGTACCGACGTGGACCTCGTCGGCGAGGTCGACGAACAACCCGTGTTCGACGACGCCCGGCGTCGCCGACAGGGTCGCCGCGAGCGCGCCGGGGTCGCCGATCGCCCCGAACTCGCAGTCGAGCACGAGGTTCCCGTTGTCGGTGACCACTGGCCCGTCCTTCCGCTCGGCGGCCCGCAGCGTCGGGTCGCCGCCGGCCGAGCGGACGGCGTCGGCGACCGGCCGGCGGGCGTCGGGGAGGATTTCGACTGGAACCGGCTGTGAGAGCCGCTCGGCCCCCTTCGTTGGGTCGGCGACGACGACGAACCGCTCGGCGGCGCTGTCGACGAGTTTCTCGCGTGCGTGAGCGGCGCCGCCGCCCTTGATCAGCGCGCCGTCGGCCGCGACCTCGTCGGCGCCGTCGATGGCCACGTCCGGGACGGCCTCGTCGAGGCTCGTGAGCGGGATGCCGGCCTCGCGGGCGAGTTCGCGGGACTGGAAGGAGGTGGGGATGCCGCGAACGTCGAGGCCGGCGTCGACGCGCTCGCCAAGTTCGCGGATGGCGTGGGCGGCCGTGCTGCCCGTGCCGAGCCCGACGACGTCGCCGTCGTCGGGGATGTCGGCCGCCGACTCGCCCGCCCGCCGCTTCGCGTCGTCGCCGCCGGTCTGCTTCATGCGGCGTCGTTGGACCGGGGGGAGCAAAGGCGCGTCGGCGGCGTCGGGTGGCTCGCGGGTCAGTCGCCGATCCCGACCACGGAGACCGGCCCCTCGGCGAAGGAGAGCGCGCCCGTCCCGCCCTCGGCGACGACCGAGAGCGGCGCGATCTCGGCGCCGCGGTCCGTCGGGAACCACTCGCGGCCGGGGGTGGCGAGGACGAACGCGCCCGCCGGCCCGCCGACGTACGCGAACTCTTCCCGCGGATCGCTCTCCAGACCGAACGTCCGGTCGAGGCGATCGGCGGCCCACGGCACGTCGCTGGTGGTGATCCCGATCTCGCCGACGTCCAGCAGCGACTCCGGGCCGAACGGGTCGGTCGGCCCCTCCCGCCCGTCGCGGGCGAGGAGCTCGAGCACGTTCCCCGCCGGATCGCCGGCGTAGACGGCCGTGGCGTCGAGGAAGTCGTAGCGGAACTGGGTTCGGTCGGCGGCGGCCAGCAGGCCGGCTCGGTCGTCCAGCCAGTCGGCGGCCTCGTCGGCGGTGTCCCCCGGCACCGAGAAGGCGACGTGGTAGCACGGATCGCCCTGGTCGGTCGCGCGGAACTCCAGCGCCGAGCGACCGACGGCGACGACGAACCCGTCGGCGGTGTCGCTCACTGGCAGGCCGAGCGCCTCGGCGTAGAACGGGCGGAGGGCGTCGGGGTCGGCGGTCGCGAGGGTGACGTGTCGCAGGCGCATCACTCCAGCCGATCCAGTACGGCCTCGGGCTCGTAGGCGAGCGAGAGCGAGCGCGAGCGCCCGCGGCCCTCCACGTCGGCGTACTCGGTCTCGAGCACGCCGAGCTGTTCGAGCTTCTTCACGATCTCGGAGTAGCGGGTGTAGCCGAGGTCTGTCTGCTCGTGGAACGCCTCGTACACGTCGCCGGCTTGCTCGCCGCCGTGTTCGGCGACGACGCGGACCAGCGCGCGCTCGGAGTCGGAGAGCTCCCGGAGGCTGCGCGCGAGGTGGACGTACTTCGAGCGCTCGTAGGCGTCCTCGATGTCCTCCTCGGAGATCGTGCGCGAGCCGCGCATCTCGGCGTTGAGGCCGGCCCGGCGCAGCAGGTCGATCCCGACCCGGAGGTCGCCGCTCTCGGCGGTGAGTTCGGCGACGCGGTCGAGCTCCGGCGCCGACAGCACGCCGTCGTGGAACCCGCGCTCGACGCGCTCCCGGAGGATGTCGACGATCTCGGGGGCGTCGTAGGGGGGGAAGTAGATGTCCTCCGGGCGGAACACGCTCTGGACCCGGGAGTCGAGCTCGTCCATCACCGACAGCGAGAGGTCCGAGGAGACGACGACGACGCCGATGCGCGCGCCGGCGTGGGTCTCGTGGGCCCGGAGGAGGGAGTACATCGTGTCGGAGGCCTCGTTCTCGTAGAACAGGTAGTTCACGTCGTCGAGCGCGACGATCAGCACCTCGTCCTCCTCGACGAGCCGGTCGGACACCTGCTCGAACAGCTTCTTGAAGGAGACGCCGGAGGAGGGGGGCTCGTAGTCGAACACGCTCTGGAACAGCCGCGAGAACACCGCGTAGCGGGTGGAGTCGACCTGGCAGTTGACGCGGACCGTGCGGACGCTCGGCGCCTCGACGCTCAGCTCGCCGAACAGCTTCTGGACCGCGGTGGTCTTCCCCGTCCCGGGCGGCCCGCGGATCACGGTGTTGAGCGGGCGGGAGCCCCGGACGGCGGGTCGGAGCGCGTACTTCAGGCTCTCCAGTTGGCTCTCTCGGTGTTTGAACGTCTCGGGGACGTAGTCGACCTCGAACACGGACTCGTCGCGGAACACCGACTCGTCCCAGGAGAGCATGCCGTCGGGGTCCCCGGTCATACTCGTGAGTGTCGGCGGTGACTACTTAACGGTTTACGAGGAGTGGGTGCGGTGTTGGGACTTTCTGGGGTTTGTGTAGACACTGGGGTCTCTGTGGATCGTCGGAGGGCGGAGGGTCTGGCTCGCTGTCGTGTCGAGCGTATCAACAGTGGGTTCGGCAACACCGTGAAAGCCCTCGAGGCGCTGGGCTCGGGGGGCTCGCTGCGCGTCTCGCTTCGCTGCGGTGCTTGCGTCGCCCGCCTTCGCCCAGCGCCTCGCCCCTTTCAGTCCCACCCACGGCACAGCCCACAGACCTCCCCAACCGACTCGTTCCTTCGCTATCGCTCAGTCACTCGTCCCTCGCGCTGACACGCGGCACAAGGCCGCGTGCGTTTCGCGCCGACCGCAACAGCGGTGCGGTCGCGGTGGACACCGCGGGCCGGCAACTGTCGCCGGCCCGCGGGGGAGGGGTGGGGATTCGGCGCTGTGCCGGGCCTCGTGCCCGGCACACTGCGGTCACAAGTGGTCTACGAACGAGCTGCTGGTGCTGTCGCTGTTGCTGTTTCAGTTGCCAACGATCGAGATTTCGTCGCCGTCGCGGTCGCCGTAGCTGTCGAAAACACGCGAAACCAAGAGACTGTGCCCGACAAATCCGCTCCAGAATCAGGCAAGCGGCGTCCGCTCGACCACGGTCCCGTCGTAGTTCGGGTACTGCTCGACGATCTCCCCGTCGTCGACGTCGCCGTCCTCGATCATCTCCTCCAGCAGCCACCACGCCACTTCGACGTGGTCAGACTTCACGGTGTAGTACTCCTCGGGCACGCCGAGCTCCTCGAACCGCGCCGGGTCGGCGTAGCTCTTGCCGTACACCAGCGTCCCGTCGTCGGTCACGTCGTCGAACTCCCGGCGGACGTTCCGGGCCATCCGCTTCAGGCGGCGGCGGTGCTGGGCGGCGTCTTTGAACACCGAGGTGCAGAAGTACACCTTCTCGTGGTCGCCCATCACGTCGAGGATGTCGCCGCGGGAGTCCTCGACGGCGCTCATGTGGCCCTCCTTGCGCTCGAACCCCTCCTCCTGCATCCGGCGGTAGTTCCCGTCGGACATCTCGAACTCGTTGACGTTGCAGAACTCGGCGGCGCCCTCGTCGATGAACTCCATGAACTCCGGCTCCGGCCGGATGCCCGGGATCTCGAACGCGGGGGTGAGCCCCTCCTCGCGGGCGATGTAGAGGATCTCCTCCCACTCGGTGCCGTGCATGTCGCCCCAGAGTTCGAGGGGTGGGTGGAAGCGGATCTCGTCCAGTCCGGCCTCCGCGAGTCGGCGCATGTTCTCCCGGCCGCCCGGGATCCCGGTGTAGAGGTGGATGTGGTGGTCCTCGCCGAACTCGTCTTTGAGCAGTTCGATGTAGTGGCAGGTCCGCTCCAGCACCTCCTGGGGCTCGCCGCCGGTGATGGAGGAGCCCAGCGCGTCCATGCGCTTGGCCTCGGTGATCACGTCCTCGTCGCTCTCGACGGGCCGCTCGTTGGCGTACACCTGCTCGACGTTCTTCCGGTTCTCGCCGAGGGGACAGTAGAAACAGTCCCGCTGGTCACAGTAGCCGTAGACGAACATCACCATCTTGCCGCCCTTGGCGCACTGTTCACAGCCCTTCGAGATCATCAGTTACGTGTGCTACCCAGCCGAGCCTCAAAAACCGCACGATGCGGGCGTGTGCCGCCGTCTCACGGACTCACGCCGGCGTCGACGCCGGCGCGGGCTCACGACTCCGCGCGGAACCGGACCTCGATCCCGTCCGGGCCCGTGACGGCGACGGCGCCGTCGACGGCGGTCGGCTCGTACTGGCCCGCCTCGAGTCGGTCCCGGAGCGCGTCGAGCGCCTCGGCGTCCGGGAGCACAACCTCGAACCACGCGAGCCCGGCCCCCGACGCCGGCTCGGAGCGGCGGTGCCACGTGTTCGCGCCGAGGTGGTGGTGGTAGCCGCCGGCGGAGACGAACGTCGCGTCCCGCATCCTCGTCTGCTGCTCGAAGCCGACCGTGTCGACGTAGAACTCGCCGAACGCCTCGAGCGAACGCAGTTCGAGGTGGACGTGCCCCACGTCCGTCCCGGCCGGGACCGTCGACGCCCCCGCGGCGGCGGCCGCCACGGCGTCGAGGTCGAGCGGATCCGTCCCCATCGCGACGCGCCCGTCGTCGGTGTGGGGCCACGCCGAACGCGGGAAGTCGCGGTAGATCTCGACGCCGTTGCCCGCCGGATCCGTGAGGTACAGCGCCTCGCTGACGCGGTGGTCCGAGGCGCCGTCCAACTGCCAGCGGTCCCGGATCCGCGCCAGCGCGTCGCCCAGCGCCGCGCGCGAGGGCACCCTGAAGGCGGTGTGGAACAGCCCGGCGCTCTGTGGCGGGCGGGGCGCCACCTCCGCGGTCCCGTCGAGGACCAGCAGCGGCGTGTCCGCGACACCGAGAACGGCCCGCGAGGGCGACTCCGAGAGCGTCTCCAACCCCACCACGTCCCGGTAGAACGCCGTCGTCTCCCCGAGGTCGTCGACGCGGAGCGCGGTACGGCCGATGCGTGTCGCCGCCGGGAGGCGGGCCGTGTCGGGTGCCATCGGAATCAGTTACCCGCCAGTTCGGCTCGGCGCCGTATATCGCTGCGGGAACAGGCGCCGACCGCCGCGGGCGCTAGCGGCCCCCGAAAGCAGATATGGCCCCGTCCCGTACACCCCCGTGATGCTGTTGGTCCTCGCGGTCGACCTCGACGACGACCTCGGTCGCAAGACCGGGATCTCCACGCCCGTGCTGGGGCGGGAGGACGTCGAGGACGCCGCCACGCGGCTCGCGACCGCCGACCCCGAGGATTCCGACGTGAACGTCCTGTTCCAGGCGATCCACACCCGCGACCAGCTCGAGCGCGAGGGCGAGGAGGTCGCGGTCGCCGCGGTCACGGGCGTCGACGCCAGCGACGTGAAAGCCAACCGCGCCGTCGGCGAGGAGGTCGACACCGTGCTCGCGGCGCTCTCGACCGGCGAGAACGTGCGCGCCATCGTCATCACCGACGGCGCACAGGACGAGTCCGTGCTCCCGGTGATCCGCTCGCGGGTGCCGATCGACGGGCTCCGGCGCGTCGTCGTCCGGCAGGCCCAGGATCTGGAGTCGATCTACTACACGATCAAGCAGGTGCTGGGCGACAAGGAGACCCGCGGCACGCTGCTGGTGCCGCTGGGGGTGCTCCTGCTCGTCTACCCGATGGTGCTGATCGCCAACGCGTACGACGTGGCGGGCGTCTCCGTCCTCGGCGTGCTCTCCGGCGCCCTCGGCCTCTACACGCTGTTCCGCGGGCTGGGGCTGGAGGCGGCCGTCGACGAGGCCGCGAACGAGGCCCGCCAGCTCCTGTACGCCGGCCGGGTGACGCTGATCACCTACGTCGTCGCCGCCGCGCTGGTCGCCATCGGCGGCTGGCAGGGGTACCAGGCGGTGTCCGCGGACGCGTCGAACCTGCCGCTGCCGACCCAGGCGGCCGTGTTCGTCCACGCCGCGGTGAGCTGGGTCGCCGCCGCCGGGGTCACCTCCAGCCTCGGGCAGGTCACCGACGAGTACCTCGACGGCGCGTTCCGCTGGCGCTACCTCAACGCCCCGTTCTACGTGCTCGCGATCAGCGTCGTCCTCCACGCCGTCTCGGGCTTCTTCCTCCCCGGCGAGGGGGCGATGGCGATGACCGACCTGGCGCTGGCGCTGACGGCGGGGACGCTGCTGGGCGTGCTGAGCACGCTCACGTTCGCGATCGCGGAGAACCGGTTCCCGGCGACGGCGGAGGCGGCCTGATCGCCCGCTGGTGGCGGCGCTCGGCGCCTACCGCTCCCGGCTGACGACGTACTCCGCCAGCTGTTCGAGGTACTCCCGGGCCTCGCCGTTCTCGACGGTCGCGGTCGCCAGCGCGTCGAGCGCGCGGTCGGACTCCGCCGTCGCCCGCCGGTCGGCCTCCTCAGCGGTGAGATCGGTCACCTGAATCAGCGACGGACGGTCCATCTCCGCGTCCTGGCCGGCGGGCTTGCCCAGATCCGCGGCGTCGGCGGTGGCGTCGAGCACGTCGTCGCGCATCTGGAACGCGACGCCGACGCGCTCGGCGTACTCGCCCATCGACTCGACGGTGAACCCGTCGGCGCCGGCGGCGATGGCGCCGACCTCCGCGGCCGCGCGGAACAGCGCGCCCGTCTTCCGGCGGGCCAGCTCCATGTACTCGGCCTCGTTCTCGGGCTCGGCGACCAGCTCGGTCGCCTCGCCCTCGCCGAGTTCGACCATCGCCTCGGCGACGACGGTCATCGCGTGCTCGTTCGCCGAGAACAGCGCGAACGCCTCGCCCAGCAGCCCGTCGCTGGCGACGATCGCCGGGCCGTAGCCGTACTCGGCCCACGCGCTGGGGTTGCCTCGCCGGAGCTCCGAGCGGTCGATGATGTCGTCGACGACCAGCGACGCGTTGTGGACCAGCTCGATCCCGACGGCGAAGTCGACGGCGTCCTCGGGGTCGCCGCCGGCGGCCTCGCAGGCCAGCAGCGTGACGGCGGGCCGGACGCGCTTCCCGCCCGACAGCGTGACGTGTGACAGTCGCTCGGCCAGCGCGGGTGGCTCGACGGACTCGACGAGCGTCGACAGCCGCTCGTCGACGAGTTCCACCCGGCGGTCGAGCGTCTCCATTACCGTGTTCTCGGGGCGGTTCACCCAAGTACGTGACGATAGCCGCCGGTCGTGCCCCTCTCGAAAACCGCAGCATTATGCCCCGCCCGCCCCAAGCGTCGCCCAATGGGAGTTCTGGAGGACAAGGCGCGGGCTCGCACCTTCTACAAGTACCTCTCGAAGGTGTACGACACGGTCAATCCGCTGGTCTGGAACGAGGAGATGCGCGACGAGGCGCTCTCACGGACCGGGATCGAGGCGGGAGACCGCGTGCTCGACGTTGGCTGTGGCACCGGCTTCGGCACCGAGGGGCTGCTCCAGTACACCGACGACGTACACGGGCTGGACCAGAGCGTCCACCAGCTGGAGAAAGCCTGGGCGAAGTTCGGCAAGACCGACCAGGTGAAGTTCTACCGCGGCGACGCCGAGCGCCTCCCCTTCGCCGACGACAGCTTCGACCACTACTGGTCCTCGGGCTCGATCGAGTACTGGCCGAACCCCGTCGACGCCATCGAGGAGGCCCGCCGCGTCACCAAGCCCGGCGGCACCGTCCTCATCGTCGGCCCCGACGAGCCGAGCAACGGCCTGTTCCACAAGCTCGCCGACGCGATCATGCTGTTCTACGACGCCGACGAGGCCGACCGGATGTTCAGCGCGGCGGGCTTCCCCGAGCGCGAACACGTCGTGATGCAGGCCAACCCCGGCAGCCCGCGGGCGATCGTCACGATCGCGACCGTCCCCGAGGAGTAGCCCGGCCGCCCCTTCTCAGCCGTCGACGCGCGTCGAGAGCGACGCGAACCGCTGGTCGCCGTAGAACAGTTCGACCGTCAGCCGCGCGCCCGGGTCGAGCGCGGGCTCGTTCGTCGCCGCGACCCGGAGCGTCGTCGTCTCCCCGACCGCCCACTCGTCGTCGGTCTCGGGGTTGAACGCGCCGCTCGGGCCGCCGTGGAACCCCTCGGCGGCGAAGAACGGCACCGGCGGCTGGTGGGCGAGCGGCTCGCCGTCGACGCTGATCCGGACCCGGAGCGCGTGCACGTCGACGGCGTCGCCGCCCTCGTGGGAGAGCGTGATCCGGTCGTCCGCGGCCGTCACCTCGAACGTCGCCGTCGGCGGCGAGCCGCCGAGCGCGGCGGCCTGCCCGAAAAGGACGGTGCCGAGGACGGCGGCGGTCGCGACGGTGATCCCGACGAGCACCACCGCGCCGAGCGCCGGCGAGACGGCGCGGTCGCTGTCGGTCGGGTCGGGGAGGACGGCGGTTCGTGCGAGGAGTACGCCGGTCGGCGAGGGGACGGCGTCGGTGGGGAGCACGACGGCGCTGGTCGCGCTCTCCTACTTCAACGCTCGCCCGTCAGCGCTCGAGCTCCGGCGGCTCGGTGGCGTTCGTCTCGACGTAGGCCGCGGTCGTCTCGTCGCCCACCGCGAGGACGGTGTAGCTCCCGCGCGGGGAGACCGCCCAGATCGTGCCGTCGTCGCCGGTTCGGCCGATCGCGGTGCGCTCGGCCTGGCCCTGGCTGAGCGTCACCGCGAGGTCGATCGGCTCGCCCGACTCGGCGTCGGTGACGGTGACCTGCAGCGGCCCGCCGGGGTAGGTGCGGTTGACGGTGACGTTGATCCCGCTGATCGTGTTCGACGCGACCGAGTCCGAGCGGTACTGGTCGAGCGCGAAGCGCTGGTACTCCTTGAACACGCGCTCGGAGCCGCTGTCGACGAACGCGGTCAGCGAGCGTTCGGGCCCGGAGATGGTGACGATGTTGGTCGTCCCGGAGGTCGTCGCCGAGGGGTCGCCGTACCGGAAGATCTCGGGGTAGCTCTCCCGGGTGACGTTGACCGCCTCGTTGGGCTCCATCGTCGCGTCGTCGTCGCCGGACTGGACCGCGCCGCGGAACGCCTCGCGGTGGTAGTAGCCGTCGTCGACGGTCGCCAGCTCGTACCCCTCGGGGCCGGTTGTGACGAAGAACTGCGTCGGGTCGTCGACGCCCCGGATCGCGTCGGCGGCGCGCTCACGCACCGGGCCGCCGAACGTGCGGAGCTCGTACCGGATCTCGGTCGGGCGGGAGAGGCTGAACCCCTCGATCTCGTCGGATAGCTCGGTGAGCCGCACCATCCGCGTCTCGAGCGCGTCGGCTTTCGCGGAGATGGTCGCCAGTTCGATCACGAACTCCTCGGGGGTGAGCTCGCCGGCGTTGAACGCGCGGATCGCCTCCTCCTGGCGGTCGCGGAGGGTGATGATCTCGGTCTCGACGGTCGAGGACGCCTGAATGATGCGGCGACTGCGCTCGCTCTCGTCCTCGGCGGCGCGGACCCACTCCACCACGGCGGCGGTCTCGACCTCGACGGCGGTGACGTTGCCGTTGAACTCCGCCGCCGGACCCAGGTTCAGCGTCGCGCCGTCGACTTCGCTGCGCTGGACGGCGCCGTCGGGGACGACGAGCACCCGGGTCTGGTTGCTCCGGTTGAACTCGCTCTCCACCTGCGCGGGGGTGGCGGTGTCGGGGCGCTGGAGGGTGTCTATCGGCGCCGCTGGCGGGGCGGCGGCGCCGACGCCGGCCGGGACGGCCAGCGCGAGGGAGAGGGCGAGCGCGGCGACGATCGCGAGGGACCTCATCGGACACATCTATCGCGGCCTCACCCTTAAAACTCGCCGGAGCGCCGCGGAGGGGTGATAGAAAGCGTTTTGCCCGGGCGCTGTCACGCTGGGCACATGCGGTACGTCGTCGTCGCCCTCCTGTTAGTCTGCGCGCTCTCGGGCACAGCGGTGGCCCAGGAGTCGCCAAACGTCGCCGCAGCGACGACGACGTTCGACGTTGACCTCCAGCCCGACGGCGACGCGGACTGGACGGTTCGGACGACGATCCCGTTGGACACCGACGAGGAACGGGCGGGGTTCCGGTCGTACGCCGAGGAGTTCGAGGACGGCGAGGCGGCGACCTCGCCCGGGATCGCCTTCTTCGAGTCGGCCGCGGCGGCGGCGTCGACGGCGGCCGACCGGGAGATGTCGATCACGGCCGTCGACCGGAACTACAGCGTCGGCAACGACTCCGGGACGCTGGTGCTCCGGTTCCAGTGGACGAACTTCCTCGACCCGACCGCCGACGGCTACGAGCTGGGCGACGCGCTGCTGACCGAGGACGGGACGTGGCTCCGGTCGCTCGAGTCCGGGCAGGAGATCCGGATCCGCACGCCGCCGGGGTACGAGATCCAGCGCAGCATCGAGGCCCGCCAGGAGAACGACTCGCTGGTCGTCACCGGCCCCGAATCGTTCGACCCCGAGGAGTTCTCGGTCACCTACGCCGCCGAGGAGAGCCCCGGCCAGTCGCCCGGCGACCCCGACGAGGGGGTCGACGCTCTCGCCGCGGCGCTGCTCGGGCTGCTGTTCCTGGTCGTGCTCGTGCTGGCGGTGTGGCGCTGGCGCGGCGGCGAGCCCATCGGCGCGGTCGACCGCGACGAGCCGTCGCCGCCCGCGGACGGCCCGGAGCCCGAGACGAGCGAGCCCGAGCCGGCGGGGAACGGCGGCGTCGACCCCGAACTGCTCTCGGACGAGGAGCGCGTCGAGACGCTGCTCGAGGCGAACGGCGGCCGGATGCGGCAGGCCGACATCGTCGCGGAGACCGACTGGTCGGACGCGAAAGTGTCCCAGCTGCTCTCCCGGATGGCCGACGAGGGCCGCGTCGAGAAGCTCCGGCTGGGGCGGGAGAACGTCATCTCCCTGCCCGATGAGGCCGAGGAGTAGGCGACGCATCCGGGTGAGGGCATAGCGAAAGGATTTACCCCCAGCCACGGGAATTTCGTGCCGATGAAGGTTCTGGTAACCGTCAAGGAGGTGGCAGCCGTCGAGGACGACTTCGAGATCGACGGGCTGTCCATCGACGATCGGTACCTCGAGTACGACCTCAACGAGTGGGACGACTACGCCGTGGAGGCGGCGGTCCAGATCGCGGAGGCCGCCGACGAGGACGTGGAAGTCGTCGCCGCCACGATCGGCCCCGAGCGCAGCGAGGAGACGATCCGGATGGCGCTGGCGAAAGGCGCCGACCGCGCGGTGCGCGTCTGGGACGACGCCATCGCCGAGCAGACGCTGCTCGACGTGGACGCGAAGGCGAGCGTGTTCGAGCAGGTCGTCGCCGAGGAGGAGCCCGACCTGGTGCTGACGGGCGTCCAGGCCGGCGACGACGCGTTCGGCGCGACGGGGGTCGCGCTGGCCAACCGCGTGGGCTACCAGTGGGCGGCGGTCGTCAACGACCTCGACTACGAGGCGGGCGACGACATCGCCACGGTCCGGCGCGAGCTCGAAGGCGGCGTCGAGGAGATCACCGAGGTCGACCTCCCCGCGGTGCTCTCGATCCAGACGGGGATCAACGAGCCCCGCTACGCCAGCCTCCGTGGGATCCGGCAGGCCCAGCAGAAGGAGATCGCGCCCCACGACCTGAGCGACCTCGGGCTCGACGCCGAGGCCGTCGACGGCGCGCTCGAACTGACCGACATGTACGAGCCCGAGAGCGAGTCCGACGCGACGATCTTCGAGGGCGGCGCCGAGGGCACCGCCGCGGAGCTGGCTTCGGTGCTGCGGGACAAGGGGGTGGTCGGCGAATGAGTGACGTCCTATTCGTCGCCGAACACCGCCGCGGCGACCTGCGCGACGTGAGCTACGAGGGGATCACTGCGGGCCGCGATCTGGCCGACGCGCTCGGCGGCGAGCTCCACGTCGCCGTCGTCTCCGGCCCCGTCGACCGGTTCGCGGAGTCGCTGAACACGCCCGAGGTCGACGCGATCCACACCGTCGACGCCGGCGAGGAGTTCGACCACGACACGTACGCGGCCGCGACCGAGGCGCTCCACGCCGAGCTCGACCCGGCCGCGCTGCTGCTTCCGAACTCGGTCAACGGGCTGGACTACGCCCCCGCGGTCGCGGACTCGCTGGGGCTCCCGTACGCGAGCGACGCCGTCGCCGTCGCGTACGACGACGGGCTGACCGTCACCCGCGAGATGTACGGCTCGAAGGTCGAGACCACCGTCGACGTGGCCGGCGACCAGTTCGTGATCAGCATCCGGAGCGGCGAGTGGGCGGCCGCCGACGGCGCCGGCGACGCCGAGATCTCGGCGTTCGAGTTCGACGAGTCGGGCGTCGACAACGGCGCCCGCGTCCAGGGGTTCGAGGAGGTCGGCAACGGCGACGTGGACATCGGCGAGGCCGACTTCCTGGTGTCGATCGGCCGCGGGATCGAGGAGGAGGAGAACCTCGACCTGATCCGCGACCTGTGTGACGCGACGGGCGCGACGCTCTCCTCGTCGCGGCCGATCGTCGACAACGGCTGGCTGCCGAAGAACCGGCAGGTCGGCCAGTCCGGCAAGCAGGTGACGCCGGACGTGTACCTCGCGATCGGGATCTCCGGTGCGGTCCAGCACGTCGCGGGGATGAAGGGCGCGGAGACGATCATCGCGATCAACACCGACCCGAACGCGCCGATCTTCGACATCGCGGACTACGGGATCGTCGGCGACCTGTTCGACGTGGTGCCGGCGCTGATCGAGGAGTTCGAGTAGACAACCTGAACCTCTTTTGCGGGGGCATGTCCTCGCGGGCGACGAAGTCGCCCGCTGCGGCCAGACCCCCGCAAAACCCGTTCATGCCAAAAGGCCGCTCGCTCGGGCCCCGCCCTCGCTCGCGGCGACCAGTTGGTGACCAGATGAGGCCGGTTGGTGCCGGACTGTTCCGCCATGGCGACCGCTTGTCGACCGTGGCCCCCGAACCGGCCCGATCCACCGCTCGCTTTCGCAAACACCTTATACGGCCCGGAAAAACCACGAACCGATCAGCTAATGCCCAGACCGGAAGTTCTTGATCGGATCAAGGAGGCGGAGGCCGACGCCGACGAGATCATCGAGGAGGCTCGCCGGGAGAAGGAGGAGCGGATCGCCGAGGCCCGGGAGGAGGCCGCCGAGATCCGCGAAACGGCCGAGCAGGAGGCCGACGAGCTCCAGGAGGAGCGCCTCGCGACGGCCCGCGAGGAGATCGAACAGGAGAAGGAGGAGATCCTCGAGGAGGGCGAGGAAACGCGCCAGGCCCTGATCGAGGAGGCCGAAGGGAACATCGAGGAGGCCGTGGAGTACGCGGTCGACCAGTTCGAGGAGGCGGTGCATGCTCAGGCCTAAACGGATGAGCAAGCTCTCGGTGGCCGGCTCCAAGCGGGTGATGGGGTCGGCCATCGAGGTCGTCCACGACGCCAACGTCCTCGACGTCTCCGAGTACGACGGCTCGTGGGACGGGTTCGAGCAGGGCGATCCGGAGGCCGAAGCCGAACAGGCCTCCGAGAAGCTGGTGACCGTCCGCTCGATCAAGAGCATGCTCGACATCGACGCCGAGTCGGTCGAGACCGACCGCTCGATCTCGGAGGCGGACCTGACGACGACGCTCCCCGAGATCCAGGACCGCGTGAACGAGCTCGACGACGAGCGCGACGCGCTCCGGAACGAGCTCCGCGGGGTCGAGGAGCGACTCGACGCCGCGCGGCCGTTCGTCGACCTCGGGATCGACCTCAACCTGCTGTCGGGGTACGACAGCCTCGAGGTCGCCGTCGGGCAGGGCGACGCCGACTCCGTAGAGCGCGAACTGCTCGACGCCGACGGCGTCCGCCAGTACGAGATTTTCGGCGACGACGACGTGCTCGCGGTGTTCGTCTACCCCAGCGAGCACGCCGAGGACGTGCTCGACGAGGCGCTCGTCGGCGCCGCGTTCACGGCGATCGACGTACCCGACGCCGAGGTCGCCCCCGAGTCGTACGTCCGCGAACTCGAGAGCGAGAAGGACCGCATCCAGTCCGAGATCGAGGAGATCGAGGCCGAACTCGCCGAGCTCGAGCGCGAGCACGCCGAGTTCCTGCTGGCCGCCGAGGAGCATCTCGCGATCCAGGTCCAGAAGGCGGAGGCGCCGCTCTCCTTCGCGACGACGAAGAACACGTTCGTCGCGGAGGGCTGGATCCCGACCGAGGAGTACGAGCGCGTCAGCGCCGCGCTGAAGGACGAGCTCGGCGACCGGATCGAGGTCGAGGAGGTCGAGCGCGCCGCGTTCAAGTCCGACGGCGAGGCCGTCCACGAGGACGGCGAGGCCGTCGCCGACGGCGGCACCACGATCGGCCACGACGAGCCGCCGGTCGTGCAGGACAACAACGGGCTGGTCCAGCCGTTCGAGGTGCTTGTCGCGGCGATCGGCCGGCCCAACTACGAGGAGTTCGACCCGACGGCCCTGCTGTTCCTGACGTTCCCGGTGATGTTCGGGTTCATGATCGGGGACGTGGGCTACGGGCTGCTCTACACCGCCATCGGCGGCTTCCTCTACACGCAGTACGACAGTCCGGCGTTCAAGAGCATGGGCGGCGTGACGATCTCCGCCGGGCTGGCGACGATCGTCTTCGGCGTGCTGTACGGCGAGATCTTCGGGCTGCACCTCGTCTCGGAGTGGGTCTGGGGCGGCCACTCGCCGCTGCACAAGGGGCTCATCCCCGAGTACAGCTACTGGGTCCCGGCGTGGATCCTCGTGAGCGCGATGGCCGCGATCGTCCACCTCAACATCGGCTACGTGCTGGGGTTCGTCGAGGAGCTCCAGTTCCACGGCCTGCGTGAGGCCGCCACCGAGAAGCTCTCGTGGATCCTCGCGATGAACGGCCTCTGGGTGTTCATCGCGAGCAAGTGGGTCGCCGACTCCAAGCCCGAGTTCATCTTCACCGTGTTCGACAGCGGCCCCGAGGCCGCGTTCGCGCTCGGCTTCAGCGGCTTCCCCGTGATCGTCGGGCAGGCCGGGATCGGCCTGTTCCTGCTGGGCGCGGTGCTGCTGGGGATGGGCTCGGTCGCCGAGCTCGTCGAGATCTTCGACACGCTGGTGAACGTGCTCTCCTACGCCCGGCTCGCGGCGGTGCTGCTGGCGAAGGCGGGGATGGCCTTCGCGGTCAACCTGTTCTTCTTCGGCGTGTACGTCGACGAGAACGGCGGCTGGCACTTCGGCCACGGCGGTATGCCCGACGCCGAAGCCGTCGCCGCCCTGGAGGCTGGCGAGACGCTCGGCTACCACGGGTACGAGGTCACCGAGATCATGTTCGGCGGCCTGATGCACGGCGGCATCGCGTCGCTGGTCGGCGGGCTCGTCGTGCTCGTGCTCGGCCACCTGCTGGTGCTCGCGCTGGGCGTCACCAGCGCCGGCCTGCAGGCGGTGCGTCTCGAGTACTACGAGTTCTTCTCGAAGTTCTTCGACGGCGGCGGCCGCGAGTACGAGCCGTTCGGCTACGAGCGCGTCCACAGCCGCGAGGAGTAGCGGGCCGCTCGTTTTTCTCGCCGTTCGACCTCTCCCGGCGAGTCGCCACTCTGTCACCACACGTATGTGCCGGTTTCGCACGCCCTCTTCGGCGCCTTTGGGAAGGTTTATGACCGTCGTGGGGCCAACTACGCCTGTTCGGAGACGACCGACTACGAATCCGAGTGGATACCCCTATGTTCGAAAACGCACTCCAAGTCGCAAGCCTCGTACTGCAGGACGCAAGTAGTGGTCCGGCCATCACCTCGACGGGTATGGCGGCCCTCGCGGTCGGTCTCGCCGGTCTCGGTGCCGGGTACGCCGAGCGTGGGATCGGCTCCGCCGCCGTCGGCGCCGTCGCCGAAGACGAAGATCTCTTCGTGCAGGCCCTGATTCTGACGGTCCTGCCGGAGACGATCCTGATCTTCGCGCTGGTCGCCATGATCCTGGCGTAACTTTCCTCTCCCTTTCCGCTCATGAGCTTGGAAACCGTCGTCGAGGACGTTCGAGACGAAGCCCGCGCGCGTGCCGAGGAGATACGCGAAGCGGGCGAGAGCCGGGCAGAGGAGATTATCTCGGAGGCGGAGGCCGACGCCGAGGAGATCGTCGAGCAGCGCGAGGAGGAAGTCCAGACACAGATCGACGAGGAGCGCGAACAGGCGCTGTCGAGCGCGAAGCTCACGGCCAAACAGAAGCGCCTGGAAGCCCGTCGTGACGTGCTGGAGCGGGTCCGCGAGCAGCTGGAGGAGCGCGTCGCCGAGATCGACGGCGAGCGCCGCGAGGAGCTGACCCGTTCGCTGCTCGATGCGGCCGCCGAGGAGTTCGACGACGACGCGGCCGTCGAAGTCTACGGCCGCGAGTCGGACGAGGAGCTGCTGACCGACCTGCTCTCGGAGTACGAGGGCTGGTCGTTCGCCGGCACCGAGGACTGCCTCGGTGGCGTCGTCGTCGAGAGTGAGAGCTCCCGCGTCAGCGTGGACAACACCTTCGACTCCGTGATCGCGGAGGTCTGGGACGACGAACTCAAACGCATCAGCGAGAAACTCTTCGAAGAATGAGCGCTACCGGCAGTTCCAACCCGGAGTACGTCAACGCTCGCGTGAGCGCCCGGCGTGCGACGCTGTTCGACGAGGAGGACTACCGGAAGCTGCTGCGGATGAGCCCCGACGAGATCTCCCGATACATGGAGGAGTCGACGTATCAGGGACCGATCAACCGGCTGGGGTCGCGGTTCTCGGGCGTCGACCTGATCGAGTACGCCCTGAACGCGGGGCTGGCCGAGACGTTCGACGAGCTGCTCGCGTGGGCGGACGGTCGCCTCTACGAGCAGGTCGCCCGCTACCTGCGGAAGTTCGACGCGTGGAACGTGAAGACGGCCGTCCGCGGCATCTACGCCGGCACCGACCCCGACGCGGTCGAGGACGACCTCATCCGCGCCGGGGAGTTCGACGACGCCCTGCTCGACCGACTGGTCGAGGCCGAGGGCGTCGACGAGATCGTCGACCTGCTCGACGGCACCATCTTCGGCGACCCCCTCGCCGCGGCCGCCGAGGAGTACGACGAGTCCGGCATGCTCGTCCCGCTGGAGAACGCCATCGACCGGGCGTACTACGAGAACCTGTTCGAGGGCGTCACCAGCGCGGGCGGCGCGGGGCCGGAGTCGGCCTACGCCGAGTATCTGCAGGCCGAGATCGACTTCCGCAACGTGCGGAACGCGCTGCGGCTCGCACGGAGCGGCGCGGAGGTCGACCCCGCCGAGTACTTCATCGAGGGTGGCACGCTGTTCACCCCCGAGGAGCTGTCGACGCTCTCCCGGAACCCCGACCAGCTGGTCGAGCACATCCGCGAGAGCCGCTACGGCGACGAGCTCTCCGCCGCGCTGGACGAGATGGCCGAGGCGGACAGCCTCATCGGGTTCGAACACGCGATCGAGGCCGCGCTGGTCGAGCACGCCCGCAACGCCGGCCACGCCCACCCGATGTCGGTGTGCCCGGTGATCGCGTTCGTGCTCGCGAAGGAGCGTGAGGCGGACAACATCCGTGCCATCGCCCGAGGCACCGAGGCGGGGCTCGACCCCGAGGAGATTCGGGCGGAGCTGGTGGTACAATGAGCCAGGAGATCGCCGTCATCGGCAGCCCGGAGTTCACGACCGGGTTCCGCCTCGCCGGCGTCCGGAAGTTCGAGGACGTCCCCGAGGAGGAGAAGGCGGATCGACTCGACGACGCCGTCGCGTCGACGATGACCGACGACGACGTGGGCATCATCGTGATGCACGACGACGACCTCGACCACCTCTCGCGGGGGACCCGCGAGGACGTCGAGACGAGCGTCGAACCGACGCTCGTGACGCTCGGCGGCGGCGCCGGCAGCGGCGGACTGCGCGACCAGATCAAACGAGCCATCGGGATCGACCTGATGGACGACGAGGACTAACAATGAGTCAGGCAACAGACGTCGCCGCGGAAGACCGCGGCCAGATCGAGAGCGTGAGTGGTCCGGTCGTGACCGCCGTCGACCTCGACGCCCGGATGAACGACGTCGTCTACGTGGGCGACGAAGGGCTGATGGGCGAGGTTATCGAGATCGAGGGCAACGTCACGACGGTCCAAGTGTACGAGGAGACCTCCGGGGTCGGCCCCGGCGAACCCGTCGTCAACACGGGCGAGCCGCTGACGGTCGACCTGGGTCCGGGGATGCTGGACTCCATCTACGACGGCGTCCAGCGCCCGCTGGACGTGCTGGAGGACAAGATGGGCTCCCCCTTCCTCGACCGCGGGGTCGACGCCCCGGGGATCGACATGGAGCAGACCTGGGAGTTCGAGCCAGCCGTCGAGGCGGGCGACGTCGTCGAACCCAGCGACATCGTCGGCGAGGTGCCCGAGACCCAGACCATCGACCACAAGGTCATGGTGCCGCCGGACTACGAGGGCGGCGAGGTCGTCGCCGTCGAGGCCGGCGAGTTCACCGTCGAGGAGACGGTCGTCGAGCTCGACAACGGCGAGGAGATCCAGATGCACCAGGAGTGGCCGGTGCGTGAGGCCCGACCGGTCTCCGAGAAGCAGACGCCGACCGAGCCGCTGATCTCGGGTCAGCGCATCCTCGACGGCCTGTTCCCGCTCGCGAAGGGCGGGACGGCCGCGATCCCGGGGCCGTTCGGCTCCGGGAAGACCGTCACCCAGCAGAGCCTCGCGAAGTTCGCCGACGCCGACATCGTCGTCTACATCGGCTGCGGCGAGCGGGGCAACGAGATGACGGAAGTGATCGAGGACTTCCCGGAGCTGCCCGACCCACAGACCGGGAACCCGCTGATGGAGCGGACGACCCTCATCGCCAACACCTCGAACATGCCCGTGGCCGCACGGGAGTCCTGTGTGTACACCGGGATCACCATCGGGGAGTTCTACCGCGACATGGGGTACGACGTGGCGCTGATGGCCGACTCCACCTCCCGGTGGGCCGAGGCCATGCGCGAGATCTCCTCCCGGCTGGAGGAGATGCCCGGCGAGGAGGGGTACCCGGCCTACCTGGCCGCCCGCCTCTCCCAGTTCTACGAGCGGGCCGGCTACTTCGAGAACATCAACGGCAGCGAGGGCTCGATCTCCGTGATCGGCGCCGTCTCGCCGCCTGGCGGTGACTTCTCCGAGCCGGTCACCCAGAACACGCTGCGTATCGTCAAGACGTTCTGGGCGCTTGACTCCGACCTAGCCGAGCGCCGGCACTTCCCGGCGATCAACTGGAACGAGTCGTACTCGCTGTACAAGGACCAGCTCGACGAGTGGTTCGAGGAGAACGTCTCCGAGGAGTGGCCCGAGCGGCGGCAGTGGGCCGTCGACGTGCTCGACGAGGAGAGCGAGCTCCAGGAGATCGTCCAGCTCGTCGGGGAGGACGCCCTGCCCGACGACCAGCGACTCACGCTGGAGGTCGCCCGCTACATCCGTGAGGGCTGGCTCCAGCAGAACGCCTTCATCGAGGTGGACCAGTACTGTCCGCCCGAAAAGACGTTCCAGATGCTCGGCGCGATCCGGAAGTTCAACGAGGAGGCGTTCGAGGCGCTCGAGGCCGGCGTCCCGGTCGACGAGATCACGAGCATCGACGCCGCGCCGAAGCTCAACCGCATCGCCACGACTCCCGACGACGAGGTCGAGGCGCACGTCGAGGAGCTGAAAGACGACATCGAGACCCAACTGCGCGAGCTCTACTGATGAAAGAGTACAAGACAATCACCGAGATTTCGGGCCCGCTCGTCTTCGCGGAGGTCGACGAGTCCATCGGGTACGACGAGATGGTCGAGATCGAGACCGCCGACGGGGAGACGCTCCGTGGGCAGGTGCTCGAGTCCGCCGACGACCTCGTCGCGATCCAGGTGTTCGAGGGCACCAGCGGTATCGACCGGAACGCGTCCGTGCGCTTCACGGGCGAGACGCTGAAGATGCCCGTCACCGAGGACCTCCTCGGGCGGGTGCTGGACGGGTCGGGCAACCCCATCGACGGCGGTCCCGACATCGTCCCCGACGAGCGCCACGACATCGTCGGCGAGGCGATCAACCCCGTCTCCCGGGAGTACCCCGAGGAGTTCATCCAGACCGGCGTCTCCGCCATCGACGGCATGAACACGCTGGTCCGGGGCCAGAAGCTCCCGATCTTCTCCGCCTCGGGGCTGCCCCACAGCGAACTCGCGCTCCAGATCGCCCGGCAGGCGACCGTCCCCGAGGAGGACGAGGCCGGCGAGGAGTCCGAGTTCGCCGTGGTGTTCGGCGCCATGGGGATCACCCAGGAGGAGGCAAACGAGTTCATGGCCGACTTCGAGCGCACCGGCGCGCTGGAGCGCTCGGTCGTGTTCATGAACCTCGCCGACGACCCGGCGGTCGAGCGGACGGTCACGCCGCGGATGGCGCTGACCACCGCCGAGTACCTCGCCTTCGAGAAGGGGTACCACGTGCTGACGATCCTGACGGACATGACCAACTACTGCGAGGCGCTGCGGGAGATCGGCGCCGCGCGTGAGGAGGTCCCCGGCCGGCGTGGCTACCCCGGGTACATGTACACCGACCTGGCCCAGCTCTACGAGCGGGCCGGCCGCATCGACGGCCGCGAGGGCTCGGTGACGCAGATCCCGATCCTCACCATGCCCGGCGAGGACGACACCCACCCGATCCCGGACCTGACGGGGTACATCACCGAGGGCCAGATCGTGATGGACCGCGACCTCGACAGCAAGGGGATGGAGCCGCCCGTCAACGTCCTGCCCAGCCTCTCCCGGCTGATGGACGACGGTATCGGCGAGGGGCTCACCCGCGAGGACCACGGCGACCTGAAGGACCAGCTGTTCGCGGCGTACGCGGAGGGTGAGGACCTGCGCGACCTCGTGAACATCGTCGGCCGCGAGGCGCTCTCGGAGACCGACAACAAGTACCTCGACTTCGCCGACCGCTTCGAGTCGGAGTTCGTCGACCAGGGGTTCCGTACGAACCGCGACATCGACGAGACGCTCGACATCGGCTGGGAGCTCATCTCGCTGCTCCCGAAGACGGAGCTCAACCGTATCGGCGAGGACCTGATCGAGGAGTACTACGTCGAGGACGCGGGCGTCGACGGCGACGCCGGCTCCGAGGAAGCACCCGCGGACGACTAAGCCAGTCACGGCTCGCGACCGAGAGTGACCTCCGGGTCACTCTCCGGGAGCGTGTTGCCGTGACTGTGCGACGCCGAATAACCCGATCACGGCTCGCGACCGAGAGTGACCGCCGACGGGCGGTCGCTCGGAGCGTGTTGCCGCGATCGTGTAGCCACTCACGGCTAGCGACCGCCGATCGACGCCACGTCGCTCGTCGGAACCGATGCCGCGATCGTGTAGCCAGTCTGCGACCCGGTTTCTCTCCTCTCTCCGTTCTCACCGTTCCACAGCGTCGAGACCGTCGTTCGACGTGCCGGGCCGACGAACCGACCGGTCGTCGACGACCGCCGATACCCCGCCTGAAACGCACGCTCCCAGCGGCCTACTTAAACGACCGCGTGACACACGTTAGCAAACCGCTGTATCGGTTGCGTGCGGCGATCTCTCACGGGGTGACCACAACATCTTTATAGAACCACGGACAATCTATCGCTGAACATGAGTCAGCGACAGCGCATGGGTAACCAGCCCATGATCGTACTCTCCGAGGACAGCCAGCGAACCTCCGGGCAGGACGCCCAGGAGATGAACATCACGGCCGGGAAGGCCGTCGCCGAGTCGGTCCGCACCACGCTCGGGCCCAAAGGCATGGACAAGATGCTCGTGGACTCCTCGGGCGGCGTCGTCGTCACGAACGACGGCGTGACGATCCTGAAGGAGATGGACATCGACCACCCCGCGGCCAACATGATCGTCGAAGTCTCCGAGACCCAGGAGGAGGAGGTCGGCGACGGCACGACGACCGCCGTCGTCGTCGGCGGTGAACTCCTCGACCAGGCCGAGGAGCTCGTCGAGTCCGACGTGCACCCGACGACGATCGCGCAGGGGTACCGCGCGGCCGCCGAGAAGGCCAAGGAGATCCTCACCGAGGAGGCCATCGAGGTCACCGCGGACGACTACGACACGCTGACGAAGATCGCCGAGACGGCGATGACCGGCAAGGGCGCCGAGACGGCGAAGGACCGGCTGGCCGAGCTCGTCGTCGACGCCGTCCTCGCCGTGCAGGACGACACCGGGATCGACACGGACAACGTCTCCATTGAGAAGGTCGTCGGCGGCTCCATCGAGAACTCCGAGCTCATCGAGGGCGTCATCGTCGACAAGGAGCGCGTCAACGAGAACATGCCCTACGCCGTCGAGGACGCCAACGTCGCGCTGTTCGACGGCGCCATCGAGGTGAAGGAGACCGAGATCGACGCCGAGGTCAACGTCACCGACCCCGACCAGCTCCAGCAGTTCATGGAGCAGGAGGAGGAGCAGCTCCGCGAGATGGTCGACCACCTCGTCGACGTCGGCGCCGACGTGGTGTTCGTCGGTGACGGCATCGACGACATCGCCCAGCACTACCTCGCCCAGGAGGGGATCCTCGCGGTCCGCCGCGCGAAGAACGACGACCTGAAGGCGCTCGCCCGCTCGACCGGCGCGACGACGGTCTCCGCCCTCGACGACATCGAGGAGGAGGATCTCG
>NZ_BBJN01000046.1 GCF_000739555.1 Halolamina rubra
TTATGACGAGCGGGTTCGTCCTGAAGAAGACCGGCTTCGAGAAGTATATCCGAGAGTTCGATTTCGGCGACTCGGACGTCGACGTCGACGAGCCGACGCAGCGGGAACGTGCACGACAGGCGTACGCTGAAGCGAAAGACATCATCACCGAGATAATCCCATACGTTGTCGTCGGCGTCGGGCTCGGCGCAGTCATCCACGGCTTCGTTCCGCAGTCGATCGTCACCGAGTACCTGTCCGGCCCGCTCGGCGTCTTCGGCGCGGTCGCCGTCGGTGTGCCGATCTACACGAACATCCTCGGCGTGATCCCGGTCGTCGAGTCGCTGATCGGGAAGGGGCTCCCCGTCGGGACCGGACTCGCGTTCATGATGTCCGTCGCAGCGCTCTCGCTCCCGCAGTTCATGATCCTGAAGAAGGTGATGAGAAAGGAGCTCATCGCGGCGTTCGCGGCGACGGTCGCGACGGGCATCGTGGTCATCGGGCTCCTGTTCAACCTGCTGCTGTAAGACCGCAGATCGGCCATTGCGTTCCGTCGGACCGAGCTTGGCTTCGGCTGCCCGGCCGATCCGCGTCAAACCGAACATCACCGATTTATTCATGGAACACGTTCCACGTCACGATGCCGAACACGTCGAAGGGTGGTTTCCCCGTAGCCGGAACGGGAACGTCCCGACAGACGCGAACGGAGAGAGAACCGACGGAGATATGACCGACTCAGTACCCGAATCGACGCGACAGACGCTGGACCGATTGTACGAGAACCCGGAGACCCGACTGACGTCGCTGTTCGAACTCGCCCCGGCCGACGAACAGGTGGACGGCCAGCTCACGATGTTCAAGGCGCTGGCGAACGAACACCGGATCCGGATCCTCGAAGCTCTCAGGGACGGCGAACTCTGTGCGTGTGAGTTACAGGTCGTTCTCGACGCGCCACAGTCGACGGTCGCCAGTCACCTCCGGGAGCTCAAAGACGCCGGCCTCGTCAAAACGCGTCGGCAGGGGAAGTGGACCTACTACCGTATCGGCGACACGGCCGTGCTGCAGTTGCTCGATATCGCGGACGCACTGACTGGCGACACCGTATAGTCCGGGAGGGTCGTGCTGATCCTACTCGGGGGGCTACCACTCGCCGCCGGATCCTCTACCGGACAACGTCTCCCGGAGTGCTCGGTGAGGTGTATTCTACCGGCGGAACCCGAGGCCGGACACGGCCTACATCGTGGGCCGGCAACGTCCCCCCCGACAGGCATCGAACCGAGTGGGGATACCGGTAGAAACGTGGACCGTTGTTCTCTCACCGCCTTCAGCACCCATCATCAGCCGTCACGCATCCGGTCGTGAGCGCCTCCCCGCGGCACTCTTGGGACGTGGTCGAACATCCGTCGGTCTCGCTTCCGTCCCCGCGACCGTGTAGCTCGAAGAGCGGTTCTAGTTCCCGAAGCCGAGTCGCGATTTCGCGCCCCTGCTCGGTCAGCGAGTAACTCGTCGAGGGCGGGGTCGTATCTGCCACCTGTCGCTCGACGAGCCCGTGACACCGTAGCTCTTTGAGCCGTCGGGACAGCATCGGTGCGGTCAACCCGTCGAGTTCGCGCTGTACGGCGTTGAACCCTCGCGGGCCTTCCGACAGGAGGCGAAGGATATGCAGGGTCCACTTCGGCCCGAGAACGTCCTGTACCCCGTGCCATTTCGCCTGCCACTGCTCGCTCTCGCTCATTCCCTTCGAACCAACCGCTATACGGAAATATACGTTCGGGGTGGTTTCAGTACGCTAACTCCCTTCGTGTTCGATTACTGAACAGTATAAGCGCCGTCGGCCCGTACCCCGGCACGCGATGAACGACCCAACGGAGAGCCACACTGTCTCGATCAGCCGGCCAGCGCCAGCGGAGTATACGCGGCGGTCGATCACCGTCGATTTCCTCTATCTGGACAACGAATCCTGCGACCGATGTACGGGGACCGAAGCGTCGCTCGAGACGGCACTCGAACGCGTCGAACCGGTTCTCGATACGCTGGACGTCGGCGTAACCGTCAGGGACGTTCACGTCTCGACGCTGGAGGCCGCCGAAGCGACGCAGCTGGCCGTGTCACCGACGATCCGGATCGACGGCCGGGACATCCAGCCGGACTACCTCGAAAGCACCTGCGAATCGTGTGGCGATCTCTGTGAGTGTGACGGCGACGTCGACTGTCGACTCTGGAACTACCGCGGGGGGGAGCACTCGACGGCACCCGTGGGACTCCTCGTCGAGTCGTTACTGGAAGCTATTGCGCCGAAGGGGGACCAGCGCGGTGACCCGCGCGAGGGCCAGGCCTCTCAGCTTTCGACCAACGTCAGGGAGTTCTTCGACGGGTCGGGCGACGACGAACCGGGCTGTGGTTGCTGAGCCGGGCGCCGCCTACCCGTCCGTTCGGCTGCCCGTCGAGACGGTCACCACCCGGGTACTAAGTTCGCTATCCCGTCATGCGATTTATCAACTCCCTACCGCTCGCCCGTGCCTTTATACGAGTGGCCTGGGTAATCCGCCCATGAGCAACCGAGCGGACGATCTCGAGTCACAGGTCGCCGAGCTACAGGCAGCGGTCGACGGGCTGACGGAGGAACTGGTCGAGACCAAGGAGCGGGTCCGCCAGCTGGAAGAGACGACGGAGGATCTGGAGGCGGGGGCGAGCGAGCCGGCCGAGCGCGCCGGCAACGGCGACGGTCGCACGACAGCCGAAGAGCAGGCAGCGGCGCGTGGCACCGACGAGCGCCGGGACGCCGAGTTCGTGGCCAACGACGGGGCCGACGAGGAACCCCCCGCCGAGGAGGTCGAGGCGGAGGACGACTCCGACGACGACGGCGACGACATCATCGTCGCCTAAGGCCGCATGCACATTCAGGAACTCGTTCTGGACGACTTCAAGAGCTTCGGGCGCGAGACCCACATCCCGTTCTACGAGGACTTCACCGTCATCACCGGCCCGAACGGATCGGGCAAGTCGAACATCATCGACGGCGTCCTGTTCGCGCTGGGGCTGGCCCGCACCAGAGGGATCCGCGCCGAGAAGCTCACCGACCTGATCTACAACCCCGGCGGCGAGGGGAGCGAGCAGTCCGGCCCCCGGGAGGCGTCGGTGACGGTCGTCCTCGACAACTCCGACGGCACGCTCTCACGGTCGCAGGTGACCACCGCCGCCGGCAGTGACAACGTCGG
>NZ_BBJN01000045.1 GCF_000739555.1 Halolamina rubra
CCCCCTGCTCTGTTACTTAGCAATGCGACGTCGCCAATTCGCCAATCGAATGTCAACTGATCCGAATCATCGTCACTCGCAACTGCACTGAACAGAATCTGCCTGCTGTTGATCCCTTCTGGGCTATCTATAAATGATGCATCCAGTCTGAGTATTTGAGGTGGTGCTTGAGAAGTTGGGTTTTGAAGTAATTCTTTGTTTGAGGCCACCGATACCTCCTTCTCCACCCGCGTCACCCCGCCGTGTTCGTCACGAACGGTCGCTTCGAACGTCACCGTCCCGTCGTCCTCGGGGATCTCCGTGAACCGGAACGAGCGTGCCCACTCGCCGCTGCTGGTCGGCCCGCGCCACGGCATCGGCTCGGTCGGTTCGACCGACCCATCGTCGCTCACCAGACGCACCGACGTGATCTGCCCGTCGGGGTCCGACGCGACGAGCCGGTACCTCTTCGTCGAGTTGACGACCGCCGTGCCGTCGCCCTCGATCGAGGCGCTCGGGTGCGCGTTCCGCACGTCGACAGGCTTCGTCAGCGTCGCCGTCGCCCCGTCGTCGTCGACGACGATCGCCGCGACCTCCGCGGTCGTCCCGGGCGTCCCGTCGACGGTGAACCGCCGCGTTCGACTCCGGAGCTCCCCCTGTCCGGCGGGCGACGACGCCAGCGCCGTGGGGAGCCACCACCGGTCGACGATCTCGCCGTCCGGATCGGTCGCGTCGATCGTGTACGTCACCGAGGAGCCCGTGGCCACCGACGAGGGGCCGTTGATCGACCCAGTCGGTCGCTGGTTCGCAGGTGCCGACGTGCTCCCGTCGCCCGTCGGCGCCGTCTGCGTCGGCTCGGAACTCGACCCGCTCTCGGGCGTCGACGCCGGCTCAGGAGTCGCTACCGGTTCGGGCGTCGGCTCCGAGTTGGGTACCGGTTCGGGAGTCGACGACGGCGTCGACGTCTCGGCCGGCGTCGACGGCCCGGGATCGGGCGCGCGTTCCACGTCGACGTACAGCGTGTCGCTGTGTTCCTGCCCGTCGTCGCCCGTCACGGTCAACTGCACGTCGTACCGTCCGGGCTCCTCGGGCACGAAGCGGGTCGTCACCGACGCCGGCTCGACGGGGGTGATCGTCTCCCCGCTCGGCGTCTCGATCGACCAGCGATACGCGACGATCTCGCCGTCCGGGTCGAGGCTGCCGCCGCCGTCGAGGAACACCGTCTCCCCGACGGTCGCGGTCTGATCGAGTCCCGCATCCGCGAGCGGGCGACCGTCGTCGCCGGCGGCCACCGGCACCGTCACGCCTGCGACCACCAGGAGGGTGGCGAGCGCGATCGAGCGTAGTTTCATCGAAACGTGAGGTTCTTCTTACCGCTTTCGTACTTAAATTCCGTGGAGAATCTCGGATTCGGCTGGCGGCGCGGCGGCGGGTCGGCGGCGACGTGTCCGTGCGTTATTTACGCTTCGCCGCCCCCTCTCCGGCCATGGTCGAGAACGAGTCCTCGATGCCCTACCTGCTGACGGGTGCGATGACCGCCGGACTCGCCGTCCTGCTGGTGGGCGTCGAGCTCGGCACCGAGATGGGGATGCACAACGCACAGCTCGCCCAGCCGCTGCAGGCCGTCGGCGGCGCCGTCATCGTCGCCGGCGTCCTGCTGCTCGCCAGGTATCTGGAGGGGCTGCCGGATCAGGACGACGGGCACTGACCGGTCGAATCTTCTTTCCCGCCTCGCGGGGTATTCCTCACGATCTTTCCACGACAACTCATAGCAAGTGCTTTGAGTTCGGCGTGGGAACACCCATAAAGACGCGGCCCCACGCGGGTCGCCGTACCACTCATGACTGACGACGAACTCATCTGGCGGATCGCGGGGGGTTCCGGCGACGGGATCGCTTCGACCAGCCAGAACTTCGCGAAAGCGTTGATGCGGTCTGGGCTCGACGTGTTCACCCACCGACACTACCCGTCGCGGATCCGCGGCGGTCACACGTACACGGAAGTCCGCGCCGCGCCCGACGGCGTGACCTCGCGGGGCGACGGCTACGACTTCCTGCTGGCCCTCGGTGACTCCTTCGCGCGCAACCCGCAGGAGGAGGCGTACTACGGCACCGAGGAGATCAAGCCGCTCTCGGAGAACCTCGACGACCTCCGGGAGGGTGGGGTGATCGTCTACGACTCCGGCCTCATCGACGCCGACGAGGTACCGAACTTCGACCAGCGCGTCGAGGAGAACGACTGGCACGTGTTCCCGCTCGACCTCCGGGGGCTGGCCCGCGAGAAGGGCCGCGAGGTGATGCGCAACACCGCCGGCGTCGGCGCCACCTGCGCCATCGCCGACATCCCCGTCGAGGCGATCGAGGAGCTGATGACGGACGCGATGCCCGAGAAGATCCTCGAACCCAACCTCGAGATCCTGAACGAGGCGTACGACGCGGTGCTGGAGGACTACGACCTCAGCGGCGTCGAGGTCTCCTGCCCCGAGGGCGAGCACGAGGAGGAGCAGGTGCTCGTCAACGGCTCCGAGGGGATCGCCTACGGCGCCTTCGACGAGGGCTGCCGGTTCATCGCCGGCTACCCGATGACGCCGTGGACGGAAGTGTTCACGATCATGTCGAAGGTGCTCCCCGACGTGGGAGGGATCTCCGAGCAGGTCGAGGACGAGATCGCCGCGGCGTCGCTGGCGATCGGCGCGGCCCACACCGGCGTGAAGGCGATGTCCGGCTCCTCCGGCGGCGGCTTCGCGCTGATGTCCGAGCCGCTCGGACTGGCGGAGATGTCGGAGACGCCGATCGTGCTGCTCGAAGCCGCACGAGCCGGCCCGTCGACGGGGATGCCGACGAAGCCCGAACAGGCCGACCTGGAGCACGTCCTGTACACCTCACAGGGCGACTCGAACCGCGTCGTGTTCGCCCCCGCGGACCCCGCGGAGGCGTACGACCACGCGCGACGGGCGTTCCAGATCGCCTACGAGTACCAGATCCCGACGATCATCCTCTACGACCAGAAGCTCTCCGGGGAGTACCGCAACGTCCCGGCGAGCCACTTCGACCGCGAGCCCAACCCCGACATCGGGCAGACGCTCACGGAGGACCAGATCGCCGAGGCGCCCCACGAGCCGGGCGGGAAGTTCCAGCGCTTCCGCCACGAACCCGAGGACGGCGTCTCGCCGCGCTCGGTGCCGGGCCAGAAGGGCGGGCGCTTCCTCGCCTCCGGCAACGAGCACAACGAGGCCGGCCACATCAGCGAGGACCCGGACAACCGGGTCGCGCAGGTCGACCGGCGCAGCCGGAAGCTCGAGTCGATCCGCGAGGAGCTGAACGAGGACGGGCTCAACGTGAACTACGGTCCCGAGGACGCCGACTACGGCGTGCTCGCGTTCGGCAGCATGGTCGGCACCGTCGAGGAGGCGGTCGACCGGCTCAACGACGACGGCGAGTCCGTGAAGGCGCTGGCCGTCGGCGAGCTCGCACCGTTCCCGGAGGGGGAGGTGCGGGAGTTCATCGAGAGCGTCGACCGCGTGATGGTCGTCGAGATGAACGCCTCGGCCCAGTTCCGCGGGCTGACCCAGAAACAGCTGGGCGAGTACGGCCCGAAGCTGTCGAGCCTGCTCAAGTACAACGGCAACCCGTTCGAACCCGGCGAGATCGTCGAGGGGTTCCACAACACGGTCGACGGCGAGGAGACGACTGACCACCAGACGACGTTCGTACCCGCGGCAGGTGACTGACCTATGAGTGCATTCAGCGCAATCGGCGAAGAACGCGAGATCGAACAGGACGAGTACACGCCGGGCATCGAGCCCCAGCCGACGTGGTGTCCGGGCTGTGGCGACTTCGGCGTCCTCAAGGCGCTGAAAGGCGCCCTGCCCGAGGCCGGGCGCACGCCCGACGAGACCCTGACGGTGACGGGGATCGGCTGCTCGGGGAAGCTGAACTCCTACTTCAACAGCTACGGGTTCCACACGATCCACGGGCGCGCACTGCCCGTGGCGCGAGCCGCGAAGCTCGCCAACCCCGGGCTGGAAGTGATCGCCGCCGGCGGCGACGGCGACGGCTACGGGATCGGCGGGAACCACTTCATGCACACCGCCCGGGAGAACCACGACTTCACCTACATCGTGTTCAACAACGAGATCTTCGGCCTCACCAAGGGCCAGACCTCGCCCACCTCCCCGAAGGGCCACAAGTCGAAGACCCAGCCCCACGGCTCGGCGAAGGAGCCGATCCGACCGCTCTCGATGGCGCTCAACGCGGGCGCGTCGTTCGTGGCGCGGACGGCCGCGGTCAACCCCAACCAGGCGAAGGAGCTGATCAAGGAGGCGATCGAGCACGACGGGTTCGCGCACATCGACTTCCTGACCCAGTGTCCGACCTGGAACAAGGACGCGAAGCAGTACGTCCCGTACATCGACGTGAACGAGAACGACGACTACGAGTTCGACCCGACGAACCGGGACGAGGCGGCGGCGATGATGCGAGAGACCGAAGAGTCGCTCCACGAGGGGAAAGTCCTCACCGGGAAGTACTACGTCGACGAGGGTCGCCCGTCCTACCAGCAGGAGAAGCAGAACATCGGCGAGATGCCCGACGAGCCGCTGGCCGAGCGCTACTTCGACGACGACTACGACTGGGAGCGCTCCGCGGACATGTTCATCGACGACCACAAGTGAGCAGCGCGGCCCGGTAGCACGCTGCTACCGGCGGTTCGTTCCGCTCGACTATCGCTTTCCGCTTCGCAAGGCATTTTTCCTCCGGCACCGAAGCAGCTTCCATGACTACGTCGGCCACGGAAGATCGGATCCTACAGATCCTGGAGGCGGACGCGCAGGCGTCGGTCTCCGAGATCGCCGAGCGCGCCGACGTCTCGAAGCCGACGGTCCGGAAGTACGTCCGCCAGCTCGAGGACGAGGGGGTCATCGTGGGCTACTCCGCCGAGGTCGACCCCAAGAAGCTCACCGGCCAGTCGATCGCGCTGGTCGGGATGGACGTCGACAGCGAGCAGTACGTCGACGCCACGAACGCGCTCAAGCGACTCGACGCGGTCGAGTCGCTGTACAGCTCCTCGGGCGACCACATGCTGATGGCGGAGATCCGGGCCGAGGACGGCGACTCGCTCGGCGACGTGATCAACGAGGAAGTGCTCGATATCGACGGCATCACCGCCGCCCACCCCACGTTCCTGCAGGAGCGGCTGAAGTAGCTCGCGGCCGGTCCGACGCCGCACCGGTTCCAGTTCCGCCGCGCTCGGGAAACGCTCTTCTCCGTCCCGCCCAGACGCTAGCCCATGAGCGGGAGCACCCTCCCGGGGACCGGCGACGACGAGTCGCCCGACAGGGTGGTGCTCCACGTCGACATGGACTGCTTCTACGCCAGCTGCGAACGCCTGCGGGAGCCCGAGCTCCGCGGCGAGCCGGTCGTCGTCGGCATGGGGTACGAGGCGGGCGAGACCATCGGCGCCGTCGCCACCGCCTCCTACGAGGCCCGGGAGTACGGCGTCGACTCCGCCCAGCCGATCTCCCAGGCCGTCGACCGACTGCCGCCGGTCGAGCGCCCGGATCTCGGCTCGGCCGACGACGAGCGCGGCCACTACCGACCCGTGGACATGGAGTTCTACCAGTCGGTCGCCAGCGAGGTGAAGGCGATCCTCCACGACTGCGCCGACACGGTGCGGGAGGTGAGCATCGACGAGGCGTACCTCGACGTGACCGACCGCACGTCGTGGGAAGCCGTCGACGACGCCACCCGCGCCTCCGGCGCCGCCGAGCAGCGCACACTGGCGGAGGGGTTCGCCCGGCACGTCCGCGAGCGCATCGCCCGCGAGGTGGGCGTGCCCGCGAGCGTCGGCGTCGCGCCGAACATGGCCGCGGCGAAGGTCGCCAGCGACCACGACAAACCGGACGGGCTGACTGTCGTCCCGCCCGGCGACGTCGCAGAGTTCCTCGCCCCCCTCCCGATCGAGGAGATCCACGGCGTCGGCCCCGTCAGGCGGGCAACCTCCGCGAGATGGGGATCGAGACCGCGGGCGACCTGGCGTCGGCCGACCCCGCGACCCTGCAGGACCGGTTCGGCGACCGTGGGCGCGAGCTGTACGACCGCGCCCGGGGCGTCGACGACCGCGAGGTCACCCCGACCGGACTACCCAAGAGCCTCTCGCGGGAGTCGTCGTTCAGCGAGGCGACCAGCGACGAGGCGGCGATGCGGGAGAAGGTCCGCGCGCTCGCGGCCGCGGTCGCGGAACGCGCCCGGTCGAAGGACGCCCTCTACCGAACCATCGGCATCAAGGTCGTCACGACGCCGTACGACGTGAACACGCGCGCCGAGTCGCTCTCGGGCCCCGTCGACGAGCCGGAGCTCGTCGAGGAGGTCGCGCTCTCGCTGCTCAAGGAGTTCGAGGGCGAGTCGGTCCGGAAGCTCGGCGTCCGGGTGTCGAAGCTGAGCTTCACCGCGGGCGAGCAGGCGAGCCTCGACGGGTTCGACGGGCAGGAACCGCGGACCGAGGGTGTCGCCGACGGCAGCGACGACGACGGGGACGCCGCCGAGGAGCAGTCCACGGACCCACCCGGCCAGCCAGCGACGGGCGAGGACCGCTCGGGGCAGTTCTCCCTCGAGGAGTTCGAGTAGCCCGGCGGAAACCCTATGTGGCCGCGGTGGGTCTGATACGACGACTCCGGCGACCGACACGGTCGCTCACGCCGTTCCCCGGCGCGAGCCGGGGCGGCGACGCCACCACCATGACCGACGACACCGACCACGACGATTACGGCGACGACGGGCAAGCCGTCTCGCTCCCGCTGATCGACTCGTTCGCGGCGCTCCGGGCGGAGCTCGACGCGAAGACCGACCGCATCGAGCGCCTCGAGGCCGAGCTCGACCGCCGCTACCTCGACCCCGAGGAGGCGGCGGCGGGGACCGACGAGGGGACGGCGAGCGCCGACGACTACGGCGAGACCGAGCGGCGATCGGCCGGCGACTGGGAGCCGGCGACGGACCCGCTCCGGGAGACGAGCGAAGCGACTCCCCGCGACGACCGCGACGGTGAGACGCCTGCGCGCGAGGCGACGGCCAGTCGCCAGCGCGCCGGTTCGACCGGCTCCGGGCCGTCGACGACCGCCGACGCCGACGATTCCGGGCTCGCACCCGTCCGGACGGCCTCCTCGAAGCGCCGCGACCCGCCGACGGTGGAGCCGGCGCTCGACCCGGACGAACCGACCGGCGTGACGATGGAGGCCGGCTCGGACCTGACGGGCGGCTCGCTCGGGAGCAGCACCGACGCGCTGTCGGCTCGGGTGCCGACGGCCGAGCAGGAGGCGGCGGCGGGGACCGACGAATCTGGAGCCGACACCGACTACTCGGCCGCCGATGCCGACGACGCCGCTGCGGCGGAGACGCCCCCGGACCCGACCGCCGACAGGGGGGAGCGGCTCAGTCGACTCGTCCGCCGGGTGGAGCGGCGCGACGCGGACGCGGTGATCGACGCGTTCGTCGAGGGGATCGAGGCGCTGGACGACGTGACCCGGGGAATGCTGGCCCACTACCGCGCGGCCGGCGACGCGGCGCCCGTCGACGCCCACGTCGCCGCCGGCGGGTCGGGCGAGCGCCAGTACGCCTACGCGCGCAACCGCACGCTGCGGAAGGCCGGCGTGATCGAACACGACGGCGCCGGGCGGTACCGCTACGCGCTGCCCGACCTCGTCGCCGAGGCGTTCCAGGGCGACGCCGACGGTCGGACGGTCGGCGACGCCGTCGACGCCATCGAGCGCGCGGCCGGGCTGGACTGATGCGCGCCCTCCCCGAGACGGAGCCGGGGCGCTGGCGGCTCGATCTCCACGCGCGGCTGGTGGTGTACGAGGCCGACGCCGGCGACGAGCTGGTGACCGTTTACGACTGCGGCGCCGCCCAGAAGCCGCCGTCGGCGCAGTTCATCGGGAACCTCGTCCGGGTGCGCCCGCGCCACGAGATCGAGCACACGCCGACCGGTTACGTCGTCACGCTCCGGGACGGCGGCACGCTGGTCGAGCAGGGCGAGGACCACTACGTGATCGCGGAGCGCCAGGACTGAACCTCAACCTCGTTTCCCGAAGCATCGGCGAGCGTCGGTGACGCTCGCCTCAACTCCCCAGCAAAACCCGTCGATTCCAAAAAGCCGTAGCTACCGTCGGTCAGGACCGCAGAACCGTTCGCTTCGCTTGCGGATGCTACATTCAGAGTATTCACTTGTCAATGTTCAGGAAAAGGTTGAATGTGGTTGAGATAACACTCTATTTAGATGGCCTCGGATAGTCTTATATTGTCTGTTGTGATGGGTTCATTACAGGTGATTGGTTTATTTCTTCCAGTCGTAGTACTGACTACAAGATTCGTGATAGTTGGACTCACTCCGGAGAAAAACGAAAGCCCGGCAGAAGCCAAGGATAAGAGACAAAGGCAGAAAAAGCTGGCAAACTTTAGTATTGGCCTAATTACAGTTTTGAGTGTCAGCGCGTTTCTAATGATAGTCTCGTTGCTCTTGACGTTCGATTTGCCAACGCTAATCTGGATTGGGATGGCGCTGTTGGCAGTTGGATTCGCAGTATTTGGGTTTGTCCTCATTAACACTGTAAATTGACGTGAGAGTATTCGTTGGACTATATTTGAAAGATACACAACCCACTCACCGGCTGTTCCGGATGACTTTCAAACGAAGAGACCTCACACGCTGTCCGACTCGTACTTAGAGCGGATCGACGAGATCCCGCAGCACCGCCTCGGGGTCGTCGGCGAGCGCGACGCCCGAGGCGAGGAGCACGCCGTCGGCGCCGAGGTCACGGGCCGCGGCAACGTCCTCGCCGGACGCGATGCCGGCGCCACAGAACACCTCGACGCCGTCGTCGACCGCGGCCGCGGCGTCGACGGCGTCGCGGACGATCCCCGGGTCGGCCGTCGCGACGGACTCGTCGCCGCCGATGAGTTCCGGGGGTTCGACCGCGACCGCGTCGGGGGCCAGCGCCGTCGCGGCCGCGATCTGGTCGGGGTTGTTCGCACAGACCACCGTCTCCAGGCTCGCCGCGTCGGCGGCGTCGAGGCTCGCGTCGATGTCGGCGAGTTTGAGTCGTCTCTCGGAGTGGTTCAGCAGCGTCCCGACGGCGCCCGCGCGCTCGACGGCGGCCGCGTGGGTGCTGCCGGTGTGGCTCCCGTGGTCGACGGGGCTGACGTGCTGGGCCCACGTCTCGACGCCCGTCGCGGCGACGGCGCCGAGGCGGGCCGCCTGCGGGGCGACCGCGATGCGGGCGCCTGTGTCGTCGGCCACCTCGGCGGCGGTTCTCGCGACGCTGACGGGGTTGCAGTCGTACGCTTTGAGGTTGACGAGGATGAACACGTCGGGAGGCGGGGCCCGACCAGCAAATAGGTAGGCGGTTCTGGGCGGCGCGGGGTCGTTACTCGCCCTTCCGCTCGACCACGTCGCCGAGGGTCTGGGTCATCGAGGAGTCGGTCTCCCAGTCAGAGGTGTCGTCGTCGGACCCCTCGGCCAGCGACACGTCGAGGCGCTTCTCGAGCTTGGCGCGCACGTCGTCGCTCGGGAGGATGTCCCCGCGTTCGAGCTTGCCGATGAGGGAGGCCTTCTCGTTGAGCTCTTTCGCGAGATCCTCTCGGCTCAGCCCCTCGCGCTCGCGGGCGCTCCGGATCTGCTCGTCGTAGTCGCCCGCGATCTCGTCCATCTGGTCGAACATGTCGCGACGGCGGCCGCCACCGCCGCCGGAGCTGGTTCCGCCGCTCGAGGATGACGACGAGCTCCCGTCGGAGGAGGAGGTGGAGTACTTCGTCGAGGTCGTCGAACTCGACTCGGTTTTGACCTCCGTGCCGAAATCCTTGCAGTCGTCGCAGAGTTCGAGTTCCGCGCCCTCGACTTTCGTCGTGGTGAGCGAGGACTTCTCCGCGCCGCACATCTCACACTGGGCCATACGCGACGTAGCGGGTCTGGCAGTAAAAAGGAACCGGCAGCGCCGGGACGGCCGGACGCCGTCGACGGGTCAGCCCTCGCGTCGACAGCGGAGGAACGGCCACTCGGCGTCGTCCATCCGGCTCTCGACGCCGTAGCGCTCGACCACGGGGAGTCCCGCCGCCTCCAGCAGCCGTTCGGTCTCCGAGAGCGGCGGGAACGACCAGGCCATCCGCTCGCCGCTGTCGAGCCAGTCGTCGTTCTCGCCGGCCCAGTCGTCGCCGATGCTGAACAGGAACTCGCCGCCGGGTTCCAGCACCCGGGCGACCTCGGCGTAGCAGTCGGCGTGGGCGTCGATCGGCAGGTGGATCACGGCGTAGAACGCGGTGACGGCGTCGAAGCTGTCGGCCGCGAACGGGAGCGCGGTCAGCTCCCCCGCGACGAGGTCGGCGTCGACGCGGTCCCGTGCGATCCGGAGCTGTTCGCCCGAGAAGTCCAGCCCGACCGCGCGCTCGTCAGGGAGGAACTGGAGCGGCCCCGCGCCGGCGCCACAGCCGAGATCCAGCACCCGTGGGCGCGCCGGCAGCGACTCCCGGAGAGCCACGAGCCCTTCGTTGTTTGCCGGGTCCGCCGTCCGCTGGTCGTCGTACGTCGCCGCGATCGCGTCGTAGCCCGCCCGGACCGTCGATCGGCGTTCGTCCACGACGGGGTATCGCGAGCCATCCGTGAAACCGCTTCCGCAGCCGCGTGAACACACTGCACGATTCAGCTATCAGATCTCGGATCCAGAGCGAGCGTTTATTCCGGATGGGGTCGAACAGGGCCGTGTGACGCGGACTCACGAGTCGTCGCTCGCCGACCGTCGCGTTCTCGTTCTCGGGAACGGCGACAGAGCGGCGGCGCTCGTGCGCACGCTCGCGGCCGGCGGCGTCGACGCGACGCGGGCGGCGTCAGCCCCCGAGGCGCTCGCGACGCTCGACGCCGTGGCGGTCGACCTGCTCGTCGTCGTCGACGGCGGCGAGTGGCGCCCCGGCGACGTGTTCGGCGCCGCCGCGCGCCGGGGGCGGCAGGTTCCGGGGGGTGTTCGTGGGGGTCGAAAGCCCGACAGCTCCCGCCGGGCGTCGAGCAGGCGCCCGCGGGCGCCGAGGCGGCGGCGTCGGTGATCCGCCAGCGGCTGCTCGCGGCGTCGGCGACCGCGGCGGAGCCGGCGGTCGAACACGATCCGCTGGCGTCCTACGGCGAGACGGTGTCCCACGAGCTCCGGAACCACCTGAGTGCGGCCCGACTGGCCGTGGACTCGCTCGAGGGGCCGACGGTCGATCAGGTACGGAACGCGCTGGACCGGCTGGAGGGGCTGGCCGACGAGGCCGAGGCCATCGCCGCCGGCGACGTGGACGACCCCGAACCGGTCGACCTGGGGTCGGCCGCCGAGGACGCCGCCGAACGCGTCCGGGCGCCCGAGGCGTCGGTCAGCGTCGACGCCGACGGGAGCGTGGCGGGCGACCCGGAGCTGGTGACGCTGCTGCTCGAGAACCTGATCCGCAACAGCGTCGAGCACGGCAGCACCGACGACGCGGGCGTGAGCGTCCGGGTGACCGACACCGACGCCGGCTTCGCCGTCGTCGACGACGGCCCCGGGTTCGGCGGCGGCGACCCGTTCGCGTGGGGGTACTCCACCGACGGCGGGCAGGGCGCCGGGCTCGGCATCGTCCGGCGGATCGCCGACGCTCACGGCTGGGAGATCGTGGCGACCAGCGACGACGGGGCGCGGGTCGAACTCAGAACGGATTAGTCGTCGGCCGCCGCCTGACAGCTCTCCATCCACTCGTTGGCCCACGACTCGATCTCGTCGAACACCGGCGCCAGCGACTCGCCTTTCCCGGTCAGCGAGTAGTACGTCGCGACGGGAGCGTCCTCCTCGAGACGGCGTTCGACGAACCCGGACTCCTGCAGGTCGTCGAGCACGCGCGAGAGCGTGCGGGCGTTGGCCTCCGTCGACCGCTTGAGCTCGTTGAACCGCTTCTCCCCCTCGGTCAGGTCGTGGAGCACGACGAGGCGCCACTGGGAGCCGATCTGTTCGACGGCGTCGACGACCGGGCAGACGTTGTCGGCCTGACTCTCCCGGGCCGCGCCGGCATCCTCGATATCGGTGGACATCTGTTACCCGGTTGTACGCCGACAGCCATAACCCCTTCCCCTGGGGAGGGGTGGGCTCACTCCACAGATCACCGATCGCCGCGTTCCAGCCCCGCGAGGTCCGGGTGGTCGCGATGCGCCGCCGGCACGGGGTCGCCGCGCACCCAGGCGTCCCGGACCGCCTGCCAGCGTCGGTGCCGGCGGAGCACCCGAACCGGGACGGCGTCGAGGTCGAGCAGCTTCGCGATCGAGAGCCGGTTCCGCCCGTCGGCGAACAGCAGGTCGCCGTCGCGGCCGACGTGGACCGCGATCTCGTGTTTGAACCGCTCGGTCTTCAGGGCGCGCCGACTTCGACCGTTGCCCTCGATCGGGTCGCTCGCCGCGCCGGCGTGTAGCTCCTCCTGGGTTCGGTAGCCGTCCTCGTCGATGCGTTCGTACAGTTCGTCGAGCTGGTCGCAGCGCGCGTCGAACTCCCGCCGGGTCCGACAGCCCCACTGCGGGCTGCCGGCCTCGATCTGGCCGACGACGCGGTCGTAGAACGCGGTCGCCTGCCACGGGACGCCCTGCTCGAAGTGGCGCTCGTAGGCGCGGAACACGTCCATCTCCGCGAAGGGGTCGCCGCCGCGGTCCCAGTCGCCGCCGACGACCGCGCCGGCGTGTTTGAACTTCGGGCTCGCGACCGGCCCGACGCGCTCGATCGCCGCGGGATCGACGTTGACGAGCCGGTACGGCGCCGGCGGCGCGGCGTACCGCAGTCGGTTCGCGAGCCACCTGAGCCGGACGGTCGCCCGCGCGTAGCCGTCCCGGGCCCGCAGCAGCGCCGACTCCCAGCGGGGGTGACGGTCGACGAGCCGCTGGCCGACGGCTCTGAGCCGGTCGTCGACGGCGGAGGCGACTGCCTGCATCCCCTACGGTACCTCGACGGCGGCGAGGCGGCTCCCGGTTCTGTCGAGTGATCGGTTCGGCATCGACGCGACAATCAGCCGAGGCGGGGTTAGTTATGGAGCGGTTACGGGGTTCGACGGGGAACCGTACGGTCGGTTCGACCGTGGCATGGTGAGACACGACACGAAAAGGCATATATCGGCCGCGGCGCCTACCCCGCCCCATGAGCGCAGACCGGGCCCCGCTCCGTCGGGCCCTGGAGCGCGGCGAGGAGGAGGGCGGCCCGATCGAGTTCAAGACGCGGCTCACCCGCGACACCCACCTGGCGGACGGTCGGATGGAGTCGCTGGCCGCCCAGCTCCGCCACCGCGTGCTCTCGGGCGACGGCGAGGCGACGTACGTCGTCGGCGTCGACGACGACGGCGCGATCGCGGGCATCTCCCCCGAGGCGTTCTCGGAGTCGATGGACGTGCTCTCCCTGCTGGCAGAGGAGGCCGACGCCCACATCGAGGACGTGGAGACGTGGGGGATCCAGGGCGACGCCGGGGAGGGACTCGTCGGCGTCGCCACCCTCCGCGAGGGCGCGATGCTCGAACAGGACGAGGACGACGAACACGTCGTCGTCGGCACCGCGGGCCACGTCGACCACGGGAAGTCCACGCTCGTGGGCACGCTCGTCACCGGCGAGCGCGACGACGGCCAGGGCGGCACCAGATCGTTCCTCGACGTGCAGCCACACGAGGTCGAGCGCGGGCTCTCCGCCGACCTCTCCTACGCCGTCTACGGCTTCGAGGACGACGAGGGGGCGGTCCGGATGGACAACCCGGACCGCAAGAGCGACCGCGCCCGGGTGGTGCAGGAGGCCGACCGACTCGTCAGCTTCGTCGACACCGTCGGCCACGAGCCGTGGCTCCGGACGACGATCCGCGGGATCGTCGGGCAGAAGCTCGACTACGGCCTGCTCGCGGTCGCGGCCGACGACGGCCCGACGAAGACGACCCGCGAACATCTCGGGATCCTGCTCGCGACCGAGCTGCCGACGATGGTCGCTATCACGAAAGTCGACGCCGTGAGCGATGAGCGCGTGGAGGCAGTCGAGGACGAGGTCGAGGCGATGCTGCGCGAGGTGGGGGAGACGCCGCTCCCCGTCGCGCGCCACGGCGTCGACGCCGCGATCGAGGAGATCGGGCAGACGGTGCCGATCCTGCGGACCAGCGCGGTCTCGGGCGCCGGCCTCGACGAGCTCGACACGCTGTTCGAGGCGCTCCCCAAGCGCGAGTCCGACGCCGACGCGCCGTTCCGGATGTACGTCGACCGCTCCTACAGCGTCACCGGCGTCGGCGCCGTCGCCTCCGGCACGGTCAACGCCGGCACCGTCGAGGCCGGCGACGAACTCCTGCTCGGCCCGATGGCCGACGGGAGCTTCCGCGAGGTGGAGGTGCGTTCGATCGAGATGCACTACCACCGGGTCGACCAGGCCAGCGCGGGGCAGATCGTCGGGATCGCGCTGAAGGGCGTCGAGGAGAGCGAGATCGAACGCGGGATGGCGTTGCTCCCCCGCGACGCCGACCCCGAACCGGTCCGCGAGTTCGAGGCCGAGGTGGTCGTGCTGAACCACCCGACGAAGATCGGCGAGGGGTACGAGCCGGTCGTCCACCTCGAGACGCTCAGCGAGGCCGCGATCTTCTCGCCCGAGGGCGGCCGACTGCTCCCGGGCGACAACGGCCGGACGACGATCCGGTTCAAGTTCCGCCCGTACCTGATCGAGGAGGGCCAGCGGTTCGTGTTCCGCGAGGGGCAGAGCAAGGGCGTCGGCACCGTCCGGTCGATCGACCCGAACTGAGTTGGGCCCGAACCCTTTTCGCGCCGGCCGGCCTCCTCGGAACCGAATGGAGTCGACCGCGAAGCGACGGCTGGGCCTGTTCGGCGGCGGCGTCCTGCTCACGGCGAGCGTGACGGCGGTCGCCCAACTCCTGCTGGGGGGCCGGGGGGTCGTCGGCGCCGAACCGTACGCCGTCGTCGTCGGACTGGGCGTCGGCATGCCGCTGCTGCTCGCGGGCGCGTATCCGGCGCTGGCCCGCGTAGAGCGGCTCCGGACACGGGCGCTGCTGACGCTGGCGGAGGCGGCGATCGGCACCGCCGTCGGCGTCGGCGCCGTGGCGCTGCTGCTCACGGTCGAGATGGGGACGATGCTCACCGTCGGCGGCGGCGCGGCCGCGACGTACCTCGGCGGCACCGCGGCCCGCGCGCTCGTGCTCGGCCGGGAGGCCGTCGACGCGCCGGCGCCCTAGTCGCTCGCGACGTAGCCGCCGTCCACGCGGTCGGCGAGATCGAGCAGCACCAGCCAGTCGAGCAGCCGTTCGGTTCGATCCTGCCAGTGGTCGACCCACGACCGCCTGCGGTGGCGCTCCCAGCCCGGAACCGTCTCGCGCAGGCGCTCGAACGCCGCCTCGGCGCCGAGCGGCTCGTCGGCCGCCTCGAGCACGTCGAGGGTCTCCCGGGCGCCGAACACGCGCTCGCGGAACGACGCGCGGACGTTCTCGGGAGTCGGCTCGCGGTCGGTTCGCTTGAACCCGTCGTCGGTCTCTTCGGCCAGCTCCAGCGCGCGGAGGAACGTGAGCCACGACCGGGCCACGTCGCGGCTCTCGTACCCCTCCCGGCGCATCAGGCGCGCACAGCAGTCGTTCTCGCTGCCCGGGACCAGCGGGACCGCGGACTGCGCGTCCGCGACGGCATCGAAGACGGTCCGGCCGTCGCCGAGGTCGCCCGGCGGTTCGGGGAGCGGTTTGAGCCGCATGCCTCAGAAGCCGAAGCTCTCCGCCAGCAGCGCCTCGTCGCGCTCGCCGAAGCGGTACGTCGGGCCGTCGACCACGTCGACGGTGACGGCCGCGGGGCCGAACACCGACTCCGGCAGCGCCTCGAAGTCCCAGTCGTGAGCGTCGAAGATCTCCGCGAACGGCTCGCCGAACTCCGCGCCGGCGGTCGAGGGGATCGCCGCGAACGCGTCCTCGTCGGCGCGGGCGACGGTGAGGTGGACCTCGCCGCCGTAGGCCAGCGCGTCGTTGGTGCGGGCCATCGCCTCGCTCTCGTCGTAGCCGACCGGCGCGACTGGCGCGCTGCCGGAGACCGAGAGCACGTCGTCGGGCTCGTAGCCGGCCTCGAACAGCTGCCAGACCGCCGACTCCGGGGCGCGGGCGCCCGCGGCGACGCTGCCGGAGATCGACCCCAGCGCGAACGTCGGCAGGAACACGCCGCTCTCCTCGATGCCGGCGAGGTCGGCGACGTGCTCGACGACGCGCTCGTCCGGGAGGTCGATGCTCTCGACGGCGAGGACGGTCAGGTCGAACTCGTCGTAGTAGCCGACCGCCTCGAACTCGGTCTCCTGGCCGACCAGCGCCCGGGCCGGCCCGGAGCCGAGGCCGTCGTAGAACTCGAACTCGAGCTCCCAGCCCGCCTTCTGCGAGCAGAGCAGCGCGACGCCGGGGTGGTCGGTCGACAGTTCGACGTGCGGGACGGGCGCGCCGTCGACTCGGCCGGTCCGGGTCGTGATCGTCGCCAGCCCCGCGGTCTGGATCTCCGCCAGCAGCACGCCCGCCTCGACGCCGCCGTCGACCTCGACGCCGAAGTCGAGCACGGTCGCGCCCGAGTCGAGTTCGTACGGCGTGACGTTGAGCTCGTCGGCGAAGTCGAGCGCCTCGTCGACCAGCTCGACCGCCATCCGGTTGATACTCTCCATGGGCGTACTCCCGCCGCCCCGCGTAAAGGGTTTTCAGTCCGGTACGGGCGTCGACGCGTCGACGACGCCTCAGCGCTCCCGCTTCGCCTCCCGACCCAGCGCGGCCTCCACCGACTCGACTTTCGACGCGGCGTCGGCGTCGCTCGTCCGCTTGTCGTCGATCTTCAGGAACGTGCCCACACGGTCGCCGTCGACGGCCTCGTGGGCGGCCTGCGCGGCGGCGAAGAGCTCGCCGATCTCGTCGGCCTCGATGGTGGTCCCCATCGGCGTCGTCTCGTAGGACACGTCGAACTCGTCGAGGGCGGCGACGGCCTTCGCGACCTCGGCGCCCATCGACTCGTCGGTCGCCGGTGCGACGGAGAGGAACGCGACTACGGTCATGCCCGAGCGTACGGCCCGAGCACGTTTCGCTCTATCGCCGGGGCGATGGCGTGTGAGTCCCCACCACACGAACGAGGGGCTTAACACGCCTGGGGCGGACGCTCACACATGCGAGACGAGTTCCTACTTCTCAACCCCGGCCCGGTACCGATGAGCGAGGCGGCGCGCGAGGCGATGAGCGAACCGATGGTCTCCCACCGCTCGGCCGCGTTCGAGGCGGTGTACGAGCGCGCACAGGACGGGCTCGAGTACGTGTTCGAGCGGTCGAGCCTCGACGGCGAGCGGACCGCGCGCGGCGGCGAGGCGCTGATCCTCAACGGCACGGCGACGATGGGGATGGAGGCCGCCGTCGCGAACCTCGTCGACGCGGACGACGAACTCGTCGCAGTCGTCAACGGGAAGTTCGGCCGGCGGTTCAAGCGCATCGCCGAGCGCCACTGCGAGGTGACGCCGGTCGAGTTCGACTGGGGGCAACCGATCGACCTCGACACCGTCGCCGACGCCGTGAGCGACGAGACGGAAGTCGTCACCGTCGTCCACAACGAGACCAGCACTGGGCTCCTGAACCCCGTGGAGGAGATCGGCGAGATCGCCGCCGACCACGACGCCCGCTTCGTCGTCGACGGCGTCACCTCGATCGGTGGGGACGCGTTCCGGATCGACGACTGGGGCGTCGACGTCGCGGTCACGGACGGCCAGAAGGCGCTCGCGGCGCCGCCGGGCGTCTCCGCGCTGTACGTCGCCGACGGCGTCGATGCCCACGTCGACGGCGAGTCCGCACCGTTCTACGAGGACCTGGACTGGCACAGCCGGAAGGCGGGCCAGCACCAGACGCCCTTCACCAGCGCGGTGCCGCTGTTCCGCGGGCTCGCGGTCGCCGTCGAGGAGATCGAAGCGGAGGGGATGCCCGACCGGATCGCGCGCCACCGCCGGCAGTCGACCGCGTTCCGCGAGGCGATGTGGGCGATGGGGCTCGAGTCGTTCCCGGAGCTGAACGAAGCGACGGACTACTCGAACACGCTCACCGCGATCGAACTCCCGGCGGGCGCTCGCGGCGACGACAGCGACGCCTTCTTCGACGCCGTCGCGGACCGCGGCGTCTCGATCTCGGGCGGCCAGGCCCACCTCGGCGGCGAGATTTTCCGAGTGAGCAACATGGGGAACATCACCGACGACCAGCTGCGCCGCGGGATCCGGACGATCGGCGAGGCGTTCGAGTCGGTCGGCGTCGACGTAGAAACCTCGGCGGCCGTCGACGCCGCGAACGAGGAGCTCGGCCGGTAGCGACACGGCGACGCGGTCGCTGGGGGCGTCGAACGAGTGGAGAATCCGGAGTGGAGAATCCGGAGTGGAGAACCCGACCGCCTAGTTCGCGTAGCTCTCGATCAGCGAGCGCAGGCGGTCCTCGCCCTGGACGCCGACGATCTCCTCGACCTGCTCGCCGTCGGCGAACAGGACGAGCGTGGGGACGCCGCGGACGCCGTAGGCGTTCGCCAGCATCTGGTTCGCGTCCACGTCGACCTTGGCGACGGCGGCCTCGGTTTCCTCGGCCAGCGTCTCGACGACCGGTTCGAGCATCTGACACGGGCCACACCAGTCGGCGTAGAAGTCCGCCAGCACCACGTCGTTCTCGGCGACGATGCTTTCGAGCGCCTCCTCGCCGTCGACGTGGATCGGTTCCCCGGTCGCTGCGGCGTGTCCGTCCGAAGGTTCGGTTGCCATCGACTCCGGGTAAGCAGCCCAGCCGTTTATAGATTTGGACTCATCGAGCAAGACTGTGCGTCGAGTGTCGTCGACGTGGCGAGCCGGGAAAATCGAGGAGCTCCGAGATAGCGGAAGTTTTCACAGCTATCGGCGACTCGACTGGCTTCCAACTCACCGCGGCCGCCGCCCGGCTCGGCTGGAGTTTTGAACTCACCACACAATACGGGCCGAAGGTTTATGATCGAGTGGACGAACCCTCGAGTATGGAGCGAAACGTCGGCGGGTTCGACCGTACCGCACGCCTCGTCGCCGGACCGCTGCTCGCGATCCTGGGTGTCGCAGCGCTGCTCGGCACGATCCCCGGCGGAACGACCGTCGGCGCCGTGTTGCTCGTCGTCGGCGCCGTGTTACTCGGGACCGGGCTCACCCAGCGGTGTCTGATCCACCGCGTGTTCGGGTTCGACACGTTCTCGCGGCAGTAAAACGGCGCGTCGCCCCGAGCGTCGGGGCTACCTGTTCTCGATAGGCGCTGTGCCGATCAGTTGGCCGCGCAGTTGTTGGGGCCGAGTTCGAGCGACTCCACGTCGCCGCTCGGCTGCTCTTTCCCCCAGTTGATCTGCTTGATCTGGTTGTAGTTCGCGGGCTCGTCGGAGAGGCTCTCGACGATGGTCTCGACGAACGCCGTCTCGTCGCCGTCGGCGACGTAGCTCAGCAGCTCGTTCGTCGTCTCCGCGCGGAGATCACCGAGCTTCGTCGCGAGCGGGCGGATCGACTCGTCGCTGAAGTGGCCCGGGAGCACGACCGTCTCGTCGGGCAGTTCGGTGAGCGTCTCGAGGCTGTCGTACAGCTGGCTCGCCGCCTCGCGGACCGCGTCCTCGGAGCTGTCCTCCAGGTCGGGCCGGCCGACGCTACGGAGGAACAGCGTGTCGCCCGAGAGGAGGGCGTTCCCGAACTCGAAGGAGACGCTGCCGGGCGTGTGGCCGGGCGTGAACCGCACGTCGAGCGTCCGCTCGCCGACGGGGATCCCGTCGCCGTCCTCGATCCGGGTCACGTCGTCGAGCTCGCCGGCGTCATCGCCGTGGAGGTAGTACGGCACGTCGAGCTCGCCGGCGAGGCGCCGCGCGCCGGAGACGTGGTCGGCGTGGGCGTGCGTGTCGGCGACGCCGACGATCTCGAGGTCGTGCTCGTCGGCCGCGTTCAGGTAACGATCGACGTACTGCGTCGGGTCGACGACGACAGCCTCGTCGCCGTCGTGGGCCAGGTAGGAGATACAGCCGGTGCCGGGGCGGACGATCTGGACGACGCCGTCGACGTCGTCGATCGCGTACTCGCGGTGGACGCGCCCCCAGGCGTTCATCCCGTTCGGGATCGACTTCGCGTCGTAGCCGTTGTCACGGAGGAACTCCGCGGCCCTGGCGGAGGTGACGCCGGCGGCGCAGACGATGGCGATCTCGGTGTCCTCGGGGAGTTCGTCGAGGCGGGATTCGAGGCCGGAGAAGTCGTGGGCCAGCAGTTCGTCGTACACCGGGAGGTTGGTGCTGCCCGGGATCTGCCACTCGTCGTGGTCCGGTTCGTTCCGCACGTCCAGCACGAACAGCTCCTCGGCGTCGTCCTCGACGATCCGACGGGCGACCTCGCCCGCGTCGATGTCGGTCTTGCTCATTACGTCCAATATTACGAACGCTCTGAGCCATAAACCTGTTGGCAGGCCGGCTACTGCCCGTCGATACCGGTTTTCGCTGCCTCGACCGGCCGGTAGAACACCGCGTCGTGGGCCGTCGCCGCCGCCGCCCGATGTGGCACCGACACAACCGACGGAGCGGACCGCCGATTTCGATCGCTCCGCGGGCCGGTCCCCCGCGCTCAGGCGAGCAGTCCGGTCCGCTCGAACAGCTCCCGCAGCGCGTCCATCGTCGTCACCACGTCGTCGCAGTGCGGTTCGACGGCGTCCTTCGGCTCGAACCCGACGGCGTGGCCCGCCGCCTGCAGCATCGGCAGGTCGTTCGCGCCGTCGCCGACGGCGACGGTGTCCGCGGCGTCGACGCCGTACTCCTCGCAGAGCGCCCGCAGCGCGTCGTCCTTGGTCCCCTCGATCAGCGGCCCCTCGACCTCGCCAGTGAGCTCGCCCTCTGCCGTCGGGAGGTCGTTCGCGACGAGGCGGTCGACGCTCGCGCCGTCACGCGACAGCGCCGCCTCGACGCCGGGCGTGAACCCGCCGGTCAGGATCGCCGTCGTGTGGCCGGCGTCGTTCAAGCGCTCGATCACGTCGGCGGCGCCCGGTCGGAGCGTGGTCTCCTCGTAGGCCGCGGCGGCCTCGTGGTCGGGCAGGCCGGCGACCATCGCTGCGCGTTCCCGCAGGCTCTCGGCGTAGGAGATCTCCCCCCGCATCGCGCGGGCGGTGATCTCGCCGATCGCGTCGGCGACGCCGTGGCGTTCGCCCAGCGCGATCAGCATCTCCGAGTCCGAGAGCGTGCCGTCGAAGTCGAAGGCGACGAGGCTCATACCCTCCCTGTGAGCGCCGGGGTTATTCCCCTTGTGAAAGCGCACGTAGCTGAACAGGTATACTTTCGTGAACCGTTATAAATGCACGATCGTGGCTATTTTCGGGTGGTAACCGGCCACACGGTGGAGAAAGCGTTAACCCCGGCGGGTTGCTCACTCCGGCCGTGCGAGTACTCGTTACGGATCCGATCGCCGACGCCGGGATCGAGCGGCTTCGAGAGGCGGGCCACGAGGTAGAGACGGCGTACGACGCCGCCGGGACGGCGTTGCTCGACGCCGTCGCCGACGCCGACGCGCTGATCGTCCGCTCCGGCACCGACGTGACCGAGGAGCTGTTCGCCGCCGCGCCGAACCTCCAGATCGTCGGCCGCGCCGGCATCGGCGTCGACAACATCGACATCGACGCCGCCACCGACCACGGCGTGATCGTCGCGAACGCGCCGGAGGGGAACGTCCGCGCGGCCGCCGAACACACCGTCGGGATGACGTTCGCGACCGCGCGCTCGATCCCGCAGGCCCACGGGCGCATGACCGAGGGCTCGTGGGCGAAAGGTGAGTTCCTCGGCACCGAGCTCAACGGCAAGACGCTGGGGATCGTCGGCCTGGGCCGCGTCGGGCAGGAGGCCGCCAAGCGGCTGGGCTCGCTGGGGATGGAGCTGGTCGCCTACGACCCGTACATCAGCGAGGAGCGCGCCGAGCAGATCGGCGCCGAACTGGTCGAACTGGACGACTGCATCGACCGCGCCGACTTCCTCACGGTCCACGTCCCGCTGACAGACGAGACGGAGGGGCTGATCGGCGAGGCGGAACTGGCGCAGATGGAGGACGGCTACGTGATCAACGTCGCCCGCGGCGGCGTCGTCGACGAGCCCGCCCTGGCCGACGCTGTCGAGGACGGCGTCGTCGCCGGCGCGGCGCTCGACGTGTTCGCCGACGAGCCCCTACCCGAGGCGTCGCGGCTGCGCGAGGTCGAGGACATCGTCCTGACGCCCCACCTCGGCGCCTCGACCGCGGAGGCCCAGGAGCACGTCGCCGTCGCCACCGCCGAGCAGGTGCTCGCCGCCTTCGACGGCGAGCCGGTGATGAACGCGCTCAACGCGCCGTCGGTCGACGAGAGCGCGTTCCCGCGCATCGAGCCGTACATCGGGCTCGCGGAGACCGCCGGCCGCGTCGCCGCCGGCCTGTTCGACGGTCGGGTCGAGGAGATCGAGGTGTCCTACGCCGGCGAGATCGCCGACGAGGACGTGGAACTGGTCACCGCTAGCGCGCTGCAGGGCGCCTTCGAACCGCTCGAGTGGCAGGTCAACGCCGTCAACGCCCCCCGAGTGGCCGAGGAGCGCGGCGTCGACGTGACCGAGACCAAGACCCGGAGCTCCGAGGACTTCCGGAGCCTGCTCACCGTCACCGTCGGCGACGGCGACGACGAGCTCGCGGTGTCGGGGACGCTGTTCACGGGCGACGAGCCCCGGCTCGTCTCGATCGACGGCTACCGCGTCGACGCGCTCCCGCACGGCCACATGCTCGTCGCGCGCAACGAGGACGCGCCGGGCGTGATCGGCCACATCGGCACCGTGCTCGGCGACCACGACGTGAACATCGCGGGGATGTACAACGCCCGCGAGACGATCGGCGGCGAGGCGCTGACGGTGTATAGCCTCGACAACGAGGTGCCCGAGTCGGCGATGGCGGAACTGACCAGCGACGGGCGGATCATCGACGTGACGCAGCTGTCGCTCTAGGGTCGCCGGCGCTCCTGCTCGATCGACGCCCTCCCGTACTGGTTCGTGGCCGGATTCATGGGCCACGGCCCCCAGTATCGACCGATGGACGACCTCCCCAGCCACGACGTTCCCGGATCGGTCACGACCGACGACTGGGCGCTGACTATCCGCGGGAGCGTCCGCCGGGAACGGACGTTCGACGCCGCCGACCTCGCGGCGCTCCCGGCGGCGGCGTTCACCGGCGACTTCGCCTGCGAGGCGGGCTGGGTCGCCGAAGGGCTCGCCTGGCGCGGCGTCCGGGTCGGCGACCTGCTCGACCGCGTCGACCCGACGCCGCAAACGGAGTTCGCGCTCGTCCGCGCGATGGACGGCGACTACGCCTGCGCCTTCCGGCTCGACCGCCTCGAGAACGCGGTGCTGGCGCTCGAACTCGACGGCGAGCCGCTGCCGACCGAACACGGCGGCCCGGCGCGGCTCGTCCAGCCGGGCGACGCCGACTGCTGGGAGAGCGTTAAGTGGGTCGACGTGATCGAACTCACGACCGAGCGCCCCGACGATACGGCCCGGGAGATCGCGCTCGGTCGGGTCGAGTGAGGCGGGGCCGAGCCGTCGCCTGCGGGGACTGCGCCGGTCGCCGGGTTCGATGGGGATTTACCCCGTCCCGTGTCACGAGTACACATGAACGAACCCACAGGTGAGCGCCGATGAGCGCCGACGCGCGGCAGTTCGTCGACGACCACGAGGACGACCAGCTCGCGGACCTGTTCGAGCTCCTCTCCCAGCCGTCGATCAGCGCGACCGGCGAGGGCGTCGCCGACTGCGTGGAGCTGGTTCAGGAGCTCTGCCTGTCGTACGGCTTCGACGACGTGGTGCGCGTCGAGACGCCGGGGCAGCCGGCGGTGATCGCCCGGGCCGAGGCGGACGCCGACGCCGTCGACGGCGCCGACGACGCGCCGACCACGTTCGTCTACGGCCACTACGACGTGCAGCCGGCCGATCCCGACGAGTGGACCACCCCGCCGTTCGAGCCGACGATCCGCGCGGGGCCGGACGGTCGCGAGAGGATCTACGCCCGCGGCGCCGGCGACAACAAGGGCCAGTGGTTCGCCCACCTCTGTGCGGTCCGCGCGCTGCGGGAGACGACCGGGCTGCCGACCAACGTGACGCTCCTGCTCGAGGGCGAGGAGGAGAGCGGCAGCCCGAACCTCGACGGCGTGGTCCGGGAGTACGCCGACGTGCTGGGCGACGCCGACCTCGCGTACGTCGCCGACGGCCCGATCGACGAGTCCGGTCGGCCGCACGTCCTGATGGGCGCTCGCGGGATGCAGTACGTCCAGGTCGACGTGACGGGGCCCAATCGTGACCTCCACTCGGGCAACTACGGCGGCCCGGTCCCCAACCCGGCGTGGGAGCTGGTCCGCATCGTCGCCTCGCTGAAGGACGAGACCGGCCGCGTGACGATCGACGGGTTCTACGACGACGTGCGACCGATCGAGGAGCGCGACCGCGAGGCGCTGGCGGCGATGCCGTTCGACGCCGAGGCGATCAAGGCGGATCTCGACATCCCGGCGTTCGCCGAGGGGCCGGGGGAGAGCTACCTGGAGAAGCTGCTGTACTACCCGACCTGCAACATCTGCGGGTTCACCTCGGGGTACGGCGGCGAGGGGAGCAAAACCGTGCTGCCGTCGACGGCGACGCTGAAGATGGACATGCGCCTCGTCGCCGACCAGGACCCCGAGGCGATCTACGACGCCTTCGAGGCCCACGTCCACGAGCACGCCACCGGCGTCTGCGACGTGGAGGTCACCAAGATGGGGCAGATGTACCCCCAGCGGACGCCGCTGGACCACCCCATCCGGGAGCCGGTGATGGACGCCGTCACGGCCGCGTGGCCGACCGAGCCGATCCTGAAGCCGACCCTCGGCGGCTCGCTCCCCACGGCCGTGTTCGAGCGCGAGCTGGGACTGCCGTGCGTGACGGTGCCGTACGCCAACGAGGACGAGAACAACCACTCGCCCGACGAGAACCTGGCGCTCGACTGCTTCCGGAGCGGCGTCCTGACCAGCGTCGAACTGTTCGGCCGCGCCTAGAGCGAGATCGCGTCGCCGATCGGGCGCTCCTCGGTCGCGACCACGACGCCGGCCTCGGTGGAGACCTCGGCGTCGCCGAAGTCGAGCACGCCGACGGAGACGTCGCCGTTCACCCGGGCCTCGACGGCGGCTTCGGGATCGGTGACTGTCTCCGGGAGCACGAACCCGGTCTTGATGCTGACCAGTTCCTCCTCGGTGTCGGTGACGTTGAACCCGGCCGCGACGGCGGTCGGCGTCGTCTCGCCGACCTGGATCCCGACCTCGTCGCCGATCGAGATCCGGGTGTACGGCTCCTGCCCGATCGCGGACTGGATCGACGAGAGCGGCCCGTCGTTGCTCACGCGGCGGTCGCCGTCCTCGCGGGCATCGATGAGCGACTCCAGCGCCGCGCGGTCCCGGTCGCCGTTGGCCGCGATCGCGATCCGGCCCTCGGCGACGCCGACGAGGTAGGAGTGCAGCGTCGCGTCGACGCGGTAGAGCTCGTAGTCGCTGTACGTGCTGTTGACGGTCTCGGCGCCCAGCTCCTCCCGGTAGGCCGTCACCATCTCCGATCGGTCGAACTCGGCCTCGACACCGTACAGCGAAGTGGTCCAGCCGCCCGTGTAGTACACCGAGTCGAGCTCGCCGAACTCCATCGTCGGCACCGGCGGCTCGAGGAACGCGGCCATCAGGTCGTAGCGGTCGCCGAGCGCGTAGCGGGCCTCGGCCAGGTCGGCGGGCTCCATCGCCCACATCGACTCGCCGCCGGACTCCGCGCCCGTCCCTCGCGCTCGGGGGTCCAGTCGCCGTAGACGGTCGTACTCGCGCTCGCGCTGCCGCCGATGCCGCCGGAACAGCCTGCCAGCCCCGCCAGCGCGGCGGCGGCGCCGGTTCGGAGGGCGGTCCGTCTTGTGAGGGAGACCATGCGGGTAGTATCGCCCGGCGAGTGAAAACCGTTGTTGCCGTTTCGCTGTCAACCCGGCGCCCTGCCGGCGGTATCGTGCGGTTAACGCCCTCTGCGGCGGGTTCTGGTTCGATAGGGAGACCCCCGAACGGCTCCGGAACCGGTTTCACGGGGTCGCCGCAATCGGCGCCCGTGTTCGAACTCGATTCGCTGCCCGACCGGCCGCTGACCGAGGAGGAACTGCGCGGGCTCCGGGAGAGCGACGCGCTCGTGGAGGCTGCCGCGCTCGCCCGCGCCGAGGACGGCATCCGTCACCTCGCCATCCAGGCGAACGACAAACTGTACGGGATGGGTTACCGCGACGACGAGGGCTGGGTGCTCGTGGAGGAACGTGTCGCCGGCGACACCGACGACCTCGCGGCCGTGCGGGACGCGCTCAAGGACTGGGCCGAGGCTTGAACACGGCGTCGGGAGGCCTGACGGCGAGGTCGGCGTCGACGGCTCACTCGAGGCTCTTCAGCATCCCCTTCAGGTAACCGACGGTGTATGAGCGGCCGAGCGTGCTGCCGAACTCCCAGTCGGTCTCGCCCTCCATCAGCGGCACGTGGTCGGGCGTCATCACGCCCGTGAAGCCGACCTCGTCGAGCGCCCGCATCACCTCGTACTCGTCGAAGTTGCCGGCCGCGGCGTCGACGAACGTCTCGTTGAACCGCGGGACGGTGCCGACCACGTCCCGGAAGTGCGCGTAGACGAGGTCGTCGCTCGCGCCGAACTGCCGGATGACGTCGGGCAGATCCTCGCCCATCTCCGACCAGCAGCCCATCCCGAGCTTGAGCCCGTGGGAGTCGCTGGGGTGGATCGCCAGCGCGCGCTCGAAGTTCTCGCGGCTGCGGAACAGCAGCGGGATGCCGAACAGCTCCTCGACCGGCGGGTCGCTGGGGTGGACCGCGAGGGTGACGCCGGCGTCCTCGGCGACGGGGACGACCGCGTGGAGGAACGCCTCGTAGCGCTCCCACATCTCCGCCTCGGTCACGTCCCGGTCCGGCCCGGTTCGGTCGACGGCGTCGATCTCGTCGATGTCGAACGCCGACGCCTGCGCGCCGCCGCGAACCGCGTGCTCGCGGGTCGTGCGCACGGCGCCGTCGGGCGGGTGGCCGCTGTAGCCGAGCACGTGGACCCCCGCCTCGCCCATCGCGCGGATCGTGTCGGCGACGATCGCCGTCTTCGACTCGCGCTCGGCGGCGTCGTCGGCGAGGAGGATCTCGTACAGCGGGACGGGCAGCTTCTCGACGCCGTACAGCCGGAGGCCGGCGTCGTTGGCCCGGTCCCGGAGTTCGACGAGTCGGTCGACCGACCACGCCTCCCCCAGCGGGAGCGCGGAGTCGAACCCCTCGTGACGGTGGGGCGTCAGCAGCACGTCGTCGACGCCGAGCTGGGCGGCGAACCGGAGGAAGTCGTCGGTCGCGGGCTTGTACGTCCCGATGGCGACCCGCATCGCCTCGGGATCGGTCTGCACGTCGGCGGGAGTGTCCGCTGGCATCGGTTCCCCGGAGGGGGATGGCGGGGATAAAGATTGAGTTGGCGGGCAGAACCAGGTCCACCCGTCAGCTGCCGGCATATATCAGTCCGTATAAGTTGTTGAATTGAACCTGTTTGGTCGAAAAACAGTACAAACGACCATTAAAGATCGCGGCTAACCGGATAATTCTGAAGTTACACTTTCACATTTTGATGAAATAAACAGACAGGTCCTTAACGGTCGACCTTGCAGTTCCGGTGGACATGGCAGATAGACCCACGACTCGACGAGAGTTCCTGTATGGTACCGCGGTCGCCGGCGCCGTCGGCCTCGCCGGCTGTGGCGGCGGCGGTGGCGGTGGCGGCGGCGGTGGCAGTGACGATCTCTCGCTTCGCGTCGGTACGTCGGCGGGCGGCACCCAGGACGTCGGCCTCGCGGTCGAGCGCGCGGTGAGCGAGGAGAGCGACACGCTCGAGTACTCCACGATCGAGAGCCCGGGGTACATCGGCACGATCCGACGGATGGACAACGACCAGTTCAACGCCGGGATCACGGACAACAACTCCCTGAGCAAGGCGATGAGCGACGACGGCGCGTTCTCGGAGGAGCCCGTCGACAGCATCCCGCAGTACGGGTTCTACGCCTTCCCGTACAGCATCTTCGTGATCGCGCGGGACGGCACGGGGATCGAGACGTTCGACGACCTCGCCGGCGCGAACGTCTACCCCGCCGAGCCGGGCTACTCGACGCGCGCGACGACGCTCGACGTCTGGTCGCAGGAGCCGACGGCGGACGTGTACGACGAGATGAACATCCAGAACATGAGCGTCGACTCCGCGCCCGGCGCGATGGAGGAGGGGACGATCGACGCCACGATCGCCTACGGCACCCCCGGCGTGCGCTACACCGGGTTCGTCCAGGAGATCGCCTCCCGCGTCGACGTGCACTACGTCGAGCCGACCGACGCGCTCCGGGAGTCCGCGGAGTCGTACCCCGGCGCCGGCACCGGCACCACGAGCTACGAGGACTGGCCCATCGCCGAGGCCGACATCGGCACCGACGAGATGTTCCACTGGAACCTCGAGGTGAACTACACGTTCAACCCCGAGGCCGACGAGGACGCCGTCTACGAGCTCTGCCGCGTCGTCGACGAGCACAACGACACGGTCAACGACGGCGAGGAGCAGTTCAACGACTTCGAGAGCACGGCCGACATGCTCGGCTCGGCGCGCGAGAACATCCCCGTTCACGCGGGCGCCGTCCAGTACTACAAGGACAACGACGCCTGGGACGACAGCCTGCAGGAAGGCGAGAGCGCCTAACCCCGAACAGCGCGGCGATCCACGCGCCTCCGGACCGCCGCTTCGTACGACACAGCAAATGAGTATGCAACTCGCACTATCAAACCGGTATGAGTACAGATTCTGAATCCGCACGCGCGTCCGGTCTCCTCCGGGGTCTCGACGTCACGGTCGCGCTGGCAGCAGTGCTGTTCTGGGTCGGGGTGCTGTTCTGGGCGCAGACGCAGGTCATCTCGCAGGTTCGCTACGCGGCCGGCTTCGTCGGCGGCATTATGACGGTGTACGCGCTCAACGAGACCCGGCTCGCCGTCGAGGACGGCGACTGGATCGACGCCGTGGTGCTGATCCCGTCGTCGGTGGCGCTGATGACCGCCTCGATCTACTTCTTCTTCAACTTCGAGGACGTCTACCTGCTCCGGCAGGGGTACGCGCTCGAACACGAGTACATGCTCGCCCGCATGGTGATCCTCTCGCTGATGTATCTCACCTGGCGGGAGTTCGGCAACGTGTTCCTCGGCCTCGTCGGCGGCGTGTTCATCTACGGGATGTACGGCAACCTGGTGCCGGGCGTGCTCGGTCACGCCGGGATGAGCCAGGCGACGCTGCTGCAGGCGACGGTCACCGACCTCTACGGCTTCTACGGGGGCCTGACCCAGATCACGGCGTCCTGGATCGCGCCGTTCCTGCTGTACGCGGGGCTGCTGTTCGCCTACGGCGCCTTCGACCTGATCCTCCGGGTCGCCATCGTGACCGCGAAGTACATCGAGTCCGGCGTCGCCCAGACGGCGGTGCTGGCCTCGGCGGTGATCGGCTCGATCAACGGCTCCTACACCGCCAACGCGGCGATGACGGGCTCTTTCACCATCCCGACGATGCAGGAGTCCGGGATGAAGGGCCACCGCGCGGCAGCCATCGAGGCGGTCGCCTCCACCTCCGGGCAGGTGCTGCCGCCGGTGATGGGCGCCTCCGCGTTCGTGATGGCCTCCTACCTCGCGTCCCGTACCTCAACATCGTCGTCGCCGGGCTCGTGCCCGCGGCGATCCTGGTGTTGTCGATCTCCATCGCGGTCCACTACACCGCGGTGTCGGACGCCAGCAGTCAGGAGATGGAGTTCTCGGAGTTCTTCGACGAGGAGCTCACGAACAGCGACAAGCTGTTCGAGGCGATCCGGTTCGGCGTGCCGTTCGCGCTGCTGATCTACCTGCTGGGGATCGCCCAGTTCACCGTGATGACCTCCGCACTGTACACCGTCGTCGCGATGACGCTCACGGGCATCTTCATGCCGACGGTCCAGCGCGTCGTCGACGGCTCCGACGTGAGCCCGGTCGCGGAGCTCTGGAGCCAGCTGAAGGACACGCTCCACGGGTTCCGCCGCGGCGCCATCATCCTGGCGCCGATCGCGATCATCCTGGTCGTGATCAGCGGCGTCGTCAACGTGTTCAGCACCACCGGGATCCCGGCGAAGATCGCGCTGCTGCTGATCAACATCTCCGGCGGCGTGCTGCTGTTCGCGGTGCTGCTGGGGATGGTCGTCGCGATCCTGATGGGCGTCGGCATGCCCACCGTGGCGGCGTACGTCGTCGTCGCGATCCTGATCGTGCCGACGTTCGTCGCCGACTTCAACGTGGAGCCGATCACGGCCCACTACACGATGTTCTACGCGGCGATCCTGGCCGGAATCACGCCGCCGGTGGCGACGGCGGCCGTCGTCGCCGCCGGGATCGCGAAGGCGAACTTCTGGCGGACCTGCGGCGCCGCGATCAAGATCGCCGCGCCGCTGTTCGTCCTGCCGGTCGCGTTCGTCTACAACCCCGGGCTGATCTCGATGTCCCTCGGCGGCAACACGCTCGTCGTCGGGACGCTGGTCCTGCTCGGCGCGATCACGATCATCTACGGACTCAACTACCCGTTCCAGATGTCCCCCGGGCGGAAGCTCGCCGCGAGGGGGCTGCTCACGGTTCTGGGACTAGTGATCATGGTGTTCCCGAACGACCTGGTGAAACTCGCCGGCATCGCGACGTTCGTCGGCGTGTTCGTCGCCGAGAAAGTGATGAACCACGGGCTCGAACTCCCCTTCAGTCGAGGTGCGAGCCAATGAGCGGCGACGAATCACCCGAAGCGGTCGCCGAGGAGTCGATGCAGGACGCCGGCGGGCTCGGCGAGGTCGTGCCCGAGCCGCTGATGCCGGCGTACCGCCAACTCGAGAAGGTGCAGCGGTTCCGCGAAACCTACGGCGAGCGCTACACCAACGCGCTCGAGCTGCTGACCGGCCTGCTGCTGATCGTGGGCTTCGTCTGGTGGCTGGTGCTCTACCTGTAGGCGCCACCGCTTCCTTCCGTTCTCACTCGAACCACTCGGCAGCGCGTTCCACGTCGTGTGGGATGTGGTGCTCCCGCTCGCACACGTCGTCGAGGTACGCGCGCAGCTCCGGCGCGAACGAGGGGTGTGCGCAGTTCTCGACGATCAGTTCCGCGCGTTCGACCGGCGAGCGGCCGCGCACGTCGGCGACGCCCTGCTCGGTGACGAACACGTCCACGTCGTGTTCGGTGTGGTCGACGTGGAAGCTCATCGGGACGATCCGGGAGATCTCGCCGCCGTTCAGCGTCGACGGCAGCGCACAGACGGTCACCAGCGCGTTCCGGTTGAAGTCCGCCGAGCCGCCGACGCCGTTGAGCATCCGCTCGCCCGCGACGTGCGTGGAGTTGACGTTGCCGTAGATGTCGACCTCGACGGCGCTGTTGACCGCGACGACGCCGAAGCGGTCGATCAGTCCCGGGTGGTTGGAGACGTCGGCGGGCCGGAGCACCACGTCCTCAGCGTAGCGCTCGGCGTGCTCGAACAGTCGCTGCTGGCCCTCGTCGGTCAGCGCCAGCGACGTGGCACTCGCCGCAGTCAGGCGTCCGTCGTCGAGCAGATCCAACAGCCCGTCCTGGACGAGCTCGCCGAAGTAGATCAGGTCGCGATCGCCCACGTCCAGATCCGCGAGCTCCCCCATCAGCGCGTTGCCGAGCGAGCCGACCCCGAACTGGAGCGTGAGCGCCTCGTCGAACACCGACGAGCGCGCCATCTCCCCGCGGAGGAAGTTCCGGAGGTTGGCCGCGATCGCGAGGTCGTCGTCGGTCGGGTCGCGGAACGTGTACGTCGCGTCGGCGCTGTCGGTCTCGACGACGCCCGCCAGCTTCTCGGGGTCGAAGGAGACGTGGCGGTCGCCGATACGGTCGCCCGGTCCCGCGAGCGGGATCGGCCCGCGGTTCGGCGGCGCTTCGGGTCGGTAGACGTCGTGCAGCGACTGCAGCGCCAGCGGCTGGTGGCGGTTGAGTTCGACGTACAGCCGGTCGGCGGCGTCGACGAACGCCGGCACCTGTCCCAGCGAGGTCGAGGGGACGAACCAGCCCTCGCCGACCGCGACCGCCTCGACGACGGCCACGTCCGGGTCGACGACGCCGCCGTACTGCACGTCGTCGCCCAGCGAGGAAGCGTTCCGGTCGCTGAACGCAACTTCACGGCGCGCGGTGAGCTCCCTGGCGACCTCCGAGGACTGGTAGGACATCCGCCGGTCGACCGCGTCAGCCGCCATCAGGTCGACGTCGATCTCCTCGCCGACCTTCCCGCTGCTCACGAGCGTGAGCGACAGGTCGCGGTTGTCCTCTGCCAGCGCGAGCGGGATCGCCTTCGGGTAACCGACGCTGCCGAAGCCGCTGGTGAGCAGCGTCGCGTCGGCGTCGATCGACGCCGCGGCTGCGTCGGCGTCGGTCAGCGGGAGGTCGCCGTGCAGCCGCTCCTCGACGGGGTACTCCGGGGCCTCAGTCATCGCGCTTCTCGGCGATCGTCTCGGCGATGTGTTCGCCGAAGGGGAGCGAGGAGGTCATCCCGGGCGAGACAGCGTTGAGGATGTGGACGGCGTCGTCGCGCTCGACGAACAGCGGTTGCTTCACGAGCTCGCCGTCCTCGCTGACGAGTTGGGCGCGGATCCCCGAGTAGCTCTTGTTGAGGTCCTCGGCGCGACGTCGGGCACGAGCCGCTGGGACGCCTCGACGAACTTCGACTTGCGGTAGGACTTGTTGAGTTCGTCCCACGCGACGCCGAGCATCTTCCTCGAGGACAGCAGCTTTCGGAACCCCTCGTAGCTGAGCGTCTCGAACAGCTCCGCGGGGTTCAGGTCGGTGTTGGCGTACGCCTCGCGGCCGAACGCGAGCACGGCGTTGGGGCCGACGATCACCTTCCCGTCGGCGCGCCGGGTGTAGTGGACGCCGAGGAAGGGGAGTTCCGGGTCGGGCGTCGGGTAGATCATCGTCTCACAGAGCTCGGCACGCTCCGGGCGGACCTCGTAGTACTCGCCGCGGAACGGGACGACCTGGTACTCCTCGCCGACGCCGACCTGGTGGGCCAGCGTGTCGGCGTGGAGGCCGGCGGCGTTGACCAGCAGCGACACGTCGAACTGCCCGTTGCTGGTCTCGAGGCGGTAGCCGGCCGGCGACTGGCGCAGTTGTCGGACCTCGTAGCCGGTGTACAGCGTCACGCCGAGTTCGCGGACCTCCTTCGCCAGCGCGTACACGTACTGCTCGGCGTCGACGGAGGCGGCCTCCGGCGCGTACAGCGCGGCCTGCCCCTCGGCGTACGGCTCGTGCTCCCGGATCGCCGCCTGGGAGTCGAGGAGTTCGTAGGCGACGCCGTTTGCCTCGGCCTGCTCGGCGAGGTCGTCGAGCCGGCGCTCCTCGGCGTCGTTCTTGGCGACGACGAGGACGCCCCACTCCTCGCAGGGGATGTCGTGCTCGTCGCAGTACTCCTTCATCCGCGCGGTCCCCTCGGTGGCGAAGCGGGCCTTCTTCGACTCGGGCGGGTAGTTGAACCCGGGGTGGAGCACGCCGGAGTTACGGCCGCTCTGGTGGCTCGCGAGGTGGTGTTCCTTCTCGAGGACGGCGACGTCGAGGTCGGTCGACTCCGCGAGATGTTTCGCGACCGAGAGCCCGACGCAGCCGCCGCCGACGATGGCGACGTCGTGGCGCATCATGGCGATTGCTTCCGCCAGCGCGCGCTTATAGCTGCTGTTCGGTCGCCGCTTTCCGCCACGAGTGGGTTTATCCGGCGGCGCCGACGACGGAGTCCATGGCCGAGCAAGCGCGCGACGAGCGGTTCGACCACCTGTTCGCGTCGCCGGTGCGCGAGCGGCTGGAGCGCGGGGGGTACGCCAGCAGCGCCACCCCCGCCGCCGACGACGCGGTGCCGCTGACGTACGGCTTCCCCTACCCCGACTCGTTCCCGACCGCGGAGCTGGTTGCGGCGACCGAGACCGTCCTCGAGGAGGAGGGCGCCGACGTGCTGCAGTACGGCGGCGGCGAGTACGTCGAGCGCCTCCACGACGGGCTGCTGGCACGCGAGCGTGCCCGCGGCATCGACGCCACCCGGGACGAGCTGTTCGTCACCAACGGTGCGACGTACGCGCTGGACGCGATCGCCTCGACGTTTCTCGACCCCGGCGACGAGGTGCTGGTGGAGTCGCCGACGTTCGTCTGGAGCCTCTCGGTGCTGGACAACCGCGGCGCCGAACTCACGGGCGTCGACCTCGACGAGGCGGGGCTCGACCCCGACGCGCTCGAAGCGACGCTCGACGCCCGCGAGGCGGCGGGCGAGCCGACGCCGAAGCTGCTGTACACGATCCCGGAGTTCCAGAACCCCACGGGCGCGACGCTCACCCGCGAGCGCCGCGAGCGCGTGCTCGAACTCGCCGACGAGTACGACTTCCTGATCGTCGCCGACGACGCCTACGGCGAACTCCGCTTCGGTGGCGAGTCGCCGCCGCCGCTCGCGGCGATGGACGACTCGGGCCGGGTGATCCGGGTCGGGACCGTCTCGAAGACGATCGCCCCCGGCGTCCGGACGGGCTGGGTCGTCGCCGACGAGCCGCTGATCGAGCAGATCGGCACCATGGCCGCCGGCGGCACGAACACGTTCACCCAGAGCGTGCTCGGGCGCTACATCGACGCCGGCCACTACCAGCCGACGCTGGAGCGCCTGCTCGACGGCTACGAGAAACGCCGCGACGCGATGCTCGACGCGCTGGAGCGCCACCTCCCGCCGGGGGCGTCGTGGACCGAACCCGAGGGCGGCTTCTTCCTCTGGGTCACGCTCCCGGAGGGCGTCGACACCGAGGAGCTGCTCCCGCGGGCCGCCGAGGAGGGCGTGACGTACCTCCCCGGCCAGCGTTTCTTCGTCGGCGACGACGGGCGCGGCACGCGCTCGGCCCGCCTCTCCTTCAGCCACTGCACGCCCGAGGAACTGGAAGCGGGGGTCGCGGCGCTGGGTCGGGCGGCCGCCGCCCAACTGGAGTAGGTCCCACCTCCTAGTCGACTGCGCTTACCCTGCCGTTCCGCCGCGGACCCGTTCGAGCAGCGACACCGCGACGGGTTCGAGGCGGTCCGAGTACTGCATCAGCGACGTGCCGAGGACGCTCATCACGAGCACGTAGCCGACGGTGAACGCGTAGATTGTCTCCACCGTCCCCACCGCGATCCCGCTCCCGGCGCCGGAGAGCGCGAGGCTCGCGATGATCAGCGAGAACTCGCCGCGGGTGGTCATCCCGAACCCGACACGGACCGATCGGCGGTCGCTGAGCCCGTATATCCGGCCGGCGAGGTAGCCGCTCGCCAGCTTCGTCGGCGTCGTCACGAGCGCCGCGGCGACGATGGTCCCGAGGATCGACAGCGTGAACAGCCCCGGGTCGGTGACGAGCCCGATCCAGAAGAAGAACACCGCCGCGAACGCGTCCCGCAGCGGTTCGAGCAGCTGCTCCAGCTCGTGGACGTGATCCGTCGAGGAGAACGCCATCCCGACGAAGAAGGCGGCGACCGCCTCGCTGACGCCGAGCGCGAGCGCGACGCCGGCGACGAGGATCGTCAGCCCGAGCGTCCGTACGACGACGAACTCGTTCGTGTCGACCTCGAGCAGTCGCTTGAAGAACTCGGTCCCGACGGTGACGAACGCGAGGAGCGCGAGGATGAACGCGACGGCGACCCCGATCTCCCCCGCCGCCTGCCCGATGTCACCGCCGCCGAGCACCAGCGCGGACGCGACCACGAGGTAGACGGCGATGAACAGGTCCTCGTACACCAGCGTGCCGAGCATCGGCTCCGACTCGTCGTTGGCGATCCAGCCCAGATCGATCAGCGACTTCGTGATGATCGCGCTCGAGGAAATGTAGACGATCCCGGCGATGAGAAACGCCGCGAGGAAGCTCCCGAACACGAGGTAGCCCAGCACGAGCCCGACCCCGAAGTTGAGCAGTAGATCGACGGAGCCCGCTTTGCCGATCCGGGTCCTGCTCGCCAGCAGTCGGTTCAGGTTGAACTCGAGCCCGAGGAAGAACAGCAGCAGGACGATGCCGATCTCCGCGCCGACGACGACGAAGTCGGTCTCGGCCAGCGCGAGCCCGCCGACCGCGGCGAGCAGATCGACGCCGCCGACGGTCGCGCCGGGCACGGTGATCGTCACCCCGCCGACGCCGATCTCGCTGCCCGGCAGCGTCGGGAGTTCGCCCAGCACGTTCGATCCGAGCACCACGCCGGCGACGATGTAGAACGGGATCACCGACTGGCCGACCCGACTCGCGACCGCGCCGCTGACCGCGACCGCCGTGAACAACACCCCGACGTCGAGCAGCGCCGTCTCAGCCGCCACTATCGGTCACCTCGACACACCCCCGCGCTCACTCCTCGAGCCCGGCGCCCAGCAGTTCCTCGAACTCTGCGCAGTCCTCGCGGTCGCCGATGATGACCAGCGTGTCGCCGACCTCGAGAACCGTCTCCGGCGTCGGTGGCGAGATCAGCTCGTCGCCGCGCTGGATCGCGACGACGGAGACGCCCGTCCGGCCGCGGATGTCGGCCGCGGCGAGGGTTTTCCCGGCCACGTCGGCGGTCTCGGAGACGCTGTACCACTCGATGTACGTGTCGTCCGAGAGCACGGTCTCTCCCTGTTCTGACTGCACTGGTTGGAAGTACGCCCCCTCAAGGATCGTCCCGATCTTCCGCGCGAGGCGGTCCGACGCCTCGAACAGTTTCTCGCTGTCCGCGTCGGCGTCGGCTTTCAGGAACACCTCCCGTTTCCCCGTGTTGTGCGTCACGATGACGAGAAGCCCCCCGTCGTCGAGCTCGATCTCGAACTTCTTGCCGACGCCCGGGAGGTCGCTCTCGTAAACGGTCATACCCAAAGAAGCGACGGCGTACTGATAAAGGGGTGTCCCGCCCGACGACGCCGGGGAACCGCGACCCCGCCGACGCTGGCGGCGCCTCCAGGACGGTCGCCGTGGATGGTGACTGCGAGTGCCGCCGAAACACCTTTCACTCCCTGCCTCTCACTCCCACCCGTGACTCACGCGACCACCGCCGTCGACGGCTCGCCCGTCGACACCGCTGTCGCTGCCGTCCGACAGCGACGGGTCGCGTTCCGGCCGCGGGCCGCCTAGGCCCAACTCCACCTCACCCCTCCCGTACCGTTTCGCCGTCGTTCACCACTCCTTCGTCCGGGTAGCGTGTCGTAGCACATTTTCTTACGGGACTGAAAGCGCTGTATTTATCAGGTAGCGTCCGTCAGAGTCGTGTATGACGAAAGTCGCGCTCGCGTTCAGCGGTGGACTCGACACCACCGTCTGTGTCCCGCTACTGAAAGAGGAGTACGGCTACGACGAAGTGATGGCCGTCACGGTCGACGTGGGCCAGCCGGAGGCCGAGTTCGCGGAGGCCCGCGAGACCGCCGACGCGCTGGGGCTGGATATCCACGTCGTCGACGCCACCGACGAGTTCGCGTCGCTCTGCCTCGATTCGGTGCGCGCGAACGCGACGTATCAGGGGTACCCGCTCGGCACCGCGCTGGCCCGTCCCGTGATCGCCGAGGCGATCCTCGACGTGGCGCAGCAAGAGGGCTGCGACGCGATCGCTCACGGCTGTACCGGGAAGGGGAACGACCAGCTCCGCTTCGAGACGGTCTGGCGCGGCTCCGACCTCGAAGTGATCGCCCCCGTCCGCGAACTCGGCCTCACCCGCGAGTGGGAGGTCGAGTACGCCGCCGAGCGCGACCTGCCCGTCGAGGCCGGCAACGAGGGCACCTGGAGCATCGACACGAACCTCTGGTCCCGTTCGGTCGAGGGTGGTGACCTCGAGGACCCGAGCCACGTCCCCAGCGAGGAGATCTACGAGTGGACGGACACCCCCAGCGGCGGCGAGGAACTCGTCGAGATCGAGTTCGAGGACGGCTACCCCGTCGCCGTCGACGGCGACGCTCTCGACCCCGTGGACCTGATCGAGGAGCTCAACGCGCTGGCGGGCGCCCACGGCGTCGGCCGCACGGACATGCTCGAGGACCGCATGCTCGGGCTGAAAGTGCGCGAGAACTACGAGCACCCCGCGGCGACGGTGCTCCTCACCGCCCACGAGGCGCTCGAACAGCTCGTGTTCACGAAGACCGAGCGCGACTTCAAGCCTCAGATCGACCAGCAGTGGGCCGAACAGGCCTACCGCGGGCTCGTGTTCTCCCCGCTGACGGAGAGCCTGAACGGCTACCTCGACGCCTCCCAGGAGAAAGTCACCGGCACGGTGACCGTCAAACTCCAGGGCGGACACGTCCGCCCGGTCGCTCGCGAGTCCGAGTACGGCGTCTACTCCGAGAACGCGGCCTCGTTCAACACCGAGACCGTCGACGGGATCGAGCAGGCCGACGCCACCGGCGTCGCGAAGTACCACGGGTTCCAGGAGCGCCTCGCGAACCAGGTCAAAGCGAGCGCCGAGACCGATGACGAACAGGAGAAAGCGACGCTCTCGACGGACGGCGGAGAGTGATGAGCGGGAACGGCGACGGAGCGGCCGGCGACGACGCGGCGGCGAGCGGCGAGACCGTGATCCGCCGCGAGCGCTTCGCCGGGGGCCCGGCGCGCTCGTTCATGTCGAGCCTCGACGCCGACGCGCGCATCTTCGCCGCCGACCTCGCGGTCGACCGCGCCCACACGCTGATGCTCGCCGAGCAGGGGATCGTCGCCGACGACGACGCCGCGGCGATCCTCGGCGCGCTCGGTTCGGTCGAGGCGGCCGGCCACGACGCGCTCCCCGAGGGCGAGGACGTCCACGAGGCGATCGAGTCGGCGGTCGTCGCCGAGGTGGGGCCGGCGGGCGGGAAGATGCACACCGCGCGCTCGCGCAACGACGAGGTCGCGACCTGCATCCGCTACCGCTTCCGCGAGGACCTGCTCGACGCCGCCGAAGCCAGCCTCGACCTCCGCGCGGCGCTGCTCGACGCGGCCGCCGAGCAGACCGACACCGTCGTCCCGGGGTTCACCCACCGCCAGCACGCCCAACCGACCACCGTTGGCCACCTGCTCGCCTCCTACGCGGGCGCCGTGGCGCGCGACACGGAACGTCTCCTCGCCGCCTACGAGCGCACGAACCGCTCGCCGCTCGGGGCCGCGGCGTTCGCCGGCACGACGTTCGACGTGGACCGCGAGCGCACCGCGGAGCTGCTGGGGTTCCACGAGGTCGTCGAGAACGCCGCCGACGCGGTGACCGCGCGCGACTTCCTGCTCGAGGGCTGTGGCGCCTTCGCCGCGCTGTCGACGACGCTCTCGGGGCTCGCGACCGACCTGATCGAGGGCGCGAAGGACGGCCACGTCGATCTCGACGACGCGTACGCCTCGACCTCCTCGATCATGCCCCAGAAGAAGAACCCCGACTCGCTGGAGCTGGTCCGTGCGGTCGCCGGCGACGCGGCGGGCGACCTGACGGGGCTGCTGACGACGCTGAAGGGGCTCCCCCGCGCGTACAACCGCGACCTCCAGCGCGCCACGCCGCACGCCTGGGACGCCGTCGACATCACCACGGAGGCGACCGAAGTCACCGCGGGCGCGGTCGCCACCGCCGAGTGGGACGCCGCGGCCTGTGCGGCCGACGCCGGCGCTGGGTTCTCGACGGCGACGGGCGTCGCGGACGCGCTCGCCGCTGCGGGCCTCCCGTTCCGCAGCGCGCACGAACTCGTCGCCGTGGCGGCGACGGAGATCGACGACGACGCGACCGTCGACGAACAGATCGACGCGCTCGACGCGGCGGCGACCGCCAGCCTCGACGACTCCCTCTCGGCGTACGTCGACCAGTCGACGCTCGCCGACCTGCTCTCGCCGGCGGGGAGCGTCGCGGCGCGTGACTCCCGCGGCGGCCCCGCGGCGGCGGCCGTCGATGAGTCGCTGACGCGCCTGCGCGACAGCCACGCCGACCACGCCGCGGCCGTCGACGCCCACCGCGAGGCGCTCGCGACCGCCGAGGACCGCTTCACGGCGGCGGTGAACGAGTATGTCTGAAACCCTATCGACGCCTGCGCTCCCGCAGCTCCGGCGGCGGCAGCCGCGGCTCCGGCCGCCGCGGCCGATCCGGGGTCGACGGCTCCCGACCCGGCCGCGCCGCTTCCCGCGGCCGCGGCCCGCCCGGGCCACTACTCCACTCGCGCCGTCGCGGCGGTTTCCGCGCGGCACCGATTCGTCCGAATTCGACGAATAGAGCCAGCTACGCGTTTATTTTGCAGTGATTGAATAGATGGATTAAAGTACTCCCGTCGCCTCCCTCGGAGTACGATGACAGCAGCCAACTGCGTCACCTGCGGTGACAGCGTCGCACTCCCCGAGGACGTCGAGGTCGGCGAGATCGTCGACTGCGGGAGCTGTGGCACGGAGCTGGAAGTACTGGGCGTCGACCCCGCCGAACTGGCGGAGGCGCCCGAGCTCGCGGAGGACTGGGGGGAGTGATGGAGGTCGGTCTGCTCTACTCCCGCATCCGCCCGGACGAGAAGCTCCTGCTGACGGAGCTGCGCGAGCGCGGCCACGAGGTCCACAAGGTCGACGTGCGCCAGGCGACGTTCGGCCTCGACGCGCCGCCCGAGCCGCTGGGCGAGTGTGACGTGGTGCTCGACCGCTGCATGGCGACCTCCCGCTCGCGCTACGCGAGCCGATTCGTCGAGCACTACGACCTCCCGGTGGTCAACAGCCCCGAGACCGCGAAGGTCTGCTCGGACAAGGTCGAGACGACGCTCGCGCTCTCGGAAGCCGGCGTGCCGACGCCGGAGACCACCGTCGCGTTCACCACGGAGTCGGCGCTCGAGGCGATCGAGTCGTTCGGCTACCCCTGCGTGCTGAAGCCGGTCGTCGGGTCGTGGGGCAGACTGATGGCGAAACTCGAGTCGCGTTCGGCCGCCGAGGCCGTGCTCGAACACAAGGAGACGCTGGGGCACTACGAGCACAGCGTGTTCTACGTTCAGCAGTTCGTCGACAAGCCCGGCCGCGACCTGCGCGTGCTGACCGTCGACGGCGAGCCCGTGGCGGCGATGAGCCGCAGTTCCGACCACTGGCTCACCAACGCCGCCGCGGGCGCCGACACCGAGTCGTTCGACCTGCCCGCCGAAGTCGAGCAGCTCGCCCGCGAGGCCAGCGCGGCCGTCGGCGGCGGCCTGCTCGGTGTCGACCTCATGGAACTCGATGGCGACGGCGCCGACGACGAGTACACCGTCCACGAGGTCAACCACACCGTCGAGTTCAAGGCGCTCAACGCGGCCGTCGACATGGACGTTGCGGCGACGGTCGTCGACTGGCTGGAGGCGAAGGTCGCCGCCGAGGAGGCCGGGAACGAGGCCACGCCGGCGGAGGTACAGCCGTGACCCTCACCGCGAGCGTCGTCGGCGCCTCCGGTTTCGCGGGCGGGGAGCTGCTCCGCCTGCTCTCGGCCCACCCCGAGTTCGAGCTCGTGCAGGCGACCTCCCGCGAGTACGAGAACCGCACGGTGGGCCACGTCCACCCGAACCTCCGCGAACTCGACCTGCGCTTCACCGACCCCGCCGAGCTCGACGGCGTCGACGCGCTGTTCGCGGCGACGCCCCACGGCGTCTCGATGGCCAACGTCGAGTCGTACCTCGACGCCGCCGACACGCTGATCGACCTCTCGGCGGACTTCCGTCTCGACAGCGAGGCGGCGTACGACGAGTGGTACGACGGCCACACGGCGCCGGAGTACCTCGAGAGGGCCACCTACGCGCTCCCGGAACTCGGCCGCGACGGGCTCGAGGGCGCCGACATCGTCGCCTCGGGCGGCTGCAACGCCACGGCGACGATGCTCGCGCTGAAGCCGCTCGTGGATGCCGGCCTCCTGCTGCCCGACGATCGGGTCGTCGCCGACCTCAAGGTCGGCTCCTCGGAGGGCGGCGCCGGCGGCGGCGCGGCGTCGTCGCACCCGGAGCGCTCGGGCGTGGTCCGCCCGTACGCGCCCACTGGCCACCGCCACGAGGCCGAGATCGAGGCCCAGTTGGGGCTCTCGCTCTCCTTCACGGTCCACGCGGTCGACATGGTTCGCGGCGCGGCCGCGACCTGCCACACGTTCCCGACCGGGGCCGTCGGCACGGTCGGCACTGCCGACCTCTGGAGCGCCTACCGCGACGCCTACGAGGACGAGCCGTTCGTCCGGCTCGTGGCCGGCGGGGGCGGCGTCTACCGCTACCCCGAGCCGAAATCCGTCGCGGGCACGAACCTCGCGGAGGTCGGCTTCGCCGCCGACGGCGAGCGCGTCGTCGCGTTCGCGGCCATCGACAACGTAATGAAGGGCGCCGCGGGGCAGGCGGTCCACGCCGCCAACCTCGCGTTCGGTCTGGAGGAGACGGCCGGCCTGACACAGCAGGGGCTCCACCCGGTGGGATCGCCGTGAGCGAGTCCAACGCGGTCGTCGGCCCGGACGAGCCGCCGCTGGTCGTGAAGGTCGGCGGCGCCCGCGCGGTCGACCCGGCGGGCGTGATCGAGGACGTGGCCCACGTCGTCGCCAGCGGCCGCGAGGTCGTCGTCGTCCACGGCGGCTCGACGGCCGTCGACGACACCCTCGAAGCACTCGGCGAGGAGCCGGAGTACGTCGAGACCCCCGCGGGCGTCTCGGGCCGGTTCACCGACGAAGAGACGCTCGAAGTGTTCTCCATGGTGCTCCCCGGCAAGCTCAACACCGAACTCGTGACCGACCTCCGCGCGGCGGGGGTCAACGCCGTCGGGCTCTCGGGCGTCGACGGCGGCCTCGTCACGGGCTCGCGCAAGTCCGCGGTCCGCGTGGTCGAGGACGGCAAGCGGAAGATCCGCCGCGGCGACCACGCGGGCAAGCCGGAGTCGGTCAACGCCGACCTCCTGGGCTCCCTGCTCGCGGACGGCTACGTGCCGACGGTCTCGCCGCCGATGCTGGCCGACGACGGCACCGCCGCCAACGCCGACGCCGACCGCGTGGCCGCGCTGCTCGCGGCCGAGTTCGGCGCCGAACTGGTGCTCCTCACCGACGTGGAAGGCGTCTACGAGGACCCCGACGATCCCGAGACGCTCATCGACGAGGCGTCGACGCCCGCCGAGTTCGCGGCCGTCGAGGCCGCGGCGGAGGGGTTCATGAGCCGCAAGGTCCACGCCGCGGAGGAGGCGCTCACCGGCGGCGCCGCGGGCGTCGTCGTCTCCGACGCCGGGCTCCGCAAGCCCCTGCTCGCCGCGCTGGCGGGCCACGGGACGTGGATCGCCCCCGCGGCCGTCACCGAACCTGCCGAACCGGCCGGGGGTGAGTCTGCGTGACGGGAGAGGGGTTCGTGTTCTCGGAGAAGCCAATCTCGATCGAGTCCGGCGAGGGCGCGACGCTCACCGCCAGCGACGGCACCGAGTACCTCGACTTCGGCGCCTCCTACGCCTGCACGCCGCTGGGGCACTCGCCGCCGGCGGTCGTCGACGCGATCAGCGAGCAGGCCGAGGACCTGCTGTACGTCCAGGGCTCCTACCCAGTCGCCGCGCGCACCGCGCTGCAGGAGCAGTTGGCCGCCGTCGCGCCGGGCGACATCTCGAAGGTGTGGCTCCCCAACTCCGGCACCGAGGCCAACGAGGCCGCGCTGAAGTTCGCGCGCTCTGCCACGGGCCGCGAGAAGGTCGTCGTCGCGAAGCGCGCGTTCCACGGCCGCACGCTCGGCGCGCTCTCGCTGACCTGGAAGGACGAGTACCGCGACCCGTTCGGCCCGCTCCCGGGCGGCGTCGAGTTCGTCCCCTACGGCGACGCCGCCGCGCTCGCCGACGCCGTCGACGACGAGACCGCGGCGGTGTTCCTCGAGCCGATCCAGGGCGAGGGCGGCGTCCACCCCGCCGGCGACGCGTACCTCCAGACCGCCCGCGAGGTGACCGAGGACGCGGGCGCGGCGCTCGTCCTCGACGAGATCCAGACCGGCCTCGGCCGCACGGGGACGATGTGGGCCTGCGAGTCCGCGGGCGTCGTCCCCGACGTACTGACGGCCGCGAAAGGCGTCGCCTCGGGCCTCCCGCTGGGGGTGACGCTCTGTGCGGACTGGATCGCCGAGGGCGCGGGGAACCACGGCTCGACGTTCGCCGGCAACCCGCTCGTCGCCGCCGCTGCGGGGGCGACGCTGACCGAGATCCAGGCCCGCGACGTGCCCGCGAACGCGGCCGCGGTCGGCGAGCACCTCCGCGCGGAACTTCGCGCGGCCGTCGACGCCCACGACCTCCCCGTGCGCGAGGTGCGCGGCGAGGGGCTGCTGATCGGCATCGAGGTCAAGCGCGGCTCGATGCGCGTACTGCGCGATCTCGCGCTCGAGGAAGCCGTGCTCGCGCTCCCCGCCGGGCGCTCGGTCGTGCGCCTGCTCCCGCCGCTCGTGATCGACGAGGGCCACGCCGACAGCGTGGTCGCGAGCCTCGTGGAGGTGCTCTCGTGACCGTCTCCGCCGACCCGGCCGCGGCGATCCCGGGCGCCGAGGGCGTCCTCGACACGACCGGGCGCCGACTGCTGGCCGACCTCGTCTCGACGCCGTCGCACTCCGGCGACGAGTCCGCCGCCGCACACCGACTGGCCGGCTTCTTCGAGGAGCACGACCGCGAGGCGTGGATCGACGAGGCCGGCAACGTCCGCGCGCCGGGCGACGACGCGGTGCTGCTCACCTCCCACGTCGACACCGTGCCGGGCGAGATCCCGGTCCGCGTCGAGGACGGGGACGACGAACTCGGCGCTGTGGGCCCCGTGCTCTGGGGTCGCGGCAGCGTCGACGCCACGGGCGCGCTGGCGGCGATGGCCGTCGCCGCGGTCGAAACCGGCGCCTCGTTCGTCGGCGTCGTCGGCGAGGAGACCGACTCCCGCGGCGCGCGCCACCTGATAGAGGACCGCGAGGCGCCGGCGGCAGTGATCAACGGCGAGCCCTCGGGCTGGGACGCGATCACGCTCGGCTACCGCGGGATCGTCGCCGGCGAGTACGCCGTCACGACTCCGGCCGGCCACGGCGCGCGTCCCGAGGCGACCGCGATCGACCACGCGACCGCGTGGTGGGAGCGCGTCCGTGCCGCCGTCGAGGCGGCGAACGCCGACGAAGCGCCCGGCGGCTTCGACACGATCACCGCCACCGCGGCGTCCGTCGACGGCGGGCCCACAGACGACGGGACGGCGGTGGCGGCGTCGATGGCGACGCGGTTCCGCGTGCCGCCGAGCGAGACGCCCGACTCCGTTCGCGCGGTCGTCGAGGACTGCCTCGACGCGGGGGAGATCGCGTGGGGGCAGTCGATCCCGCCCCACGTCGCCTCGGCCCGCGGCCCGCTGCCCGCGGCGCTCCGGACGGCGATCCGCGAGGCCGGCGGCGAGCCGACCCACCTCCACAAGACCGGGACCGCCGACGCGAACCTGTACGCCGACGCCTGGGACGTGCCGACCGTCACCTACGGCCCCGGCGACGCCAGCCTCGACCACGCGCCCGACGAGCGCCTGCCGCTCGCCGCGTTCGACCGCGCGAGCGCCGTCCTGACGACCGCCTGTGCACAGCTCACCGACTGACCGACTCAAACCGATGTACGACAACGACACCGTTCCCACGTTCCCGACGAACCTGCTCACGATCGACCAGCTCTCGCCGTCGGCGCTCGGCCGGCTGCTCGACCGCGCCGCCGCGATCAAGGCCGGCGAGGAGACGGCACGGCTGGACGATCGGACCGTGGCGATGGTGTTCGAGAAGCCGTCGACGCGCACCCGGACCTCCTTCGAGGCCGGCGTGACCGAGCTCGGCGGTCACCCCACGTTCCTCGGCCAGGACGATATCCACCTCGGCCACGGCGAGCCGATCAAGGACACCGCCCGCGCGCTGTCGCTGTACGTCGACGCGGTCGTCGCGCGGCTGAACGGCCACGCCGACCTCGAGGAACTCGCCGACTACGCCGACGTGCCGGTGGTGAACGCGCTCACCGACGACGCCCACCCCTGCCAGACGCTCGCCGACCTGCTGACGCTTAGGGAGATCGCGGCGGAGTCCGGCAAGACGCTCGAGGAGACGACGCTCGCGTGGGTCGCGACGGCAACAACGTCGCGCGCTCGCTCGTCGTCGGCTGCGCGCTCGCTGGCGTCGACCTGCGCCTCGCGACGCCGGCGGGGTACGGCGTCGACGACGAGGCGGTCGCGACCGCCGCCTCGCTCGGCGGGGAGCCGGCACAGTTCGACAGCCCCGAGGCCGCCGTCGCCGGCGCCGACGCGGTGTACACCGACGTGTGGATGAGCATGGGCGAGAGCGAGAGCCGCGCGGACAAACTGCCCGCGTTCGACGGGTTCCAGGTCGACGAATCGCTGCTCGCCGGCGGCGCCAAGCTGCTGCACTGCCTGCCCGCCAACCGCGGTGAGGAGGTCACCGACGCCGCCCTGGAGAGCGAGCAGTCGGTCGTCTGGCAGCAGGCCGGCAACCGCAAGCCGACCCAGCAGGCGCTCCTGCTGGAGCTACTGTCCGCCTGACGGTCAGAACGGCGAGGAGACGTGCTCGGCCGGGATCGCGTTCCGCACCGTCACCAGCGGGTCGACGACCTGCGAGATCTCCAGCCCGCCGACGAGGCTGCCGAACGTGTGGGCCTCGGTCGGGCTGTAGCCGTGCTCGTACGAGAGCAGCTTCATCGCGTCCCTGTGGGCCAGCTTCGCCGCCTCCTCCATCGTCTCGGCGCTGGCGACGGTCTTCCACTCGTCGCCGGTGTCTATCAGCGGCCGCTCGAGGTCGAACGCCGGGTCGAAGATCACGTCGACGGTCACGTCCACGTCGGTCGCGATCTCGGCGCCCGTGCCGCACATCTCGCCGTCGGCCATCACCGCCTTCGAGTCACCCATCGCGAGCATCGCGCCCGACTGGAACACCGGGAGGTAGAGCACCGAGCCCGCGCTCACGTCGTTGGTGTCGAGGTTGCCGCCGTGGTCGTGTGGGACGAGCGTCGTGTACGACTCCATCGCGGGCGCGACGCCGATGGTGCCGATGCAGGGGTCGGCCGGGATCGAGCGCTCGCCGAACCGCACCCGCGGCCGGCCGTCGTCGTAGTTCTCGCCGTTCTCGACTGGCGTGATCCGGGTGAAGGGGGCCTCCACGTCCGCGTCGTCCTGCATGAGGCCGAACCCAGGGGTGGTGACGACCCGCCCGCGGTCCTCCGCGAGGCGCACGTCCTCGATCTCGACCCGGAGCACGTCGCCGGGGTCGGCGCCCTCGACGGCGACGGGGCCGGTGGCGGCGTTGACCTCGTCGGGGATCTGGTCGAGCAGGTCGTCGTCGCTCTGGATCGCCCCGTTCAGGCTGTCCCGGGTCTCGAACGTGAGGCTCGTGTTGGGTTCGACCGTCCGGACCGGCTCCATCTCGGGCGCGAACTCGTAGACGACGCCGTGGGTGTCGTCGCTTATCGTGTCTCTGTCCATACGCGTCGGTCGGTTGGTGTCAGCAAAAAGGTGCTGTCGGCGGCGGGCCCGGCTACGCGTCCACCTCGCCGGCCAACTCGACCGCCTCGTCGACGCCGACCGCCTCGTCGCGTTCAGCGAGTCGATCGAGCAGCTCCTCGACTCGGTCGTCAGTGGGCTCCCGGCCGGCGCGTTCGAGCAGCTTCCGGGCCGCGCCCGCGCCGGTGCTCCCGCCGAACAGGAGCCGGCGCTCGCCGCCGAACCGGGCCGGCTCGAACGGCTCGAACGTCGACGGCTCCTCGAGCATCGCGGCGGTGTGCAGGCCGGACTCGTGGGAGAACACCTCGGCGCCGAGCAGCGGTTTCGTCGGCTCGACGTCCTCGCCCAGCGCGTCCAGCACGCGCTCGGCGACGGGGAGCAGCGACGACTCGTCGACCGCGAGATCGACTGGCTCCTCGCCGACCGCGGCGGCGGCGACGAGCTCCTCGGTCGGCGTGTTCCCGGCGCGCTCGCCGATGCCGCCGACGGACACGTCGACTTTCCCGGCGCCCGCGCGGCCCGCCGCCAGCGCGTTCGCCGTGCCGACGCCGAGATCCTCGTGGAAGTGGACGCCGATCTCGTCGAGGTCCGTGTCGAGGTCGGCGAGGAACTGCTCGACGCCCGCCGGGGTCCGGGAGCCGACCGTGTCCGCGACCGTGTACCAGTCGGCGTCGACCGCCGCGAACAGGTCGTCGAGGTGGGCCGGATCGGTGCGGAACCCGTCCATCGCGGTGAACTGGACGTCGGCGCCGCCCTCCCTGGCGAGTTCGGCGGCTTCCTGTACCGACTCGACCATCGATTCGCGGGAGGAACCGAGCACGGCGTCGAGCTGTCTGTCACTCGTCGGCGCGAACAGGTCCACCACGTCGACGCCGGCGTCGAGCGCGGCCTCCACGTCGCCCGGAACGGCTCTGGCGAGCCCCGTGATGTCGGCCTCGATGTCGAGGCGGTCGCAGGCCCGGCGAGTCCGCTCGTCGGCGACCGGGAAGCCGATCTGGAGGTAGTCGACGCCCAGCGCGTCGAGTTCGCGGGCGGCGCCGACTTTCTGGTCGACGCTGTACGCCACGGCGGGGCGCTGCTCGCCCTCCCGGAGCGTGAGGTCGAGGAGCTTCATACCGCCCCTGAATCCCTGAGCCGCTCGCGCTCCGCCGCGTCGTACCCCAGCGCCTCCAGCACGGCGTCGGTGTCCTCGCCGAGCTCGGGCGGATCGGTATTCTCGACGCGGTCGAACCCCGTCGAGCGTGCCGGGTAGCGCGGCACGTCGATGTCGCCACCCTCGCCCTCCGTCGCGCGGATCGAGCCGAACGCGTCGGTCTGCCGGAGGTGCGGGTCGTCGACCACGTCCTGCGTGTCGTTGATCGGCGCCACCGGGACGCCAGCGTCGCGCAGGCGAGCGATGAGCTCCTCGGCGTCGAACTGCTCGCAGGCCGCGCCGACGCGCTCGTCGAGCGCCTCGCGGTTCCCACGCCGGTCCTCGAGCGTGGCGAAGCGCTCCTCCTCGTGGAGGTCCACGTCGAGCGCCTCGCACATCGCCTCCCACTGCCGCTGGGAAGACGGGCCGACGAACACCCACTCCCCGTCGGCGGACTGGTAGGCGTTGTACGGCGCCCAGTTGGGGTGGCCGGCGCCGATGGGGTCGGCCGCCCTCCCGTAGGCCTGCGTGTACGCGAGCCAGTAGCCCATCAGCGAGACGGTGCTCCCGTACAGCGGGACGGTGACGTGCTGCCCCTCCCCGTTCGCGTCGCGCTGGCGCACGCCGCCGAGGATGGAGATGGCGCCGTACAGCGAGGCGGCCATATCCGCGAGGCTGGTGCCACAGCGCACCGGCGGCTGGCCGGGGCGGCCCGTGACGCTCATCACGCCCGACAGCGCCTCGGCGACCGGGTCGAGCGCGGGGTACTCCTCGTAGGGGCCCTCGTTGAACCCCTTGATCGAGCAGTACACCAGCTCCTCGTTGATCTCCTTCAGGTCGTCGTACCCAACGCCGAGGCGGTCGGCGGTGCCGGACGCGAAGTTCTCGATCAGCACGTCCGCCTCCTCGACGAGCTCGGCGAACACCGCGCTCCCCTCCTCGGACTTCAGGTCGACTGTGACGCCGAGCTTGTTGCGGTTGACGTAGTTGAACGAGCTGTTGCCGACCGCCGAGGAATCCCGGACGGCGTCGCCGCCGTTCGGGTGCTCGACCTTGATCACCTCGGCACCGAGATCGGCCAGCAGCATCGAGCAGAACGGGCCGGCGATGATGTGGCCCAACTCGAGCACCGTCACGTCCGAGAGCGGTCGTCCCTCGGCGCCGGGCAGCAGCTCCGGCGCGACGCGGTGACCGCCGTCGGCACCCGCCCCGTCGGCCGAACCGTCGTCTCGGGTCATCGAGAGGATGCGGTTGGCGCGGCGACGAGCGCGTCGCCGTGAGGGCCGGTTTCGCCGTCGTCGATGGCCTCAGCAGTGCTGACCGGGGTGGAGACGGTCCAGTCGTCGACCCGCTCGCTCGGGTCGTAGTTGGCGTCCAACCTGGGACAAGGATCGGCGCGGTACATACCCCCGTTGGAGGCTGTGAACCCACTTCAGTCTTGATACGCGTTCACGTGAGTCGCGTGTGACTTACCCACACATATATATCCGAGCACGCACAAGACGAAAACCGGAGATAGCGATGGCGACAGGCAAGGTTGCGTTCTTCAACGACACCGGAGGGTACGGCTTCATCGAGACCGAGGACGCGGACGACGACGTGTTCTTCCACATGGAGGACGTCGGCGGCCCCGACCTCGAGGAAGGGCAGGAGGTGGAGTTCGACATCGAACAGGCGGACAAGGGGCCGCGGGCGACCAACCTGACTCGGTTGTAGCCCCGGCCGACCGTTTTCTTCGGCGGCGCCGACGAGCAGTTAGCGCAAGCGCTGTCGGCCGAGTTCGCCGCCGCAGTCCGGACAGAGCGCCCGGTAGGAGCGGTTGCTCACCGTCCGTGTACACTCCCGGCAGACGAACTGAGGGCCGACCATCGATTCGTGATGGGTGCTACGGAGTGGTAAATGTTGCCGTGGTACACGACAGGGTCGCACGGGCGATCGTGATCCGTGACTGAAGGGACCCGATGGCCGGCGGTGCCGGCAGTCAAAAGCCTTAGCGCGCTCCCGAGCGAACGTCGGGCCGATGACCGACCGCCGAACGGGCCCCGCCGCCTCGTTCGACTGCTTCGGGACGCTCGTCTCGGTCCCCCGCCCGCCCGACCCGGCCGAGGCCATCGCGACACGGCTGACCGAGCGCGGCGTCGAGGTGCCGGCCGACTGGGCCGACGCGTACGCGGACCGGTACGTCGACCCCGCCGAGCGGGCCGAGCTCTCGCTGCCGGTTCACACGCGACGGGCGCTCGCGAGCCGCGGCGTCGACGCCGACCCCGGAGTGGTCGAGGCCGCCGTGCTCGACGCTTTCGACCGGGAGGCCTCAGTCCTCCCTGGCGCCGAGGCGGCCCTCGCCGCCGTCGACGCCCCGGCGGGGGTGCTCTCGAACTGCGCGGTCCCGGGACTGGTCCCGCGGACGCTCTCGCGGGTCGGCCTCCGCGACCAGTTCGACACGGTCGTGACGAGCCTCGACGTGGGCTGGCGCAAGCCGGACCGGCGGGCGTTCGCCGCGGTCGCCGCCGAACTCGATGTCCCCGTCGACGCGCTGGTTCACGTCGGCGACGACCCCGACGCCGACGGCGGGATCGACCGCCACGGCGGGCGCTACGTCCCCGTCGACGGCGACCTGACCGCGCTGCCGGATCGACTGGCCGAAACGGGCGTCGTGGACCACTGAGCCGTCGGGTTCCGGGTCGATCCGGCGCGTCGGTGCGCTCGCGGATGTGGGAACCACTAAGCCGCTGGGCCGTCGGAGTCGGGGCATGAGCGACGACCCGACCGGCCCGCTCGACGGCGTCACCGTGCTCGACGCCTCGCGCGTGCTCGCCGGCCCGTTCTGCGGGATGCAGCTCGGCGACCTCGGCGCCGACGTGATCAAGGTGGAACGACCCGACGGCGGCGACCAGACCCGCCACTGGACCCCGCCGGCGTTCGGCGACGAGGTGGCCTCCTACTACGCCAGCATCAACCGGAACAAGCGCTCGATCACGCTGAACCTCACCACAGAGGCGGGCCGCGAGACGTTCCGCGACCTCGCCGCGGAGGCGGACGTGGTGCTGGAGAACTTCCGGGTGGGGAAAGCCGCGGAGTGGGACCTCGACTACGAGACGCTCAGCGAGCGGAACCCGGGGCTGGTGTTCTGCTCCATCACTGGGTACGGCCAGTACGGCCCCAAGGCCGAGCGCCCGGCGTACGACCTGATGATGCAGGCCGAGGGCGGGATGATGAGCATCACCGGCGAGGAGGGACGCCCGCCCGTGCGCGTCGGCGTCGCCGTCGCCGACCTCGCGGCGGGGATGTACGCCACGCAGTCGATCCTGGCGGCGCTGTTCCGCCGGGAGTTCGCGGACGAGGGCGGTGACCGCGTCGACATCGCGCTGTTCGACGCGCTGCTGGGCTGGCTCACGTACATGGCGACCGACGGGTTCGCCTCCGGCGAGGCGCCCGAGCGGATGGGCTCCCGACACCCAAACATCGCGCCGTACCAGGCGTTCGAGGCCGCCGACGGCTACGTCGTCGTCGCCTGCGCGAGCCAGGCCATCTGGCACCGGCTCTGCCAGTCGATCGACCGCCCCGATCTCGTCGACGACCCGCGCTTCGAGACCAACGAGCGCCGCGTCGACAACCGCGACGAACTGGAGTCGATCCTCACCGACGCGTTCGCCGACGAGACCGTCGACGAGGTCGTCGACCTGCTCCGGACCAACGACGTGCCGGTCGGCCGCATCCGGGACGTGCTGGAGGCGTTCGACGACCCGCAGGTCGAGGCCCGCGGGATGCGCCAGCGCGTCAGCCACCCGACCGCGGGCGAGCTCGAGCTCCCGGGGTCGCCGATGCAGTTCGGGGAGTACGCCGCGACCGCGCGGCGCCACCCGCCGCTGCTCGGCGAGCACACCGAGGCGGTGCTCTCGGAGTTGGGGTACAGCGACGAGGAGATCGAACGGTTGCAGGAAGAGGGCGCGGTCTGAGCGGGCTGGGGCGAATCAGGCGTCGTCCGGCGTGGGGGTCGGTGTCGGTGTCGCCGTCGGTTCGGGAGTCGGCGTTTCGGTGGCAGTGTCGTTCGAACTCGGGGTCGGCGTCACAGTCGGCGTCGCCGTTCCGTTCCCGTGGGTGGTAGCGGAAATGCCATTAGTACACTGCTCACCGACCTCCGCGGTGACGGAGGCGTCGAGGCCGCCGACGACCTCGACCGTCACCTGCTCCTCGCCGAACGCGTTGGGGTACATCCTGGTATCACCGGGCTCGATTTCGGCCTTGTTCGGGTTCGGTTCCACTGATTTGCCGTCACCCGAGATCAACGTGACAGTAAACGGCGCGGAGAACTGGTTGGAGACGGTGACCTTCACCGGGTTCGAGCCGTTATCACTGCCCCTGTCCGTCTCACAGACGGAGACCCCCACGTACGCGTTCTCGGACTCGACGACGGCGACCGAGACGCCGCGGTCGGCGCTGACGCCGGTGAAGCCGAAGCTCGCGGTGACGAGCATCGTCGCCGCCGCAGCTGCGAACAGGACGCTGACCGCGCGTCGGTGGTTCATTCTCGCCTGAGTTCGGGCGGTTTGTCGCTCTCGCCGATGCGCTGCCCCCGGGCGTAGTACGTGTGGGCGACCGCGGAGACGGCGAACATCGCGGTGAGGGCGCTCATCCACGCCACGTCGGGGAACAGGGCGAACGGCCAGGCCTCGAGGAACACCGCCCCGGTGAGCGTGGCGGCGACGCCCGAGAGCCCGAGGTAGTAGACGCTCCAGGGGATCTCGTTCCCCTGAACGACCTCCATGTACACCTCGATGTCGTTCAGCGACGCCGTCGGCTCGACCAGCCCCCGGTCCTTGTTGAACTCCACGATGCCCGCCTCGTCCATCATCGGGAGGTGTGACTGCTGGAGCGCCGTGTACACCCGCTTTCGCTCCTCGTAGGACACCTCGTCGACGGCCACGTCGTACTCCCAGGCGGCTACCTGTTCGGCCACGTCGCCGATCTCTGCTGCGCCATCCGTCTCCTCCAGTGCGTGGACGGTGTATCGACGACGGCGGTTCGAGAGCACCTCGAACAGCTCGTCGTCGGAGAGGTTCGGGGACTCCGCCCCGACCGATCCCGAGACCACCTCGCCGGCAACCTCCCCCTGTTGGCGGCTCTGCGTTGAGGATGACACAGTGAGAATGTTAGTGTAGTGCCACATAAACACTAGGTATAGTTTAGTAGATAGGTAGGGTAGTCATAAATCTGCGAAGTTCGTGAAACAGCATCAGGAGCGGCCTGAACGCTATATTCCCCGGTTCTCGTCTTGTACTGTAATCTGATACTAACCGCCATTTCCGACGAAACCCACGGACGAGAAGGGGATAGTTGTAGGCTCCGAACCGCTCATACAACGTCAGACGCCTGTCGTTCACCTGTCTCTGAGGGAACTCGTTTCGAGGTCGCGACACGCGCCTCCTGAACAGCGTGTAGACACCACCGGCCAGGTCAGCGGCGGTACAAGCACTCCCTGAACCCAGTTCAGCGGTACCAATACTACGGTACGTGCATGGTAACTGAGAGGTAACACCCCCGCCTGCGGGGCGGGGATCACGAAACAATCGATCCACAGTGAACCGCCGAACGCTCGCCCTCGCCATCACGCTCGTCCTCGCCGGAACGTTCGCGTTCCCGTCGGCAGCCTCGCCGCTGTTCGCCGGCCCGACCGACCAGCTCGGCGAAGACGTAGCCCTGGCGCCGAGCAGCGACTACGCCTACCTCGACGCCGACGACGAGCTCGTCGTCGACCTCTCTCCCTCCAACCCCGACATCGACGGCGAGGGCGTCAACGCCGACGGCCGGACGACCATCGGCGACGTGTTCCGGGTGCGGTACAACGGCTCCCGGTACGCCCACGTCTGGCTGACACACGGCTCCGACGCCGTGACGTTCGCCGTCGACGGCGAGCCGATCCAGTCCGAGGCGAACAACGTCACGCTCGCGCCCAACGAGTCCGTCGCCGTCTCGCTCACGGTCGACACGACGGGCCGCGTCGACGGGTTCGTGGACGACATCACGATCCACTCGCGGGTGGCCGAGCCCGCGACGGCCGCCAGCGACACCAACAAGCTCGCCGCGGACACCGCGACAGAAACCGCGTCGGTCGACGGGTTCGCGACGCGGGTGGTCGCGCCGACCGAGGACTCCCGCCGGTTCACCGCCCTCAGCGCCGAACCCGGGGCGTCGACCGAGTTCGACGCCGGCCCGCTCGCGCTCCTCAGCGGCGGTAACCTCACCCTGGACCGGCTCGCGGTGACCAGCCCGAACCGCTCGTACACGGTGCGGGCCGCGGCCACCGACCCGGGTGAGGCGGGGGCGGCCGTCGTCGACGCCGGCGCCGAGCCGCTGGGCGCGGTGCGGATGACCGTCGCCGCCGGCAACGTCTCGGCCGCGACGATGTCGTTCAGCGCCGCCCCGTCGTTCGTCGCCGACCGGGGGATCGAGACGGAGCACCTCGCCGTCTACCGCTACGCCGACGGATCGCTCTCCGAACTCGACGTGACCGCGACCGGCGACCGCGACGGCCGCGTCAGCTTCGACGCCGAGACGCCCGGCTTCTCGACGTTCGTCGTCGCCCTCGAGCAACCGCGGTTCGCCGTCGACGACGCCGCCCTCTCGACGGAAACGGTGGCCCCCGGCGAGGCGGTCACCGTGACGGCGTCGGTCTCGAACACCGGCTCGGGCACCGGCAACCGGACCGTGACCGTTCGCGTGGACGGCGAGATCGCCGCGGAGCGGACCGTCGAAGTGGCGCCCGGATCGACGACGGAGATGTCCGTCCCGGTCGTGCGCGAGGAACCCGGCGAGTACACCGTCAGCGTCGACGGCGTCGAGACCGGGAGCTTCACCGTCGCCGCGGCGGACGCCACGGCCACCGAAACCCCGACCGCTACTGCCACGAGCGCGACAGCGACGACTGACTCGCCGACCGAGCCCCCGGTCGCCGAGCCCGGCGGGTTCGGCCTGGAGAGCCTGCTGGGGCTGGTCGGGCTGCTGGCCATCCTCGCGGTGGTGCTGGTGCTGGCCCGGCGCACGCCGCGACCGTGACCGACCGAGGAGGTAGCCTTTTGACAGGTTGGGCCGTGCGACCGCACATGGCTCGACCGGGCGAGCGGTCGTTGACCGTGGCACTGCGGGAGGCCGTCCGACTCCGGGACTGTCTGGCGCTCTCGCTGGTTCCCGCGGTCGCCCTCGCCGCGTTCGCGCTTCCCGTCGCGCGCCGGGAGGCGCTGGCGTTCGTCTACCGCGAGCCGTCGCTGCTCACCGCCTACACCGCCCACGTCGTCCACTTCGACGCGGCCCACCTCGCGGCGAACCTGCTCGGCTACGTGCTGGTGACCGGGTTCGCGTACGTGCTCGCCGGGCTCGCGGGCTATCGGCGGCTGTTCTGGGTCACCACGGCGACGTACCTGGTCGCGTTCCCACCGGTGCTGTCGGGGCTGAACCTCGCGGTGCCGCGGGACGCCGTCGGCTTCGGGCTCTCGGGGCTCAACATGGCGTTCTCGGGACTGCTCGCGCTGGTGCTGGTGGCCTACGGCGCGCGGCTCGACGACCGGATCCGGCTCCGGGACGCGCCGGCGCTGTTCTTCGGGGCGATCGTGACGATCTCGATCGTCGCGCTCCCGAGCGGAACCGCCCGCGGCGTCGGCGTCGCGAGCGCCGTGCTCGCCGCCGTCTACGTGGTCGCGGCGCGACGCTCCAGACGGGGCGACCCGCCGGTCAACCTCCGGGCGGGCTGGCTCGACGCGGGCGTCCTCGGCGCGGTCGCGCTGCTGGGCTACCAGTACGTCGGGTTCAGCACGGTGACGGCCGACGGCGGAATCGTGAACGTCTACGTCCACCTGCTTGGGTTCTGCCTGGGGTTCATCGTCCCCTACAGCGCGATCGTCGCCGGCGTCGTCGACGGCGGCGCCGACGGAGGCTTTTTGTCAGACTAACACAACCCTTGGGCTGACTGGATGACTCCCCGCCGACTCCTGACGCTGGGCGCCGAGGCGGCGCTCGTGCTCGTCGTCGCGTCGCTGCTGCTCGGCCAGGTGCTCGGCACGCCCGTGCTGCTGGGGTACGTCGAGACGGGGAGCATGGAGCCGACGCTCGAGCCGGGCGACGGGTTCGTCGCCGTCCCAGCCGCCGTCGCCGGCGACGTGGAGGAGGGCGACGTGATCGTGTTCCGGGCCGAGGAGCTCCAGGGCGGGGGGCTCACGACCCACCGCGTCGTCGGCGAGACCGAACGGGGGTACGTGACGCGCGGCGACGCCAACCCGTTCACCGATCAGGACGGCGACGAGCCCCCGGTGAAGGAGGGACAGATCGTCGCCGAGGCGCTGCAGATCGGGGGCAGCGTCGTAGTGATCCCCAACCTCGGCACGCTGGTGACCGGGCTGCAGGGCGCGTTCACCGCGGTGCAGCAGCGACTCGCCGTCATGACTGGCTCCCGGGCGCTGCTGGGCACACAGGGGCTCGCGTACCTCCTGCTCGGGCTGTCGGCGCTGCTGTACCTCTACGACGTGGTCGCCGGCGACGGCGAGGAGCGCGACCGCGACCGTGACCGCAGCCGCGATCAGGGGTTCTCGCCCGGCCTCGTCGTCCTCGTCCTCGCGGGGGTGCTCGTCGCGTCGGCGACGGCGGCGATGGTGGTGCCGGCGGGCACCCAGCAGTTCGGGGTCGTGAGCGCGGAGTTCGCCTCGGAGAACCCGACCGTGATCGAGCAGGGCGGGTCGACGACGCTCCCCTACACGGTGCCGAACGCGGGGGTGGTGCCCGTCGTGGCGTACGTCGAACCCGGCAGCGACGGCGTCGCGATCGAGCCCCAGCGCGTCCGCGTCGGCGGCCGGAGCGAGGCGACGGTGGAGATGACGCTGTCGGCGCCGCCGGAGACCGGCTACTACCGGCGGTTCGTCACCGAACACCGCTACCTCGCGCTGCTCCCGGTGCCGGTGATCGACGCGCTGTACGAGGTCCACCCGTGGCTGCCGATCCTGGCCATCGACGTCGCGCTCGCCGGCGCCGTCGCGCTGCTGGGGCTGGTCGTGCTCGGCGGCCGCCGCGTCAGGGTTCGGCGCCGGAGTTCGCGCCACAACCGCTCGACGTGGCGGCGGCTGCTCCGCTATCTGACACGCTGAGTTCTCCTGTCGGCTGACCAATAGTCCTATGTAACGTCATCCCACAGTCACGTCCATGACTCAGGGGAGGTCCAGACTCAGGGGCCGGGCGATCGTGGGCTCGTGGTTCGCCGTGCTGGCGGCGGTGCTGGTCGCCCTCGCGTTCGTCGGGGGTGCCGCGGCGTACACCGCCCACGTGGATCCGGGCAGCACGACCGAGCAGGTCGAGCGGACCCACTGGACGGCCGACGGCACGTACCACCACGCCGCCGAGGTGACCCGCGAGAACCCCGTGTTCCCGGTCGGCTCGACGCTCTCGAACCGGTCGACGTACTACACGGGCGTGTCGCCGGAGCTCGACGGCGAGTACGCACTGACGTACACCGGCCGGGACGCCGCGCCGGCGACGGTCGACCTGGCCGCGTCGCTGGTGATCCAGTCGAGCAGCGACGGGACGGTGTACTGGACGGATCGAACGGCGCTCGACTCGACCAGTGTCGACTCGCTCGCGCCGGGGGAGTCGACGCGCCTGGGGTTCACGCTGAACGCGACCGAGGTCGCCGAGCGCCGCTCCGCGATCCAGTCGGCGCTGGGCGACACGCAGGGTGAGATCGCCACGTTCGTCGCGGTCGACGTGACCGTGGCGGGCGCCGTCGACGGGGGGTCGGCGGATCTCTCGTTCACCCACCGGCTCCCGGTGAGCGTCGACGGCGGGTCGTACACGGTCGGCCCGGAGACGGCCGGGAGCGAACCGATGACGACGACGCAGGCCGTCAGTACGCCACGCGAGTACGGGCCGTTATGGTCGCTCGGCGGCCCGCTGCTGTTCCTCGTCGGCGCGGCCGGGCTGGCGGGGCTGGCTCTCGGCCGCCGGCGGGACGCGTTCAGCCTCTCCGCGGCCGAGCGCGACCTGCTCGCGTACCGCGACGACCGCGCGGAGTTCGACGAGTGGATCGTGCGGGCCCGCCTCTCGCCGACGTTCGAGGACCGGACGCGGGCGGAGGCCGAGTCGCTCGCGGACGTGGTCGACTTCGCCATCGACGCCGGAACCGGCGTCGTCGAGGATCCGGGCTCGGGTCGGTTCTACGCCGTCACCGAGGAGCTGGCCGTCGTGTACGACCCGCCGAAGCTGGCGCGCGAACCGACCGGCGACGACGCCGACGACGACGGGGTGCTCGCGGACGTGGCAGGCGTCTCCGTCCCGGCGGACGAGAACGGCTCCTCGGACGAGGCCGGTTCGGAGGCCGTCGACGCCGCCGAGGAGGGCGGTTCTGGAGGGAGCGACAGCGAGGACGCAGACGCCGGGGCTACCGTGGAGGCCGTCGACGAGTCGGCCGACGACCCGTCCGGGGAGTGAGCCTCAGTCGGCGACGAACCGCGTCTCCTCGTCCATGTACAGCACTTCGCCGGCGTCCTGGTCCGAGAACTCCTCGGCGTCGGCCAGCAGCGCCTCGCCGGCGTCGGAGTCGAACGCGGCGCCCAGCGTCGCCATATCCTCGAAGTACACCTCCGCGACGCCGTCGTAGGCGCTCTTCTCGGGATCGGTCGGGTGGGAGGTGACGTAGCGCTCGACGCCCGGTAGCTCCTCGACCAGCGGAGCGTGCTCCTCCTCCCAGTAACTGCGGAACTCCTCGTAGCTGAGCGACTCCTCGCGGACCAGCAGGACGACCATCTTGACCATGCCGGCACGTCTCGGCGGGGGCGACCTTCGGTCTGTCGATCCGGCCGCCATCCGTCGATCGTCGCCGCATTCGGATGTTTCAAGTAGCTCCACGGTAGAGGTTCACACAGTAGATGCCTGCTTCGTACAGTCTCGCTCCACGGATCGAAGGGGAGGTGGCGGCCTGCAGCGGCGCGTTCGGCTGTCTGGAAGCGCTCGCGGGCTCGCTCGTGGGGCTCGTGCTCTGGGCCGGCCTCGCGACGGGGCTGCTGTTCGCGCCGCGGGCGAACGTGCGGGCCGCCCTCGAGGCGCTCCGCGTGGAGTACGAGGCGATCACCGCCGAGCAGGACGCGTTGGAGGCGTTCGTCTCCCGGATCGAGGGGCTCTCGCCGTCGGGGCCGAAGTCCACCGTCGATGCCGGCGGCGTCGGCGTCGTGGGGGCGACGACGAGCGCCGGCGGGATGGAGCAGCTGCGGACCGCGTACCGCGAGACGGTGATGGACGTGCCCCACTACGAGCGGGACTACGGCGAGTCGTTCCCGGTCAACATCGCCAACGAGTTCGGCGACGGCGTCGCCGGCGCGGTGCTGGCCAACGACGCGCTCTCGCCACAGGTCAAGCGGGCCGTGCTGGCGAGCGCCGAGGAGGGCGTGACCAGCCGGGAGCGCTACCTGGACACGCTCGACAGGGAGCGCGAGCGCCTCGAACGGGCTGGCGCGGCGCTGGAGGCCGCCGCCGCGAGCTGTGAGGCCGTCGACGGCCAGCGGCTCCGCCGTCGCTCGTTCGACGATCTGCAGGAGCGCTACGACCGACTCGACGACGCCCGGGACTCGCTCTCGTCGACGCTCGAGCGCCGACAGGAGCAGGTCCAGGACGGCGTCGCGTTCGGCTGGCAACGGCGCGACAGCGAGTCCGTCTACCGCTACCTCTACCAGGACATCGACGCCACCTACCCCGTGCTCGCCGACGGAACCCGCGTGCTGGAGCGGATGGACGCGGTCGAGCGCCGGATCACGACCGCGCTCACGGCCCAGGTCTGACGAGCGGCGGTCCCCCTTTCTCGAGTTCGGTCCCGATCGCCGATCGATTACCGATCCGGCCGCGCCAACGGGTTTCGGCGCGCGTTACTCCCGGCGAAACGCTCAATAAAGGGTGGGGGTACTCGGGACGAAACCCTCAAGTAGCCGCCGCCGGCGGGTTGGGTCTGTCACCTTCGTTCCGGATATTTCCCAAATTCGGCCGTATCAGCCGTTCTCTCGACTTCATACCCCAGATGTCTGAGCGGAAATGAGCCAGTAGATTTAAAACCCTTGGCGCGTTACCCGGAAGTGAGACGACTGCAGTCCAGACGCATCTGTCTCTCCCCCCATCCACACCCAATGAGCGACAAAGTACAAGCGTACACCAGTGAGCGTGCCGAGGCCGCACAGAGCGAGGAAGAGACCGAGGAGGAGTCCGTCGACGAGCTCCAGTGTCCGGAGTGCGGCGGCAGTCTCGCGACCGACACCGAACACGGCGAGACGGTCTGTCAGGACTGCGGTCTCGTGGTCGACGAGGACAGCATCGACCACGGCCCCGAGTGGCGCGCGTTCGACTCCCGCGAGAAAGACGAGAAGTCTCGCGTCGGCGCCCCGACGACGAACATGATGCACGACAAGGGGCTGTCGACCAACATCGGCTGGCAGGACAAGGACGCCTACGGCAACCAGCTCTCGGCCAGCCAGCGACAGAAGATGCAGCGGCTCCGGACGTGGAACGAGCGGTTCCGGACCCGTGACTCGAAGGAGCGCAACCTGAAGCAGGCACTCGGCGAGATCGACCGCATGGCCTCGGCGCTCGGCCTCCCGGAGAACGTCCGCGAGACCGCCTCCGTCATCTACCGGCGCGCCCTCTCCGAGGATCTCCTCCCGGGACGCTCGATCGAGGGCGTTTCGACGGCCAGCCTCTACGCCGCCGCCCGGAAGGCCGGCACCCCGCGCAGCCTCGACGAGATCTCCGCCGTCTCCCGCGTCGAGAAGGACGAGATCGCCCGCACCTACCGCTACGTGGTCCGCGAGCTCAAGCTGGAGATCCAGCCCGCCGACCCCGAGCAGTACGTCCCGCGCTTCGCCAGCGACCTCGGGCTCTCCGACGAGGCCGAGCGCCGCGCGCGACAGCTGCTCCAGACCGCGAAGGAGCAGGAGGTCCACTCGGGCAAGTCGCCGGTCGGCCTCGCGGCCGCCGCCGTCTACGCCGCGTCGCTGCTGACCAACGAGAAGGTGACCCAGAGCGAGGTCAGCGAGGTCGCCAACATCAGCGAGGTCACCATCCGCAACCGCTACCACGAGCTGCTCGAGGCCGAGGAGAGCATCCACATGCCCTGAGACGGGTGTGGAGCCACCGCCTCGCCGACTGAGCCGCTTTTCGGTTCGTTCACTCGCCGACCAGCCGTGGCCACGGCCGTCGCCGACGACTGCGGCGTCGACGCCGACCGCGGACCGGCGGGGTTTTTGCTTGCTTCGCCCCAACGACCGCGCATGAGTGAGCCGGGTCTGCTGGACGTAGTCGCGAGCGACGAACACCGGATGATCCGCGACACGGTGCGGGAGTTCTGTGAGGAGGAGATCGAGCCGATCGCCCAGGAGGTCGAGAACGAGCACCGCTTCCCCGAGGACGTGTTCGAGCAGCTGGGCGAGCTGGACATGATGGGCGTCCCCGTCTCGATGGAGTACGGCGGCCTCGGCGGCGACCAGCTGATGTACGCGCTGGTCACCGAGGAACTCGGTCGCGTCTCCGGGGGGATCGGGCTCTCCTACGCCGCCCACGTCTCGCTGGGCTCGAAACCGATCGAGATGTTCGGCACCGAGGCCCAGAAGGCGGAGTGGCTCGAACCGCTCGCCTCCGGCGAGGGGATGGGCGCGTGGGCGCTCACCGAGCCCGGTAGCGGCTCCGACGCCTCGGACATGGACACGATGGCCGTCAAGGAAGGCGACGAGTACGTGCTCAACGGGACGAAGCAGTTCATCACCAACGCCAACGTCGCCAACAGCGTGCTCGTGAAGGCCGTCACCGACCCCGAGGCGGGCTACGACGGCATCTCCACGTTCATCGTCGACCCCGAGAACGACGACGGGTTCGAGGTCACCACGGTGTGGGACAAGATGGGGCTGAACTGCTCGCCCACCTGCGAGATCCAGCTGGACGACGTCCGCATCCCCGAGGACCGCCTGCTCGGTGAGGAGGGCGAGGGCTGGGAGCAGACGAAGAAGACCCTCGACGGCGGCCGCATCTCCATCGCCGCGCTGTCGACCGGGCTCGCGCAGGGCGCCTACGAGGCCGCACGGGACTACTCTACCGAACGCGAGCAGTTCGGCCAGCCGATCTCGAAGTTCGACGCGATCCGGGACAAGGTGGTCGACATGCACCGGAAGATCGAGCGCGCCCGCCTGCTCACCCACAAGGCGGCGTGGACGTACGACCAGGGCGAGGCGGTCAGCCGCGAGTCCGCGCTCGCCAAGCTCGACGCCAGCGAGGCCGCCCGGGAGGTCGCCGAGGAGGCGGTCCAGACGCTCGGCGGCTACGGCTACACCGAGGACTTCGCGCCCCAGCGGTTCTACCGCGACGCCAAGCTGATGGAGATCGGCGAGGGGACCAGCGAGATCCAGCATCTCGTGATCGGTCGCGAGATCGGGCTCTGAGGCGGCGACAGCTTTTCCGCGACGTCGAGGCCGCTTCGGCGCCGACGTCGCGTCGCCGCCCAGTCGTCGCGGCGGCGTGGGAACGGCCGCCGGCGGCGGGCTCGGGCCTCACCGAAACCCTTACTCCCGGTCCCGAGCGACCGTGAGGTATGAGCGACGGAGACGAGCCGGCAGTCACCGGCGAGGAGGTCCGGAAGGTGGCGGACCTCGCGCGGGTGGATCTGAACGACGAGGAGGTCGAGCAGTTCGCCGAGCAGTTCGAGGCGGTGCTCGCGGACTTCGAGACCCTCGACGAGGTGCCCGAGGTCGAGAGCGAGCCCGACCTCGTGAACGTGATGCGCGCCGACGAGGTCCGGGAGGGGCTCACCCAGGAGGAGGCGCTCGACAACGCCGCCCAGACCGAGGACGGCTACTTCAAGGGGCCGCGGGTGTCGTAATGCCGGAGCTGAACGCCTACATCACCGAGGAGCGCATCGAGGGCGCCGACGACGGCCCGCTCGCGGGTAAGACCGTCGCGGTCAAGGACAACATCTCCACCGAGGGCGTCGAGACCACCTGCGGCTCGAAGATGCTCGAGGGGTACGTGCCGCCGTACGACGCGACCGTGGTCGAGCGCCTGAAAGCGGCCGGCGCGACGATCAACGGGAAGGCGAACATGGACGAGTTCGGGATGGGGACCACCACGGAGACCTCCCACTTCGGCGCGACCCTCAACCCCGTCGACACGGACCGCGTGCCGGGCGGCTCCTCCGGAGGCTCCGCGGCAGCAGTGGCCGCGGGCGAGGCCGACCTCGCGCTCGGGAGCGACACCGGCGGCTCGGTGCGCGCGCCGGCCGCGTTCTGCGGCGTCGTCGGCATCAAGCCCACCTACGGGCTCGTGAGCCGCTACGGGCTCGTCGCCTACGCGAACTCGCTGGAGCAGATCGGCCCGATCGCGCCCACCGTCGAGGAGGCCGCGGGCCTGCTGGACGTGATCGCCGGCGCCGACGAGCGCGACGCGACGACCGTCGACGAGGGCGACGGCTCGAACTACGCCGCCGCGGCGGACGGCGACGTCGAGGGGCTGACGATCGGCGTCCCGGCGGAACTGCTCGAGGGCGCCGACGAGGGCGTCGTCGAGACGTTCTGGGACGCCATCGACGACCTCGAGGCCCAGGGCGCCGACACCGTCGAGGTGTCGATGCCCTCCGTCGAGAAAGCGGTCGCGGCGTACTACGTGATCGCGATGTCGGAGGCCTCCTCGAACCTCGCACGCTTCGACGGCACGCGCTACGGGCTCAACGCCGTCGAGGCCGGCGACTACGACGACCTCGCCGAGGCGGGCAACTGGAACGAGGCGTTCGCGACCGCCCGCGAAGAAGGGTTCGGCCCGGAGGTCAAGCGCCGAATCCTGCTGGGGACGTTCGCGCTCTCGGCTGGTTACCACGACAAGTACTACGCCAAGGCGCAGGACGCCCGGGCGTGGATCAAGCGGGACTTCGACGAGTCGCTGGAGCAGGCCGACGTGCTCGCGTCGCCGACGATGCCGGTCCCGCCGTTCAAGCTCGGCGAGGGGCTCGAGGACCCGCGGACGATGTACCTCGCGGACGCGAACACCGTCCCCGTCAACCTGGCCGACCTGCCCGCGATCTCCGTGCCGGCCGGGGAGTCGGAGGGGCTGCCCGTCGGCCTGCAGTTCATCGGCCCGAAGTACGGCGAGGAGACGATCGTGCGGGCCGCGAGCGCGCTGGAGTAGCTCGCCGCGAAGCGGAGTTCTTTACGCCGCCGACCCCACCGCCCTGCTACAGCCATGAGTCTCGACCTCCCCGACATCGGCTTCGGCACGTCCGGCGCGAAAGGCCACGACTGCGCCGACGCGGTCCGGACCGCGCTCGACGCCGGCTACCGGTTCATCGACACCGCACAGATGTATGACAACGAGCCCGCAGTGGGTGCGGGAATCCGCCTCGCCGACGTAGATCGCGAGGACGTGGTGCTCGCGAGCAAGATCCTCCCCGACAACCTCGGCTACGAGGACGCCAAGCGCACCAGCTACGAGAGCCTGGACCGGCTGGGCGTCGACGCCGTCGACCTGCTGTACGTCCACTGGCCGACAGGCGCGTACGACCCCGAGGAGAGCCTGCGCGCGCTGCAGGAGCTCCACGACGAGGGCGTCGCCCGCAACGTCGCTGTCTCGAACTTCACCCCCGAACTGCTCGACGAGGCCCGCGAGATCCTCGACGCCGACATCGCGGCTCACCAGGTCGAGTGTCACCCGCTGTTCCCGCAGGACGAACTCCGCGCGTACGCCGCCGAGCACGATCACACCGTCGTCGGCTACTGCCCGCTCGGCCAGGGCGAGATCTTCGACACCCCCGAGATTCAGGAAGTCGCCGAGCGCCACGACACCACGCCCGCGGCGGTCTGCATCGCCTGGGCCGTCGAGAAGGAGGCGCTGGTGCCGATCCGCAGTCGACCGACCCCGACCACATCCGCGCGAACGTCGAAGCCACCGCGCTCGATCTGACCGACGAGGACGTGGCCACAATCGACGGCATCGACGAGGAGCGTCGGCTGGTCGACCCCGACGCCGCGGCCTGGAACCAGTAGCGACGCCTCGCCAGATCGCTTACTGCGACGCCCCCTGGATCGACGGCCGCCGGAGCGACAACGCGTCACCGAGCGCCGCGTACACGTCGGCAGACGACTCCTCGGGGGACTGGTGGTCGGCGACCGTCCCGAGCGTCTCCCAGTCGCCGACGACCACGAGTCGGCGCTTCGCCCGGGTCAGCGAGACGTTGAGCCGGCGTCGCCCCTCGTCGCCGAACGTGAGGAACCCTGAGGCGTTGCGGTCGTTCGAGCGAACCAGCGAGAGCAGGATCACCTCCCGCTCACTCCCCTGGAAGGAGTCGACCGTGTTTACTTTGATCTCACGCGTCCGTACGTCGCGGTCGGCCAGCGCGTTCTTGATACAGCCGATCTGTCCGGTGTAGGGGGTGATCACGCCGATCTCCGACTGGGCGACGCCCCGCTCTCGCAACGCCGCCACCTCGTCGGCGACGATCTCGGCCTCGGCGGGGTTCCGGTAGGAGTTCCCCGAGGTGCGTTCCTCCCCTCGCGCGACGTCGTAGGCGACGAGGGGGTCCAGCCCGTCGATCGTCCACTCGCGGTTGCGTTCGGCAGTCTCCAGTTCGCCGTCGTAGAACGCTCGGTTGGGGAAGGCGACGATCTCCTCGTGCATCCGGTACTGCCGGCGGAGCATCGTCCGCACGCCGTCGTCGTACGTCTCCAGCAGGTGCTCGAACAGCGACACCTCGGCATCGCGCTGTCTGAGTTCGTCCGACGCGAACGGCGGGAGCTGTTTGTGGTCGCCCGCGAGCACCAGCCGTTCCGCACAGGCGTAGGGGATCGTACTCGCCGGGATCGACGCCTGTGTGGCCTCGTCGAGCACCGCGACGTCGAACTCGTCGGCGTCGAACTGGCTGGCCATGCTGGTCGTCGCGCCGACCACGTCCGCCGCGGCGACGACGCCGTCGGTGTACCGTTCCTCGATTAGCTCGCTCTCCGTGTGACCCACCCGGCGGATGTCGATCTCCTCGCGGTCGTCGTCGACGGCCATCGCGTGGAGCGTCCCGGGGTCGGGGTCGTCCGCCGAACTGGCGCCGACGAGCAGGTTGTCGACCGCCTGGTTCGAGTGGGCGCAGGCGAGCACGCGCTGGCCGTCGGCGACCGCCTGCTGCACGACGGCCATCAGCGTCCGGGTCTTCCCCGTCCCCGGCGGCCCGTGGATGCAGTACACGTCCCGCGCCCGGAGCGCGCGTTTCGCGGCCGTCTCCTGGAACTCGTTGAGCGCGAGTTCGGTGTCGAGGTCGACGGTGAACTCCGGCGTGAACCCCAGCGGTCGCTGGCCGGTGAGCACGTCCCACTTCTCGGGCGAGTCTCGGATCGCCCGAACTCCCGCCCGCTCGCGGTCGTACGGCACGCCGTTGAGCAGCGCGAGCACCGAGAACACCGCGCGGTCGTCCTGGAGATACCGCCGGAGTTCGTCCGATCCCGGGCCGCGGTCCTCGAAAAACGAGAGCCCGACCGCGCCGTCGTCGACGGTCGCGACGCGTGCCTCGACCGGGAACGGCGTGTCGTCCATATCCACCCAGACCTTGGAGGCGTCGGGGTTCGGCAGCAGGAGCACTTCCGAGTCGGGGTAGATGCCGTGCTCGCCGGGGATGTCGAAGCGGCGCTGGCCGTCCTCCTCCGGGATGGCGAACACGTCGACCGTCCCGTCGGACTCCGTGACGCGCTGGCCGGTGTAGACGGTCTCCCGGATGCCGCCCTCCGTCCGGCAGACGTGTCGATAGCCGCGCTCGGCCAGCATCTCCCGGGTGGCCTCGCGGTCGCGTTCGCGGAGTTCCTCGACGGCGTCGACGAGTTCGTCGCCGAAGGCCGCCCGCTCGTCGGCGTCCATCATCTGGACCGGATCGGCGCGGACCGCCGATTCGGTGTCCGATTCACCGACGTAGGTGGGCGCCGTCGGCGGCTCGAACGCGCCGGTCCAGAAGCGGAGTCGCCAGCCCAGCGTCGTGTCGCCGATCGCGCCCGGGTCCAGGCGGGCCTGCTTCCCCTTGCTCGCGTCGCGGTAGACGTACACGGGCGCGAGACCGCTCGGACGGTACTCCACGTACTCGCCGGTCAGCTCCGCAGAATCGCGCTCGTGCAGGGGGAGCAGGACGGTCCCGTCGTCGGTGACCAGCGAGTCGTACGCTTCGAGGCGTTCCCGTGCGGCCTCGATCGGCGGTTCAGCCGCGTCGTCCGGGAGCGAGTCGACCCCGGTCGTCGTGTGGAGGGAGGCGTCGTCGACGGCGAGGAAGGCGGCGACGGCCGCGTCGAGGAGATCCGGCATTCTGCTGGAGGTGCGTCGCGTTCGTTGATAAATTACGGGTCCCCGGAGGCTGTTGCCCCGCTCGGAGTGAGATACAGTTTTCCCGTCGCCGTGCGCCACCTACAGCCATGACTCTCGCCGCCGCAGTCATCGACCGACTCGTCGACAGCGGGATCGACACCGTGTTCGGCATCCCGGGGAAGCAGACGCTGCCGCTGAACGAGGCAGTCGACGGCCGCGACGACGTGCGGTTCGTGATGGCGCGCCACGAGACCGCCGTCTCCCAGCAGGCGTGGGGGTACGCCGAGACCTCCGGCCGGCCCGCCGCGACCGTCGTCGTCCCCGGCCCGGGCGACATGAACGCGATGAACGGGCTGAAGAACGCGTACAACGACAACACGCCGCTGGTCCACATCGCCGTCGAGACCGACCCCGAGGTGCGCGGTCGCGACGGCATCCACGAGACGCCCCCCGAAACGTACGACACCGTCACCAAGGAGAACCGCGTGGTGAAGAACCCGGAAGGCGTGCTCGCGGAGGTCGAGCGCGCCGTGGCGACGGCGACGACGGCTCCGAAGGGGCCGGTCCGGCTCGGGATCCCGAAGTCGTACCTCCCGGCGGCGGAACCTAACGGCGCCGTCGGCGAAGCTGGAACCGACGAGGTAGTTCGCCCGCCGGCCGACGCCGTCGCCGACGCCGGGAAGCTCCTCGCGGACGCCGACACGCCGGTCGTGATCGCCGGCGGCGGCGTCCGCAGCGCCGGGGCGAGCGAGGAGCTCGTCGAGTTCGTCGAGCGCTACGACGCCCCCGTCCTGACGACGTACAAGGGAAAGGGCGTGATCCCGGAGGACCACCCGCTCTCGGCGGGCGTGCTCTGTGGCGCGACCACGCCGGAGATCCACGACCACGTCGCCGACGCCGACGCGGTGCTCGCGGTCGGCACCGACTTCGACGAGCTGGTCACCCGCGGCCGGAGCCTCGAGATCCCCGGGGAGCTGATCCACGTCACGCTCTCCCCCGACGATCTGGGGACGAACTACGAGCCAGCCGTGGGGATCGTCGCCGACGCGAAGCCGACGATCGCGGCGCTGAACGGGAAGCTCCCGATCTCCGACCACGACGCCGCGGGGGTCGCCGAGAGCCTCCGCGAGTCGGTGTCGCGGCGCGTCGACGAGCTGGTCGACGGCGAACCGCCGCTCACCTCACCCGGCGCGCTGCGTGCGGTCCGTGAGGGGACCCCCGACGACGCAATCGTCGCCGCCGACGCCGGCGGCTTCCGCATCTGGGCGCTCGCGACGTTCCCCGCGATGGGGCCGCGCTCGTACGTCAACCCGGGCTCGTGGGCGACGATGGGCAGCGGGCTCCCCTCCGCGCTGGGCGCACAGGCAGCCAACCCCGAGGCAGACGTGGTCGCGCTGACCGGCGACGGCGGGCTGATGATGGCGGTCCACGAGCTCCACACCGCGGCCGCCGAGGAGCTGCCCGTGACGACGGTCGTCTTCCGGAACGAGGACTACGCGATCATCAGCGACGGCGCCGAGCGCGACCACGGCCTCCCGCCGGGCTCCTACGCCTGGGGCGACTCGCCGATCGACTTCGTCGCGCTCGCCGAGTCGATGGGCGTCGGCGCGACCCGCGCGGAGACCCCAGACGAGGTCCGGCAGGCCGTCGCCGACGCCGTCGACGCCGACGAGCCGCGGCTCGTCGAGGTGCCGACCGACCCCGCGGAGCCGCAGGCGAGCGACTACCTATCCGGGAACTAACTGGTCGCCGTCAGGGCTTTCACCGCGTGCCTCCTCGATTCAGGTATGAGTACGACGACCGACAGCGGCGATGACGCGCCCTCCCTCGCGGTGCGTGCGGTCTGGTTCCTCCTGATCGGCTGGTGGGCCACGGGAATCTGGCTGGGGATCGCGTGGTTCCTCAACGTCACCATCATCGGCCTCCCGCTGGGGATCAAGATGATCAACGCGACGCCGAAGGTGCTCTCGCTGAAGGAGCGCGACTTCGTCGACGCCGAGGGGAACCCCGGGAAGCAGCGCTACGGGCTGCTCGTCCGCGGGGCGTGGTTCCTGCTCGTCGGCTGGTGGGCCAGCGCGCTCTGGACCGGCGTCGCCTACGTGTTCACGGTGAGCATCGTCGGCATCCCAATCGCGGTGATGATGTACAACAAGCTGCCGTTCGTGGTGTCGCTGTACGAGTACTGAGCTCGTCGGCACGCGGTCAGCCGACGAGGACTACTGAAGCGCTGCGCGGCACAACTCAGCCGAGCAGGGCGAGCGCCACGCGGCACAACTCAGCCGTGCAGGGCGAGCGCCACCCGACACGCGGTCAGCCGCGTAGGGCGAGCGGACTACTCGGGCCGCAGCGCAACCGCTTCTCGCTCGAACGTCTCCCCCGTCCAGCGCCAGGAGCCGAGATACGGCCGCTCGCCGGGTAGACAGATCGCGTAGGAGTAGCCCGGCCACGCCGCGCGCTCGGCGTCGGTGTCGCTGGGAACCGGCGGCCCGGCGGGGTGGCTGTGGTAGAACCCGACCACCTCGCGGCCGGCGTCCTCGATCGTCTCGATGATCGCGAGCTGCTCCTCCGGGTCGATCCGGTAGCGCGTCCGGGGGTTGTCGGCGACGTTCGCGGCGCGCTGGACGGCGTCGACGCGCGCGGTCCCGTCCGCGGTGCGATCGCCGGCCAGCACGCCACAGACCTCCTCGGCGCCGCCAGCCTCGGCGTGGGTGAGGACCTCGTCGTAGGCCGCCCGGGAGAGCGACAGCACGGTCAGGCGTCGGCCTCGACCTCGCCGTCCCACCCCTCCATCCCGTCCCTGAGGCTCCACACCGAGGAGCCGTCGGCGCCCTCGTAGCTCTCGATCAGCCGGACCGCCTGCAGCGACGCCTGCCCGATCTGGCAGGCGACGACCACCTCGTCGTCGAACTCGATCTCGTCGATCCGGGTCGGGAGCTCGGTCATCGGGACGTTCTCGGCGCCGGGGAGGTGGCCCCGCTCGAACTCGGCGGGGTCGCGCACGTCGATCAGCTGCGGCTCGTCGCCGTCCTCGAGTTTCCGTCGGAGCTCCTCGGGAGCGAGTTCGTCAGCCATTACCACCCGGTACGCCGTCGAGCCCCATCCGGCTTTCGGCACCGGTTACAGGAATCGCTCCCGCGCGACCCACCAGGCGACGCCGAGGACGAACGCGAGACCGACGTTGGTCGCGAGCCCGACCGCGCCGACGGCGATCGTCGTGGGGAGGTGGCCGCTCCCGAACGCCGAGCGACCGAGTTCGAGCGCGACGAGGCCCAGGACGACGCCCAGTACAGCCATCGGGAACGCCGCCACCACCGCGGTGCCGAGCGCGGCGACGCCGTACAGCCCGCCGAGCAGGACGTTCGAGCCGGCCGTCCGGGCGCCGAAGGCGTACTTGCCCGCGACGCCGCCGCTGCCGTGACACATCGGGAGCGCGCCGAACGGGACCGCCGCGACGTTCATCGCGCCCATGCTGGTCGCGAGCTCGTCCGGGGTCACGTCGGCGTCGAAGTACTCCGAGAGCAGGAGTGCGGTCGCGACCGCCGCGTTGCCGACGGTCATCGCCAGCTGCGCCGCGGTCGCCTCGGCGGCCGTCCGGGTGATCCCGCTCGGGTCCGGGAGCGCCAGCCCCACCGCGGGGAGCGACGGCGTGGGGACGCCCGTGCTCGCGAGCGCGACGCCGAGCCCGAGCGCGAGCACGACCAGCGCGCTCGCGCGCCGGTAGCCCGCGACGACGACGACGCCGGCGGCGGCGACGCCGGCCAGCGCCAGCGCCGGGTCGCCCAGCCCGAGTTCGACGCCCGTCTGCAGGAGGATCAGCGCGACCGCGAGCTGGATGCCGCGAGTGACGGGCTCGCCGACGTAGCGGGCGGCCTCGCTCAACGCGCCCGTCGTCCCGACGCCGAGCAGCACCACGCCCGCGAGCAGCCCCGCGATCAGCAGCTCGTCGACGCCCAGCACGCCCCCGATCGCGAGCGCGGCCAGCGCCTTCATCGGCTCGACGGAGATCGGCAGCCCGTACCAGAGCCCCCAGACGACCTGGAACGCGCCGAAGCCGAGCAGCATCCGCGCCAGCGACAGCTCCGTGAGCGCGCCGACGGCGACGACGATGGGGAGCACCGTAACCGAATCCCCTAACGCGCCGGTCAGCTCGCTGGGGGTGAAGGAGAGCTCCCGCCAGCGGGAGAGTCGCGTAGCTGTTTCCACTACTGCCGCCTATCCAGTCGACCCGTATCAACGTTCGGACTGCGTCACTCGACGCGCACCCCGATGAAACCTAATGGTGTTACGTCTCGTGTCGACGAACCCGGTCGTGGACAACCCCCGTCGTGACACGACCTCACGGATTAGTGATAGAGAAAATATGTATGTCTGACGAGTATTTTTGCCCACGTGTCTGTATGGGTCGGCCATGCAGACGGAGACCGACTCAGTTGCCGAACGAACCGTGCAGGCGGTCGCGACCACCACCAAGACGGATCCGACCGACCTGCCGCCGCTGTACGACGCGATCGACCCGGACGCGCTGGCGGGCGTCGTCAACGGGATGACCCGCGGGGAGGTCGTGTTCACCTACGCCGACTGCCGTGTCACCGTCACCGGGGAGGGGTCGATCACCGTCGAGCCCGACGGCGTCGGCTACCGGGGCGCGGAGTCGCGCTCCGTCGGCGACTGATCGGCGTCGATCGCGTCGAGTCGGCGCCCGATCCGGGCGACGACCGCCGCGTCGTTCGTCCAGAACCCGCTGTACCCCTCCGCCTCTTCTCGCGCGACGAGCGCGCACGACTGGGTCCGGTCTTTCCCCCCGTCGAAGGCGACCACCCAGTACTCGCCGACCGGGCCGGCAGCGCTGGCGTGGTACGTCACGCCGGGGATCGCCGGCGGCGTCCAGTCGGCCACACCGTACACGTGGACGGCCACGCCCGAGGCCGCGAGCCGGCTGTACGCCGGAACCTGCGTGCGGAAGATCGAGAGCCGCTGGAAGCCGACCCGGAGGGTTCCCTCCCCCATCCGGTAGGCGCGGTCCTCGATCTCGCGGGTGACGGCGAGCAGCTCCTGTCGGTCCATCGACCGGTAGACGGTCTCGTCAAGCACCTCGAACAGCGCGCGGTACGCCGGGGAGAGGTCGTCGGTGCGCGCGGGCCTGACGACCGGCGGCTCGAGCAGGTTCTCGAGCACGGCCAGCGGGAGCACGCCGGCGAACGCGCCGTTGCGCTCGACGGCGACGAACGGCTCCGGGCCGCCCGGCGGGAGCGGGCGACGGACCACGTCGACGCGGTGGTTGGCGAACCAGTCGTCGACGGCGGAGGGCTCGCCGTCGGCGTACACGGTGAACCGGTGGTTTATCTCCCGGACGTCCGCCAGCATCGAGTCGAACATCGCTACGGCGTCGACTCCGACTCGGCGTCGATCCCCCGCTCGATGTACTCGCGGGTCGCCTCGTCCAGCGACTCCGCCCGGACGCGCCCGCGTTCGTCGTCGTAGGCGACCAGTCCGGCGTCGTCGAGCAGGGGGAGGTGGATATGCACCAGCCGCAGCAGGACCAGGTTGCGGTCGTCCGGGTCGCCGACGGTCCCGGACTCCGTCGCGTCCCAGCCGACGAGCACCGTGGCGACCTCCTCGACGGTCCGCTCCTCGCCGTCGAGCAAGACGTAGAGCAGCCGGCGCCGCTCGCGCGACGCCATCGCCCGGTAGAACTGGTGTTCGAACGTCGGAGCGGCGTCGCCGCGGCTCTCGTCCGTTCGTGGCCCGTTCTCCTTCATGGGTGTCACTTATCGATGTTACGTTTCGTACCGATATAGTATTATTGTACTGATTCTTCCAGCCAGAAAGCGAAATAAACAGGCAGATTTAGCCGATTTCTGGGGGACCTGGCGGCGCTCGAACGTCGGTCCCGCGGCCGTCGAGCCGGCGGGGCGACGAAGCAACTATGCCCCCGGGGAGTAACCGGGAACCGTGAAACTCGCCGTGCTCGGCGTCGGCGGTGCGGGGGGCCGGCTGGCCGCACGGATGGCCGCCACCGAACCAGACGATCGCCCGTACGTCGCCGCCGTCGCCGCCTTCGACACCGACCCCGAAGCGCTCGACGACCTCGCGGTGCCCCGGGAGCACCGCCACGCGTTCGGCACCACCTCGCGATCGACCGGCGACGCCGCGGCCGTCCGCGCGGCCGCGGAGTCGAACGTCCGGGAGCTCAGCCGGGCGGCCGCCGACGCCGTCCCCGCGGCCGCCGACGCGGTGCTCATCCCCCTCGGCGTCGGCGGGGCGACCGGTGCCGGCGCCGCCCCGGTGCTGATCGACACGCTCAGGGACACCGTCGATCGCCCGGTGTACGCGCTGACGGTCCTTCCCGGCGCCGACGAGGACGCCGCCGCCAACGCCCGCGCCGGCCTCCGCGGGCTCGAGGCCGCGGCGGACGCACAGCTGCTGTTCGACAACGCCGGCCTCGACGCGCCCGCCGAGCGCCCGCCCGAGGCGGAGGCCGCTGCCGCCTACGAGGCCGCGAACGCGACGATCGCGGACTGGACCGGCGCGCTGTTCGGCGCGGGGGAGGCCGCCGACGCCGCCGCGGTCGGCGAGAGCGTCGTCGACGCCAGCGAGATCATCGCCACGCTTGGCGAGGGCGGCTACGCCACGATCGGTCACTGGCGCGAACAGGTCACCGAGCCGCCCTCGTTGCTGGATCGCCTGCTGTCGAACGACGAGGCGCCCGACGAGATCGAGAGCTACAGCACGATCGAGACCGCGGTCCGGCGCTCGCTGTTCCGCCACCGCTCGGCGGAGGCCGACCTCTCGCGGGCGACGCGGGCGCTGCTCGTCACGATGGGGCCGCCGGACTGGCTCAACCGCGAGGCGATCGTCGACGCCCGGCGCAGCCTCGACGAGGCGATCGACGGCGGCGGCGTCCGTGGCGGCGACACGCCGATCGACGACGGTACTGACCTGATCGTGCTGTCGGTTTGTGCGGGGATGGACCGCCCCGAACGGGTCGCGTCGCTGCTGGCTGCCGGTGCGGAGTCAGAAGGAAACGACTGATCGCGGTCAGGCGACGGTGTAGCCGGCGTCCTCGATCGCGTCGGCGACGGCGTCGGTGTCCACGTCGCCCTCGATCTCGACCGTGTCGGTCGTGTTGTCCGCCGCCACGGTTTCGACGCCGTCGAGGGCGCCGACCGCGTCCTCGACCGTCTCTTCGCAGCCGCCACACGCCATCCCTTCGACGGAGAGAGTCGTCTGTGCCATACCCGACCGTGGGGCCGGAGCGCTGGTGAGCGTTTCGGTCGCCGAGGCCGTCACTCCCGGTCGGTCCAGAAGTCGAAGCCGCGGCCGGGCGCGAACACGTCGAGGCCGACCGCGCGCTCGTCGCTCGCGTTCTCGACGCGGTGGGACTCCCAGGCCTCGAGGTGGACCGAGTCGTTCTCCGACAGCGTCACCGACTCCTCCTCGGTGTGGACGGTGAGTTCGCCCTGGAGACAGACACAGACCTGCTCGTTCTCGTGGTCGTGCATCGGCGAGGAGTGGCCCGGCGGCTTCTCGAACCACTCGAAGGTGAACTGGTCGCTGCCGGCGAGCGCGCGCCGCTGCCAGCCCTCGTCGGGTTCGTACGTCTCGGCCTCGTCGAACGCTACGTACTCCATACAGGACAGTCGTCGGGGGCGCACATCACTGTTGTGCGTCCGGCAACCGCGTTCACTTTCGCCGTTCCCTTCACTTTCACTCCGGGGATGGCTCACTCCCTTTAGGCTGTGCTCCCGAGGGTGGTGTATGGCTACTCGAACGCGTACCACGACGCCGTTCGACGCGCTCGTCAGGGCGCTGCGCCCGCGAACCCCCGACGTGAGCGTCCGGAAGCGGACGGCCGACCTGCTGTTCGACGCCGACGTGGGGAACCGAACGCTCGTCGGCGTGCTCGCCGGCGCCGACGAGGCGGTGTACTACTCCGAGCGCACGCGCTGTGTCGCGGCGGTCCGGATCACCGACGTGGGTCCGGACCTCGGGAGCGCCCGGCCGCTGGGCCAGGCCGTCGACGAGCCCGCCCGCGCGTTCGACCACGTCGACGCCGACTGGGCCTGGACGAACCCGGCGGTCGAACGGCGGCGAAAACAGCCCGCGGGCGGCCGGCGGTAGCTCAGAACTGCTGGGAGGGGAGGCGGAGCTCGTCCAGCCCCGGCAGGTGTTTCACGTTGTAGACGACCTGGAGCTCGTCGCTCACCGGCCGACAGAGACAGGAGAGCCGGATCCCCTCGTCGACCATCCCCTGCGGGAGCACGTGGCTCCGGGCCATCTCGACCTCCCCCTCCCGAACCAGCACCGCACAGTTCGCACAGGCGCCGCCCCGGCAGGCGTACGGCCACGCGAATCCGCAGCGCTCGGCGGCCTCGAGCAGCGTCTCGTCGTGGTCGACGAGCAGGCGGCCGTACTCCCCCGGGCCGAGGTCGGCGTCCGACGCCGCCTCGAACAGGTCCTCGTCGTCGATCTCCCAGCCGTAGTCGGCCAGCACGTCGTAGTCGAGATACTCCATCCGCGACGTGCCCGGCGGCGGCCCCTGTGGCTCGGTCCGGGCCGCAGCGTCGGCGTCGTCGGCTGACTCGGCGATGGAGCCGTCCTCCGCGAGTTCGACGTCGCCGTCCCGAACGGCGGCGTACGCCTGCTGCAGTCGCATGAACGCCTCGCGGGAGCCACCCTGGTCCGGATGCGTCTCCTTCACGCGCCGACGGTAAGCCCGGGAGATCTCCGCGTCGTCGGCGTCGGGGTCGACGCCGAGCACGTCGAAGGGATCCACACGCGGGCTTGCTCGTCCGCGGAGTTAAGCAGAACGAAACCGGGGTTGGCGGCGCCCGGACCGATCAGTCGTCGTCGTCAGTCGGGGGGTACTGCTCGTCGACGATGGACGCGCTCGCTCCCCGACTCGGCGACGACCGGTCCGTGCGCTCGTCCGGCGTCTCGCCGACGATGCGCGCGTACGCCTCCCCCTCGGGGTACGGGTCCGACGATTCTGTCCCCGACGCCTGGATCGCGTCGCGAACCTCGCGCGCGGCCTCGGGGTCCACCTCGGTGAGGTACCACGGGTTTCGGTCGTCGTCGACGTCCGGGCGAACGCTCCGCGGGAGGGCGCCGACGTCGACCGGGTGGTCGTCGCCGGCCGAGTCAGA
>NZ_BBJN01000044.1 GCF_000739555.1 Halolamina rubra
CTACGACAACGGCACCGTCGACCTGACGGTCACGAAGAACGACAGCGCCGTCGAGAACGCGACGGTCGTCGCCAACGGCGAGGAGGTCGGCACGACCGACGCGAACGGCTCGCTCAGCTTCGAGACGAACGCGACCGAGGAGCTCGAGATCGAGATCACGTCCGGCGAGGACACGCTCGAGCTCGAGTACACGATCGAGGACGGCGAGCTCGTCCGCGAGGAGGACGAGGACGACGCCGGCCCCGACGAGAACGCCTCCGACCGCGCGAAGAACGTGTTCGCGGTCATCCAGAACTGGCTCAGCGGCGACCAGGAGGGCAACCTCGGCCAGATGATCCAGGAGTCGCTCGGTAACGGCGACGACGACGCGCCGGGCAACTCCGGCGACGCGCCGGGCAACGCCGACGAGGCCCCGGGCAACAGCGACGACGATGACGACGAGTCGCCGGGCAACTCCGGCGACGCCCCGGGCAACTCGGACAACGCGCCGAACAACGGCGCTGACGGCGACGACGCCGACGGCGAGGCGTCCGAGAGCGACGACGATGACGACGAAGAGGAAGAAGAGGACGAGGAAGACGAGGAAGACGAGGAAGACGACGATGACGACGAAGACGACGAGAACCCCGGCGAGGGGAACGGTAACGGCAACAACTAAGCGGTAGTTTCCCCGCCGACGCTCTCCACAGTGGGTTTCCAGCCGCCCATCCTCCCGTGTGGGCTGGAGGAGGCGGCTTTTCGGCGTGACGGCGGCGACGCGGACGACTGGGGGTGCCCTCTTGTCAGAGGCGGGGCACCGGGGTGATCTGTCCCAGTCGCGCGCCGTGGCGCACCGGTTCCGTGCGACGCCTTCCACCGGCGTCGTCACTTCTCCGACCGCTCGCTCCGGTAGCTACAGCAGGAACCGTTCGAGCAGTCGACGGACGAACGGCGGTCGACGGCTCTTCTTGGGGTAGACGGTGATCGTCGTCCCCGCGGCCTGTGTGAACGGTCTCTCCTCGGCGTCGAACAGCGCGCCGCGGAGTCGGTGGTCGGCGCCCCGTCGCACCAGCAGATCCGTCTCCGGCAGCCGCCGGTCGGTCGGGATGGCTTTCACGTCGACCGGCACGTCGAGCATCGTCGAGAGCTCCGTGCGGTACTCCTCCAGCGACGCCTGCTGGTCGCCGGTCTCCGACGCCGGGTACCACAGCGAGACGCTGCTGTCGTGGGCCGTGGCGACCGCCTCGGCGACGTTCACCGCCGACGGCGGGAACGGCCCGGTCTCGCCCGGCACCACGACCTCCTCGGGGCTGCGGGGGTCGGAGCTGTCCACCAGCAGCACGTCACACGGCGCGTGGCGCACCACCCAGTCGATGGGGTCGCCGAACAGCCGCGAGCGCAGGCGCAGCGGCTCGTGTTCGGCGACGATCGCGTCGACGCCGCGGTGGTCGGCGAAGTTGACGATGGCGTGTTTCGTGTCGTGGCTCACGATCTCGTCGGCCTCCACGTCGACGCCGAATCGCTCGGAGAGCGACTCGACCCGGGCCTCGAAGGAGCGATCCACGTCGGACTGTGTGGTCACCGCCTCCGTGAGCGGCGCCTGGTCGGGCACCTCCTCGAACCGGACGACGACCACCTGGCCGTCGTCCTCCCGGACCAGGTTCGCCGCCAGCGAGATCAGCGCCTGCTCGCGGCGGACGTCCATCTGCTTGGTGAGCGCGACGAGCACCTCGTGGGTCGCGCCCGCGGACTCAACCTCGGTGAGCACCTCCTCGCTGACCTGTTCGCGGATCGCGCCCGTCGCGGCCCCCTCGCGGTCGACCCGCGAGCGAACGTAGAACAGGTACCAGAGCACGCTCGCGACGGTGATGACGAGCGCGCCGACGAGGGGGATCACCCCCATCTGCGTCAGCAGGCCGACGCCGCTGATCGTGCCGAAGATCTGGATCCAGGGGTACAGCGGCGAGGTGAACTCGGGCTCGTACTCGACGCTGCCCTCGCGGAACGCGACGACCGCGAGGTTGATCAGCGCGAACACGAGGATCTGGAACGCGCTGGCGAGCTTCGCGATCTCCATGATCGGCACGAACGCGATCAGCACCAGCAGCACGGCGCCGGTGAGCGTGATGGAGTTGACGGGCGTCCCGAACCGCTCGTGGACCGTCGCCAGCGACGGCGGCGCGAGCTGGTCGCGGCTCATCGCGAACGGGTAGCGCGAGGAGGAGAGGATCCCGGCGTTGGCCGTCGAGACCAGCGCCAGGATCGCGGCGGCGATGACGGCGACGACGCCGGCGCCCCCGAGGGTGACCGCGGCCGCCTCGGCGACGGGCGTGTCCGAGCCGGCGATGGCGCCGGGGTCGGTCACGCCGACGAGGACGGCGACGATGGCGACGTAGAGCACCGTCGTGAACGTCAGCGAGCCCAGGATCCCCAGCGGGATGTTCGTGCCGGGGTCCTCGACCTCCTCGGCGATGCTGGCGACCTTCGTCACGCCGGCGTAGGAGACGAACACCAGGCCGGTCGCCTCCAGCAGCCCGCCGACGCCGTAGCCGAAGAAGTTCGCGTAGTTGGCGCCCTGCACGCTCGGGGCGCTCCCGGCGGCGAACCAGCCCAGCGCCGCCAGCATCACGACGACGATGGCGACCTGCAGGCGACCGGTCTGTTTGGCGCCGAGGAGGTTGACGAGGATCAGTACCGTCGCCAGGCCCAGCGCGACGGGCTTCATCGGGAGATCGAACAGCAGCAGGAGGTACGGGACGCCGCCGACCAGCGCGAGTGCGCCCTTGAAGGAGAGCGAGAACCACGTGCCGACGCCGGCGATGGTGCCCAGTAGCGGCCCCATCCCGCGCTCGATGTAGATGTACGTCCCGCCGGCCTCGGGCATCGCCGTCGCCATCTCCGACTTCGACAGCGCCGCCGGCACGACGAGCACGCCCGCGAGGAGGTAGGCGACGATGACCGCGGGGCCGGCGATATCCAGCGCCAGCGCGGGCAGGATGAAGATGCCGCTCCCGATCATCGCGCCGATGCTGATCGCCAGCACCGACGGGAGGCCGAGGTCCCGTTCGAGCTCCTTCATCGCGCGCCCCCCTCGACGCTTGGCCGCCGCCAGTCGGCGGACCGGAGGGCGCTGCTGTGGGTCGCTACCGTCGTCGACGGTTCGTGTCGGATGCCACTCATAGCGAGGGAGAGTCGCCCGTCGTCAACGGGCAGTTACTCGTGGCTACTCCCCGAACCACCATAAACTAGCGGATTTAGATGACGATACGTCAAAATCGACCGTGACAAACGAACGAATCGTCTACAGCGCTGTGGGCGCCGGGGGCATGGCTGCGGGTCGGCGAACGGCACCTCCCCCCACCGAACCGGGAGGAATAAGGTCGAACCCCGCCGACGTTCGCTAGCGATGAAACAGGGAGAGCTGGACGACGTGGACCGACACATCCTCTACTACCTCCAGCAGGACGCCCGTCGGACCTCCTCCAGCGAGATCGCCGAGAAGCTGGGCCTGTCGGCGAGCACCGTCCGGACGCGGATCAACAAGCTCGAGGACAGCGGCATCATCCGCGGCTACCACCTCGACATCGACTACGACCTCGCGGGCTACCCACTGTACACGAAGATCATCTGCACCGCCCCCGTCGCCGACCGCGACGAACTCGCCCAGGCGGCCCAGCAGATCGAGGGCGTGACCGCCGTCCGGGAGATCATGACCGGCGAGCGCAACGTGTACGTCAACACCATCGGGCGGGACCACGACGACCTCAACCGGATCAGCGAGGAGCTCGACGCGCTGGGGCTGGAGATCGTCGACGAGCAGATCATCCGCGACGAGTACGTCTGCCCGTACCAGGGGTTTCTCGACGACGACACCGAGTAGGCCCGCCCACGCCCCGCCGGCGTAGCCGGACTTTTCTCCCCCGGGCGCCGTAGGGGGTGTATGGACGAACTCCCCGACGTGACTCCCGAACCGGGAGAGATCGAGACCCGCGAACTGGTCGTCGACGACGCCGCGCTCGTGAAGGCGTTCTTCCTCGGCCCCGGCGCCGAGCTCGACAGCCACGACCACCCCGAGAGCCTCAACGTGTTCCACGTGCTCGCCGGGACGGTCACGGTGATCCAGGAGGACGACGAGGAGGACGTCGTCGCCCCCGGCGTCGTCGCCCACGAGCGCGGCGTCGCTCACGGCGCCCGCAACGACACCGAAGACACAGCCGTGTTCACGGCGACGCTCGCGCCACTTCCCTGATGGTCCGGTTCGACTACCACACCCACTCGAACTACTCGGACGGCCACTTCATCCCCGGGATGGTCAGGGCCGCCGAGGCCGCCGGCCTCGACGGGATCGGCTTCGCCGACCACTGCAACGTCACCGCCGAGGGCGACGCGCGGCGCCGCCTCGACGGGCTCGGCTTCGCGCTCGACGAGACGTACCACCGCCGCCGCGATGGGATCGAGTGGGCCCGGACCGAGACGGAGATCGAGATCTTCGACGCCGTCGAGATGGACTACGTCCCCGGCCGCGAGGCCGACATCGCCGAGTTCCTCGAGGCGGCCGGCTTCGACTACGCCGTCGGCAGCGTCCACTCCGTCGACGGCGCCGACGTGCAGTGGGCGGAGAACTTCGTCGGCCTCGACGACGACGGGCGCCGCGCGGTCGTCGACGGCTACTACGACAACCTCGCCGCCCTGGCCGACAGCGAGCTGTTCGACATCGCGGCCCACGCCGACCTGATCGAGCGCACGCCCGAGCTCCGGGGGTACTCGACGGTCGAACATTACGAGCAGGCCGCGGCCGCGTTCGCCGACTCCGACACCGTCCCGGAGATCAACGCCGGGCGCGTGCTGGACGACTACGGCGAGTTCCACCCCGCGCCGGACCTCCTGACGACGCTGCTCGACCACGGCGTCGAGTTCGTCGTCGGCAGCGACGCCCACCACCCCGAGGAGGTCGGCGGCCGGATCGACGCCCTCGAGAGCCACCTCGAGGAGTACGGCATCGAGCCGACGACGATCGACGTGTAGGCGACGCCCAGCACGGTCGACCCGGGGGTTCCGCCACCGCAGGGTTGACACCCCCTCGCCCCCCCGCTTGGGGTATGCAGGAGATCCCCCGACTCGGCCTCGGTACGTACGAGAACGACGACCCCGAACAGTGCGCGCAGAGCGTCAGCACCGCGCTCGACGCCGGCTACCGCCACGTCGACACCGCCCAGAGCTACGGCAACGAGGCGGCCGTCGGCGACGGGCTCGCCGCGGCCGACGTGGACCGCGAGGAGGTCTTCGTCGCGACGAAGCTCGCCACCGAGAACCTCGCGTACGACGACGCCGTCGAGACCGCCCGCGAGAGCGCCGAGCGGCTGGGCGTCGACACCATCGACCTGCTGTACGTCCACTGGCCGATCAACAGCTACGACCCCGAGGGGACGATCGACGCGCTGAACGACCTGCACGCCGACGGCGTCGTCGACGCCGTGGGGCTGTCGAACTTCCGTATCGACCAGCTCGACGCCGCGATCGAGCGCCTCGACCCGCCGCTCGCGGCCCACCAGGTGGAGTGCCACCCGATGCTGCCCCAGGACGACCTGCGGGCTCACGCCGTCGAGCACGACTACGCGCTGGTCGCGTACAGCCCGATCGCGCGGAACCAGGTCGCTGACGTGGAGACGATCCGGGAGATCGCCGCGGCCCACGACGCCTCGCCCGCGCAGGTGACCCTCGCGTGGCTGCTCTCGAAGGAGAACGTCGTCGCCATCCCGAAGGCGACGAGCGAAGCGCACATCCGGGACAACTGGGCCGCCCGGGAGCTCGAACTGACCGACGAGGAGCTCGCCGCCGTCGACGATATCGACGAGCGCCACCGCATCGTCGACTTCGACGCGGCGCCGTGGAACCAGTAGCCACCTCCGCGTTCCTTATCCCCGAGAGCGCACAAGTGGTGTGTATGCGCCCCTGGATGGCTCTCCGTTCTCGCGCTGACGACCGTCCCCGGTCGTCGGTGGTCGGCCGATGATGCCCTCGGACACGCCGGGCCGCTGGGACGACGCCCCGGACCCCGCCGAGGCGACGCCGGTCCCCGACGCCGACGCGGTGCCGTTCGACGCGACGGTGCTCCAGCAGGTGGCTCACGGCGACGGGATCCCCCCGCGGGAGCTCCCGGAGCTGCTGGGCCGGGTCGACGCCCACCTGATCGACTCCCGGGAGTCGCTCCGGCGCCGGTTCGAGTCGCCGTACAGCGACGAGCGCCGGGAGCTGTTCTTCGTGCCGCCGGACTACTGGGACGGCGTGGCGTCGGTGCTCTCGCTGTCGCCAGTCGAGAAACGCTCGGTGCAGCAGGCCCACGAGCGCCAACTGCTCCGCATCGGCGCCGAGACCCGCCGCGGCAGCGAGTTCGACGCCGCGCTGGACATCCGGACAGCAGTGGTTGTGGGTCGGGAGTAGCGGCGTCGACGACGGCCACGTCGGCGACGGCGGTTCGGGAACGGGACCGGCGACCAAGTCGATCGGCCCCGCTGTTTATCCGACTCCCTGCTGTCTGGTGCCCGTATGTGGTCCCCGAAACGACACGCGGCGCTCGCGGTCTGCGTCGCCCTCCTCCTGATCACGGCCGGCTGTAGCGGCGTGACGCCACGCACCGACAGTTCGACCGGTACCGCCACCGCGACACCGACCGCGAGTTGGGCGCCCGACGCGTCCGTGGACCAGTACCCGCCGGGCGTCGCGGCGAACGGAACGCTCACGAACGTCACGGCACTCCTCGACGCGCACTTCGCCGCGACGGCGACCCAACCGATGGCGCTCACCCACGAGTGGACGGCGCCGAACGAGAGCGGCGTCCGCCGGTACGCACACGGTGCGGACTCGACGCCGTACTACAGCGCGTTCAACCGCACGGTCGACGGCGACCGGACGACGGAGCAGTTCTACTGGACGGGCTCGCACGGCTACTCGCGGGTCACCTTCGACGACCAGACGCGGTTCTCCGTCTTCCAGAACGCCACCGGCGGCGTCGACGCGTGGACGCACGATGACGTGTTCGGCAAGCGATCCACCCTCCGGACCGCCCTGGTCGGTGGGAACTACAGCGTGAACGGCACCGTCGAGCGCGGTGACCGGACGTTCGTCCGGCTGAAGGCCGACGAGGTTTCGCCGAGCCGGACGACCATTTACGAGGCGTACCAGGGGACGGTGCTTGTCACGCCCGAGGGCGTCGTGTACGACGTCGATACGTCCCTCGTCGGCACGAGCAACGCCACGAACGAACGCCTCGAGAGCTCGATCTCGCTCGACACCGACGTGGACTGGTCCGGGGCGCCGCCGTGGGTTGCCGACCTCCCCCACCTCTCGATCGCGACGGTCGAGAACGGGCACGCACTCGAGATCCGGAACGCCGGCGAGACAGCTCTCCCGGCGAACGCGTCGTTCACCGTCTCCGTGAGCAACGAGACGGTCTGGGGCTCGCCTCTCCACGGTGACGCGACCGGGACAGTCACGACGAGTGAGCGACTCGAACCCGGCGATTCCGTCTACGTGACTGTGGGCCGTGACGGGAACCCGTCGTCGTTCGCGCTCCACCGGGAACGGGCCCGGGGGGAGTACACCATCGTCGCCGCCGGCGTCCGTGGGGCTCACGACGGGGTCAGCTACCGGTTGGAGACCGGCTCGAAGAGCGACTGAACGGCCAGCGATCTCCTACACACGAACGGCATCGGCTCTGCGCGATCGGTCGTCGCCGATCGCTGCTCGCTCGCGGCAATCGGTCAGACACAGCCAGGGCATGGGTTCGATGAGCGTGACACGCCGGTCACTCTGGCTCGTCGTGGTTGGTCAGACACAGCCACGGCATGGGCTCGCTGAGCGTGACACGCTGGTCACTCTGGCTCGTCGTGGTTGGTCAGACACAGCCACGGCATGGGTTCGGTGAGGGTGACACAGAGGTCACTCTCGCTCACTCGCCGTGGCTGGTTAGAGCCGCCGTTCGAGGAACTCGCCGATCAGCCCGAACGCCCGCACTTTCTGCTCCACGTCGGAGCTGCCGTGCCCCTCGGCCTCGAGCTCCTCGTACTCGAAGTCGCCGTCCGGGCCCGCCTCCCAGCCGCGATCCTGTAGCGCGTCGCGGAACGTCCGCGCCTGCGAGATCGGACAGCGCGGGTCGTTGACGCCGTGGACGACGAACACCGGTGCCTCCATGTTCCCGACGTGGGTGATCGGCGAGCGATCGCGCCAGAGCTCGGCGTTCTCCTCGGGGTCGCCCAGCTGCTGTTCGAGCATCGCCTGGAAGTGCGGCATCGACTCCTCGTACAGCAGGTCCAGGTCGGTGATGCCGATCCAGGCGACGCCGGTCGTCCAGATCTCGGGATGCATCGTGAGCTGGCAGTACGCCGAGTAGCCGCCGTAGGAGCCGCCGAACACGCCGAGCCGGTCGGCGTCGACGAACTCGCGGTCGCCGAGCCAGCGCCCGCCGGCGGCGACGTCCGCCTGCTCGGCGCCGCCCCAGTCGCCGAGGATCGACTGCTGGAACTCCCGCCCCCGACCGACCGAGCCGCGGTAGTTCGGCAGCAGCACCGAGTACCCCTGGCTCACGAGGAACTGCGCGTAGAGGTCGAACGACTGCATCGACTGGGCGTGTGGGCCGCCGTGGACCTTCACGACGCCCGGGGTGACCTCGTCCGCGCTGCCGACCGGCCGGTCCCGCGCGTCGTACAGCAGCGCGCCGATCTCGAGACCGTCCGGGGACTCGTAGGTGACGTACTCGGCGTCGACGAACGCGTCGGGGTCGATCTCGCCGTAGTCGGGCTCGATCAGCGTCTCGGTCGCGCCGCCGTCGTACGCCAGCAGCGACCCCCGGGCGTCCGGCGTCGTCTGGGTGAACACGGGTCGCCCGTCGGCGAGGAAGTGGTCGCCGCCCGCCAGCGAGGCGACGCCCTCGGGGAGTTCGAGCGGCTCCGGGTCGCCGCCGTCGAGGTCGTAGACGATCGGCGTCCGCGCGGCGTTCTCGCTGCGCAGCGCGTACGCCGTCTCGCCGTCGGGGCCGAACGCTTCGGGGGATTCCTCGGCGCTGCCGTCGCTCAGCCACCGGACCTCGTCGGCGCCGAGCTCGTAGACGCCGGCGTGGGTGAGGTCCTCGGCGTCGTCGCTGACCAGCAGCCGCTCGCTGTCGGGGTGCCAGTCGACGGGGTACGTCTGCGAGCCGGTCTCGCCGAGGTCGAGCCGGCGCGACTCGCCGGTCTCGAGATCCAGCACGTACGCGTCCTCGTTCTCCATCGCCTCTGTCTCGTTGGTGGCGTAGGCGATCCGGTCTCCGTCGGGCGAGAAGCTGCCCGCCCGGACCGGCTCGTCGTTCTCGGTGAGCTGCTCGGACGCGCCGGTGTCGGGGTCGAACAGGTAGAGGTTCAGCTGCTCCCCCTCGTCGCTGCCGTACAGCAGCCGGCCGTCGTCGGCCACGTCCTGCAGCGTCGCCTGGCCGGGCGTCTCGACGACCGGTTCGGCGTCGCCGTCGAGGCCCAGCGCCCAGATGTCGTTCTGCTCGTCGCCGGCGTCGTCGAGGTGGAAGAACACGCGGTCGCCGTCGGCGCCCCACGCGATCGGCCAGCGGGCGGCCCGGGGGACCTCGCCGTCGCTTATCTGCCGACGCTCGCCGGTCTCGACGTCTTGGACGTACAGCTCGTTGCGGCCGGTGCCGTCGTAGTAGAACGCGATCCGTTCGCCGTCCGGCCCCACGCGGGGGTGGTGGAACTCGGGGAGGCGCGCCAGCTCTTCGGGGGTGAACCGTTTCTTGCCTGCGGATTCGCTGCTCATCGTTCACGAGTGCGCGGGCCGGGGCAAAGTTCCTGTGACTCCGGTGAAAGCTACGCGTCGGCGCCGGCGTCGTCGTCGGTGTCGCTGGCGTCGCCGACGTCCTCACTGGCGTCGTCGGTGTCGTTCCCGGTGCCCGCGTCGGCTCCGGTCGACGTGTCGCGTCCGTCGGTGATCTCCACCGAGCCGCCCGGCGGGCTCTGCGCCGCGGCGATCCGCTGCTGTGCGTGGGCGATGCGCTCGACGGCGACGACGAGGCGGTAGAGCAGCCACAGCACGAACGCGATCACCGCCAGCCAGACGATCGAGTAGGCGGCGAACCCGACGACGCCGATGGCGCCGCCGAAGCCGAGCAGGCCCAGCAGGAGCATGAAGATCACCACCCCTGCGGCGACCGCGAGCAGCAGGTTGCGGTTCTCCGCGAGGAAGCCGGTGGAGGAGTCGGCGCGGGACATGCCCGGGCGTTCCGCTGCCGGCGACATAAAGCCGACTGCCACGCAACCGATTTGGGCCCGCCCGCCCACGCTGGCGTATGCGCGCTCGCCGCTGGCTCCCCGTCGCCGTCGCCCTCGTCATCCTCGTCGCCTCGCTCGTCCCGGGCGGTGGGGGTGGTGGCGCCATCGGCCCGGTCGGCGTCGACAAGCTCCTCCACGTCGTCGGCTACGCCGTCCTCGCGGGGACGAGCCTCTGGGCGCTGCGTGACCGGCGGCTCGGCGCGACGCTGGCCGTCGTCGTCCTCGTCACCGGCTACGGCGGCGTCGTGGAACTGCTCCAAGGCCCGGTCCCGGGGCGGGCGGTCTCGCTGCTCGACCTGGTCGCCGACGCCGTCGGCGCCGTGCTGGGCGTCGCGGGCTGGTGGCTGTTCGGTCGCCCTCACTCGACGAGTGGCCCGACCGGGGAGTGACTGCGGACCGTTCGGTGCGCGTCAGCGTCGGGCCTCCCGTCGAAGCCGTTTCGCTCCGTGTCCGGCGGGATTAGTTACCCGCCGGCGGCCCGCTGACACGGTCACGGCCGCGGCGTCGAACGGCGGCCGCGAGGTCGGCGTTCAGCCGGGAGCGCTCGAAGTAGACGTGGTCGAACTCAGCGGACTCGTACTCCGCGTAGAGGTCGAACTGGACCTCCTCCCCGCCGTCGGCGTCCGCGACCGTCTCGGCGAGGGCGCCATCGTCGGCGCGGACGACCAGCGTCCCCTCGTCCTCGTCGAAGACGACCTGCTCCGCGTCGACGGCCGCCCCGTCCGGCGACCAGACGGCGGCGGTGTCGCCGGCGACCGACTCGACGTCCTGGGGGGCGTCGAACTGCTCGACGACCTTGCCGTTCCCGTCGACGGTGATCGACGCGTCGGGCAGGTCGCGGTCGACGCGCTGCATCCGGCCCTCGACGGTCGGGGCGACGCTCTCGCGCTCCCGCAGGTAGTCGACGACGAGCGTCACGAGCAGCTCGTCGGTCGCCTCGATCACGGGCTTGTCTTCGAGCGGGTAGCCGCTCCCGCCGTTGGCGATGAAGCTGTTGACGGCGACCGCGTAGCTCTCGTCGGGGTCGAGCGGCTCGCCGCCGACGCGCACGTCGCGGATCTGCTCGTCGACCCCCTCGTGGGGCACCCACTCGAAGCGCACGCCGCTGACCTGCTGGGAGATCTCCTCGCCGAAACTCTGCCCGGTGTCGCTCTCCAGCGTGACGACCTGGCTCTCCAGCGTCTCGACGAGCTCCTCGCCCGTTAGCTCCAGCGTGACGAGCGTGTTCGGGAACGGGAGGGTGTTGAATATGTCTCCCCCGGTGATCTCGCCGGGGCCGTACACCGAGTCGGAGCGGATGCCGCCCGCGTTCGTGATCGCCACGTCGGCGTCGGCCCGCTCGCGCATCGCGTCGGTGACGAGGTTGCCGTAGCCGGTCTCGCGGTGGTAGTTCGAGCCGAACGTCGCGTCGAGCGCGGTCTCGGTCTCTACGATCACTTCGTCGAGCCCCACGTCTGCTCGGTAGTCGTTGATGATGCTCGATGCGGTGGGGTCTTTCTTTATCTCCTCCGTGACCTCGATCAACTGCCCGTCGAACCCGGTCACCTCTCCGCCTTCGACCGTCAGTTCGATCTCGCTGAGGTAGGCCGCTCGGGCCCGCGCCTCGGAGACGATCGACCCGTCGATCTCCTCGGGCGGGTAGAACTGCTCGTCGTCGCCGACGACGATCACGTCGATGTCGTCGTCCGCGTCCGCCTCGGCGAGCGCCTCAGCGTCGGGGACCCCCGTGTGCGCGAGCGCGACGACGGCGTCGACGCCCGCCTCTTCCTTGAGCCGCTTCGCCTCCGC
>NZ_BBJN01000043.1 GCF_000739555.1 Halolamina rubra
GGGGGATCATCGACGAGATCGCCGGCGTCGCCGAGTTCGACGAGAAGAAAGCCTCCGCCCGCGAGGAGCTGGAGGTCGTCGAGGACCGCATCGGCGAGGCCGAGCTCCGGATCGAGGAGAAGCAGGAGCGCCTCGAGCAGCTGGCCGACGAGCGCGAGACCGCCCTCGAGTACCAGGAGCTCCGCGACGAGCGCGAAGAGTACGAGGGCTACCTCCGGGCGGCCGAACTCGAGGAGAAACGCGAGGACCTCGCGCGGACCGAGGCGAAGATCGAGTCCGCCGAGGACGACCTCGAGGAGAAACGCACCGCGCTCGACGAGGCCGAGGGGAAGCTCTCCCGGCTGGAGGCGGAGCTCGACGAGCTCGACAGCGAGATCGAGCGCACCGGCGAGGACGAGCAGCTCCGGGTGAAAAGCGAGATCGAGGAGATCAAAGGCGAGATCGCCCGGCTCGAGGACCGCATCGAGGCCAACGAGGAGCGCATCGAGGAGGCCGAGGCCGAACGCCGGAGCGCCTTCGTCGACATCGACCGGAAGGAGGAGGAGATCGAGGAGCTCGACGACGAGATCCGGGAGCTGAAAGTCGAGAAGGCGAACGTCAAGAGCGACATCGTCTCGAAGGAGACCGAACTGGAGGAGGTCGAGACCGAGATCGAGAACGTCGACACCGCGTTCGACGAGCTCAAGGCCGACCTCGAACGCGAGAAGGAGGCCCTGGAGTCGCTGCGCGAGGCGAAAAACGAGAAACAGCGCGAGAAGGACCGCCTGCTGGACGAGGCGCGGCGGCGCTCCAACCGCGTCAGCGACCGCGAGGACGAGCTCGAGGAGGTCCGGAACTCGCTGCCGGATCTCCGGGCGCGGGTGTCGAACCTCCACTCGGAGCTGGACAAAGCCGAGAAGAACGAGTCCAAAGCCGAGTCGATGGTCGGCGACCTCAAGGAACGCAAACGGGAGCTCAACGGCGACCTCTCCGAGGTCGACGAGGAGCTCCGCGAGCTCCGCAACGAGTACGCCGAGCTGGAGGCCAAAGCGAGCGACACCGGCGACAGCTCCTGGCCCCGCGCGGTGACGACGATCAAGAACGCCGGCATGAGCGGCGTCCACGGCCCCGTGGGCGAGCTCGCGTCGGTTCCCCGCGAGTACGCGGAGGCGTGTGAGACCGCCGCGGGCGGCCGGCTCGCGAACGTCGTCGTCGACGACGACGGCGTCGGCTCCTCCTGTATCGACTACCTGAAGTCACGGAACGCGGGGCGGGCGACGTTCCTCCCGATGACGGAGATGGACGACCGCCGCCTGCCCAACGAGCCGAACGACCCCGGCGTCGTCGGCTTCGCCCGCGAGCTCGTCGACTACGACAGCCGCTACTCGGGCATCTTCTCGTACGTCCTCGGCTCGACGCTGGTCGTCGAGGACATGGAGACCGCCCGCCACTTCATGGGCGACTTCCGGATGGTGACCCTCGACGGCGACCTCGTCGAGAAGTCCGGCGCCATGACCGGCGGCTCCGGCGGCGGCTCGCGCTACTCGTTCTCGAAGTCCGGCGGCGGCCGGCTGGAGCGACTCGCCGAGGAGATCCACGACCTCGAGGAGGAGCGTCAGTCGATCCAGGACGACCTGGACGAGGTCGAGAGCGATCTCACGGACGCCCGCGAGCGCAAGAGCGCGGCCGCCGAGAAGGTCCGCGAGATCGAGGCCGACGTGGAAGACGCCGAGGAGGACGTGACGGAGGCCGAGGAGCGCATCGAGGAGCTGGAGGCCGAACTCGAGGAGCTCCGCGAGGAGCGCGAGGAAGTCGACGCGGAGATGACCGAGCTCGACGAGGAGATCGCGGATCTCGACGACCGCATCGCGGCCGCCGAGGACTCCATCGCGGAGATCGAGGCCGAGATGGCCGACTCGAAGATCCCCGAGCTCTCCGCCCGGGCCGACGAGATCCGGGAGGAGATCGACGAGCTGGAGGACCGCAGCGACGACCTCGACGCCGAGATCGCCGACCGCCGGCGCGAGAAGGAGTACGCCGAGGAGTCGCTGGAGGATCTCCACGACACCGTCGAGGCGGCCCAGAACAAGAAGGCCGAACTCGAGGACGACATCGCGGAGTTCGAGGAGGGGATCGAGGCGAAGGAGGCGACGCTCGAGGAGAAACACGAGAAAGTCGCCGAACTCGAGGAGCAGCTCGCCGAGCTCAAAGAAGAGCGCGAGGAGCTCAAAGCCGAGGTCCGGGAGGCCCGCACCGAGCGCAACGACCGGCAGGACGAGGTCGACCGCGTGGAGAGCCGGCTCGACTCGCTGCAGGGCAGCGCCACAGAGCTTGAGGCGGAGATCGCCGAACTCGAGAGCCAGGTCGACGAGTACGACGCCGAGGAGATCCCCGACCACGACGAGGTCGAGGCCGAGATCGAGCGCCTGACCGAGGCGATGGAGGAGCTGGAGCCGGTGAACATGCTCGCCATCGACGAGTACGACGAGGTCGAGGCGGATCTCGACGAGCTCACCGAGCAGCGCGAGGTGCTGGTCGAGGAGCGCGACGGGATCGAGGAGCGCATCGAGGGGTTCGAGCAGCAGAAGAAACAGACGTTCATGGACGCCTTCGAGGCGATCGACGAGCAGTTCCAGCGCATCTTCTCGCGGCTCTCGGACGGCTCCGGCGAGCTCGTGCTCGAGGACCCCGAGAACCCGTTCGAGGAGGGGCTGACGATGAAGGCCCAGCCCGCGGACAAACCGGTCCAGCGGCTCGACGCGATGAGCGGCGGGGAGAAGTCGCTGACCGCGCTGGCGTTCATCTTCGCGATCCAGCGCCACAACCCCGCGCCGTTCTACGCGCTGGACGAAATCGACGCGTTCCTCGACGCGGTCAACGCCGAGCGCGTCGGCGAGATGGTCGACGACCTCGCGGGCGAGGCGCAGTTCGTCGTCGTCAGCCACCGCTCGGCGCTGCTCGACCGCTCCGAGCGCGCCATCGGCGTCACGATGCAGGAGAACAACGTCTCCGCGGTCACGGGGATCGACCTCGCCGAGGGCGAGACGCCGGAGGCGGAGGTGGCGACCGACGATGATTAGCGGTCGTGGTGGTTCGGGAGGCCGCCCATGAGCGACGAGGAGTTCTCGCTCGACCTCGCGTCGGATCGCCCCGAGCGCGGCGAGCCGGGCGTCGACGACGACCTCGTGAGCGACGACGCCCGCCCCGACGAGGCGGCGTCGGCCGACGAGGGGGAGGTCGAGCCGGTCGAGGTGCTCGTCTCCCTGGCCGAGGAGGGCGAGATCGACCCGTGGGACATCGACATCGTCGCCGTCACCGACGCGTTCCTCGCGGAGCTCGACGAGGCCGACCTCCGGGCCTCCGGGCGGGCGCTGTTCTACGCCTCCGTCCTGCTGCGGATGAAGTCCGACGCGATGCTGAGCGACGACGAGCCCGAGGAGCCGGCGCCCGAGCCCTGGGAGGTCGCGATGACCGACGAGGCGCCCCCGCCCGGCGCCGACGACGGGTTCGACCCCGTCGACCAGCTGGAGGCCGAGATGGACCGCCGGCTCGAACGGAAATCCACCCGCGGGACGCCGGAGACGCTGGACGAGCTCGTCCGGGAGCTCCGCGACGCCGAGCGCGGCAGCTGGTGGAAGGAGTCCCGGAGCTACGACACGAGCGAGTCGCCGCAGGGGTACTCGCGGGGGCCACAGACGCTCGACTACCACGCCGGCGACGACTTCCGCCGCGACGAGGAGCCGACCGAGGACGACGTGACCGGCACCACCCACACCGAGGACATCGACGAGGTGATCGCCGACGTGGAGGCGGCGCTGCTCGAGCGCTACGACCGCGGCCGCGACGAGGTGCTGTTCGCGGAGGTCCGCGAGGCGGGCGGCCGGCCGGTGATGACGTACCTCGCCCTCCTCTTCCTCTCGAACCGCGGCGACGTGCGGCTGAACCAGGACGACCTGTTCGGCGACCTCTGGGTGCAGGACCCGGACGCCGTCGACGCCGAGGGGCCTGGCGGCGCCGGCGTCGTCGAGGACGACGAGGAGGCGGCAGCGAGCGAGGGGTCGGCGACGGGCGAGGCGGCCGACGACGCCGACACCGCCGCCGACCCGACCGAGTCGGCGGCCGCGGGCGACTCCGCGGCCGCGGAGGACTGAGCCCCCGCCGAAACGCCTAACCGACCGCCGGGAGAACCTCGCGTATGGTCGCTCCAGCCAACGTCGCGGGCGAGGCGCTGGATTTCCTCGTCTCCAACCCGCTGTTCACCGTCGTGCTCGTCGGGATGCTGGGGTTCGTCTTCTTCATGTATCTGTTAGTGCGCCGGACGCTGCTCGGACTGCGCGAAGGCTACGACAGCGGGAAAGGCCGATGACGGAGGAGCCGTGGTAGATCCGCTGACGATCGGGACGGCGCTGGTCGCCGCGGTCGCCAGCCTGTTCATGGCGTGGGCGATCGGCGCCGGCTCCTCGGGGTCGACGCCGTTCGCCCCCGCGGTCGGCGCGAACGCCATCTCCGTGATGCGGGCCGGGCTGATCGTCGGGATTCTGGGCTTCGCCGGCGCGGTGCTGCAGGGCCAGAGCGTCACCGAGGCGGTCGGCTCCGAGCTCGTCGGCGGCGTCGCGCTGACCGCCCTCGCGGCCACGGTCGCGCTGCTGATCGCGGCCGTGCTCGTCGCGCTGGGCGTGTTCAAGGGGTACCCGATCGCGACCGCGTTCACCGTCACCGGCGCCGTCGTCGGCGTCGGCCTCGCGATGGGCGGCGAGCCCGCGTGGGCGAAGTACCGCGAGATCGTCGCGCTGTGGGTGCTCACGCCGTTCGTCGGCGGCGGGATCGCCTACGGCACCGCCCGCCTGCTGCGCTCGGAGCACGTCCCCGAGCGCGTGTTGGTGCCAACGCTCGCGGGGCTCGTCGGCGTCCTCGTCGCCAACATCGGCTTCGCGCTGCTCGGGCCGGCCGACGGCAGCGGCTCGATCGCCGGCGAGATTGCGCGCTCCCTCGGCGCCGACGGGACGCTCGGTCGCGGCGGGGTCACGCTCGCGCTCGCCGTCCTGGTCGGCCTCGCGCTCGCGGCCGACACGCGCCGGGACGCCGACGGCGCCCAGCGTCGGTTCCTGCTCGCGCTCGGCGGGCTCGTCGCCTTCTCCGCCGGCGGCTCGCAGGTCGGGCTGGCGATCGGCCCGCTGGTGCCGCTGCTCGACACGTTCCAGTCGATCCCGATCGTCGCGCTCCTGCTCGGCGGCGGGCTGGGGCTGCTCGCGGGCTCGTGGACCGGCGCGCCGCGGATGATCAAGGCGCTGGCCCAGGACTACTCCAGCCTCGGCCCGCGGCGCTCGATCGCCGCGCTGATCCCGAGCTTCGCGATCGCCCAGACCGCCGTCGCGTTCGGCATCCCCGTCTCGTTCAACGAGATCATCGTCTCCGCGATCGTCGGCTCGGGGTACGCCGCCGGCGGCGCCGGGGTGAGCCGGAAGAAGATGCTTTTCACCGTGCTCGCCTGGATCGGCTCGCTCGCGCTCTCGCTCCTGCTGAGCTACGCCGCCATGGCGGCGATCGAGTCGCTCTAGGGCTCGCCGAGCGTCGAGAGGTCCTCGGTTTCGAGCCCGTCCGGTAGCGCCGCCAGCGCCTCCTCGGGCCAGTCGTCGTGGCCCAGCGTGAACGTCGTCTCCGGGTTCGCCGCCGCGAGCGCGTCGACGCCGTCGGCGGCGGCGACGTACGCGGCCGTCTCCATCCGCTCGGGCGTCTCGGCGTGCAGCGGGTACGTCTCCGAGAGCGACGGCGGGAACGGGCCGAAAGGTGGCTCGACCCGCCAGACGGCGTCGTGGTCGTGCTCGGCGGGCTCGCCGAACTCCGTCAGCAGCACCTTCTCGGGCGTTTCCAGGCGTCCGAGGCGTTCGTGGTGTCGGAGCACCTCCGGGCGCCGGGCGCTCTCCGCCGAGGTGTAGAAGAACGTCCCCTTCGAGACGCGGTCGCTGGCCTCGAGCTGGTCGGCGTGATCGAGCAGCGCCTTGTAGCCGTCGGCGCTGGCGGGGTGGGCGCGGGCGCGCTGCTCGACCAGTTCGAGCAGGCTCCCCTCCCGGATCGCCTGCCGGACGCGGCGGATCTCCGCGAACGTGACGTGCAGGTTGTGCTCGGCGAGCGCGTTCTCCCGCTCGCGCTCGTCGAGGTCACGGAGGGAGTCGGGGTCGTGCTCGGTACAGATCGGGCAGGGACAGGGGAGGTAGGCGAGGTCCTCCAACTGCTCGGTGCCCCGAACCGTCAGGTAGCGGCCGTCGCGGGCGTACAGCGCGTACGCCGCGGAGTCGAACAGGTCACAGCCGACCGCGGCCGCGAGCGCGAACATCATGGGGTGGCCCGCGCCGAACAGGTGGACCGGGCAGTCGGCGCCCAGCCCGCGCTTGGCGGCGGCGGCCACGTCGATCATGTCGTCGTAGCGGTAGCTGTTGAGGAGGGGGACGACGGCGCCGACGGGGAACACGTCGAGATCCGTGCCTGCGGCGTGGGCGCCAGCCTGCTCGCGCAGGTCGGTGTACGTCGAGCCCTGGACGGGCGCGTTCACCAGCATCTCGCCGGTGTCGACGGCCTCGGCGTCGGCGAGCGCCGCCTCGGTCGCCGCGAGCTCCTCCTCGGCCTGCTCGCGGGAGACGTCCGGCGGCGTCGGGATGTCGACGGGCGTGCCGACGTCGGAGCCGATCTCGTGCTGGAACTCGAGGATCTCGGTGGTGGTGGTGTCGATCTCGCCGTACTCGGCCAGTTGGAACGAGCCGGAGTCGGTGACGATGGCGCCCGGGAAGTCGAGCATCTCGTGGAGCCCCTCCCGCTCGGCGCGCTCCCGGAGGTCGTCGGTGTTGCGGATGATGTAGGAGTTGGTGATCAGGATCTCGGCGCCGAACTCGTCGTGGAGCCGGCGCGGGGGGATCGTCTGGAGATTTGGGTTGACCACCGGCATCAGCGCCGGCGTCTCGACGGTGACGCCCGCCCGGGGCACCGTCAGTCGGCCGACGCGGGCCAGCCCGTCGCTGGCCCGGATCTCGAAGGCGTCGCGCATGGGGCGAGTTGCGGCGCCCCGGCGTAAGGGGGTTCCGTTGTCAGGGCAGCACCGCGACGACGGTCGCGGCGGCGTTCCCGCTCGCCTCGACGCTGCCGGTCGCCATCGCGTACAGCGCGAGGAAGATGATCGCGTCGTACGTGCCGTGGACGAGGATCGGCACCACGAGGTTCCGGGTGTACTCGTACAGCGCGCCGAGCAGCAGGCTCGGCCCCATCAGCCCGAGGAGCGTCACCGCGACCGCGGAGGCGTCGGAGCCGACCAGCGAGGTGACGTGGATCACCGCGAAGATCACGCTCGCCAGGAACACGCCGGATTTCGGGCCGAACGACTCGCGGATGCGGTTCTGGACGACGCCCCGGAAGAGGAGCTCCTCGCCCGGCCCGATCAGGAGGTACGCGCCGGGCAGCAGGTAGAGCACGATCTCGGGGTTCTCCATCGCCATGCTCGCGACCTGGTTCTCCGCGGACTCGGTGCCCGTCGACTGGAGGATCGTGCCGAGGACGAGCAGGTACGCCATCGACGCCACGAGCGCGGCGATCACCAGCCCGAGCTCCTTGACCGAGGGGATCTCGAGCCCCAGCGAGCGCAGCGGGATCCCCCGATACCGGAGGTAGAGCAGGGCGGTGCCCATGAACCCGACACCGGTCAGGAGCAGCAGGGAGAGGACGATGTTCAACACCGGCGTGATCTCGACGCCGCCGACGGTCAACAGGAGCGCGACGAGGAGGGCCAGCACGCTGCCACCCACCAGTCCGGTGACGCCGATGCCGACGCCGACACCGACAGCACGGAGCCGTGAGTACATACTCGCCTTCCGGGCGCGGGACCCCTAAGTCGTTCCCCTCGTCAGTCGAGCTCGTACCGACTCACCGCCAGCGCCGCCCGGCCGTCGCGGATCTCGCCGTCCCGGACCGCGGCGACGAGCTCGTCGTAGTCGACGGTCAGGCTCCGGATGCTCTCGTCGTGGTCGAGCTCCTGCTCGGCGGCCGGCGCACAGCCCCGGGCGACGAACGTGTGGTGGGTCGAGTTCGCGATCCCGTTGACCGGCTCGGTCGTACAGAGGTGGGTCATCGAGTCCGCGACGTAGCCCGTCTCCTCCCGGAGCTCGCGCCGGGCGGCGGCCTCGAGATCGTCCTCCGCGGGTTCGACGCCGCCGGCGGGGAGCCCCCGGTTGACGCGGCCGACCGCCTGTCGCCACTCCTCGATCAGCACGACCTCGTCGCCGCCGGGGAGGAAGGGGAGCACGACCACCGTCTCGACCTCCTCGACGTGGTGGTACTCCGTCTCGGTGCCGTCGGGGAGCGCCACGTCGTCGCGGCGGACGGCGAAGCCCGGACAGCGGTACTCTATCTCGGAGTCGAGCGTCTCCCACGCGAGCTCGTCGGTCATAGCGGGGAGCGCGGCGCGGTCGGGCAAAAAGCCGGGCGGTCCGGTCGCGGCGTCGACGCTACCGCGACCGCCAGAGGTCCCGGGCGCCGACGCCGGCGACGCCGACGGAGAGCAGCGTCATCCCCAGCTGGGCGCCGTTGAACCAGAACGGCAGCCACGGGAACACGCCGGGCAGCAGCGCCGCGGCGTTTGAGAGCAGCGGGATGCCGGCGCCGGCGCCCTGGTTCGGCGACTCGCCGACGTACCACTCGCCCTCGGGCGGCTCACCCTGCGGCTCGCGGTCGGCCTCGTAGGGGATGCGGTCGGTCGAGATCGACCAGACGACCGTTCCGTTGGGCGTGATCTCGAAGACGCGCGTGTTGAGCGTGTCCGTCACCAGCGTGTTGCCGTTCGCGAGCCGGTCGGCGTCGCGGGGCCAGTCGAGCTCGATGCCGCCGGCGCGTTCGAGCGTCCAGGCGACCTCCCACTCGCCGTTCTCGCGGTGGAGTTCGACGACGCGGTCGTTGTCGCTGTCGGCGACGAGCACGGCGGCCTCGCTGTCGCCGGTCGGGTCGCCGCCGAGCCACTGCGGGTTGTGCTGGTGGTCGAGCACCTCGGGGTCGCCACAGCGCACCTCGCCGTCGCCGTCGGTGTCGGCGAGCTGGCCGTCGTGGGTGCAGGAGGCGTCGCTGCCGCCGGTGTCGGCGTTGATCGTCTCCACGACGCCGTCCTGGCGGTCGACGACGAGGATCTGGTTGGCGTTGCGCACCGAGACGAGGTACTGGCCCTCGCCGATCACGTCCACGTCGTTGATGTGGAGCCAGTCGACCTGCGTGGCGTCGTCGGGCGCGTCGTAGTAGCTGCTGGCGTTCCAGCGCCAGACGACCTCGCCGTTCTTCACGATGCGCAGCCCCTCGTGCTCCATGTCGCTGAGGAGGTACTCGCCGTCGTCGAGTTTCTCGACGTCGTGCACCTCGCTGTTGCTGCTGCTCCGGACGGGGAAGGAGTACTCGTACTCGATCGACTCCGTCTCGGGGTCGAGGATCCGGAAGCCGGTGTGAGTGCAGGGCGACTCGTAGGGGCCACAGTCCTCGTAGCCGCCGTCCATGAACCCGGCCATCACGCTTCCGTTGTCGAGTTCGGTCACGTCGAAGTAGCTGTCCGTGTCGTCGAGGCGCCACGCCAGGTCGTTGCCCTCGTAGGCGGCGACGCTGCCGTACTGGTGCCAGCCGACGCCGCCGCCCTGGATCCCGACCAGGGTCCGGCGCTCGTCGTCGGTGCCGGCGACCGCGGTGTCGGGCGCGAGCGCGGCGCTCGCACCCATCGTCGCGAGGAGGAGGGCCACGGCGGCGACCACGAGGACCGCGCCGCGTGTCTTCGTGTCCATTACCGTACTCTCGATAGCCGGCGGGGGATAACGTTTGCGAGGGCGGGGGCTCAGGCGGTCGCCGCGGCGCGGAACGCCTCGTCGACGGTCTCGAGGGTGTCCGCGAGCTCGCCGGAGTTGTCGACGACGACGTGGTCGTCGCGCTCGATCGGCTCGAACTCGGCTTTCAGCTGGTTGTAGACGGAGAAGTCGGCGTCGCTCTCGTCGTCCTCGTGGCGCTGGCGCTCCCGGATGCGCTCGCGGACGACCGGCTCCGCACACGTCACTTCGACGAGTCGGTGTTCGGTGTCGGTCTCGGCGGCGACGTCGGCGGCGCGCTCGCGCCGTTCCCGTCGCCGGAACGTGGCGTCGAGGACGACGTGCTCGCCGGCCTCGAGTCGGTCACGCGCCCGCTCGAACAGTTCGTCGTACACCGCTTCGGACTCCGAGGCCGCGTACGTCGGCTCGGGGAACAGTTCCTTCCGCACCACGTCGGTCCGCAGCAGGCCCGCCGGGAGCAGCTCGGCGATGCGCTCGGCCACCGTCGATTTGCCGGTGCCGGGGAGCCCGCAGACCAGGACGAGCATTCGGTCCGAGAACCGTGGGGCGCGCACTAATAGTCAGCGTTTCGGGGTGGGGGTGTGGCGGCCTGGCGGACGCTCGACGGCTTCAGGACCGGCTCGTACTGTGCGGGAGTCAGGAAGTTCCTACTCGGGTGTCGCAGGCCCGCCCCGGAAACAGGTCGGATCTAACAAAGCACGGCGCACCACGACTCGGAGGCACCGACGAGGCCCCCTCCGGCCGCCGTCAGTGCGCTACCGGGGGTGTCGAGCCCTCCCGGTCGAGAACCATGGATCCCGCGAGCCGCCAACTTCCCCGCCCCGAGAAACCGGCGCGTCGACGCGGGCCTGCCCTGCGGAGTTGCATCGACGCCGGACCGAGGGGCATCAGGACGGCCGATCGCTCCCCGGTAGTACGGCGAGGCCACCGGACGGGAGACCGCGCACCGCCATGACCCGGGACCGTTCGTTCCTGGTCGCGCTGGTCGTGGCGCCGCTCCTGATCGGCGTGGAGCTACTGATCCACGAACTCCTGCACGTCGCGATCAACCTCTCGGTGACCGGCTCGCTCGCGTCCTGTGGCCTCGGCCCGTTGACGGTCCGCGACGGGCGACTCTGGACGTGTTACGCCGAGGCGGGCGTCGGCCCGTGGAACGATCTCGTCACACCGGTGGTAATGGCGGCGTCCGGGGTCGCCCTGATGCACTACTCGGCGTCGATTCGGCGGGACGGCGTTCGCCGGGGTGTTCTCGTCGCCGGCGCCGCAATCACCCTGTACGAATCACTGTACGCAGTGGGCGCACTCGGGCCGCCGATCGTGTGGGCCCAGCACCCAGAGCTCAGCTCCGACGGGCTCGACGCGATCCGGGCGTTCGGTCCGACGGCGATCCTTCCGGGGCTTACGGTTTGTGCGGTCGGGTTCTGGGTACTGGTGAGCCGTGTCAGCGAGCGACCGCCGTCCCAGAGTTTGGTGGAGGGGACGAGAGACGAGGCGGAGGACTGACTCCGTCCGTGAGAAGTTGGGAGGGGAAGTGGCCGCGAACCTCGAACTACGGGAGACGAGCGCGGCGAGCCGCTCGTACTCGGAACGCCTCGCTGTCACTCGTCGTTGCGAAGTGGGGTGAAAATGGGCCGGCGCGAATTCGAATCGCGGTTACGGCCACCCGAAGGCCGAAGGATACCAAGCTACCCCACCGGCCCGCAGTCGAAACGACGGACCCGGCGAGGTTAAGGGTTACCATTCACTGCCCGGCGGGGGCGTCGACGCCGCCCGATCAGGCGTAGTCGAAGCCCGAGTCGTCGTCGAGTCGCTCGACGCCGTCGTCGTCGGCATCGGTCGTCGTCGCCACCCCGCTGGAGAGCTGCTGGTAGGCCGCGACCAGCACCGCGATCGAGAAGATGCTCACGAACCCGGAGACGACGTAGTTGAGCACCGTCCCCACGATCGGGCTCACAAACGCTACGACGGCGGTGGGGATGCTGGCCAGCAGGCTGATCACGAACAGCACGATCCCGAGCCCGAACAGCGAGAACCGGTTCCCCTTCGCGAGCGACCAGCTGGAGCCGAGCGCCTCGAACGGCCCCTCACCCTCGACGGCGACGAACACCTGCGTGAAGATCAGGCTCACGAGCAGGAACAGCCCCGGGATGATCAGCAGGACGAAGCCGATCGCCACCGCGATCCCTTGCACGATCAGCGCGATCACGAGGAACACCCACGTCTTCAGCATGTCGTCGGCGACGCCGCCCGGGATCGAGCCGAGCTCGGCGGCGTCGTGGGCGACCGCCCGCAGCACCACGATCGTCAGCGCGACGTTGAGGATCCCGCCCAGCGTCGCCAGCGCGGCGCCGCCGGCGACGCCGATCGGCAGCGACAGCGTCGTCGTCGCCATCCCCGAGGTTCCCGCGGGGGTCTCGAAGGCGGCGATCGCCGAGTTCGTGCCGAGCGCGGTCAGCAACTGCAGCGCGATGTAGATCACGGCCAACTGGACGCCGGCCGCCGTCGTCAGCTTCTCCGCACCCGTCGAGAGGGCGTCTCCGATGTTCAGGGACATGACACCCTCTGGCGAGAGGCAGTTAAAAACGGTTTTGATAGCGCTATGCTACCACGCCCGTCCCGGCCGGCGTCGCCGACCAGTAAGGCTGGTGACGCGAGCCGGAGTTACTTATGTGACCGCCCAGTAGCCACCCACGATGGAGGAGGAGCAGCCCCGATCACTCCCGACCGAACTGGACCGCTGGCTCGACGATCGGGCCGCTGAGACCGGCCGGGAGCGTGAGGAGGTGCTCGCCCGCGCCGTCGCGACCCACCGGGTTCTCACCGACGCCGAGGACGCGACGGACGTGCCGCCGCTGGAGCAGCAGCTCGGGGAGCTGACCGACCGCGTCGACGAGCTCGATGCCGACACCGACGAGCGGATCGAGGACGTGCGGGACCGCGT